>NZ_JBKIUU010000005.1:0-374592 GCF_046603115.1 Klebsiella sp. 1SOBk5mer | reverse complement strand
ATTACGTGTTCACTCTTGAGACTTGGTATTCATTTTTCGTCCGAGGACGTTAAGAATCCATGTCACTTTGAGTGCCCACACAGATTGTCTGATAAATTGTTAAAGAGCAGTTGCGACGCGCTTTAGCGCTCTGTCGCGAGGTGGCGTATATTACGCTTTCCTCTTTCAGAGTCAACCCGTTTTTCAGGATTTTTCTCTTCAACCGAACCGGCTGTTTGTGTGAAGTGATTCACATCCGCCGTGTCGATGGAGGCGCATTATAGGGAGCCCGCCGGGAATGACAAGCGGAAAAATACAATTTTATTTCAACCGCTCATCTTTTATACGCAACGCTTATTTTTGCTGCTTTTTAATCGCCGCCGGCAGCTCGGTCAGGCTATTTAGCACCCAATCCGCGGCTTTTTCCGCTTCTTCAGTAACAGGCTTACCGGTACGCACCAGCACTTTAGTACCGACATCAGCGGCCGCTGCAGCCTGCATATCTTCCAGTTTGTCCCCTACCATATAGGAAGCGGCCATATCGATATGCAGATAATCGCGGGCGGAGATCAGCATCCCCGGATGCGGTTTACGGCAATCACAGGTCTGACGGTACTCCTCAACCGCACCCTGCGGGTGATGCGGGCAATAATAGATACCGTCCAGATCGACGCCACGGTCTGCCAGAGACCAGTCCATCCATTCAGTCAGCGTTTCAAACTGGGCTTCGGTAAATTTACCGCGAGCAATACCGGACTGGTTAGTGACCAGCACCAGCGCGTAGCCCATCTCTTTGAGCTCGCGCATTGCGTCAATGACGCCATCGATAAATTCAAAATTGTCGATTTCGTGGACGTAGCCATGATCGACATTAATGGTGCCGTCACGGTCGAGAAAAATTGCGGGTACTGACTTTGCCACCGGTTTGCTCCTGAAAAAGGCTAGTGCCGTTAGTATCGCATGTTTCCGCATGCAAGAAAGTGCTCATTATAAAGAGTCAGATTGATTTAGACGTCTGGATGCCTTAACATCCATTTCATTGCCAGGCATCGCCTGGATACGGCAGAAGAAAATGCCACGGCAAACGGCTAAACGATAATAAATAACTGATGATTAAACTTTCCAATATCACCAAAGTGTTCCAGCAGGGGAATCGCAGCATTCAGGCGCTGAACAATGTCAGCCTGCATGTCCCTGCCGGACAAATTTACGGCGTCATCGGTGCCTCAGGCGCCGGTAAAAGTACGCTGATTCGCTGCGTTAACCTGCTGGAGCGCCCGACCGAGGGCAGCGTACAGGTTGACGGTCAGGAACTGACTGCGCTGTCGGAAAAAGAGCTAACCCGCGCTCGCCGTCAGATTGGCATGATTTTCCAGCATTTTAACCTGCTGGCATCCCGCACCGTTTTCGGCAACGTAGCGTTACCCCTGGAGCTGGATAACACGCCGCAGGCAGAAATCAAACGCCGTGTGACGGAGCTGCTGGATCTTGTCGGCCTGGGCGATAAGCACGACAGCTATCCGGCTAATCTCTCCGGCGGCCAGAAACAGCGTGTCGCCATTGCCCGCGCGCTGGCCAGTAACCCCAAGGTGCTGCTGTGCGATGAAGCCACCAGCGCCCTGGATCCGGCCACCACCCGTTCCATTCTCGAACTGCTTAAAGACATTAACCGTCGCCTGGGGCTGACCATCCTGCTGATCACCCACGAAATGGATGTAGTGAAACGCATCTGCGACTGCGTGGCGGTGATTAGCAACGGCCAGTTGATTGAACAGGACACGGTGAGCGAAGTCTTCTCCCATCCGAAGACGCCGCTGGCCCAGCAGTTTATTCAGTCGACGCTGCACCTGGATATTCCTGATGACTACCAGGCGCGCCTGAAACCTACCGCCACAGCGGATAGCGTACCGATGCTGCGCATGGAATTTACCGGCCACTCCGTCGATGCGCCGCTGCTTTCTGAAACCGCGCGTCGCTTCAACGTGAATAACAACATTATTAGCGCGCAGATGGATTATGCCGGCGGGGTGAAGTTCGGCATCATGCTGACCGAAATGCACGGTACACAGGAAGACACTCAGGCGGCTATCGCCTGGTTGCAGGAACATCATGTAAAAGTAGAGGTATTGGGTTATGTCTGAGGCAATGATGTGGCTGCTGTTGCGCGGCGTATGGGAAACGCTGGCAATGACCTTTGTCTCCGGCTTCTTCGGTTTTGTCCTTGGTCTGCCGGTGGGCGTGCTGCTGTACGTGACCCGTCCGGGGCAAATCGTCGCCAATGCTAAACTGTACCGGACGCTGTCGGCGCTGGTGAACATTTTCCGCTCCATCCCGTTCATTATCCTGCTGGTCTGGATGATCCCGTTTACCCGCGTGATCGTCGGCACCTCAATCGGCCTGCAGGCGGCGATCGTGCCGTTGACGGTGGGCGCCGCGCCGTTTATCGCTCGCATGGTGGAGAACGCCCTGCTGGAGATCCCGACCGGCCTTATCGAAGCCTCCCGGGCGATGGGCGCCACGCCGCTGCAGATCGTGCGTAAGGTTCTGCTGCCTGAAGCGCTGCCGGGTCTGGTCAACGCCGCCACCATCACCCTGATCACCCTGGTGGGCTATTCCGCCATGGGCGGCGCGGTGGGCGCCGGCGGTCTGGGGCAGATTGGTTATCAGTATGGCTATATCGGCTACAACGCCACCGTGATGAATACCGTACTGGTATTGCTAGTTATTCTGGTTTATTTAATTCAATTCTCTGGCGATCGCATCGTCCGGGCTGTGACTCATAAATAACGTTATTGGCAGACAACACTCATTCTTACAGGAAGGAAATAACATGGCCTTTAATTTCAAAACCTTTGCGGCAGTTGGTGCGTTAATCGGTTCTCTGGCGCTGGTGGGTTGCGGTCAGGATGAAAAAGATCCGAATCATATTAAAGTCGGCGTTATCGTCGGGGCGGAGCAGCAGGTCGCTGAAGTCGCGCAGAAAGTGGCAAAAGAGAAGTATGGCCTTGACGTTGAGCTGGTGACCTTCAACGATTACGTTCTGCCGAACGAAGCGCTGAGCAAAGGCGATATCGACGTCAACGCCTTCCAGCATAAACCGTATCTCGACCAGCAGATTAAAGACCGCGGCTACAAGCTGGTGGCTGTCGGCAACACCTTCGTCTACCCGATCGCGGGTTACTCGAAGAAAATCAAATCGCTGGACGAACTGCAGCCGGGCTCGCAGATCGCCGTCCCTAACGATCCGACCAACCTCGGTCGTTCTCTGCTGCTGCTGCAGCAGGTGGGCCTGATCAAACTGAAGGACGGCGTAGGCCTGCTGCCGACCTCGCTGGATATCGTCGAGAACCCGAAAAACCTGAAGATTGTTGAACTGGAAGCGCCGCAGCTGCCGCGTTCTCTTGACGACGCGCAGATTGCGCTGGCCGTTATCAACACCACTTACGCCAGCCAGATTGGCCTGACCCCGGCGAAAGACGGCATCTTTGTTGAAGGGAAAGAGTCGCCGTACGTGAACCTGATCGTGGCGCGTGAAGACAATAAAGATGCTGAGAATGTGAAAAAATTCGTTCAGGCTTACCAGAGCGATGAAGTTTACGAAGCAGCAAACAAGATCTTTAACGGCGGCGCAGTGAAAGGCTGGTAATCTTTTCTCACCGTAATATCATTCAGGACGGGCTTCACGCCCGTCTTGTCATTTATGCAAGCACCTGATTCAATAACGCCCTGTTTTTTATTCATTGAGGAAATACTATGCGTGCTTTACCGGTCTGTTTGTTAGCACTCATGTTAAGCGGTTGTTCCATGCTAAGCAGATCTCCCGTTGAACCTGTTCAAAGCACTGCAACTCCCCCGGTTAAATCGGAGCCGAGCAAACCACGCGCAACCCGTCCGGCGCCGGTACGTATTTATACCGATGCGTCAGAGCTGGTAGGTAAACCATTCCGCGATCTGGGGGAAGTGTCTGGCGAGTCCTGCCAGGCCTCGAATCAGGATTCTCCGCCGAATATCCCTACCGCCCGCAAGCGCCTGCAGATTAATGCCGCACGTATGAAAGCCAATGCTGTCCTGCTGCACCGCTGCGAAGTGACCAGCGGCACCCCAGGCTGCTACCGTCAGGCGGTTTGTCTGGGCTCGGCGCTTAACGTCTCGGCGCAATGAGTGCATTTCAGTTCGCGCAAATAGGCGTGATCCGCTCGCCGTATAAAGAGAAGTTTGCCGTACCTCGCCAGCCGGGTCTGGTCAAGCACGGCGGCGGAGAACTCCATCTGATCGCGCCCTACAACCAGGCCGACGCCGTGCGTGGTCTGGAAAGCTTCAGCCATCTGTGGATCCTGTTTGTGTTTCATCAGACCATGGAAGGCGGCTGGCGTCCGACGGTGCGCCCTCCCCGTCTCGGGGGCAACGCGCGTATGGGCGTCTTCGCCACCCGCTCCACCTTTCGCCCCAATCCCATTGGCATGTCTCTGGTTGAGCTGAAGGGCGTTCGCTGTCAGAAAGAGCAGGTGATACTGGAACTCGGCAGCCTCGATCTCGTCGACGGTACGCCGGTGGTCGACATCAAACCCTATCTGCCGTTTGCCGAAGCGCTGCCCAACGCGCACGCCAGCTACGCGCAACAGGCGCCGCAGGCGGATCAGGTCGTCAGTTTTACCGCCGACGTCGAAACGCAGCTTTTGCATCTGGAGAAGCGTTATCCGCACCTGAAGGCGTTTATCCGAGAGGTGCTGGCGCAGGATCCGCGTCCGGCCTACCGTAAGGAGGAAGAGGCAGGCAAAAATTACGCCGTCTGGCTGCTGGATTTCAACGTCCGCTGGCGGGTGACTGCCTCCGGTTTTGAAGTCTTTGCCCTCGAAGCGCGCTAATTTTATTTTCCTCTCTTTTGGCATCTTTGCCACACTGGTAAACTAAACCACTTTTTTTGTTTCAGGCTGGGCAACCAGCCTGTTCCGCTCGTTTAACTGGAACCGTTACAACATGCGTACTAGCCAATATCTGCTCTCCACTCTGAAGGAGACACCTGCCGACGCCGAGGTAATCAGCCACCAGCTGATGCTGCGCGCCGGGATGATCCGCAAGCTGGCCTCCGGGTTATACACCTGGCTGCCGACCGGCGTGCGCGTCCTGAAAAAAGTCGAAAACATCGTGCGTGAAGAGATGAACAACGCCGGTGCGATCGAGGTGTTAATGCCGGTCGTTCAGCCATCTGAACTGTGGCAGGAGAGCGGTCGCTGGGAGCAGTACGGCCCGGAACTGCTGCGCATTGCCGATCGTGGCGATCGTCCGTTCGTCCTCGGTCCAACCCACGAAGAGGTCATCACCGATCTGATCCGCAACGAGCTGAACTCCTATAAGCAGCTGCCGCTGAACTTCTATCAGATCCAGACCAAATTCCGCGACGAAGTGCGCCCGCGTTTCGGCGTGATGCGCTCCCGCGAATTCCTGATGAAAGATGCGTACTCTTTCCATACTTCGCAGGAATCGCTGCAGGAAACCTACGATGCGATGTACGCCGCTTACAGCAAAATCTTCAGCCGTATGGGGCTGGATTTCCGCGCGGTACAGGCTGATACCGGCTCCATCGGCGGCAGCGCCTCTCATGAATTCCAGGTGCTGGCGCAGAGCGGCGAAGACGATGTGATCTTCTCCGACAGCTCCGACTACGCGGCAAACATCGAATTTGCGGAAGCCGTTGCGCCGAAAACGCCGCGCGCGGACGCCACCCAGGAGTTGACCCTGGTCGACACGCCGAACGCCAAAACCATCGCCGAGCTGGTTGAGCAGTTCAACCTGCCGATCGAAAAAACCGTGAAAACCCTGCTGGTGAAAGCGGTTGAAGATAGCGCTTCCCCGCTGGTTGCCCTGCTGGTGCGCGGCGATCACGAGCTGAACGAAGTGAAAGCGGAAAAACTGCCGCAGGTCGCCAGCCCGCTGACCTTCGCCACCGAAGAAGAGATCCGCGCCCTGGTGAAAGCCGGTCCGGGCTCCCTGGGTCCGGTGAACCTGCCGGTGCCGGTGATTATCGACCGTACTGTGGCGGTGATGAGCGATTTCGCCGCCGGCGCCAACATCGACGGCAAACACTATTTCGGCATCAACTGGGACCGCGATGTCGCCACGCCGGAAGTCGCTGACATCCGTAACGTCGTTGCCGGCGATCCGAGCCCGGACGGCAAAGGTACCCTGCTTATCAAGCGCGGTATCGAAGTGGGTCATATCTTCCAGCTGGGGACGAAGTACTCCGAGGCGATGAAAGCCGCGGTCCAGGGCGAAGATGGCCGCAACCAGATCCTGACCATGGGTTGCTATGGTATCGGGGTCACTCGCGTGGTGGCGGCGGCGATTGAGCAGAACTTTGACGATCGCGGTATTGTCTGGCCGGATGCGATTGCGCCGTTCCAGGTGGCGATCCTGCCGATGAACATGCATAAATCTTACCGTGTGCAGGAGCTGGCGGAGAAACTGTACGCCGAGCTGAGCGCCCAGGGTATTGAAGTGCTGATGGACGATCGTAAAGAGCGTCCGGGCGTGATGTTCGCCGATATGGAGCTGATCGGTATCCCGCACACCATCGTGCTGGGCGATCGTAACCTCGACAACGACGATATCGAATACAAGTATCGTCGCAACGGTGAGAAGCAGCTGATCAAGACCGGGGATATTGTGGAATATCTGGTTAAAGCGATAAAAGGCTAATCACCCAACTCAGGGCCCTGAACGGATGTCAGGGCCTTTTTTTTACAAGGACTGTACCCATGACTGCACCTCTCCTCAGCAGCGGGCTGCTTACCTCCGCCCTGCTCCTGCTTACCGCCTGCACTGTAGACGTCGGCCGCAGCGCCCCTTCCGCATCCGCTATCGATGGCCGCTCACCGCCATGGGCTGTCACCCTCCAGCGTCAAAGCTCGATTGCCGGCAGCGGACTGCGCGAAATCGCCGAAAACGACCTTCATTCCGGCGACCTGCTTTTCCCGCGCAGGAGCCGGACAATCAGTGTCCGCAGTCCTTCCCAGGAATAAATTTGCCAGCCTGATCCGTCATCAGCGTTTTCATCATTTCGCCGGTATCCGGGTTCGCCTCGAGGGTAAAGTGCCCCTCCACCACCAGCAGCACCGGACGTGAATCATTGCCGCGGGCAGCGGCATAATCCCGCTCAAGCTGGGCATTATTCGCCACCGCGACGCGTTTACCGGTCGCGCAATCAGTAAAGGTTGCCGCATCGGCCATATAGAAGTACATACCACGCATCGCCATCGGGGTGGTCGGCAGGCTGGCCTTCACCGGCTCCAGGGTATAGTTGAGGGGAGACTGAATGGGGCTCCCGTTGCGGTCGAGCATCTCCAGCTTGTCGCCCTTCGCGCGAAAGTACGATTTTTCGCCCTTGCTGTTGGTCAGTACCAGCTTATCCGCCGTACGCGCCCAGGTGCCGTAAGAGGCAAAGGAGGATGGTTCACGACGCGCGCCCTGGTAGTGCTCATTCATCACCCAGGTGCCGTCTTTTTCCAGGAACAGCGAGGTGTCGATGCCTTCGCAATCCGCGCAAGGCAGCACCCCGCGCCAGCTTTGCTGCATCGGCTTGAGCTCTTCCATCGCCGCCGGCTGGACCGTGTCAGTTTCGGCGCGATGGTTACAACCAAACAGCGCGAACAGCGAACAGGCCGCTATCACGGAGAATATGATTTTCTTCACTCTACTTTCCTTATGATCCATTCCACCCGTTCGCCGACGCCTTCACTGGCGAACTTTCCCACGCAGCGCCTTGACTGAGGACTTTTGCGCCTTGGAAGCAAGGCGTCGCTCTTTGGATGCCCGAGTCGGTCGCGTCTCCCGGCGACTTTTTTGCACTGCGGTCAATTCTTTGATAAGGGCCACCAGCCGGGCGATCGCCGCTTCGCGGTTCATCTCCTGACTGCGATATTCCTGAGCCTTAATGATAACCACACCGTCAGCAGAAATTAAGTGGTGGCTGGCGGCGAGCAGGCGCTCTTTGTAAAACGCCGGCAGGCTCGAGGCTTTAATATCGAAGCGCAGATGGATCGCGGTCGACGCTTTGTTCACGTGCTGGCCCCCGGCCCCCTGGGCGCGAATACCTTCCAGCGTGATCTCGTTATCGGCAATGGCCACGCTGCGGCTGATAGTAATCATGCCGGCCCTTGCCAGGCGGTAAGCTGAATTTCCAGATTATTCTGAGCGTCGGACAACCAGATGCTCCCCTCCTGCAAAGTGGCCTGCAGCGTCATCGTGCGGTCGGCAAAAGCGCTAAGCTGCGCCAGCTGGGCATCATCAAGATACCAGATGGTCAGCTTCGGGTACGCCGCAAGCTTGTTCTGATTCTGCTGCCACCAGATTTCAGCCGCCCGGCTGTTATAGGCAAACAACGCCACCGCCTGCGCCCGCGAGCAGGCTTTCTTGAGACGTTTCTCGTCCGGCAGCCCCAGCTCGATCCACAGATCAACCCCGAGATGATCGTTAAGCAGCCACAGCTCCGGCTCGTCGTCTGACGAGAGGCCGCGCGTAAACTGCAGCCGCTCATCGGCATATTTGATCCACGCCAGCAGGCGCAGCATCATGCGCTCCTGGGTTTCCGACGGGTGCTGCGCCAGCGTCAGGTTAGCATCCAGAAACTGGTTGCGATCCAGATCGGCTACATTCACCGCGGCTTTATATATCGTCGCTTTCAGCGCCATGAACAAACTCCTGAAAAAAATGGCGTACATTGTAGCGAAACTGGCGACAAAAGGCTGTCAGCAATCGCAGCAACCTGTTTCATCCTGCTGAAATTGCTTAAATGACTATGATATAGTTCCCTTGCTAAACAGAGTTTATCTTCGTAGGCTTAAACTTGCATCCCACGGTTGAGTCAGAACGCTGACAGGAGGGCATGTGGACCACTATTGTGAGTTAATACGCAAGCGGTATGCGGAAATAGCCAGCGGAGACTTAGGGTATATCCCGGATGCGCTGGGTTGCGTGTTGAAAGTATTGAATGAGATTGCGGCGGATGAGGCCCTTTCGGAGTCAGTCAGGGAAAAGGCCGCTTATGCGGCAGCAAACTTACTGGTGAGCGATTATGTCAATGAATGATACTTATCAACCCATTAACTGCGATGATTACGACAACCTGGAGCTGGCCTGCCAGCATCACCTGGTGCTGACGCTGGCGCTGAAGGATGGCGAACAGCTGCAGGCGAAGGCCAGCGATCTAATCTCGCGTAAAAATATCGAGTATCTTGTGGTCGAACTCGCCGGCAACGTCCGCGAGCTGCGCCTGGATAAAATCGCCAGCTTCAGTCACCCGGAAATCGGCACCGTGGTGGTGAGCGAATCCTGAATCAAAACGGGCTTAACCGCCCGTTTTCCTCCACGCCAGACTGATCCCTTCCCCGTCTTTGACTTCACCTTCGTTAGTCACAAACAGATCGTCCGCTGCGGCAATCGGCGTTTCGCCGTAAAACAGCAGCGGCGTGGTGTCTCGTCGCCACGGAGCAACGCCCAGCTCCTGCCAGATCTTCTTCAGCTTACGGCCGCCATGACGCCCGACGATATGCAGATGGCCGCTGGCGCGAAAGCGGACGGTGACTGGCTCATCCGCCGGGGGCGGGCGCAGCCTGCCGCCCGGCTGCAGCACCAGCTCACCAAGACCGTCCGCCAGCCGCAGCGGTTGGCGCCAGTCTGTCCAGCGCTGGACGCTGTCCGTCTGCCCGGGTACATATCTCACCCAGTACAAGCGCTGCTGAAAACGGCGGACGGTAAATTCCCCCAACCGCAGGCAGGGGCTGGCATCTTCCCGCGCCAGCGCCACCTCGTGCCAGAGGCGCTCAGGCACCTCGCGGGCCGGCATCGGCGCCTGCTGCCCGGCGAGCCAGCGACGCAGCAACGCCGCGCGGCGGGGAGAACTCATTGACGTCAGCGGCGCGATAGCCAGCGACCCGTCTTCGGCCACCAGCGACGCCAGCTCCGCCGCCAGCATCTCGTCCAGCAGCTGCTCCTGCTCGGCGCACAGGCTGGCGCTGCGGGCGACGGCCTCGCTAAAGTGCGGCCAGCGCTCACGCAGCACCGGGATCACCCGCAGGCGCAGGAAGTTGCGGTCATAGGTATCGTCCTGATTACTCTCATCTTCAATCCACGACAGCTGGTGGGCGAGCGCCCACTGGCGCAGCGATTCCCGGGTTTCATTGAGGAGAGGACGCAGCAGTCGACTGCCGGCAAAGGGAGACGATGGCGCCATCGCCGACAGGCCGGTCGGACCGCTGCCGCGTTTTAACGCCAGCAGCAGCGTTTCACACTGATCGTCCTGGTGCTGAGCGGTCACTAACACTTCGCCGGCGCGGAGCGTCTCCTGAAAGGCCTGATAGCGCGCCGCGCGGGCATTGGCCTCGACGCCCAGGCCGCCCCGGGCTAACGTCACGCGATGCACCGCCAACGGCACCTGCCACTGCTGGCAAATTTGCCGACAATGCGCCACCCAGTCGTCTGCGTGGGCGCTAAGGCCGTGATGAACATGCACCGCCCGCAGCGTCAGAGAGGGATCCTGTTCCCGCAGCAGCACCAGCTGATGCAGGAGAACCGTCGAGTCCAGACCGCCGCTGAAGGCCACCAGCAGCTGGCGATGGGGATGAAGCGTATGCGCAATGTTAGCCGTCATAACCACAAACATACCGAGAAGTGATGGCCCGGCACGTTACCGGGCCAGGGTCGCGCTGGCAAGGTTTACTGCTGATATATTTCCAGCGGCAGGTCGTCCGGATCGCTAAAGAAGGTAAAGCGTTTACCGGTAAAGGGATCGACGCGAATCGCTTCGCACTCCACGCCATGCGCCGTCAGGTGCGCCACCGCAGCGTCGATATCATCCACGCTAAAGGCCAGATGACGCAGCCCGCAGGCTTCCGGACGACTGGGTCGGGCCGGCGGAAACGGGAACGAGAACAGCTCAATCACATACTCGCCGTTGAGCGCCAGATCGCCCTTCCAGGAGTCACGTTCGGCGCGATAAAACTCGCTTTGCAGCGTAAACCCCAGAATATCGCAATAGAACGCTTTACTACGGGCGTAGTCAGTCGCAATGATGGCAATATGGTGAACCCGCTTCAAACCCAGCATGGTCAAACTCCTTCTGTTAAGCCAGCCACGTTACTCGTGCGCGCCGTTAACGCGCAAGCCTTTCGTCATTTTTTAAGACTCGTACCCGATACACGCCGTCCTCATCGCGCTTCGCGCCGTGAATATCGGTCTCAAACCCCGGGTAATGACGTCCTATTGAGCAGAGCATCAGCAGGAAGTCGAGCACCGCCCGGCTCTCCTCCGTGATCATCTCTCCCGGCATCAGCAGCGGTACGCCCGGCGGATAAGGGAGGATCATGTTGGCCGAAATTCGGCCCACCAGGTTCTCCAGTTCAATGGTTTCCACCTCACCCTTGATCTGGCGCTGCCAGGCATGATGCGGCGTCATTTTCATTTCCGGCAGGACGTCAAAGGCGCTGAGCATCAGCTGCGGCAGCTGGTGCTGGCGGATCAAGCGGTGGATCCCCTGTGCCAGATCCTGGATCCGCATGTTGCGGTAGAAGTCGGGATCTTCCGCGTACAGATCCGGCAGCATATTCTTCACCCGCAGATTGAGATCGTAGGCGCGCTTAAATTCGGTCAGGCCGCGCAGCAGACCCATCGCCCGGGTTTTATCGATACCGATGCTAAAGAGGAACAGCAGGTTGTAGGGGCCCGTTTTCTCCACCACCACGCCCCGCTCGTCGAGGAACTTCGCCACCAGCGCCGCCGGGATCCCCTCTTCATCCATATTCCCCTGCTCGTCCATACCCGGCGTCAGAATGGTGACTTTCACCGGATCGAGGTACATATGATCCGCATCGGCATCTTTGAAACCGTGCCAGTCATCGCCCGGCGCCACCGGCCAGCACTCGGCTTTATCCACCGCTTCCGGCTGCCAGATATCAAAGAACCAGCCGTCCGACTCCTCGCGCAGTCGCTGCACCTCTTTGCGGAAATCCAGCGCCCGCTCAATGGAGCGCTGGATCAGGCGCTTACCGGAGTTACCGCGCAGCATCGCCGCCGCGGTCTCAATCGACGCGACGATGGGATAGCTCGGCGACGTAGAGGTATGCATCATAAAGGCTTCATTAAAGGTCTCTTCATCATAGTTGCCCTTAATGTGGATCAGCGAGGCCTGCGACAGCGCGGCCAGCATCTTATGCGTCGACTGCGTCTCGAAGATGACTTTTCCGGGGATCCGCTCACCGCTCATGCCGCTTTTCCCCTGATATATCGGATGGAAATGGGTATACGGCACCCAGGCGGAATCGAAATGGATCGACGGGACGTCGAGCGTCTCTTTAAGCCAGGTGGTGTTGTAGAGCAGCCCATCGTAGGTGGAGTTGGTGATCACCGCATGCACTGGCCACTGCGCCCCGCCCGTGTCGCGCACTTTCTGCTGAATACTGTCGCGGGTAAACTCGCGCCGGGGGATACCGCCGAGGATCCCTAACGCATTGCGGGTCGGCTTCAGCCACAGGGGAACCACATCGCTCATCATCAGCAGGTGGGCCAGCGATTTGTGACAGTTACGGTCAATCAGCAGGGTACTGCCGGCGGGCGCCGAGTACATACCGACAATTTTATTGGACGTCGAGGTACCGTTGGTCACCATATAGCTTTGCTCGGCGCCAAAGGCGCGAGCGATATACTCCTCCGCCTCCAGATGCGGGCCGGTATGATCCAGCAGGGAGCCCAGCTCGGTGACCGAAATCGAGACATCCGCCTTCAGCGTATTCCCGCCAAAGAAATCATAGAACAGGCAGCCCACCGGGCTTTTCTGATAGGCGCTACCGCCCATATGACCCGGCGTACAGAAGGTATATTTCCCCTCCTGCACATAGTTAAACAGCGCGCGGGTAAATGGCGGGGTGATATTGTCCAGGTACTCGCGGGTATACTGCCCGATGCGGGTGGCGATCTCTTCGGAGAGTCCCAGCGCATATTCGAAGAACCACAGCGTCATGCGCAGATCCTGACTGCTGACGTCCATCGTCGAGTGGGCGTTAATAAAGGCGTACAGAGGCAGATATTCATTGAGCTGGTTAATATCGCTGCACAGATCGACGCTGTACTCATCCCAGTCGAAGATCACCCCGCAGATGCGCGGGTTGTGCTCGATAAACTGCAGCAGGTCGGCGCTATTTTGCGGCCAGATGGTCTGAAAGCCCTGGCGCTGCAGCGCCGCTTCCAGTTCTTTGATCGGCTCGTCTTTGTGGTAGACGCCGTGAGGCCCCATGATGGCGATGATATTCACGCTTTCCTCCTGGTATTCACCTAAGCCCAGCATCATAGCAATCCCCTGGGCGCATCGCACATAAAAAAAGGACCGGAAAATCCGGCCCTTAGTGTTTTGCGCTAGCGGAAAACTTAGGCGTAACCGTAGCTCATCAGACGTTGATAGCGGCGGTTCAGCAGCTCTTCTTCGCTGAGAAGATCGAGATCGGCCAGGTCCGCCAGCAGCTGCGCTTTCAGGCTTGCCGCCATCGCTTCCGGGTTGCGGTGGGCGCCGCCCAGCGGTTCCGGAACGATAGAATCGATCAGCTTCAGCTCTTTCAGACGCGGGGCGATAATGCCCATCGCTTCCGCAGCCAGCGGCGCTTTATCCGCGCTCTTCCACAGAATGGAGGCGCAGCCTTCCGGCGAAATCACCGAATAGGTGCTGTACTGCAGCATATTGACCTTGTCGCCCACGCCAATCGCCAGCGCGCCGCCGGAGCCGCCTTCGCCGATCACGGTGCAGATAACCGGCACGCTCAGACGCGACATCTCACGCAGGTTGCGGGCAATCGCTTCCGACTGGCCGCGCTCTTCCGCGCCGACGCCCGGGTAGGCGCCCGGGGTGTCGATAAAGGTGATGATCGGCATTTTAAACCGCTCAGCCATCTCCATCAGGCGCAGCGCTTTGCGGTAGCCTTCCGGGGCCGGCATACCAAAGTTGCGACGAATTTTTTCTTTGGTTTCGCGACCTTTCTGGTGGCCGATGATCATCACCGGACGACCGTCAAGACGCGCGATACCGCCGACAATCGCTTTATCGTCAGCGAAGGCGCGGTCACCGGCCAGTTCGTCAAATTCGTCGAACGCCAGGCGGACATAATCCAGGGTGTAAGGACGGCGCGGATGGCGCGCCAGTTGCGCAACCTGCCATGCACCGAGATCGGCGAAGATTTTGCGCGTCAGCTCTACGCTTTTCTCGCGCAGACGATGCACCTCTTCGTCGATGTTAATATCCAGTTTCTCATCCTGACGGCTTACCGCAGTCAGGGAATCGATTTTCGCTTCCAGCTCTGCAATCGGCTGTTCAAAATCTAGGAAATTCAGACTCATAGTATTCCTGTATTAGTCAAACTCCAGTTCCACCTGCTCCGAGCCGATAAGGCCACGCAGATCGTTGAGTAAACGATCGCTCGGAGAGACGCGCCATGTTGCGCCGAAACGCAACCGCGCGCGTGCATCCGCCCTCTGATAGTAGAGGTGCACTGGAATGGTTCCCGAACGGTGGGGTTCCAGAGACTGACGGAGTCGGTTTAAAAGCTGGTCATCAATTTGCCTGTCCGTCAGCGAGATAGCAAGCCCGCGAGCATATTTTTCCCGGGCTTCGTCAATGTCCATGACTTCACGGGCGGTCATTTTAAGCCCCCCGCTAAAGTCATCAAAGCTGACCTGTCCGCTGACGATAAGTATGCGGTCTTTTTCCAGCAACTGCTGATATTTATCCAGCGCGTCGGTGAATAACATCACCTCCAGCCGCCCGGAACGGTCATCCAGGGTACAGATGCCGATACGATTGCCGCGCTTGGTGACCATTACCCGCGCCGCAATCACCAGCCCCGCCGCCGTGGTCACTTTTCCACGATCGGTCGGATGCATGTCTTTGAGCCTCACGCCGCCGACGTAGCGCTCAATCTCTTTCAAATACTGGTTAATCGGGTGCCCGGTCAGGTACAGCCCCAGGGTCTCCCTTTCACCATCCAGCACCACCTGCTCAGGCCACGGCTGGCAGCTGGCGTAGGACTGTTCAATCTGCTCAGGCTCTTCCGCCAGCACGCCGAACATATCGGCCTGGCCGATGGCCTCGGCTTTGGCGTGCTGATCGGCGGCTTTCAGCGCATCGCCCAGTGAATTCATCAGCGCCGCGCGATGCGGACCGAGACGATCGAACGCCCCGGACATAATCAGTTTTTCCAGCACCCGACGGTTAAGCTTTTTAATATCGGTCCGCGCGCAGAGGTCGAACAGCTCGCGGAAATAACCGCCGTTGTTGCGCGCCTCAATGATCGCTTCGATCGGCCCTTCGCCGACGCCCTTGATGGCGCCGATACCGTAGACGATCTCGCCGTCGTCGTTGACGTGGAAATGGTACAGGCCGGAGTTAATATCCGGGGGCAAAATTTTCAGCCCCATACGCCAGCACTCGTCCACCAGGCCAACGACCTTCTCGGTGTTGTCCATATCGGCGGTCATTACCGCCGCCATAAACTCAGCCGGATAGTGCGCCTTAAGCCACAGCGTCTGGTAAGAAACCAGCGCGTATGCGGCGGAGTGCGATTTGTTAAACCCGTAACCGGCGAATTTCTCCACCAGGTCGAAGATTTTCATCGCCAGCTCGCCATCAACGCCGTTTTTCTTCGCCCCATCCTCAAAGATAGAACGCTGCTTGGCCATCTCCTCCGGCTTTTTCTTACCCATCGCACGACGCAGCATATCCGCGCCGCCGAGGGTATATCCGGACAGCACCTGGGCAATCTGCATGACCTGTTCCTGGTACAGGATGATGCCGTAGGTCGGCTCCAGCACCGGTTTCAGGCTTTCATGCTGCCACTGTACGTCCGGATACGAGATCTCTTCGCGGCCGTGCTTACGGTCGATAAAGTTATCTACCATCCCCGACTGCAGCGGGCCCGGGCGGAACAGGGCCACCAGCGCGATCATATCTTCGAAGCAGTCCGGCTGCAGGCGTTTAATCAGATCTTTCATGCCGCGCGATTCAAGCTGGAAGACCGCGGTGGTTTCCGAGCGCTGCAGCATGTCGAAGCTTTTCTTGTCATCCAGCGGGATGGCGGCGATATCCAGCGGCCCTTCGCCGTTCTTCTCTCGGCGCTTGTTAATCATCTCCAGCGCCCAGTTAATGATAGTGAGCGTACGCAGACCGAGGAAGTCGAATTTCACCAGCCCGGCGTATTCCACGTCGTTCTTGTCAAACTGGGTAACCGGATGCAGCCCCTGCTCATCGCAATACAGCGGGGCGAAGTCGGTGATTTTGGTCGGCGCGATAACCACGCCGCCCGCATGCTTACCGGCGTTTCGCGTCACCCCTTCCAGCTTACGCGCCATGTCGATCAGCGCTTTCACTTCTTCGTCCGCCTCGTAGATCTCCGGCAGCTGCGGCTCGGCCTCAAAGGCTTTCGCCAGCGTCATGCCCGGATCGGGCGGCACCAGCTTGGAGATGCGGTCGACAAAGCCGTACGGGTGACCCAGCACGCGGCCCACGTCGCGGATGACCGCCTTCGCCGCCATGGTACCGAAGGTGATGATCTGCGATACCGCGTCGCGGCCATACATATCCGCCACGTGCTCGATAACCTGGTCGCGTTTCTCCATGCAGAAGTCGACGTCGAAGTCGGGCATCGAAACACGTTCCGGGTTGAGGAAACGTTCGAACAGCAGGTCGAATTCCAGCGGGTCAAGATCGGTGATCTTCAGCGCGTAGGCCACCAGCGAGCCGGCGCCGGAACCGCGGCCCGGGCCGACCGGCACGCCGTTATCCTTCGACCACTGGATAAACTCCATCACGATCAGGAAGTAGCCGGGGAAGCCCATCTGGTTGATCACCTGCAGCTCGATATCCAGACGCTCGTCGTATTCCGGCCGGCGCTTCGCGCGCACTTCCGGATCCGGGAAGAGGAATTCCAGCCGCTCTTCCAGACCCTCTTTCGATTTCATCACCAGGAAATCTTCCGTGGTCATATCGCCGGTCGGGAACTGCGGCAGGAAATATTCGCCAAGCCGCACGGTGACGTTGCAGCGTTTGGCGATCTCGACGCTGTTTGCCAGCGCTTCCGGAATATCGGCGAACAGCTCGCACATCTCCTCCTCGCTGCGCATATATTGCTGTGGCGAGTAGTTGCGCGGCCGTTTCGGGTCGTCGAGGGTGAAGCCGTCGTGAATAGCGACGCGGATTTCATGGGCGTCAAAGTCGCCAGTGTCGAGGAAGCGGACATCGTTGGTCGCCACCACCGGCAGACCACGCGCTTCCGCCAGCGCTACGGCGGCATGGAGATAACTCTCTTCATCCTGACGACCGGTGCGGATCAGCTCCAGAAAATAGCGATCCGGGAAATGCTCTTCATAGAAGGAGACGCACTGCTCAACCAGCGGCATGTTGCCGCGGATCAGGCTGACGCCGACGTCGCCTTTACGGCCGCCGGAGAGCAGAATCAGCCCTTCCTGATGTTCCACCAGCCAGTCGCGATCGATCCACGGCCCCAGGGCGCCGTAGCCGCGCTGATAGGCGCGGGAAATCAGCAGAGTCAGGTTCTGGTAGCCGGTGTTGTTCGCCGCCAGCACGGTCAGCTCGGTAAATTCGTCGCCGAGCAGGTCGCACTGCACGTGGAAATCGGCGCCGACGATCGGCTTAATCCCCGCGCCGTGTCCCGTCCCGTAGAACTTCACCAGCCCGCAGAGGTTGGTGAAATCGGTGATCGCCAGCGCTGGCATGCCAAGCGAGGCCGCCTTCTTGACCAGCGGCCCGGTCTTTGCCAGCCCATCGATCATGGAATAGTCGCTGTGCACCCGCAGGTGTACGAAACGTGGTTCAGCCATCTTTAGATCCCGGTGACTTAGTTGGACGCCAGGCCCAGGGCACGCTTCACCGGGCCGAAACTGCGCCGGTGATGCTCTGTTGCGCCGTGTTCCTGCAGCTTCTGCAGGTGAACAGCGGTGGGATAGCCTTTATGCTGGGCAAATCCGTAGTGGGGAAATGCGAGGTCCAGCGTGGCCATTTCGGCGTCACGAGTGACTTTTGCCAGAATAGACGCTGCGCTGATTTCTGCCACCCGGCTGTCGCCTTTCACCACCGCCAGGGAGGGCATCGGTAGCGACGGACAGCGGTTGCCATCGATCAGGACAAACTCGGGCACAATGCTCAGGCCGGCGACGGCGCGCTGCATCGCCAGCATAGTGGCATGCAGGATATTCAGCTCATCGATCTCATGCGGCTCGGCGCGCCCAAGGCTCCAGCACAGCGCTTTCTCTTTAATCTCATCGAAGAGCGCCAGTCGACGCTTCTCGCTGAGTTTTTTGGAATCATTCAGACCCACAATCGGCTTCGCCGGATCGAGGATCACCGCCGCGGTCACCACCGCGCCAACCAGGGGGCCACGCCCGACCTCATCGACGCCGGCAACCAGATGGGTATGCGGATAGACGAACTCCATCATTGTTTTGCTAACTCCAGTACGGCATCCGCCGCCTGCTCATCGGCGTTGCAGCGGATCTGCTGATGCAGCGCGCGGAATGTCTCATGCATCTCATGGCTGGTTTTGCCATCGGCCAGCAGCGGCTGCAGGGCGGCAGCCAGCGCCTGCGGCTCGCACTCATCCTGCAGCAGCTCTTTAACCAGCTCGCGCCCGGCCAGCAGGTTCGGCAACGAGACGTAGTCGGTTTTAACCAACCGCTTCGCCAGCCAGAAGGTGAACGGCTTCATGCGATAGCCAACCACCATCGGGCATTTCGCCAGCATACACTCCAGCGCCGCCGTCCCGGAGGCCAGCAGCGCGGCGTCGCTGGCGATCATCGCATCGCGCGCCTGGCCGTCCAGCATATGCACGATCATATCCGGCGCCGTCTCAGCTTTAATTCGCTCAAACTGCTCCCGCCGTTTAGCATTAACCAGCGGCACCACCACCTGCAGATCGGGATAGGTAGCCCGCAGAAGTTGCGCGGTTTTCAGAAAGTCCGCACTGAGCATTTCGACTTCCGCGCCGCGGCTACCGGGCAACAGCGCCAGGCAACGCACGTCGTGCGGGATCCCTAACCGGTCGCGCGCGGCGCCTTTGTCAGGATCCAGCGGCATCGCATCCGCCATGGTATGGCCGATAAAGCGGCAGGGAACGTTAAATTTGTCATAAAACGCTTTTTCGAAAGGCAGAAAGGCCAGCACCAGATCGGTGGATCTGCCGATTTTGAAAACGCGTTTTTGTCGCCAGGCCCAGACCGATGGGCTGACGTAGTGAATGGTTTTGATGCCCTGCTTTTTCAGATTCCCTTCGAGGGTAATATTGAAGTCAGGGGCGTCGATACCGACGAAAACATCGGGACGCAGCTCGCCGAAGCGGCGGGTCAAATCGGCGCGAATATGGAGTAAGCGACGCAGGCGACCGAGCACTTCAACAATACCCATCACCGCCAGCTCTTCCATTTCGTACCAGGCTTCACACCCTTCCGCCTGCATCAGCGGTCCCGCCACGCCGACAAAGCGCGCATTCGGGATGCGTGCTTTGAGGGCGCGGATGAGGCCAGCGCCAAGAATATCGCCGGAGGTTTCTCCGGCGACCAGGGCAATCGTCAGGGGACGCTGTTCAGCCATTAACGAATCAAGCCGCGGGTAGAGCGGGCGAAGAAATCGACAAACGGCTGAACTTCAGGATGCTGAGTCGCCAGTTCGGCGATCTCCGGCTTGGCTTCTTCCAGCGTCTTGCCGCTGCGGTACAGCAGTTTATACGCGTTGCGGATCGCGGTAATCGCTTCCCGGCTGAAGCCGCGGCGTTTCAGGCCTTCGATGTTGACGCCGAACGGCGTCGCGTGGTTGCCCTGGGCAATCACGAACGGCGGAACGTCCTGCGCTACGCCGGAGCAGCCGCCAACCATAACGTGTGAGCCAATGACGCAGAACTGGTGCACCGCAGTCATGCCGCCGATAATGACATAATCATCCAGCGAAACATGGCCCGCGAGCGTCGCGTTATTGGCCAGGATGCAGCGATCGCCAAGCGTACAATCGTGCGCCACGTGGGCGTTGATCATCAGCAGGTTATCGTTGCCCACCTTTGTTAATCCACCGCCCTGTACTGTGCCGCGATGAATGGTGACGCTTTCGCGAATGCGGTTGCGATCGCCAATTTCCACCCGGGTTGGTTCGCCAGCATATTTCAGATCCTGGTTAACTTCGCCGATGGAAGCGAACTGATAGATCTCGTTGTCACGGCCGATTTTGGTGTGGCCGTTAACGACAACGTGAGACTTCAGTACGGTGCCTTCGCCGATTTCGACGTTGGCGCCAACAATACAAAACGGACCAATGTGGACGTTAGCGCCAATCACGGCGCCTTCTTCAACAATGGCGGTAGGATGAACAAAAGCGGTTTTATCAATCACGTATCAGGCCTCCCGGCTACGCGCACACATCATCGTCGCTTCGCAAACCACTTTACCGTCAACCAGCGCAACGCCTTTAAAACGGGTCAGGCCGCGGCGGGTTTTCTCGAAAGTGACTTCCATAATCATCTGATCGCCTGGTACTACCGGGCGTTTGAAACGTGCTTCATCGATACCCGCGAAGTAATACAGCTCGCCTGGTTCCAGTTTTCCAACGCTTTTGAATGCCAGAATCCCGGTGGCCTGCGCCATTGCTTCCAGAATCAGGACGCCCGGCAAAATCGGCTTACCAGGGAAATGCCCCTGGAAAAACGGCTCGTTTACAGAAACATTTTTTACTGCGCGCAGAAAACGACCTTCTTCAAAATCCAGCACGCGGTCTACCAGCAGGAACGGGTAACGGTGAGGCAGAAGTTCCAGAATCTCTTCAATGTGCAGAGTATGAGTGTCAGTAGTCAAAATACTCTTCCTGTCTAAATGTACTAAAAGGCAATAATAACACGGCCTGCGGCAATCTTTTAGCGAATGCAACAGGCCGGAAATGTCATGTGACCAAATGATGAATTAGTCTTGTTGATTAACCTTGCGCTCAATCGCTTTCAGGCGCTTGCTCATCTCGTCAATATTCATCACCAGCGCAGCGGTTTTACGCCACGCCTTGTTCGGCTGCAGCGGAATACCGGAGGAGTATACGCCAGGTTCGCTGATAGGACGCATCACCATCCCCATCCCCGTGACGGTGACCTTATCGCAGATTTCCATATGGCCGTTAATCACGCTGGCGCCGCCAATCATGCAGTAGCGGCCGATTTTCAGGCTGCCTGCCATGATGACACCGCCGGCAACCGCGGTATTGTCGCCAATCACCACGTTATGCGCAATCTGGCACTGGTTATCAATGATAACCCCGTTGCCAATCACGGTATCGTCCAGCGCGCCGCGGTCAATTGTGGTGCAGGCGCCGATCTCCACGCGATCGCCAATAATGACGCGACCCAGCTGCGGGATCTTCACCCAGTTGCCGCGATCGTTGGCGTAGCCGAAGCCATCCGCGCCGATCACCGTACTGGACTGGATCAGGCAATTCTCGCCGATCTCAATCTCATGGTAAACGGTCACATTGGCCCACAAACGCGAGCCGGCGCCTATTTTCGTATTTTTCCCAACGAAGCAGCCTGCGCCGATGACCACGTTATCGCCCAGCTCTACCCCGGATTCGATAACGGCGTTGGCGCCGATGGCAACGTTGCTACCCAGCTTCGCCGTCGGATCGATAACCGCGCTCGGCGCGATATCCTGTGCCGGCTGCGGCGTGGTATCCAGAATTTGAGCCATGCGCGCGTAGGTCAGGTAGGGATTACGCACTACCAGCGCGGCGCTATGGGCAAAAGGCAAATCATCCTGCGTCATCACAACGGCAGAAGCCTGGCAAGCGGCCAGGTGTTCACGGTACTTAGGGTTGACCATGAAAGTGATTTGGCCCGTTTTCGCGCTCTGCATGGACGCAACGCCGGTGATGACGATATCGCCATCACCGTGTAATTCTGCATCCAACTGCTGCGCAAGATCAGCCAGTCGAATTGAAGGCATTACTTATTTAACCTGTTTCAGCACATCAGCGGTGATGTCTTTTACATCGCTGCTGTTGTATGCAACGGCATTCGCGTCAACCACCAGATCGATGCTCTGATCTTTCGCTACGCTCTGTACGGCAGTCTGGATACGGGTCACCAGTTTGCCACGCTCTTCGTTGGAACGACGAGCGCGATCCTGTTCAAACGCCTGCGCTTTCTGGGAGAAGGTCTGGCGCTGAGCCATCACGTCTTTTTCCAGTTTGGTACGATCGGCGCCCGGCTTCATGGACTGCAGACGCTGCATTTTAGACTGCAGGTCGCCTTCCATACGCTGCAGTTCGCTAGCGCGGCCTTTGAACTCGTTTTCCAGCGTGTTGGAAACGCCAGTTTTCTGGGCAACCTGTTGGAACAGGCTGTTCATGTTCACCAGGGCAATTTTATCTGCCGCCTGAGCGGAAGTTACCATTGCCAAACCCAGACCTGCAGCTAATAACCACTTTTTCACAATAAACTCCTTACCATCCCATGAGTACCCAGGGGTACCGTTATTTGCGTGGCGAGGCGATAAACGCGTTATCGCCTACGGTCAGCGCTATACTGCACTTGCATTCCATTGCCGCCAACAATTACCAGGTTTTACCAATGTTAAACTGGAACTGTTCGGCTTTGTCTCCATCGTACTTTTTGAACGGTTGGGCGTAGGAGAAGACCAACGGCCCCAACGGCGACATCCACTGCACGGCAATACCCGCAGACATACGGATGTTGCTCGGATCGCTGTAATCCGGATAACCGCCATACGCGCTCGAATCCCAGTGAGTATCCCATACGGTACCCATATCCCAGAAGAAGGAAGTCCGGACCGAGTTCGCATATTTGTCACTAATGAACGGCGTCGGGGTAATCAGCTCCAGGCTGGCCACCGCCATCGCGTTACCGCCCACCGCATCATCGGATTTACACGGTGCGGATTCGGTGCTCTTACATTCATTATCGTAGCTGTCATCATCGTCATGACGGCTGCTTGCCGGGAAATACACTGCCTTCGGACCAATGGTGTTCGACTGGAAGCCACGCACGGTGCTGGAGCCACCGGCATAGAAGTTCTCATAGAACGGCATCTCTTTGCCGCCGATACCATCGCCATAGCCAAAGCGGGTACGACCCAGCACCACCCATTCATGATCGTTGTCGATCGGCACATAGGTGGCGGTATCCAACGTCGCTTTGTAGTATTCGTTGTCCGAACCCGGAATGGTCACTTTACCGTTCAGGTTGACGCGCGAACCTTCCGTTGGGAAGAAGCCGCGGTCAAGCTTGTTATAGGTCCAACCGTAGTTGAAGGTGAAGTCATTCGCACTGAACGAGTTCCGGTCGTTGGTGTTGTCCGGATACTGGCCCATCGAGTTCAGGTAACGCCACATCGCCACCTGCGGCTGCATATTGGACAGGGAGTTATGCACATACCCGACGCCGGCGCGCAGCGTGTTGTATTCGTTGACCGGGAAGCCCAGCGTGATGTCTGTACCATAGCTTTTGTTGGTATAGTCAGACAGATCCGCATCGTTCGCATCAAAGTCATTATAGAAGACACGGCCGCCGAGGCTCACACCGTCTACGGTGAAGTACGGGTTGGTCACCGACAGCTCGGTATAGGTTTGGTAGTCGTTTTTGGTGCCGTTGATCCCGACAGCATAGCCAGTACCTAACCAGTTATCCTGCTGAACGCCCGCCTGGAAGCTGACGCCGCTCTCGGTACCGTAACCGATACCGAAGTTGAAGCTACCGGTGTTACGCTCTTTCACCTTGTAGACTACGTCGACCTGGTCCGGGCTGCCCGGGACGCGCTGGGTATCGGTATCGACCGTTTCGAAGAAGCCTAAACGGTTGAGACGGTCTTTACCCTGATCGACGAGGTCGCTGCCCAGCCACGCGCCTTCCATCTGGCGCATTTCGCGGCGCAGAACGGCATCTTTGGAGGTGTCGTTGCCTTCGAAGCGAATTTTACGCACGTAATAGCGGTTGCCCGCGTCGACGTTGACGTGCAGCTTAACGGTTTTATCGCTGTCGTTGATCTCCGGCTGCGACTGCACGCGCGGGTAGGCGTAACCATAACGACCCAACAGTTTCTTGATGTCGTTTTCCATCTTGGTCACTTTCGCGCCGTTATACAGTTCACCCGGCTCGACTTTGGTCAGCGCTTCGATTTCCGCGGAATGGCCGGCGAGGTTGCCCGTCACCTGCACCCCGGAAAACTTGTACTGATCGCCTTCGGTGATGTTGACGGTGATGTAGATCCCTTTCTTATCCGGCGTCAGGCTGACCTGGGTAGAATCGATGTTGAAACGGGCATAGCCGCGATCCAGGTAGTAGCTGCGCAGGGTTTCAAGGTCGCCCGCCAGCTTCTGCTTCTGGTATTTACGGTCGCCGACCACGTTCCACCACGGCACTTCATCGCGCAGCTGGAAGTGGGAGATCAGCTCATCAGTCGAAAACGCATGGTTGCCGACGATGTTGATCTGCTGAATTTTAGCGGAGACGCCTTCCTGGAAGACCAGTTTCAGGTCGACACGGTTTCGCGGCAGCGGAGTAACCACCGCTTTGACGCTGGCGCTGTATTTACCGACGCTGTAGTAGAAATCCTCGAGACCCTTCTCGATGTCCGCGATGGTCGTGCGGTCAAGCGACTCGCCCACCCGAACGCCAGAGGCCTCAAGGTTCTGCTTGAGCATGTCATCTTTCACCGACCTGTTGCCGGAGAAAGTGATGCTGGCGATCGTCGGACGCTCTTTCACCTGCACCAGCAGGGTATCACCATCGCGCAGGACGCGGACGTCCTCGAAGTTGCCAGTGGCAAACAGCGCGCGAATAGTGTTACTGATATCATCGTCGGTCACCGTATCGCCAGGACGCACTGGCATACTGAGGAGGGCCGCACCAACAGCGACACGCTGCAAGCCTTCGAAATGAATGTCCTTCACCACGAACCCTTCAGCACCGTATACAGTCGCGCTGCTAAACAGCAGCGACGCTATGAGCAACTTTTTCATCGCCATCGTTATTATGCGTTCTTCCTAACAAACTCTCTTATAACCGAGAGAAATCATTGAAAAGTGCAAGCCCCATTAACAGCACCAGCAGTATTGAGCCAATGCGATAACTAAAGTCTTGAACTCGCTCGGATACCGGCCCGCCCTTCAGCTTTTCAATCGCCAAAAACAGCAGATGTCCCCCATCCAGTACGGGTAGTGGGAACAGGTTGATGATTCCGAGGTTCACGCTAATCAGCGCAAGGAACATCAGATAATAAATCAACCCAAACTCCGCTGACATTCCAGCCCCCTGAGCGATAGAGATCGGCCCACTGAGGTTGTTCAGTTTGACATCACCGGTTATCAATTTACCCAGCATCCTGACCGTCAGCGACATCAGCTGCCAGGTTTTATCCGTGGCTTCAGCGATGGCGGCAAACGGTCCGTACTGACGTACTGTCTTGTATTCTTCAGGCAGCGGGATGACCTTTGGCACCACCCCTGCGAACCCTTCTGCCTTACCTTTCACCGTTTTTGCATCCGGCGTCAGGGTTAACGGCAGCGCACTCCCCTGCCGTTCAATCTCCAGCGCCAGCGCTTTGCCCGGATTATCGCGCACCAGATTAACAAACGTCATCCACTGCGTTAACGGTTGTCCATCGACTTTAACGATCCGGTCGCCCGCTTGCAAACCTGCTTTCTGAGCTGCCGAGCCCGCCTGGACTTCCGCCAGCACCGTATCAATCTGCGCGCTGCGCGGCTGGATCCCTAGCGACGTCACGGGATCTTGCTTGTCTGGCTCAAACGCCCAGTGCCGCAGATCGACGATTTTATCCTGGCGCTGATTGGTCCCGAAAGGGGCGACGGTAAGTATTGTTTGCGGGTTGCCGATTTTGGCCACCAGCTGCAGACGCACCGCATCCCAATCAGGCGTTTCGATACCATCTATCGCTTTAAGTTCCGTGCCTTTTGCAATTTGTGCTTGCGCGGCAACCGAATTGGGCGTTATTTCACCCACTACCGGGCGAACGCCAGGAACGCCGATGATGAAGACCAGCCAGTAGGCAAAGATAGCGAAAAGGAAGTTAGCGATGGGACCGGCGGCAATCACCGCCGCACGCTGGCCGACGGTTTTATTATTGAAAGCGTAGTGGCGCATCTCCGGCGCCACCGCTTCAACACGCTCATCCAGCATCTTGACATAGCCGCCCAGCGGGATCAGGGCAATGACGAACTCCGTACCCTGCTTATCCATCCGCCGCCACAGCGCTTTGCCGAAGCCGATAGAAAAACGCTCAACCCGGATACCGCAGCGGCGCGCTACCCAAAAATGGCCAAACTCATGCACCGTAATCAGTACGCCAAGCGCAATGATAAAAGCTGCCAGATTCCAGAGCACGCTCAGCATATAACCTTCCGTCAAATCGTCCTGAAGACCAACAGTAGCAGACAGGCGAAGACCGGCACCGCCGCCGTCAGGCTGTCGATACGATCGAGAATACCGCCATGTCCGGGAATCAAGTGCCCGCTATCCTTAATGCCGGCCTCGCGCTTAAACATACTTTCCGTCAGATCGCCCAGCACCGAAGCCAGGGCTGCCACCACCGAACAGACCAGCAGCACCGTTGGCGTAACGTCAAGATGGGCCCACACCCCGTAGGCCCAGGAGATCACCGCCGCGGTCAGCAAACCGCCAAAAAAGCCCTGCCAGGTTTTCCCCGGCGAGACCTTCGGCGCCAGCTTGTGCTTGCCAAACATTTTGCCAAACATATAGGCGCCGGAGTCCGCGCCCCAGACCAGAATCATCACATACAGTAGCCACAGCGCGCCGCTGTAATGGTTATCGGTATAGTGCCAGGCGCGCAGCGCCAGCATGCCCCAGAAAAACGGGACGATGGTCAGGATACCGAAGATAAGGCGCAGCACTTTCGAGTGCCGCCAGAATGCCGCCGACGCCGGATAAGAGAGCACCAGCAGCAGCGCGACGATCCACCAGGCGAAAGAGGCCCACAGCGAGCCTTCAACCATCGGTTGATGAACGTCATAATGGTATTCCGGCAGCAAAAACAGCATCGCCGCCAGCAGAAGGCCGCACAACACCGCCAGCCAGACCCGCTGCGACGTCGAGGTGAAACCGCTCAGTTGCCCCCACTCCCACGCGGCGAGCATACAGACCACCAGGGTCACGATAGCAAACCCCATCGGCGGCAATAAAAACAGCGCCGCAATGACGACGGGGATTAAGACGAAAGCAGATATCAGGCGATACTTCAGCAAAAGTGACCCCCATCAGGCATGACTGCCACCCGGCTCAGTGCCGCCGAAACGACGCTCTCGATTAACAAAGGCATGGAGTGCACCTTCAAAGTCCTGTTCAGCAAAATCGGGCCAAAGAACATCCGTAAAGTAAAGTTCGGCATAGGCAATTTGCCAAATCAGAAAATTACTTATTCGGTGCTCTCCCCCGGTCCTAATAACTAAATCTACGGGAGCCAGTTCATGCATGCAGACCTGCTGACTCAGCATGTCTTCCGTGATCTGCTCAGGCAGCAGCGTCCCGTCCTGTACCTGTTTCGCCAGAAAACGAACGCCCTGGGTAATATCCCAGCGACCGCCGTAATTGGCCGCAATATTCAGCGTTAAGCCGGTATTGTTCGCGGTCAGCGCTTCCGCTTTGCGGATACGCTCCTGCAGGCGCGCATTGAAGCGCGTGGTGTCGCCAATAATCCGCAAACGCACATTGTGTCGGTGCAGGCTTTTGACTTCGCTATCCAGCGCCCAGACGAACAGCTCCATCAGCGCACTGACTTCCTGAGCCGGACGGTTCCAGTTTTCGCTGCTGAACGCGTATAACGTTAACGCCTCAATTCCATTATTCGCCGCGAAAGAGACCGCGCGACGCACGGATTTCGCACCGGCCTTGTGCCCGAAAGCGCGAATTTTACCTTGCCGTTTCGCCCAACGGCCGTTGCCATCCATAATAATGGCGACATGACGGCAGCCATGTGTAGGCGATATTTCGCTGACAGTTTGATTAGCAGACAACATCACGCGTTTTAAGTCCATAATAAGGATTAACTAGCCACCAAACAGAGGCCACCGGGCCGCGCTGGATACGCATTTTTATCCGGTGCCGGGGCTGCAGCCAATCGCAGAGAACAACCAAAAGCTTTACGCAAAAAAGCCGTGTTTTGCCACGGCCACCGTAATCTTCAACAACAAAATGCAACGATCGGGTGGCGCAGACTATATCACTGAAGCTTTGCGCCCACAAATATCACCGCGTTACGCCTGGGTGACCAACCGCTTTAGCTGTTGATGAGCAACCGCGCGGGCCTCAGCGTCGATAACCAGAACGTCATCAATGCTTTGCGGCTCCAGCAGGTTCATCTTATCCAGCACCGCCAGGTTAACCGCCGCAATATCGGTAAAGCGGATATCGCCCTGCAGAAACGCGGCAACCGACTCTTCATTGGCCGCATTCAGCGTGGTGGTCGCCGCCTGGCCGACGTCAAACGCCTCCATCGCCAGCTTCAGGCACGGATACCGCGTATAGTCTGGCGCGGAGAAGCTCAGATTGCTCAGCTGACAGAAGTCCAGCGGCTTAGCGCCGGAGTTCAGCCGCTGCGGCCAGCCCATGGTATGGGCGATCGGCGTGCGCATATCCGGTTCCCCAAGCTGCGCCAGCACGCTGCCGTCCTGATAGCGAACCATCGAGTGGATCACCGACTGCGGATGGATAAGGACCTCCATCTGCCGGGCCGAGGCGTTAAACAGCCAGCGCGCTTCAATATATTCCAGACCTTTATTCATCATCGTGGCGGAGTCGACGGAGATCTTGCGTCCCATCGACCAGTTGGGATGACGGCAGGCCTGATCCGGCGTCATCGCCGCCAGTTCAGCTACCGCTGTCTCGCGGAAAGGCCCGCCCGAGCCGGTCAGCAGAATGGACGAAACGCCATTCTGCGCCAGGTCAGCGTATCCCAGATGCTGCTGAATTGTCTCCGGCATACTCTGAAAAATCGCGTTATGTTCGCTGTCGACCGGCAGCAATCGCGCCCCCGACCGTTGAACCGCCTCCATGAACAAGCGACCGCAGGTCACCAGCGACTCTTTATTTGCTAACAACACCGTTTTTCCGGCGCGGATCGCCGCCAGCGTCGGCACCAGACCCGCCGCGCCGACGATAGCCGCCATCACCTGATCGACCTCCTCCAGCGCCGCGACCTCTGCCGCCGCCTGCTGGCCGCTCAGCACCTCGGTACGGCAGCCATGTTCCTGCAGACGGGTGCGCAACCGCTCAGCGCTTTGCGCATCGTCCATCACGGCGTAACGGGGGGTAAATTCAAGGCATTGTTCAACCATACGGTCAACGTTTTTCCCCGCGACCAGCGCGGCGACGGAAAAGCGACCGGGATTATGGCGTACCACGTCCAGCGTGCTACAGCCAATGGAGCCGGTCGAACCGAGAACGGTTAATTGCTTCATGAGACGTCCAGAAGAGTGGAAACAGAATAAAAAGCAAAACGCCGCCAGCAAGCCCCTACGCAGCAATTATCAGGGATAAGACGGCGGCATCAGGCCTTCAACTTAGCGCTAAAGGCTACAAGGCCAGCGGTCGCAACGCAATCCCGAGAATTGAGCGTACAGTCTTCTGTACGGCGTTTCGGATTTTACTCAGGCCAGACGCTGTCAGGCCCGAGTAAGGGCAGAGCATCAGAACTGCATCAGTTCCGCTTCTTTGTCTGCCAGCGCCGCGTCAACTTTCTTGATGGCGGCGTCAGTCATTTTCTGCACGTCGTCCTGAGAACGGCGATCGTCATCCTCGCTGATCTCTTTCTCTTTCAGCAGCGCTTTGACTTTGTCGTTGGCGTCGCGGCGAACGTTACGTACGGCAACGCGCGCCTGTTCAGCTTCACCACGCACGATCTTGGTCAGATCTTTACGACGCTCTTCGGTCAGCGGCGGCAGCGGAACACGAATATCGCTACCGGCAGAGCTTGGGTTCAGACCGAGGTCGGACGCCATGATCGCTTTTTCAACAGCCGCGGACATAGAACGGTCAAAGACGTTGATTTTCAGGGTACGGGAGTCTTCGACGGTGACGCTGGCCAGCTGGCGCAGCGGGGTCGGCGTACCGTAGTATTCAACAACAATCCCGTCCAGCAGGCTCGGAGAAGCACGACCCGTGCGAATTTTGCTGATTTGGTTTTTGAATGCTTCGACGCATTTTTCCATGCGGATTTCAGCATCTTTTCTGATATCGCTAATCACGTTACGAATCCTTGAAAGCTTGTCTCAGTCAGACCAGACGGGGCACCCGTCGGAAAATGAGCTAAGTATAGTCAGATTTAATGAAAATCACCGGGTAATATCCCCGCGAAAGTAAAGCGGAATCTTACCCGGATTTGGCGCTGACGGGAATTATTCCGTGATCAATGTGCCTTCTTTTTCGCCCATCACCACGCGACGCAGCGCGCCAGGTTTGTTCATGTTGAAGACGCGAATCGGCAATTTATGGTCACGCGCCAGGGTGAAGGCCGCCAGATCCATCACTTTCAGCTCTTTTTCCAGCACTTCGCTGTAGGTCAGCTGATCGTACATCGTGGCGGAAGGATCTTTGGCCGGATCGGCGGTGAATACGCCGTCAACCTTGGTGGCTTTCAGCACCACATCGGCTTCAATTTCAATCCCGCGCAGGCAGGCTGCGGAATCGGTGGTAAAGAACGGGTTGCCGGTACCCGCGGAAAGGATCACCACGCGGTTGTTGCGCAGCAGGCTGATCGCCTCTGCCCAGCTGTAGTTGTCGCACACGCCGTTCAGCGGAATGGCGGACATCAAACGAGCGTTCACATAGGCGCGGTGGAGCGCATCGCGCATCGCGAGGCCATTCATAACCGTAGCCAGCATGCCCATGTGGTCGCCCACAACGCGGTTCATACCCGCTTTCGCCAGACCAGCACCACGGAACAGGTTACCGCCACCAATTACTACGCCAACCTGAATACCCAGCTCAACCAGCTCTTTGATCTCTTGAGCCATGCGGTCAAGTATGCTTGCATCAATACCGAAGCCTTCTGAGCCCTGCAGCGCTTCGCCACTTAATTTCAGCAGAATACGTTTGTAGACGGGTTTTGCATTGGTAGCCATGTTTCTTTCCTGAGACTGTCAACGAATGAGATGTGAGAATTCCGGCGACATTGTATGTCGCATTTCAGCGCGGTCACTATAAGCAGTTGGCTGAATTTACAAAATGGGCGCAAAAAGAAGCCGCCCTCAGGCGGCTCCTTGTAAAAATTAAGACTGCTTGGACATCGCAGCAACTTCTGCTGCAAAGTCAGTCTCAACTTTCTCGATGCCTTCGCCCACTTCAAAGCGGATGAAGCCAGTCACGTCAGCGTTGTGCTCTTTCAGCAGCTGACCAACAGATTTGCTCGGCTCCATGACGAAAGGCTGACCAGTCAGAGAAACTTCGCCGGTGAATTTCTTCATGCGGCCTTCAACCATTTTCTCTGCGATTTCTTTCGGCTTACCGGACTGCATCGCGATGTCCAGCTGAACCTGGTACTCTTTCTCTACCACTTCAGCAGACACGTCTTCCGGCTTAACGAATTCCGGCTTGCTTGCGGCAACGTGCATTGCCAGCTGCTTAACCAGCTCTTCGTCAGCGCCTTTAGCGGCAACCAGAACGCCGATGCGCGCACCGTGCTGGTAGCTGCCCAGAACGTCGCCTTCCAGAACAGCGATACGACGGATGTTGATGTTCTCACCGATTTTAGCAACCAGGGCAACACGTTCTTCTTCGAACTGCGCTTTCAGAACTTCAACGTCGGAGATTTTACCCGCAACAGCGGCGTCCAGTACTTTGTCAGCAAATGCCTGGAAACCACCATCTTTAGCAACGAAGTCAGTCTGGCAGTTAACTTCCAGGATGTAACCGTAGTTGCCTTCGATTTTGGTTTTGATCACGCCGTCAGCAGCCACGTTGCCTGCTTTCTTCGCCGCTTTGATCGCGCCGGATTTACGCATGTTTTCGATTGCCAGCTCGATGTCGCCATTCGCTTCAGTCAGCGCTTTTTTGCAATCCATCATGCCTGCGCCAGTACGTTCGCGCAGCTCTTTTACCAGGGAAGCGGTAATTTCAGCCATTCTAAAATCCTCGGGAGATGTGGATACTGCCCGGCCAACGGCCAAACAGCGTAAATTGAAAAAAGGGGCCGATAATGGGCCCCTATTCATACACGGTACTAATAAGGGCTTAAACCTTATTATTCAGCTTCTACGAAGCTTTCTTCCGCCTGAGAAGCCAGGTCCTGAGAGCGACCTTCACGAACGGTAGCAGCAACAGCGCCCAGGTACAGGCTTACTGCGCGGATTGCATCGTCGTTACCCGGGATAACGAAGTCTACGCCGTCCGGATCAGAGTTGGTATCAACGATAGCAAATACCGGGATGCCCAGGTTGTTTGCTTCTTTGATAGCGATGTGCTCGTGGTCAGCGTCGATAACGAACAGTGCGTCCGGCAGGCCGCCCATGTCTTTGATACCGCCCAGGCTGTTTTCCAGCTTGTCCAGCTCACGAGTACGCATCAGCGCTTCTTTTTTGGTCAGCTTGTCGAAAGTACCGTCCTGGGACTGAGTTTCCAGGTCTTTCAGACGTTTGATGGACTGACGAACGGTTTTCCAGTTAGTCAGCATACCGCCCAGCCAGCGATGGTTCACGAAGAACTGGTCGCAGCTCAGAGCAGCGTCTTTTACCGCTTCGCTTGCAGCGCGCTTAGTACCAACGAAAAGGATTTTACCTTTACGAGCAGCGATCTTGTTCAGTTCAGCCAGAGCGTCGTTGAACATCGGTACGGTTTTCTCAAGGTTGATGATGTGAACTTTGTTACGCGCACCGAAGATGAACGGCTTCATTTTCGGGTTCCAGTAACGGGTCTGGTGACCGAAGTGAACACCAGCCTTGAGCATGTCGCGCATGGAAACAGTTGCCATGTTTAAAACCTCTATAGATTAAATTGGGGTTATGCCTCCACGTATCCCATATTACCGACCCCGAAGGGCACCCCGGAATATGTGCCGATACGTGTGTGTTATTACACAAAGTGAGCGATGTCGCTTACGTCCCATCCTTGTGTATCTGAGATGGAACGGAAGTCCGGCGCGCTTTATATCACAAAATCCATCCAGACACCAACTCTTGTTGACGTCACGTGCTGTTAATGATTCTCAGTTTGGCACCAGCCTACCCGGACTGTTACCATTGACAGGACTTACTCTATTATTGTCGAAAATATCGACACTGCTGGACATACTCCATGGCTATCTCTATTAAGACATCTGAAGATATTGAAAAAATGCGCGTTGCCGGTCGTCTGGCCGCTGAAGTGCTGGAAATGATCGAACCCTGGGTTAAGCCGGGCGTCAGCACTGGCGAACTGGACCGTATCTGTAACGACTATATCGTTAACGAGCAGAAGGCCATTTCCGCCTGTCTCGGCTATCACGGCTATCCGAAATCCGTCTGCATTTCGGTTAACGAAGTGGTCTGTCACGGTATCCCTGACGACGGCAAGCTGCTGAAAGATGGCGATATCGTGAATATCGACGTGACCGTCATTAAAGATGATTTCCATGGCGATACCTCCAAAATGTTTATCGTCGGCAAACCGACGATTCTCGGCGAGCGCCTGTGCCGCATCACTCAGGAAAGCCTGTACCTGGCGCTGAAGATGGTGAAGCCGGGCATCAACCTGCGCACCATCGGCGCGGCGATCCAGAAATATGTGGAAGCGGAAGGGTTCTCCGTGGTTCGCGAATACTGTGGTCACGGCATCGGCCGCGGCTTCCATGAAGAGCCGCAGGTGCTGCACTACGACTCGCCGGAAACCAACGTCGTGCTCAAACCAGGCATGACCTTCACCATCGAGCCGATGGTCAACGCCGGTAAAAAAGAGATCCGCAGCATGAAAGACGGCTGGACGGTGAAAACCAAAGACCGGAGCTTGTCTGCGCAGTACGAGCATACTATTGTGGTGACAGACAACGGCTGCGAAATTCTGACGCTACGTAAGGATGACACCATCCCGGCGATAATCTCGCACGATGAATGATGAAAAGCCGGCGCCCGCCGGCTTTTTTATTAGATAGTTTTTTCTTATGGTGACGCGATGAGCAACTCATTACCTGACACAGCCTCCCCCCTTCTGCCCATCCCGCCGGAACATCCGGTGAGCTGGCCGCAGGGCGATCTGAACTGTGCTGCAATTAAGGCGCACATCGATACCTTTCAGCACTGGCTGGGCGAGGCGTTTGACGCCGGTATCGCCGCGGAGCAGCTCATTGCGGCGCGCACCGAATTTATCGACCAGCTGCTGCAGCGGTTGTGGATCGCCTGCGGCTTTGAATCCGTCTGCGACCTGGCGCTGGTGGCCGTCGGCGGCTATGGCCGCGGCGAGCTGCATCCGCTCTCTGACGTCGATCTGCTGATCCTCAGCCGCAAAAAGCTGCCGGACGACCAGGCGCAAAAGGTCGGCGAACTGCTGACGCTGCTGTGGGACGTCAAACTGGAGGTAGGCCACAGCGTGCGCACTCTCGAAGAGTGTCTGCTGGAAGGGCTTTCGGATCTCACCGTCGCCACCAACTTAATCGAATCGCGCCTGCTGATCGGCGACGTCGCGCTGTTCCTTGAACTGCAAAAACATATTTTTAGCGACGGCTTCTGGCCATCAGAAAAGTTCTTCGCCGCGAAAGTCGAAGAGCAGAACGTCCGTCATCAGCGCTATCACGGCACCAGCTATAACCTCGAGCCGGACGTGAAAAGCAGCCCCGGCGGCCTGCGCGATATCCATACGCTACAGTGGGTGGCTCGCCGCCATTTCGGCGCCACCTCGATGGATGAGATGGTCGGCTTCGGCTTTCTGACCGAAGCCGAGCGCAATGAGCTCAACGAGTGTCTGCACCAGCTGTGGCGTATCCGCTTCGCGCTGCATCTCGAACTCACTCGCTATGACAACCGCCTGCTTTTCGACCGCCAGCTCAGCGTCGCCCGCCGGCTCGGCTATGAAGGCGACGGCAACCAGCCGATTGAGCATATGATGAAGGACTTCTTCCGCGTCACCCGCCGGGTGAGTGAGCTGAACCAGATGCTGCTGCAGCTGTTTGAAGAGGCCATCCTCGCCCTGACCGAGGATGAAAAACCGCGCCCGATCGATGATGATTTCCAGCTGCGCGGCACGCTGATCGATCTGCGTGACGATACGCTGTTTATTCGCGAGCCGCAGGCCATTCTGCGCATGTTTTATATCATGGTGCGCAACAGCACCATCACCGGCATCTACTCCACGACGTTGCGCCATCTGCGTCACGCCCGCCGCCATCTGACCCAGCCGCTGTGCTATATCCCGGAGGCGCGCACGCTCTTTCTCAGCATGCTGCGCCATCAGGGGGCAGTGAGTCGCGGACTGCTGCCGATGCATCGTCACAGCGTGCTGTGGGCCTATATGCCGCAGTGGTCTCATATCGTCGGCCAGATGCAGTTCGACCTGTTTCACGCCTACACCGTCGATGAACACACCATCCGCGTGATGCTCAAGCTGGAGAGCTTTGCTAAAGAAGAGACCCGTAGCCGCCACCCGCTGTGCGTGGAACTGTGGCCGCGCTTAACGCACCCGGAGCTGATTTTAATCGCCGCCCTGTTCCACGACATCGCCAAAGGGCGCGGCGGCGACCACTCGATCCTCGGCGCACAGGATGTGCTGAAATTTGCCGAACTGCACGGGCTGAACTCCCGTGAAACGCAGCTGGTCGCCTGGCTGGTGCGTCACCACCTGCTGATGTCGGTCACCGCCCAGCGGCGCGATATTCAGGATCCGGAAGTGATTAAGCAGTTCGCCGAGGAGGTGCAAACGGAAAATCGCCTGCGCTATCTGGTGTGCCTGACCGTCGCCGATATCTGCGCCACCAACGAAACCCTGTGGAACAGCTGGAAGCAGAGCCTGCTGCGCGAACTCTATTTCGCCACTGAAAAACAGCTGCGTCGCGGCATGCAAAGCACCCCGGACATGCGCGAACGGGTGCGTCACCATCAGCTGCAGGCGCTGGCCCTGCTGCGGATGGACAATATTAATGAAGAGGCGCTGCATCAAATCTGGAACCGCTGCCGCGCCAACTATTTCGTGCGACATACGCCGACGCAGCTCGCCTGGCACGCCCGCAACCTGCTGCGCCACGATCTGAATAAGCCGATGATCCTCCTGAGCTCGCAGGCCACTCGCGGCGGAACGGAGATTTTTATCTGGAGCCCGGATCGCCCTTACCTGTTCGCCGCGGTGTGTGGCGAACTGGACCGTCGCAACCTCAGCGTCCACGACGCGCAGATCTTCACCACCCGCGACGGCATGGCGATGGATACCTTTATCGTCCTTGAGCCTGACGGCAGTCCGCTGTCCGCCGACCGCCACGAGGCGATCCGCCAGGGTCTGGAACAGACCATCACCCAGCGCAGTTGGGAGCCCCCGGCGCCCCGTCGTCAGGCGGCAAAGCTGCGTCATTTTTCGGTGGACACCGAGGTGAATTTCCTGCCGACCCATACCGATCGCAAATCGTTTCTCGAGCTGATTGCCCTTGACCAGCCCGGGCTGCTCGCCCGCGTCGGTCAGGTGTTCGCCGACCTCGGAATTTCGCTTCACGGGGCGCGAATTACGACAATTGGTGAGCGAGTAGAAGATTTATTTATAATCGCTACCGCCGACCGGCGTGCCCTTAATAATGAGCTGCAACAAGAAGTGCAACAACGGTTGACAGCGGCCCTCAATCCAAACGATAAAGGGTGACGTATTTTTTTTAGTGAATGGAAAGAAACAATGCAGCAGTTACAGAACGTTATTGAGTCCGCCTTTGAGCGTCGCGCCGACATCACGCCGGCCAATGTGGATACCGTGACCCGCGAAGCGGTTAACCAGGTTATTGCCCTTCTGGATTCCGGCGCGCTGCGCGTCGCTGAGAAGATCGACGGTCAGTGGGTGACGCATCAGTGGCTGAAGAAGGCGGTACTGCTCTCTTTCCGTATTAACGATAACCAGGTTATCGATGGTGCGGAAAGCCGCTACTTCGATAAAGTACCGATGAAATTCGCTGACTATGACGAAGCGCGTTTCCAGAAAGAAGGTTTCCGCGTGGTGCCGCCGGCAGCGGTGCGCCAGGGCGCGTTCATCGCCCGTAACACCGTGCTGATGCCGTCCTACGTTAACATCGGCGCCTACGTTGACGAAGGCACCATGGTTGACACCTGGGCCACCGTCGGCTCCTGCGCGCAGATCGGTAAAAACGTTCACCTGTCCGGCGGCGTCGGCATCGGTGGCGTACTGGAGCCGCTGCAGGCGAACCCGACCATCATCGAAGATAACTGCTTCATCGGCGCGCGCTCTGAAGTAGTTGAAGGGGTGATTGTCGAAGAAGGCTCCGTGATCTCCATGGGCGTTTACCTGGGTCAGAGCACCAAAATCTACGATCGCGAAACCGGCGAAGTCTTCTACGGCCGCGTGCCGGCTGGCTCGGTAGTGGTGTCAGGCAACCTGCCGTCGAAAGATGGTAAATACAGTCTGTACTGCGCAGTGATCGTGAAGAAAGTCGATGCTAAAACTCGCGGCAAGGTCGGCATTAACGAACTGCTGCGCACCATCGACTAAAGCAAATAAAAAGCGGGAGATATCCCGCTTTTTTTATATTTGATGCTGGCGAGAATGGATTTTTTCGTTAATTATTCAATGGTTATGATGCTATCAAAGGTACCGTTATGTACGATAATCTGAAAAGTCTTGGCATTACCAACCCTGATGAGATCGATCGCTATAGCCTGCGGCAGGAAGCTAACAACGACATTCTGAAAATCTATTTTCAGAAAGACAAAGGCGAATTCTTCGCCAAGAGCGTGAAGTTCAAATATCCGCGTCAGCGCAAAACCGTCGTCGCCGACGGCGTCGGCCAGGGCTACAAAGAGGTCCAGGAGATCAGCCCCAATCTGCGCTACGTCATCGATGAGCTGGATCAGATCTGCCAGCGCGATCGCACTGAAATCGATCTCAAGCGTAAAATCCTCGACGATTTACGCCATCTGGAAAGCGTGGTCACCAATAAGATCAGCGAAATCGAAGCCGATCTGGAAAAGCTCACCCGTAAGTAAGCGCATCCCCGGCGGCGCGTCGCCTGACCGGGCTGGCGGTATCAAACCGCTACCGACAGCATGCATCGTCCAGGCCGGGTATGGCGAGTCGCTACCCGGCATTTTTTACCTCCACGCCTTAGCGTTGTTCATCCAGCTGCAGCGCGATATACAGCAGCAGCCGGTCGTCAAAGCTGCCAAGATCCAGCCCCGTCAGCTCCGAGATACGATTCAACCGGTACTCCAGCGTATTGCGATGAATAAACAGGGCCTTCGACGTCGCCAGCGGCTGCACGTTATGGCGAAACCACGCCTGCAGCGTTCGCCGCAGCAGCCCGTTGTTATCCATCGCCTTGAGACGCGCCAGCGGACGAGCCAGCTCATTGGCCTGCCAGCCGCCGCGCAGGCTGTCAAGCAGCACCGGCAGCATCAGATCCTGATAGAAATAGCAGCGGCTCTCCGGCATCCGCTGCTTGCCCACCATCATCGTCGTGCGAGCGGTACGGTAAGAGCGGGCGATACTCCCGGGACCGGTGAAGAAGTTGCCCAACGCCACGCGGAAACGGAGCTGGCCATTCTCTTTCATCCTGGCGATAAGCTGCTCGACGCGCCGGACGTGATCGTCGGCGTCCCAGCGGCCAAAGCTGTTCAGCGCCGGTTTCAGCACCACCATTTCCGTGAGCGAGACAATGGCCACGAGATTATGGCGATCGGGCGTGGTCAGCGCGTTCTGCAGCTGCTGTAGTTCCGCCATCGCGCTGTCTACGCCGAGCTGGCCGCTGTCCACCTCAATCATCGCCACCACGCGCGGCTGATTCAGGTCGATGCCTAATCGCTGAGCCCATTCGTTCAGCGCCGGGGTATGCTCTTCCGCCTGAATCAGGTTCATCACCAGCTCTTCGCGCAGACGGCTGTCCTGCGCCAGGAGATGCATCAGTCGCGACTGCTCCAGCATCATCTCTGCCGTCATGCACACCAGCTCGCCATATTTTCGCAGCGACTCCGGCTCGCCGGTCAGGCCGATCACCCCGACGATCTCCCCCTCCAGGCGCAGCGGCAGGTTAATGCCCTGGCGCACCCCGTGCAGATGGCGAGCCACCGCGTCGTCGATATCCACCACCCGCCCCTGGGAAAGCACCAGCAGCGCGCCTTCGTGCAATTCACCAATCCTTTCCCGATCGCCGCTGCCGATAATCCGCCCGCGGGCATCCATCACGTTGATGTTGGTATCGATGATGCGCATCGTCCGCGCCACAATATCCTGCGCCATTTTGGTATCGAGATGCCAGCCAGCCATGTAATCCTCCCCTTTGCAGGGCACCAGCATAAAAGAGTCGTCGCCCTGCCGCATTGTGCATATGCCCGAAGCCCGGATGAGATATGTGGAGTTGTGGAAGCGGTCACAGAACGAAAAAAAGCCCCTGCCCTCGGCGAGGGAAGGGGCTGGGATCAAGCGCTGACGATTACTGCAGCAGCAGGTAGATAGAGGCGTCGCCGCGCTGAATGTTCAGCGCCAGCACGGACGGTTTGGCGTCGAAGATTTTCCGCAGATCGGCGATATTTTTCACCGGCTGCTGGTTGGCCCCGACAATGATGTCGCCTTTCTTGAGGCCAATCTGCGCCGCCGGGGTGCCGGCTTTCACATTATTGACCACCACGCCTTTGTCCTGACCCTTGTTGCTCATTTCCGCCCCTTCAATCCCGTTGAAGATGGTGCTGGAGTCAACCTGGGTCTGGTTGCTCTGCTGCAGTTCGACGGTGACGGTCACCGGTTTGCCATCGCGCAGCAGGCCAAGCTCAACCTTGCTGCCGATAGGCATGGTGCCGACCTGAGCACGCAGCGCGGCGAAGCTGCTGATCGCCTTCCCGTTGAGAGAGGTGATCACGTCGCCGGCTTTAATGCCCGCTTTCGCGGCCGCCGACCCCGGCATCACCTGGCTGACGAAGGCGCCGCGCTGGGCGTCGACTTTCATCGCTTTCGCCAGCTCAGAGTTCAGTTCGGTGCCCATGATGCCGAGCTCGCCGCGTTTCACCTGGCCATATTTCACCATCTGTTCGGTCAGGTTTTTCACCATGTTGCTCGGGATAGCAAAACCGATACCGATGTTGCCGCCGTCCGGCGCCAGAATGGCGGTGTTGATGCCGATCAGCTCGCCGTTGAGATTCACCAGCGCGCCGCCGGAGTTCCCGCGGTTAATCGCCGCATCGGTCTGGATAAAGTTTTCGTAGTTTTCCACGTTCAGGCCGCTACGACCCAGCGCGGAAACAATCCCGGAGGTCACGGTTTCGCCCAGACCGAACGGGTTACCGATAGCCACGGTGTAGTCGCCGACGCGCAGCGCGTCAGAGTCGGCAAGCTTAATTGCCGTCAGGTTTTTCGGATCCTGAATCTGAATCAGCGCGATATCAGAGCGCGGGTCTTTACCCACGACTTTGGCATCAAACTTACGACCATCGCTCAGCTGGACCTTAATCGTGGTGGCGTTGTCCACGACGTGGTTGTTGGTCACCACATACCCTTTGGCCGCATCAATAATCACGCCGGAGCCCAGCGCCATGAATTTCTGCTGCTGGCCGCCGTCAGGCTGACCGCCCTGTCCGCCGCCCTGGCAAAACGGCGAACTCTGGAATGGAGAACCATCCTGGCAGAACGGCGAGTTATCGCCAAAGAACTGCTGGAAGTTACGCGGCATCCGTGGGGTATTAACGGTAGTGCTACCTTCAACGTTAATGCTCACCACCGACGGCATCACTTTCTCCAGCATCGGGGCCAGGCTTGGCATCTGCTGCGCGTTAGTGGCCGAAGATGCCGTTTCCGCCGCGCTCGCAGAGAGCGGGGACAATGCCAGACCTAAACTCAGAGCCAGTGCACTCATTGCTAACGTGGTTTTTTTCATCAGTTTCAATCTCAATATCAGAAAACGAAAGTTGCTGTGTACGTGACTATCAGAGTCATTTTATAGCGCTAAGTTCCGGAATTAAGTTTCTGGAAAAAGTAAAAATTTATTGTCCATCTTTACAAAACTCCAGCCTATTCCACCGCCATCAGTCGTCGATATTCATCCCACGCATATAAATCCGTCATCCCGCTGATATAATCCTGAATCAGACGGCAGCGATAATAGTATTCCATCAGCGCAAATTCAGGCGCTGTGCGCGCGAGCTTATTTACCGCTTCCACATAGGCCAGCCGGTGGCGGGTTGAAAGTTTCTGATACAGTCGGGAGGCAATGGGTAAACGCCGTACCCGCTCCTGCGCCACTAATTCGCTGAAATCCTCCAGTGATAATTTCAGCAGCGGCTGATAGATATCCAGCAGGCCGCTGATCACCCGGTAGCCCTGCAATTCCAGCTGCTCGACATCCGGATGGCTAAACACCTGTTTCATCGCCACATTTTTATAAAGCTCCAGCAGCTGACTGCAATCGCTGTCGTCCTCGAGCAGCGCATGATTAAAGTCGCCCGTAAAGATGGCCGGCAGGTTGTCAATAAATCGGCGCGCCGCGTAGGGCACCAGCTTATTCAGCGTGTTCACCCGCAAATACATAAAAAACTGATCTTCCGCGCTCTGCTTCAGGGAATTGGCTCGTGATTTCTCCCAGGCATTTTCCACCACCTGCGAGAATAACGATCCTTTTTCATGGCTGCCCCAGGCGTCGTAAAGATGCTGATAAAGCTGCTCAGCGCTGAAAATACGTTTTTCCACCGCGTCCTCGAGATCCGCGACGCAATATGAGATGTCATCCGCGGCTTCCATAATCCAGGTTAATGGGAACCGATTGTAAGGCGCCAGATCCAATTCTTTACGCAGGCGCGCCACATACTCCTCTTCGGCTAAATAGTAGCCAGGCTTCTTCATTAAATAACTGTGGCTGGCTGGCGTCGCCTCGGACCACCACGCCGGACGAGTATATTTCAGAATACAGCCGACCTGCGCCCAGGTCAGATTCATGCGCATCAGCGTATGGACCAGACGAATGCCCTGGGCGTTGCCCTCAAAGCAGCAGAGATCCTGGCGCACTTTGCGGCGCAGCGCGTTAAGCGACGTTTCCCCCTCCTGCAGGCGTAATGCCTGCACTTCACAGCGATCGTCGGTCAGCGGCTGTCCGAGCGCATCGCCGGGCGCCAGACGCTGGCGGAACCAGTCGTTAATCGCCGCCTCGCCAAAATGGCCAAACGGCGGGTTGCCGATATCGTGCATCAGGCAGGCCATCTCCACGACGCTCTCGAATGGCCCGGTCAGCTCTTCCAGGCCATACTCTTCCAGCAGCCTCTGCTCTTTCAGCCGGCTCAGTACCTCTTTGGCGATATAACGCCCCACCTGCTGCACCTCCAGCGAGTGGGTCAGACGGGTACGCACCGCCGCGTTGCGCTCCAGCGGGAAGACCTGAGTTTTTTGCTGTAAGCGACGGATGGCCGGCGAGTTGACGATCCGTCCCCGATCGCTTTCGAAGATCCGCAGGATGTCGCGCTCCGTCTCGACACGCGGCGGCGAACGGAAGCGTCGACGCCAGTTTATCTTGTTGCGAAAATCAATCTTTGCCATAGCCTCTCCCGCGCGAGCAATACGCTTCCCCTTAAGCGCATGATAGACTATGCAACTAAACCTGACACATCGCGAGTAAATCTATGAAAATTGGCATTATTGGCGCTATGGAAGAGGAAGTTACCCTTCTGCGCGACAAAATCGAAAACCGCCAGACTATCACTATTGGCGGGAGCGAAATCTATACCGGCCAACTTCACGGCGTTGACGTCGCGCTGCTGAAGTCTGGTATCGGGAAAGTGGCGGCGGCGATGGGCGCGACCCTGCTGCTGGAGCGTTGCCAGCCTGACGTGATCATTAATACCGGCTCAGCCGGCGGCCTGGCGTCGACGCTGAAGGTCGGCGATATCGTCGTCTCCGATGAAGCGCGCTACCACGACGCCGACGTCACCGCCTTCGGTTATGAGTACGGCCAGCTGCCTGGCTGCCCGGCGGGCTTTAAAGCGGACGAAAAACTGGTGGCCGCCGCGGAGAGCTGCATTAACGCGTTAGATCTCAATGCCGTTCGCGGCCTGATCGTCAGCGGTGATGCCTTCATTAACGGCTCTGTCGGTCTGGCGAAGATCCGCCATAATTTCCCGCAGGCGATCGCTGTGGAAATGGAAGCGACCGCTATCGCTCACGTTTGCCATAACTTTAAGGTTCCCTTCGTGGTGGTTCGCGCCATCTCCGATGTGGCCGACCAGCAGTCTCACCTCAGCTTTGAGGAGTTCCTTGCGGTCGCCGCCCGACAGTCCACCCTGATGGTGGAGAATCTGGTCCAGAACCTGGCACGTGGCTAAGTCGCTCTCCTTCGCGCTTGCCGCGCTGCTGTTACTCGCCCCGGCGTGGCTGCTGGCCGCGCCGCGGGTGATCACCCTCTCCCCCGCCAATACCGAACTGGCCTTTGCCGCCGGGATCACGCCGGTCGGCGTCAGTAGCTATTCCGATTATCCGCCGCAGGCCAAAACGATTGAGCAGGTTGCCAGCTGGCAGGGGATGAACCTGGAGCGCATCGTAGCGTTAAAGCCAGACCTGGTGCTGGCCTGGCGCGGCGGTAATGCCGAACGTCAGGTTAACCAGCTGCAGTCCCTGGGGATCCACGTCCTCTGGGTGCAGACTTCGACCATCGAAGAGATCATCGCCACCCTGCGTCAACTGGCGAAGTGGAGCCCGCAGCCGGAAAAAGCGCAGCAGGCGGCGCAGGCGATGCAGCAGGAATACGATGCGCTGAAAGCGCGCTATGCCAGCGCGCCGAAGAAACGCGTCTTCCTGCAGTTCGGTTCCGCCCCGCTGTTCACCAGCGGCCCCGGCTCGATTCAGGATCAGGTGCTGAGGCTGTGCGGCGGCGAGAATATCTTTGCCGCCAGCCGTGTTCCCTGGCCGCAGGTGAGCCGCGAACAGGTGCTGGCCCGTCAGCCGCAGGCGATTGTGGTGACCGGCGACGCCAGCCGCATCGCCGAGGCGCAGCGCTTTTGGCAACATCAGCTCACCATTTCGTTGATTGCGTTACACAGCGACTGGTTTGAACGCGCAAGCCCACGTATTATCCTCGCCGCCAAACAACTTTGTGCGGCGCTCGACCAGGTAAAATAACCATCCGGTAAAGCGGATGTTCAGTGGGAATCAACGATGCTTGTCTATTGGCTGGATATTATTGGCACGGCCGTTTTCGCGATCTCCGGCGTTCTGCTAGCCGGAAAGTTACGCATGGACCCGTTTGGCGTGCTGGTGTTAGGCGTGGTGACGGCGGTGGGCGGCGGAACCATCCGCGACATGGCGCTGGCGAATGGCCCGGTATTCTGGGTCAAAGATCCCACCGATCTGGTGGTGGCGATGGTCACCAGCATGCTGACCATCCTGCTGGTCCGCCAGCCGCGCCGGCTGCCGAAATGGATCCTGCCGGTGCTCGACGCCGTCGGTTTAGCGGTGTTTGTCGGCATCGGCGTGAATAAAGCCTTTCTCGCCGGCAGCGGCCCGCTGGTAGCGGTATGCATGGGGGTGGTGACCGGCGTTGGCGGCGGGATAATCCGCGACGTGCTGGCGCGCGAAATTCCTATGATTCTGCGCACCGAGATCTACGCCACCGCCTGTATTGTCGGCGGCATTGTCCACGCCACCGCGCACGACACCTTCCATCTCCCGCTGGAGAATTCGGCGATGATGGGGATGGTGGTGACCCTGGCGATCCGGCTGGCGGCGATCCGCTGGCATCTGAAGCTGCCGACGTTTGCCCTGGACGATAACGGACGGTCATAAAAGCAAAACGGTAACCCTGAGGTTACCGTTTTTAGCATTGGCGCCCTCTCGCTGCGAGAAAAAGCCCCCTGCCGCGCTCGCTTTAAACGCTGAACGAGGACCCGCAGCCGCAGGTGCTTTTCGCGTTCGGGTTGGTCACGATAAAGCGCGAACCTTCCAGCCCTTCGGTATAGTCGACAGAGCCGCCGACCAGGTACTGCAGGCTCATCGGGTCAACCACCAGGCCGACACCCTGTTTCTCAATGGTCATATCCCCTTCGTTCACCTGATCGTCGAAGGTGAAGCCATACTGGAAACCGCTGCAACCGCCGCCGGTGATATACACGCGCAGTTTCAGGTTCGGATTATCTTCATCCGCAATCAGGTGTTTTACTTTATTGGCTGCGGCTTCGGTAAACTCCAGCGGCAACGCTACGTCATCACTCATTTTTTGCTCCCATTGATACTTCCGGCCGGTTAAAGAATAACCGGACCTTTTGAGCCATTATCTAATACCCTGGTAAATCGTTCAAGTATTCTCCCGGGGTGCCTGCTGCGCTTTTGCCGCCTGCTCGGCCTCCTGCTTCGCCAGAGTACGTTGCAGAATGGTCGAATACAAAGGCTTACCGCCGAGGAATTGCGCCAGTAGTGTTGCGCCAAGGCAGGTAATAATCATTGGCAAAATGAGCTGATAGTTATCGGTCATCTCCAGCACCAGCACAATCCCGGTCAGCGGCGCGCGCACCGAGGCGGCGAGCAGCGCCCCCATACCGGCGATGGCGAAGGTGCCGGCATCGAGATGGTAGGATGGAAACAGCGGAATAGCCGCCATGCCGAACGCCGTGCCCAGCAGCGTGCCAAGCGCCAGCATCGGGGCGAAAATGCCGCCCGGCGCGCCGGAAGAGAAGCAGATCAGCGTGGTCACCACGCGGGCAATAAAGATGAACAGCAGCAAACCGACGGAGAAGTTACCGGCGGCGGCGATGGGGATCAGGTTAAAGCCACCGCCCACCGCGGAGGGCTGCATCAGCCCCAGCAGGCCGCAAAGCCCGCCGATGACCCCGCCAATTAACACCCATTTTTTGATGTGGCCGCCGTGAATGCGCTGGAACAGATCCTGGGTGCGTAGCACCAGAAAATTAAACAACGGGCCAAAGCAGCCAAACAGCATCCCCAGCACCAGGTACAGCCACAGGGTATTCACCGGGGCATTGCTCAGCTTGCCCACCTCTATAATTGCCGCCTCGCCGTTGAAAATGCGAAACACAATGCTCGACATGATCACGCCGGTAAATACCGCTTTAATGGAGATCAGGTTGTAGCGGAACTGCGGGCGCATCTCTTCGATGATAAACAGGATACCGGCCAGCGGCGCGTTAAAGGCCGCTGAGAGCCCCGACGCTGCACCGGTCGCCAGCAGCGTGTGCCGCGCTTCCGGACTGCGCATGCGGAAAATATCCAGCACCATGCGTCCAATGTTGCCGCCAAGTTGCACCATCGGCCCCTCGCGTCCCAGCACCATTCCGGCGCCCAGGGTCCCCATGCCGCCGATGAATTTCACCGGCAGCACGCGCCACCAGCGCACCGGCCGCAGCTCCTCCAGCGCCCCTTCGATTTCCGGGATCCCCGATCCGCCAGCCTCCGGCGCAAAACGGCGCACGAGGAAATAGCCGACCATCGCCAGCAGCGCCGACAAGATAAACGCCAGCGGCCAGACCAGATACCAGTGATCCGCCACCTGCGCCAGCGCGCCGATCCGCTGGTTCTGCACCCAGTTCACGCTCTTTTCAAACGCCACGCCCACCAGCCCGGCCAGCGTGCCGACCACCGCCGCCATAAACAGCACCGCCAGCGGCGTTTTATCGCGCTGAATCAACCGGCGCACCGCATCGCCGCGACGCACCCGCACGAACTGATGTGCTTCAAAAGAGGGAGTTTCTGCTTTCATGCCATTATCAATTATTGGTAATACAAATGAAGAGAGAGGCATTTTAGCCGCCCCGGCGCGCTGCGTCGTCAAAAAAATGCCCTTGCGGCACATTGTTTCAATTGGGCAAAACTTTCATAACCATCCTGGAATAACTTAGAATAGCCGATAAAACATTTTTCACGAACCAGGACCCTGGCCATGAGCAAATCTGAAAATCTGTACCACGCTGCGCGTGAACTGATCCCCGGCGGCGTTAACTCGCCGGTCCGCGCCTTCACCGGCGTCGGCGGCACCCCGCTGTTTATCGAACGCGCGGATGGCGCTTACCTTTATGACGTGGATGGGAAAGCCTATATCGATTATGTCGGCTCCTGGGGTCCGATGGTGCTGGGCCACAACCATCCGGCGATCCGCAACGCGGTGATCGAGGCGGCGTCCCGCGGCCTGAGCTTTGGCGCGCCGACCGAAATGGAAGTAAAAATGGCGGCGCTGGTGACCGAGCTGGTGCCGACCATGGATATGGTGCGCATGGTGAACTCCGGTACCGAAGCCACCATGAGCGCGATTCGCCTGGCGCGCGGCTTCACCGGCCGCGACAAGATCATCAAGTTCGAAGGCTGCTACCACGGCCATGCCGACTGCCTGCTGGTGAAAGCCGGTTCCGGCGCGCTGACCCTCGGCCAGCCGAACTCGCCGGGCGTGCCGGCTGATTTCGCCAAACATACCCTGACCTGCACCTATAACGACCTCGCCTCCGTGCGCGCGGCGTTCGAGCAGTATCCGCAGGATATCGCCTGCATCATCGTCGAGCCGGTCGCCGGGAACATGAACTGCATTCCGCCGCAGCCGGAGTTCCTGCCGGGCCTGCGCGCGCTGTGCGACGAATTTGGCGCCCTGCTGATCATCGACGAAGTGATGACCGGCTTCCGCGTAGCGCTGGCGGGCGCGCAGGCTTATTACGGCGTGGAGCCGGATCTGACCTGTCTCGGGAAAATCATCGGCGGCGGGATGCCGGTAGGCGCCTTCGGCGGCCGTCGCGAGGTGATGGACGCGCTGGCGCCCACCGGTCCGGTCTACCAGGCCGGAACCCTCTCCGGTAACCCGATCGCCATGGCCGCCGGCTTCGCCTGCTTAAGCGAAGTGGCGCAGCCGGGCGTGCATGAAACCCTCACCGAGCTGACCAACCAGCTGGCGCAAGGCCTGCTGGATGCGGCGCGTGACGCCGGGATCCCGCTGGTGGTCAATAACGTCGGCGGCATGTTCGGCATCTTCTTTACCGATGCCGAAACCGTCACCTGCTATCAGGACGTGGTGAAGTGCGATGTCGAACGCTTCAAGCGCTTCTTCCATCTGATGCTGGAGGAAGGCGTGTACCTGGCGCCGTCAGCGTTTGAGGCTGGCTTTATGTCCGTCGCCCACAGCGAAGAAGATATCGACAATACCATCGACGCTGCGCGTCGGGTATTTGCCAAACTGTAAGGTGCTTGAATGCCTGGTGACGCAGGGATTTTCCCGGATGCGGCGCATTGCGCCTTATCCGGGCTACCAAATCGCACAGCGCTGTAGCCCCGGTAAGCGATAGCGCCACCGGGGAGTTTCCCGGATGCGGCGCATTGCGCCTTATCCGGGCTACCAAATCGCACAGCACTGTAGCCCCGGTAAGCACTAGCGCCACCGGGGATGTTGAGGCCATCCGGGATCGTTAGCGGCTCTGCTTCCTCAGCAAATAGATAAAGTACGGCGCGCCGATAAAGGTCGACAGCAGCCCCGCCGGGATCTGGTACGGGAACATGATCATCCGTCCGCACCAGTCGGCGAAGACCAGCAGCAGCCCGCCAGTCAGTCCGGAGATCACCATATGCGGCAGCGTTCGCCGGAAGCCCATCATGCGCGCAATATGCGGCGCCATCAGCCCGACGAAGCTCAGCGGGCCGATGGTCAGCGTCGCCGCCGCCGTCAGGCAGGCCGCCAGCAGCAGCAGAACAATCCGCGATGACGTCAGCGCCATGCCCACCGCCCGCGCCGCCTCCCCGCCCAGCGGCAGGATGGTTAACCAGCGGCGACAGAGCGGCGACAGCGCCAGCAGGACCAGCATCACCGCGCCGCTGCGTACCACCCTCTCCGGCGTCGCGCTGTAGGTCGACCCCGAGATCCACGTCAGGATCTGCGCCATGCGCGGATCGCCGCTGGCCTGCAGCATCATCAGCAGCATAGTGAAGGCGGTACTGAGCGCCATCCCCGCCAGCAGCATCCGATGCGGCGAGAAACCGCCCCGCCCGGCGGCCAGCATAATGATCAGCAAAGTGGCCGCCGCGCCAAGGCTCCCGGCCGGCAGCAGCCAGCCAAAGGCGTCGCCAGGCACGAAGAACAGCATCAGCACCACGCCAAAGGCGGCGCCGGAGCTGATGCCCAGCACTTCCGGGCTGGCCATCGGGTTGCCGGTCAGGCGCTGGATAATACAGCCGGCGACCGCCAGCATCACCCCGGCGAACAGCGCCGACAGCACCCGCGGCCAGCGCCAGGGCAGCAGTTGCTCCAGCAGATCGCCGTGAGCCCACAGCCAGCCGTGGGCATCGCGACCAAAGGCCAGCGCCACGCTCATCGCCAGCAGCAGCAACGCGACGCCCCCGAGAACAAACCATTGCACGTGATAGCGCTCAGGCTGCACATTATCGCCGCCGTTCATCACCGGGGCGCTGATGCTGCGCAGCCGCGGCAGCAGCCACAGCAGCAGCGGCGCGCCAATCAGGGCGGTGACCGAGCCGGTGGAGACTTCCCGCCATACCCGGCTCAGCCAGAGGATCACCTGATCGGAAAGCCACAGGAGCAGCGCGCCGATCAGCGCCGCCAGCAGCAGCCGGGCCAGCAGTCGACGGGCGCCGAGCATTTTCGCCAGCAGCGGCGCGAACAGGCCGATAAAGCCGATAATCCCGACCGCGTTGACCAGCAGCGCGCTCATCACGATCGCCAGCGTCAGGGCGCCGAGGCGCGCCAGAGACAGCGCCAGCCCCAGGTTGCGCGCCACCCCGTCATCGAGCCCCATCAGAGTCAGCGGACGCAGCAGCAGCAGGGTGAGTATCGCCCCGCCCAGCAGCTGCGGCCACAGGCGCTGCGCCACGCTCCAGTCGGTTTGCGTCAGCGTCCCGGTGCTCCACAGGAACATGCTCTGCAGCTGGTCGTGATGGAAAATCACCATCAGCTGGTTAAGCGCCCCGCAGTAGAGGCTGACCACCAGGCCCGCCAGGATCAGCGTTACCGGCGACAGACGCTTGCCCCAGGAGACGCCAAACACCAGCGCACCCACCAGACAGGCCCCGGCCAGCGCGGCAAACTGCGACGCCAGCACGCCGGGGATGGCCCACAGCGTGGTGACCGTTATCCCCAGCTGCGCGCCGGTGGCGACGCCAAGGGTGGTCGGCTCCGCCAGCGGATTGCGCAGCACCTGCTGGAACAGTACGCCGACCAGTCCCAGCCCGGCCCCCACCAGCAGTGAAACGGCCACCCGCGGCAGCAGGCTGTAATGAAACAGCATCTGGGCAATCTGATCGCTATCCGGCTGCCGCAGCGCCTGCCGCCATTGCGCATAGGGCAAGGCGACATTGAGATTGACGATACTCAACGCGAAGGCGGCGACCAGCAGCGCGGCCAGCAGGATACTGGCTAACGGTGAAATACGCGTATTCATGCCGGACTCCCCTGGGCCTCGGCCAGCACGCGGGCAAAATGCATCGCCGACAGCGTCGCGCCATAGAACCACACCGCCGGAACGCGCTGGAAGCGCCCCGCGCGCACGAACGGCATCGCCTGCCACAGCGGGGTCGCCAGCAGCTGGGTCATCTCCCGCTCGTTACCATGATCAAAACAGATCACATCGGCCTCGTTAAACGCCGCCAGCCGGTCGATGCCAACGCTGACGCTGCCCCAGAACGCCGCTTCGCCGCGCCAGGCGTTTTTAATACCAAAGCGGTCAAGCACCTCCTGGAACAGGGAGTTTTCGCCAAACACCAGAACGTGGCGCGGATCGAGCAGGGAGATCATCAGCAGCGGACGGTCGCCGCGCCCGGCAAAACGCGGCTTCAGGCTCGCCATCAGCGCCTCAAACTCCGCCAGGTGGCGCTGAGCCTGCTGCGGTTTGCCCAGCAGGTCAGCCATCTCCAGCAGCGAGCGCTGAGCCATCGCCAGCGGGCGTTTGCCGTCGCTAAAGGTGAATCCGCGGCCGGGGGCGATACGCGCCAGCTTCTCCGGCGACGGGCCGTAGCCTGCTGACCAGACGATAAACGACGGTTTCATCTGCGTCAGCAGCTCAAGATTGGGTTCAGTGCGCAGACCGACATCGATCACCGAGTCGGGCAGCGCGGGCTCGTTCACCCACAGGCGATAGTTAGGGATATCGGCCACGCCGTAAGGCGTGACGCCCAGCGCCAGCAGCAGCTCCGCCGGCAGCCACTCCAGGGCGACCACACGCTGCGGGTCAACGTTCGCCGCCTGCGCGCCGCGCATCTGCCACAGCAGCGGCGAGAGCGCCATCGCGGTCAGCAGGCGACGTCGGGTTATCTGAGTCGGGGTCATCATTAATAGACAAAGCTTACCGGCGCCGCGCCGGCCGGGTGCGGCAGGATCCCCATCGGGATGCCGTAGATTTGTTCCAGGGTGTCGCTGCGCATCAGTTCCGCCGGCGTCCCCTGGGCGATCATTTCCCCGCCGCGCAGGGCCACCAGATAGTCGCAGTAGCGGGCCGCCATATTAACGTCGTGCAGGACGGCGATCACCGTCAGGCCGCGCTGCTGGCTGAGACGATGCACCAGCGCGAGGACATCAACCTGATGGGCGATATCCAGCGCCGAGGTGGGTTCATCGAGCAGCAGACAGCGGCTATCCTGCGCCACCAGCATGGCGATCCACGCCCGCTGACGTTCGCCGCCGGAGAGGCTGTCCACCAGACGATGGGCGAGCGGCTTCAGCCCTACCAGCGCAATCGCCTCTTCCACTTTCTCGCGGTCCGCCGCGCCAAAGCGACCCAGCGCGCCGTGCCACGGATAGCGGCCGATCGCCACCAGCTCGCGCACCGTCATACCTTCGGCCGGCGGCAGCTGCTGCGGCAGATAGGCCACTTTGCGGGCAAAGGCTTTGCTGCCCCAGCTCTCCAGCGGCTGGCCGTCCAGCAGCACATCGCCTGCGGAAGGCGGCTGATGGCGGCCAAGCATTTTCAGTAACGTCGACTTGCCGGAGCCATTATGGCCGATCAGGCCTGTGACTTTTCCGGCCGGGAAGGTGAGCGAGAGCGGATGGAGCAACGTGCGGCCAGGCACACGGAAAGTGACGCGATCCAGCGCGAAGGTGGTTTCTGCGTGCGGAGTCTGTTCCTGCATAGCGATAACCTGATAAAGGGCGCGGCGAACCGCGCCCGTAGGTGGTTAGAAACGGAAGGTGGCGGTGGCGACGACCTGACGTCCGGCCCCCCAGTAGCAGGCGTATTCGCTGTAGCAACTGGAGACATATTCGCGGTCGAACAGGTTGTTGACGTTGACGCCGACCGACGAGCCCGGCAGGCCAAAGCGCGCCAGATCGTATTTCACCGTCGCATCCATCAGCGCATAACCGGCCACACTAAAGGCATCATTTTTCTTACCGGTGCTGGTGTCATTTTTGTAGTAGCTGACCGTTGAACCGATATAGCGCGCCCCGGCCCCAATCGTCAGACCGCTCAGCGCGGTTTCGTGGAAGGTATAATCCGCCCACAGGGAGGCCATGTTACGCGGCACTTCCGCCGGACGTTTGCCGTTGAACACCGTATCGTGAGTGTACTCCGCATCGGTGTAGCTGTAGGCTGCGGTGACGTTAATATTGGCGTTCACCGCCGCCTTCGCCTCCAGCTCAAGGCCGCGGGAGCGGATTTCGCCGGTCTGGATGCTGAACGCCTGGTTAGCCGGATCCGCCGTCAGGTTCTTGTCTTTGGTCAGCTGATAGACCGCCGCGGTGACCACCACCGGCATATCTTTCGGCACATATTTCACGCCGGCTTCATACTGCTTACCGCGCGACGGATCGAACGGCTTACCGCTGCTGCTGGCGCCCGATACCGGTTCAAACGATTCGCTGTAGCTGAAGTACGGAGAGATACCGTTATCGAACAGGTAGTTGATGCCGCCGCGCCAGCTGAACTGCTGGTCGTGGTTCTCCGCCAGGCTGTTGGTGGCGCGGGTTAACGTTGAGGTCGTGGCGTAATCGTAACGGCCGCCCAGGGTCATCACCCATTTATCCCACTCCATCTGATCCTGCGCGTACAGGCCAGTCTGCTCCATCCGGTTGAGCACCGCGTACGGGAAGGTGACCTGAATATTCGGGTTGCCGTACTGCGGATTGTTCATGCTGATGGGATCAGCCGTCCCGTAGTCGGCATCCACATCGTTACGCATCCGCGAGTAGTCCACGCCGGTCAGCAGGGTATGGCTAACCGCGCCGGTGGCGAAATCAGACTGCAGCTGAGTATCGACGGTGAAGGTGTTCAGGTGCTCGTCGGAGCGTACATAGGCGCGATTCATGTAGCCCGGCGCGACATAGCCGTTGCCGTACACCGAACGATAGAGCGTATGCACATCGGCATAGCGCAGGTTCTGCCGCACGGTAAAGGTGTCATCGAACTGATGGGAGAAGCTGTAGCCCACCATCTTCTGGCGGCGGGAGATCTTATTATCCGCCTCGCCTTCGTTGAAATCGGTCGGCAGCTTGTGCGCCTTACCGTTGGCGTCGTAATACGGCACCACGGTGCCTTCGCGCGGCAGCCAGCCGTAGTAGCCCGCATCCGGATCATTCTGGAAGTTGCTCAGGAAGGTGAAGTCGGTTTTATCATCCGGACGCCAGCTAAAGGAGGGCGCCACCGCGTAGCGGGTCGATTTCGCCATCTGCTGCTGGGCATCCTGGCTGCGGCCCAGGCCGGTCAGGCGGTAGGACCAGACGCCGGCATCATCAATGGCGTCGCTGAAGTCAAACCCGGTCTGCCACAGATTGTCGGTGCCCATCTTAAACTGCACTTCTTTCAGCGGCTCGGTGGTCGGGCGTTTGCTGACCATGCTGACGATACCGCCCGGGTTGCTGTTGCCGTACAGCACCGAGGTTGGCCCGCGCATCACTTCCACGCGCTCCAGGAAGTAAGGATCCATGGAGACTTCAGAGTAGTTATTCCCCTGCAGCTTCATGCCGTCCAGATACTGGTTGGTGTTGACGGTCGTCGAGGTGGTGAAGCCGCGAATGGTGACCACGTCATAGGTGGTCGAACTGCCGCGGGTGGAGAAGACGCTTGGCGTATAGGAGAGCGCCTCTTTTACCGTCGTCGGCTGGCGCATCTCCATCTCCTGGCGCGTCACCACCGACACAGACTGCGGCGTTTTTTCAATCGGGGTATCGGTTTTCGTCGCCGTGGCGGAACGTTTCGCCGCGATGGTCGGCGCCGGTCCCCAGGCGCTTTCCTGGGCGGCCGGGGCGGCAACGACGGTAATGGTTTCTTCTTGCTTCGGTTGTTCTGCTGCCTGTGCGTAGACAGACATGCCGCTAACCGCCGTGGCTACTACAGCTGCGACTTTACGCAGCGAGTGGTTTGGCTGAGCAGTTTTTGGACGCGCCATGGATATATCTCTGATGAAAGTGAATGATAACGTAAACGAGAATTATTATTATGACGGGCGATATAATAGGCGAAACGTTGAAGGCAAGGCAAGCGATATGCCTGTCGCTGCGGGTTGAAGGCTGAATTAATAACCAGATAGTTATTATGGAGTTAAAGAGCCGTTAACTTTTTTACAGGCATAAAAAAACCCCTTAATACTTTCGTCTTAAGGGGTCTGGTCTTAGGGCTTAAATCAGTTACTGCCGAACATATCCTTGATCCAGCCCGCGACGCCGTCGCTCTTCTCCTGCTGCTTCGGCGGCTGCTGTTGCTGCTGCTGCTGTTGCTGTTGCTGCTGAGGCTGCTGCCCGGACTGATTGAACGGGTTGTTCGCTTCCTGCTGCTGCAACTGCTGCTGCTGCATCATCTCGCCCTGGCGGCACAGCGCATCCGGCTGCGTCGTCCACACCGGCAGCGAACGCATACCGCCGCTGCAGACGAAGTTGCCGTTGCTGTCCACGCCCATGTCGACCACGTCTTCAGGCGCCGTCAGCACCAGCGGCGTTGGCGTCTGGTTCGCCAGATAACGCTGGTAAATCGACATCGCACCGCTGGCGCCGTACAGTTTGGTTGGCTGGTTATTATCGCGACCCACCCAGGTGATGGTCACCTGGCTACCGTCGATCCCGGCAAACCAGGTATCGACGTTATTGTTGGTGGTCCCGGTTTTCCCCGCCAGATGGAGGCCCGGATACTTCGCGCCCAGCTGACGCCCCGTCCCGCGCTGCACCACCTGCTGCATGGTCCACAGCGTCATGTAGGCCGCCTGGGCAGGCACCGCGCGCTCCGCCTGCGGGTAGCTCTGATACAGCACCGTGCCATCTTCCGCAATCACTGACCGCAGGGCGGAGAGTGGCGCACGGTTGCCGCCGCTGGCGATGGTCTGGAAGGCCTGGGCCACTTCAATTGGCGTCAGGTTCAGCGCGCCAAGCAGCATCGCCGGCACGGCGTTGAGCTGATTCTTCGGCGCCCCCAGTTTGGTCCAGGTATCGACCACCGCCGGCAAGCCCAGCGCCATCCCGAGGTTAACCGTCGGCACGTTCATCGAACGGGTCAGGGCATCCACCAGCATCACCTGGCCGCTGAAGCGACGATCGTCGTTCTGCGGCGACCAGGTCTGGCCGTTGGACAGGCGAATGGTCACTGGCGCATCGGCGATCCACGTATTCAGGCGATACTGGTTCGGCTGGCTCAGCGCGGTCAGATAGGTCGCCGGCTTGGCCAGAGAACCAATCGACCGGCGGGCCTGCATCGCACGGTTGTAGCCGGCGAACTGCGGCTCCGCGCCGCCGACCATCGCCCGCACTTCACCGGTAAAGCGGTCCACCACCACCATGGCGGTTTCCAGATCTGCCAGCTTGCGCTGTTTCTTCAGTACCGGGATCCCTTCAGTGGCCGCTTTTTCCGCGGCATCCTGCGCCACCGAGTCGAAGGTCGTGAAGATCTTCACGCCGGAGAGATCTTTCACTTTATCGCCCAGCTTCGCCTGCAGCTCCTGACGCACCATCTGCATAAACGCCGGCTGTGGTGAAATCACCCCGCCGCGCGGCTGCACGCCCAGCGGACGCGCGCTCAGCATGTCGTACAGCTCCTGGTCGATGACCTGCTGCTGCTGCAGCAGACGCAGCACCAGATTGCGTCGCTCAAGGGCCAGTTTCGGGTTGCGCCACGGGTTATAGACCGAGGCCCCTTTCACCATCCCCACCAGCAGCGCCTGCTGGTCGAGGCTCAGCTCTTCCACCGGACGGCCAAAGTAGTACAGGCTGGCCAGCGGGAAGCCGCGAATTTCGTTATCGCCGCTCTGACCGAGGTACACCTCGTTCATATACAGCTCAAGGATACGATCCTTGCTGTAGCGGGCGTCGACGATCAGCGCCATGTACGCTTCGTTGGCTTTACGCCAGTAGGAGCGTTCGCTGGAGAGGAACAGGTTTTTCACCAGCTGCTGGGTCAGGGTACTTGCCCCCTGCACCGTCCGGCCTGCCGTCAGGTTCGCCAGCACCGCACGGCCGATGGAATAGAGGCTGATACCATCGTGCTCGTAGAAGTGGCGGTCTTCGGTCGCCAGCAGCGTATCCACCAGCAGGTCGGGGAAGCCGCTGCGCTTCACGAACAGACGCTGCTCGCCGTTCGGCGACTGCAGCATGGTGATAAGCCGCGGATCGAGGCGGAAGAAACCGAACTGGCGGTTGTTATCCATATTCTCGATGGTTTCCAGATGGTCGCCATCGAAGGTCAGACGCGCGCGCACCTGCCCTTCTTTACTGTCCGGGAAATCGAACGGACGGCGGATCATCTCGATGCTGTTGGCCTGCACCGTATATTCGCCGGGACGCGTCATCGCGCTGACCTGACGATACTGGGTGGCGTTCAGCAGACGCACCATCTCGTTTTTGCTGATCTGCATGTCCGGCTCAAGGTTCACCATTCGGCCATAGACCGCGGCCGGCAGCTCCCAGACTTTACCGTCAATGCGGCTGCGGATTTTCTGGTCGAGGTAGACGCCATAGGCGGCAATCAACACCGCGAAGACAATCCCCAGCTTGACCAGCAGCCACAGCCAGCTGCGCTTACGACGAGGCTTGCCACCTTTGCCTTTGCCTTTTCTCGGCACCGGTTTCTCATCCTCATAATCATCGTCATCATACTCGTCGTCGTAGTCCTCTTCCCGGACCCGGCGACGGGTGACTTTCTGTTTTGTCGGACGTGAGGGTCTTCCCTTACGTCCGATAGGCTCGCGGTCATCTCCCGCCATGCTTTTTCTCCGCAACGTTCAGGCGCAAAGGCCTGATTCTCAATACTTCCCCTGTTCAGAGGAAGAAGAAATCTCTCAAATTAACGTCCTGGCTGCTTACCCTGGGGACGACAACCTGCTGGCGGGCTGAACGCGCCGCCCACCTTTCAAAGGGTTGGTTTGCTTCGTTTCACATGATACTAACAATAAAAATTCACCATAAAATCATTGTGTTAAACGCATCATTGGCAGAATGAGTCAGAACATAGCACGTAATGTTCAGGGCATACAGGATAGCACTAAAATGCGACATTCTTAACCAGCATTTTACCTCGTGCTCACGTAACAAGATGGGAAAGAGTATGTTTTTTAATAACATAAAAAATGACGCTCGCCCTGACGCCAAATGCGGCGACATCATCTGCCGCAGAAAATATATTTTCCGGCCGCCAATGTTTATTACTGAAAGAAGTAAAGGGGATTAATCGAGTTTCTGCCAATAAAAATGAGAGCCTGTTAACATTTATGCAGAATCATATTTTATGATGACACCAGGGAAATATTTGTTAAACTAGCGGCCAGTGATTCATTATTTTGATTACTCTACTATGCGCATTCCGCTTATATTTCCGCTTTGCGTGGTGGCAGTGCTCTCTGGCTGCCAACAGAAACCCGCCTCAACGCTCAGTCCGGCCATCAGTAGCCAGGCGCAGCTCGAGCAGCTCTCGTCCGTGGCGGCAGGAACGCGCTATCTCAAGAATAAATGTAATCGTAGCGATCTGCCCGCCGATGAAGCTATTTATCGCGCGGCGGTGAATGTCGGCAAAGCGCGCGGCTGGGGAAATATTGACCCGGCAACGTTAAGCCAAAATAGCGACCGGCTTTACCAACAGCTTTTACAGGACAGCACCCCGGAAGCCGCGCAGTGCAGTCAATTTAATCGCCAGCTTGCACCCTTTATTGCCAGCCTGCGCGGCGACTAAACAAAATATCTTCAACGCGCATTTTATTGCGCGTGCCCCTTATTCGCCTTTCGGCTCCTCGTCAATTTTCCCGCCGGGCCAGTCCTCCAGCGCCGCGAGGGTAAAGGTCGTGCCGTTGAAGCTAAAGATCGTCACATCCTGCTGGATCTGCTCCACCACCAGATTGGGCAGCGGGGAGTCGCCCTCCGTCCACGCTTTGCCATTTAACACAATGCTGCGCTTTTCCGCTAACGAGGCGTAGACATGCGCGCTATAGCGCAGAGGCGGCAGCGTATCGCTGTCCACCACCGGCGCGGCGGGCGCGCTGGGTTTTGTCGCCGGCGGCGGCGTCTTTGGCGTGGCCTCTCCGGCAGCGGTTAACGGCAGAAGCGCCGCATGCGCCACCGGCAAGGACAGCGTTTGCGGCGGTGCCGGATGACGCCACTGCTCGCCGCCAAACCAGCCGAGCGCGAATAATAATCCGGCATACAGCGGGATAATCCAGCCTGGGATCTGCACCATCCGGCCGCGGATCACCGGCGCGTCCGCCTGCGCGGAAGGCGGCTGATGCGCCACCAGCGGGGGGATCCCTCTTTCACTGTCATCACGAACAATCACCACGATCTCCTGTTCCCTCACGATAACGAGAAGGCGCCCTTACGGGCGCCCCAAACGGCTGACAAAGCGCAATCTTCAGGGATTGCCCGGCGGCGCTGCGCTTGCGCGGGCCTACAGCTAACTGCATAACGGTTTGATATTGCAGTCCTTCGTAGGCCGGGTAAGGCGAAAGCCGCCACCCGGCAGAAAGTCGGCACAGTATCAAACCAGGTTTGTCATCAGCCAGAGGCGCCCTTACGGGCGCCCCACGTCACGTTATTTACTGCTCACCGGCAGGCCGGCGCCCTGCGATTCGCCCTGCGGCAATTCGAGAACAGCAACCGACCAGGCCGGCAGCGTGACCGAGCCGTCAGCGGCAATCTGCACGCCGCTGGCCAGCGAACGGTCGCCCGCCGCCTGCTGGATGGCGCTCAGCTGGAGCGATGTGCCGGCGAAATCCTGCAGCGTCCGGCTTTCCGGGGCGGCGTTAATCGCCACCACGATGCCGTCGACGCGGCTGTCCAGACTGGCGCCAGCCTGCATCCCGTCATCGATGGTCATCACCAGCAGACCGGTCTGCTGATCGGCGCCGGTATTGCGGAAGTCCACACGCTGCATCACCGTCGCGCCGTCGCCGAGGGTAAACAGCGGAGATGACTTACGCAGCGCGGTCAGCTCCTGATAAAACGCAGTCATCTGCTTGAGCTCGGCTTCACCCGGGGTGGCCACCCAGTCCTTCACGCGGGCGATGATGTCATAGTTGCTGCCATCATCGCTGCTGCGCGGCATACCGACGTTGTAGTTGTTGTCCTGGAGGGAGTAATCCACGCGGTTAAACCAGTCGCCGGAATCATACGAGTCGCGGGTAAAGGATTTGGAGCGCAGCAGCTCCGAGCCCTGCTGGTCAAAGGCGATCCCCTGGCCGAGCATGACCGTGGCCAGCGACACCGCCTGCATCCGGACGCGGGTGTCGAGATCCGCCTCCTGAGCGGCTTTGTAGCTGATCATGTCCCACAGCGTCTGGTTGTCGTGTTTTGACACATAGTTCACGACTTCCGTCGGATCAGCCGCGTAGCCGCCAGGCGCGCCGTTATAATCAATCTCGCTGCCTCTCTTCACCGCGCCGTCTTTGTCGATCAGCACGAAGTCCGCAAGGTTACCGGCCATGCCGAGACGGGTCAGATCGGCGAGATGGCGCGCCTGATCGTCGGTCAGGGTGGTCAGCTCATTCGGCAGAACGCCGGCCCCGCTGCCCACGCCCTGGTTCTGGCGCAATGCATCGCCGGAGTCGAACGGCCCGCCGCCGCGCACGGCGTCGCGCAGACGATCGGAGAACGTGCCGATCCCGGTGCCTTTGAGATTGATTTGCGAGGCAATTTCAAAGCGATCGCTCTGGTTGGAATCCCAGCCTTCGCCAAAGAAGTAGATATCCGGGTTCAGCGCTTTAATGCGCTCCCAGGCCGAGAGGATCTGCGCTTTCGGGTGGTAGCCCATCAGGTCGAAGCGGAAGCCATCGATCTTATAATCGGTGGTCCATACCGCCAGTGAATCGGCGATAAGCTTGGCGAACATCCGGTGCTCTGGCGCCGAGTCGGAGCAACAGGTGGCTGATTCCACGCTGCCGGTGGTTTCGTTCAGACGCTGATAGTACCAGGGGACGATCTTATCCAGCACCGAGGTGCGGTCGGTCGGGCCGGCGGCGTTGGTGTGGTTGTACACCACGTCCATAATGACGTTCATTCCCAGATCCTGCTTGATCGCCTGAATCATGGTGCGGAACTCTTTAATGCGCGCCGTGCCTTCCGGGTCGGTGGCGTAGGATCCTTCCGGTACTGTGTAGTGGAACGGATCGTAGCCCCAGTTATAGGAGTCGGTCTGCGCCACCAGCGTATTCAACGCCTGCACCTGCGGGTTATCCTTACTGTCGTTCTGCTTCAGCTGAGTCAGCACCTCTTCAACCGTCGAACCGCTGTCGCAATAACCCGCGAACTCGCTGCTCTTCACCGCGCTGTTGACCTCGCACAGGCGACTGAACGGCTGCTGAATATCGGCGACTTTGTCGCTGAACTCATTGACCGTCGCCAGATCGAAGACCGGCAGCAGCTCAATATGGGTCACGCCCGAGGCCGACAGCTGCTTCAGATGCTGAACCATATTGCTCTCCTGGGCGGTGAGCGCCAGATACTTACCGCGCAGCTCCGCAGGAACGGTTTGATCCCAGGCGGAGAGATCGCGAATATGCGATTCGTGGATCGTCATCTTCGCCAGGTCAGCTTTGGTTTTCTGGGCGTGCGGCATCGTCAGCCCGTCCCAGCCTTCCGGCTTCAGCGCGCTGTCGTTCAGATCGACCACCTGGCTGTACTCCGAGTTGGTCGACAAACTGTGGGCGTAGGGATCGGTCACTTCGTACTGCTCGACTTTACGCGACTGCGGGTGGTAGACCGTCATCGCGTAGCGGTAGAACGCGCCTTTCAGGTCGCTCCCTCCCTGCCAGGACCAGGCGCCGGAGGCGCTGTCGCGGGTCATCGGGTGACTGGCAACCACTTTCTTGTCCGCACTGTAGAGCACCAGCTCGACCTGCTGCGCCGTGGGCGCCCAGACGCGGAAGGTTACGCCGCTATCAGTTAGCTGGGCGCCATAGCTCAGCGCCTCAGCGGCGGCGGCATAGGTATCATCCAGCACGCCGGCGGTCTGCACCTGGGTGGCGGAGCTCAGTATCCCGTCGCTTTCGGCGGATATCGCCACCGTCTCGCCCTGCAGCAATTCCTCGACGTTGACGTCATCCGGCAGCTTAAAGGCAGGATAGCTGGCGAGATGCGGGAAGCGCATGCTCACCTGCTGGCTGACGGTGGTCGGGGTCAGCTTGACATACTTATCGGTAAATTCGCCGTTACTGTCGGCGGCCACCTTACTGCTGTGGCTGTAATAGAGACGCACAATGGGTTTATTTTCCCCGCCCGGCCACAGCAGAGTGGTCTTATCGACCCAGTGCGCATCGGCCAGCGCCACGCCAAAGGCGGCGCGGAAGGCGTCGGCGCGGGAGTCATAGACCGCGCTGTTGCCGGCGATGACCGATACCGTCCGATCGGTGAAATCACTGAAAGAGACGCGCAGGTCGCTGTCGATAAGCTTATTGGTGCCATCGCGGACGATCACGTTGATACACCCGCTCTCTTTAGTCAGCGGGATCACCCAGTAAGGGCCATATTTGTCGCTGCCGGTCGGCGTGGTGCTGACATCATTCCAGTCCGCCACCGGCGCGCTCAGCGCATCACAGGTTTCGTTATTCCACAGATAGAGGTTTTTGCTGGCATAGTCGGCCGGCGTGCTGCTGGTGATGCCGGCGATATCGACGAGGTGAATGACAGCCTGGTTGGCAGAGGCCTGTACCGCTTCGCCAGGGACGGCAACGTCCGGTAAACGGACGACGACATCCTGCGGGTCGGGCGTGCCAGGATTACCGGGTTCGCCAGGTGAGCCAGAGGAAGAGGAGGAAGAGCTGTTATCACAGCCACTCAATAATACTAACGATCCAAGAAATAGGGCATGACAGGTATATCTGAGCATTCGATAGTCCCTAATATGCTTATTAAATTATAAAAGGTAAGAAAGGATGAATATCTTTACAGCGCGCTAATTAGATATTTTTGCTTTCTCAGGCGCAATCATCCCCCACAAATGAGAGGGGGGCGTAGGAAGCCGGGGGAGTAAATGAATAAAGGGAATGACGACCGCAAACCGCAAACTGATTATGATTCGCCACGCTTATCGCCACTCTCCGGCAATAATTCATTCAAAAGCCAATAATCACCTACCTGTTTCGGTAGGGTATTACGCCAGCGTGCAGAAAAATAAATTAGCAAAGGGATTAAAATGCCAATTTCTGTGATGGGGTTAACAAATATAAATAAAGGGATAATTAAATTATTACCCCGAATTGTGACGCTCATCATATTAATAACCGCCATTCCGCAGCTGGCGAAATTAACCTGGCGAGTGGTATTCCCTGTCAGTTCTGAGGATATTTCCGCCCTGCCGTTAACTGCGCCTCCGGCAGCGGAACCGGAATTAAAAAACGTGCGGCCCGCGTTTACCCTGTTTGGCCTGGCGATGAAAAATCCCCCCGCGCCAGCGGAGGCCACCAGCCTCGATCAGGTGCCGGTTTCCAGCCTGAAGCTACGCCTGGCCGGGCTGCTCGCCAGCAGCAACCCGGCGCGTTCCATCGCGATTATTGAAAAAGGAAATCAGCAGGTTAGCCTTAGCGTCGGCGATACCACCCCGGGATACGATGCACAGATCGCTGCCATCCTGCCAGACCGGATCATCGTCAACTATCAGGGGCGCCAGGAGGCCATTTTATTATTTAACGATACCCGCGCGTCGTCGTCATCGCCCGCCGCCGCGCCCCGTCCGCCCCTTATGAAGCGACTCCGTGAGCAGCCGCAAAATATCCTCACTTATTTAACGATTTCGCCGGTACTCAGCGGCGACAAACTGCAGGGCTACCGACTTAACCCTGGCAAAGACGCCTCGCTGTTTCGCCAGGCCGGCCTGCAGGCAAATGATTTGGCGATCGCCTTAAATGGCATCGATTTACGCGATCAGGAACAAGCGCAACAGGCGCTGCAGAATCTGGCCGATATGACCGAAATAACGCTAACCGTTGAGCGGGAAGGCCAACGACACGATATTGCTTTCTCCCTGGGGGATGAATAATTGCCAACCATGAAACGCCTGCGAAAAATGCTTCCTGCGCTGCTGATATTAACCCCGCTGCTATTTTCTCCGGCCGCCGCGGAGGAATTTTCCGCCAGTTTTAAAGGCACCGATATCCAGGAATTTATCAATACCGTCAGCAAAAACCTGAATAAAACGGTGATTATCGATCCCAGCGTACGCGGCACTATCACCGTGCGCAGTTACGATATGCTCAATGAAGAGCAATATTATCAATTCTTCCTCAGCGTGCTGGATGTATATGGCTTCGCCGTGATTAATATGAATAACGGCGTGCTGAAGGTGGTCCGCGCCAAAGATGCCAAGACCTCGGCCGTTCCGGTCGCCAGCGAGGCCGCGCCGGGCGAAGGCGATGAGGTCGTCACCCGGGTGGTGCCCCTGACCAACGTCGCCGCTCGCGATCTCGCGCCGCTGCTCCGCCAGCTGAACGATAACGCTGGCGCCGGCAGCGTGGTCCATTATGAACCTTCCAACGTCCTGCTGATGACCGGCCGCGCGGCGGTGATCAAACGCCTGCTGACCATTGTCGAACGCGTCGACAACGCCGGGGATCGCAGCGTGGTGACCGTGCCTCTCTCCTGGGCCTCCGCCGCGGAGGTGGTCAAACTGGTTACCGAACTCAATAAAGACACCAGCAAGTCGGCGCTGCCGGGATCGATGGTGGCGAACGTGGTGGCCGATGAGCGCACCAACTCGGTGCTGGTGAGCGGCGAGCCAAACTCGCGCCAGCGCATTATCGCCATGATCAAACAGCTCGACCGCCAGCAGGCGGTGCAGGGCAACACCAAAGTGATCTACCTGAAGTACGCCAAAGCCGCCGATCTGGTGGAGGTCCTGACCGGGATCAGCAGCTCGCTGCAGAACGATAAGCAAAGCGCCAAGCCGGTGGCCGCGATCGATAAAAATATTATTATCAAAGCCCACGGCCAGACCAACGCCCTGATCGTCACCGCGGCGCCGGACGTGATGAACGATCTGGAGCGGGTGATCGCCCAGTTGGATATCCGCCGCCCGCAGGTGCTGGTGGAGGCGATTATCGCCGAAGTGCAGGATGCCGACGGACTCAACCTCGGTATCCAGTGGGCCAATAAAAACGCCGGCATGACCCAGTTTACCAACAGCGGATTGCCGATCTCCACCGCGATCGCCGGCGCCAACCAGTACAACAAAGACGGTACCATCAGCAGCTCGCTGGCCAGCGCCCTCGGCTCGTTTAACGGTATCGCCGCCGGCTTCTACCAGGGGAACTGGGCGATGCTGCTCACCGCCCTCTCCAGCAGTACCAAGAACGATATTCTGGCCACCCCCAGCATCGTCACCCTCGACAATATGCAAGCCACCTTCAACGTCGGCCAGGAAGTCCCGGTGTTAACCGGCTCGCAAACCACCTCCGGCGACAACATCTTCAATACCGTCGAGCGCAAAACCGTGGGCATTAAACTGAAGGTGAAGCCGCAGATTAACGAAGGCGATGCCGTGCTGCTGGAGATTGAGCAGGAGGTATCGAGCGTCGCCGATTCGGCCTCCAGCACCAGCAGCGATCTCGGGGCGACCTTTAATACCCGGACGGTGAATAACGCCGTGCTGGTGGGCAGCGGCGAAACGGTGGTGGTTGGCGGGCTGCTGGATAAAAGCGTCACCGATAGCGCCGATAAAGTGCCGCTGCTCGGCGACATCCCGGTGATCGGCGCGCTGTTCCGCTCCGACAGCAAGAAAGTGTCGAAACGCAACCTGATGCTGTTTATCCGCCCGACCATTATTCGCGACCGCGATGAGTACCGCCGGGCCTCCTCCGGCCAGTACACCGCCTTCAACGATGCGCAAACCAAACAGCGGGGCAAAGAGAGCAGTGAAGCATCGCTCAGCAACGATCTGCTGCACATCTATCCGCAGCAGGAGACCCAGGCCTTCCGCCAGGTTAGCGCCGCCATTGACGCCTTTAACCTCGGAGGCCGCCCATGACGCCAGCCGCCGAACGCCGTCCGCTGTTGCCCTTCGCGTGGGCCCGCGCGCACCATCTGGTGCTGCTCAGCGACGGCGAACGCTGCGAAGCGCTGTGCCGCGCTGATACCGCCGCCCGGGCGCTGCTGGAAGCGCGCCGCCTGGCGGACGGACCGATGAGCGTCAGCCGTCTGGCGCCGGAAGCGTTCGAGAAAGTGCTGGTGCTCAGCTATCAGCGCGACTCGGCGGAAGCGCACCGGATGATGGCCGACATCGGCAATGAGCTTGACCTCTATACCCTCGCCGAAGAGCTGCCGGATACCGACGATCTGCTCGACAGCGAAGACGATGCGCCGATTATCCGTCTAATCAACGCCATGCTCACCGAGGCCATCAAAGAGAAAGCCTCCGATATCCATATCGAAACCTATGAGCGCCATTTGCAAATTCGCTTTCGCGTCGACGGCGTGCTGCGGGAAATTCTGCGCCCGCAGCGGCGGCTGGCCGCGCTGCTCATTTCGCGCATCAAGGTGATGGCGAGCCTGGACATTGCCGAAAAACGGGTGCCCCAGGATGGCCGCATGGCGCTGCGTATCGGCGGGCGGGCGATAGACGTGCGCGTCTCCACCCTGCCCTCCAGCCACGGCGAACGCGTGGTGCTGCGCCTGCTGGACAAAAACAGCGTCAACCTGGATCTGCAGACGCTGGGCATGCCCCCCGCCCTGCTTGACCAGGTCGACGCGCTGATCGCCCGGCCACACGGCATCATTCTGGTCACCGGACCGACCGGATCCGGGAAAAGCACAACGCTCTACGCCGCCCTCAGCCGCCTCGACGCCCGGGAGCGCAACATCATGACCATTGAAGATCCGGTGGAGTATGAGCTGGAAGGTATCGGCCAGACCCAGGTCAACGCCAAAGTCGAGATGACCTTCGCCCGCGGCCTGCGCGCCATACTGCGCCAGGATCCGGACGTGGTGCTGGTGGGCGAAATCCGCGATGGCGAAACCGCCCAGATCGCCGTCCAGGCCTCGCTGACCGGCCACCTGGTGCTGTCGACGCTGCACACCAACAGCGCGCTGGGGGCCGTTTCCCGCCTGCAGGATATGGGGGTGGAGCCCTTTTTACTCTCTACTTCGCTGCTGGCGGTGATGTCGCAGCGGCTGGTGCGTCGGCTGTGCCCGCACTGTCGTCAGCCCTGGCAGGCGGATGCTGACGCCGCCCGGCAGATGGCGGTCCCGGCCGGTACGCCGCTGTGGCAGCCAAAAGGCTGCGCCCGGTGTAATTTCACCGGCTATCGCGGACGCACCGGCATTCACGAGCTGCTGCTCATTGACGACCGCGTCCGCGCCGCCATCCACCGCGGCGAAAATGAGATCACCCTGATCCAGCAGCTGGGGCCAGCCTGGCAGACCCTGCGCCATGCCGGGCGCGATAAAGCGCTGGCGGGGATCACCAGCTGGGAGGAGGTGATGCGGGTCACCGAACAGCAAACGGCGGACAGCGTCTGAGATGGCCCTCTTTCGCTATCAGGCGCTGGACGCGCAGGGCAAAACCCGCCGCGGCGTTCAACAGGCCGACTCCGCCCGCCACGCCCGCCAGCTGCTGCGGGACAAGGGCTGGCTGGCGCTGGAAGTGGCCGCCGCCGACCCGGCGAGCCGGCTGTGGCGCGGCGGGCTGATCGCCCGGCGCACCAGCGCCGGTGATTTAGCCCTGCTCACTCGCCAGCTGGCCACCCTGGTCGCCGCCGGCATTCCGCTGGAAAAAGCGCTCGATGCCGTCGCCCAGCAGTGCGAAAAGGCGTCGCTGAGAACGTTAATGGCTGGGGTGCGCAGCAAAGTGCTTGAAGGCCATTCGCTGGCGGAGGCGATGCGCGCCTATCCCGCCTGCTTCGATGGCCTGTTCTGCGCCATGGTGGCGGCCGGCGAAACCTCCGGCCATCTCGACGGCGTGCTGAACCGGCTGGCGGACTATACCGAGCAGCGCCAGCAGCTTCGCGCCCGCCTGCTACAGGCGATGATCTACCCCATCGTGCTGACGCTGGTCGCCATCAGCGTGATCGCCATTCTGCTCTCCACCGTGGTGCCGAAAGTCGTCGAGCAGTTTGTCCATCTAAAACAGGCCCTGCCCTTCTCTACCCGGCTGCTGATGAGCCTGAGCGACATTGTGCGCAGCGCGGGCCCCTGGCTGGTGCTGCTGTCATTCCTGGCGCTGCTGGGGCTGCGCTATCTGCTGCGCCAGCCCGCCCGGCGGCTCGCCTGGGACCGGGCGCTGCTGCGTCTGCCGGTCATCGGCCGCGTGACGCGCAGCGTCAACAGCGCGCGCTACGCCCGCACCTTAAGCATTCTCAACGCCAGCGCGGTACCGCTGCTGCTGTCGATGCGCATCAGCGCCGGCGTCCTCAGCAATGCCTGGGCGCGCAGCCAGCTGGAGACCGCCAGCGAATCGGTGCGCGAGGGCGTCAGCCTGCATCGCGCGCTGGAGGCCACAGCGCTGTTTCCGCCGATGATGCGCTACATGATCGCCAGCGGCGAGCAGAGCGGTGAGCTGACCGCCATGCTGGAGCGCGCGGCGGAGAACCAGGACCGGGAGCTGAGCGCGCAGATCCAGATGTCCCTCAGCCTGTTTGAACCCCTGCTGGTGGTCACCATGGCCGGCATGGTGCTGTTTATCGTGCTGGCCATCCTGCAGCCGATCCTGCAACTGAATACCCTTATGAGTATGTGACTGTATTAATGGAGAAAACTATGCAACGGCAACGCGGCTTCACGTTACTGGAAATTATGGTGGTGATCGTCATTCTCGGCATCCTCGCCAGCCTGGTGGTACCTAACCTGATGGGCAACAAGGAGAAAGCGGACCGCCAGAAGGTGGTCAGCGATCTGGTGGCGCTCGAGGGGGCGCTGGACATGTATAAGCTGGACAACAGCCGCTACCCGAATACCGAACAGGGACTGCAGGCGCTGGTAACCGCCCCGGCCGCCGAGCCGCATGCCCGCAACTACCCGGAAGGGGGCTATATCCGCCGCCTGCCGCAGGACCCGTGGGGAAATGAGTATCAGCTGTTAAGCCCCGGTCAGCATGGCGCCATCGACGTCTTCAGCGTCGGCCCGGACGGGATGCCCGACACCAATGACGACATCGGCAACTGGACCCTCGGGAAGAAATAGTGTCTCAGCGCGGTTTCACCCTCCTGGAAATGATGCTGGTCCTGCTGCTGATCGGCGTCAGCGCCAGCATGGTGCTGCTGGCGTTTCCCTCCGCCCGTACCCAGGAGGCCGCGCAGATCCTGGCGCGCTTTCAGGCGCAGCTGGACTTTGTCCGCGAGCGCGGGCAGCAAACCGGCCAGCTCTTCGGGATCGTCATCCACCCTGACCGCTGGCAGTTTATGCGCCTGCAGCCTGCAGACGAAGGCGCCCCGGCGGCGGCTGACGACCGCTGGGGCAACGCGCAGTGGCTGCCGCTGCAGGCCGGGCGCGCCACCACGGCGGAAACCCTCCCGCAGGCCAGGCTGATGCTGCGCTTTCCCGACGGCCAGGCGTGGACGCCGGGCGAGCAGCCCGACGTGATCATCTTCCCCGGCGGCGAAGTCACGCCGTTTCAGCTGCGGATTGACACCGCGACGGGCATCAACATCGACGCCCAGGGCGACAGTCAGCCGCTGGCGGCGCGGGAGCAGCCATGAAACGCGAGAGCGGAATGACGCTTATCGAAGTGATGGTCGCGCTGGTGATTTTCGCCCTCGCCGGCCTGGCGGTGATGCAGTCCACCCTGCAGCAGACGCGCCAGCTTGGGCGTATGGAAGAGAAAATCCTCGCCAGCTGGCTGGCGGATAATCAGCTGGTGCAGCTGCGGCTGGAGAAACGCTGGCCCGCCCTCAGCTGGTCCGAAACCACCGTGGAGGCCGCCGGGACGCGCTGGTTCGTCCGCTGGCAGGGGGTGGAAACCGCGCTGCCGCAGCTGCGGGCGCTGGACGTGGAGGTCCGGCGGCAAAAAAGCGATCCCGCGCCGCTGGCGACGCTTCGCACCTGGGTGACGTCGCCATGATAACGAAAATGCGCGGTTTCACCCTGATTGAAACGCTGCTGGCGCTGGCTATCCTCGCCGTCCTCAGCGCCGCCGCCGTGATGGTGCTGCAGAACGTCATCCGCGCCGATGGCCTGACCCGCGAGAAGAGCCAGCAGATCGCCGCCCTCCAGCGCGCCTTTCGCCAGATCGCCGATGATGTCACGCACATCATTCCCCGTCGCGCCAGAAACAGCGACACGCTTTTCTTCGCCGGACGTTTCCAGTTGCAGAGCGACGACTGGGGGCTGGCCTTCAGCCGCAGCGGCTGGCCGAATCCGCTGGGGATCCTCCCGCGCTCGGAGATCCAGAACGTCAGCTACCGCCTGCGCCAGCAGCAGCTTGAACGACTCAGCTTCGATCAGCAGGATCCGCTGACCGGCAGCCAGCCGACGGTCCGGGTGCTGCTGCGCGAGGTGACGGCGTTTCGCCTGCGGTTTTATGCCGACGGGCGCTGGCAGGAGACCTGGGACCGCTCGCAGTCGCTGCCGCAGGGGCTGGAGATCACCCTGACGCTGGCGAACAGCGGGGAGATAACCCGCCTGTTTTTACTCACCCCGGGAGGCGGCCAGTGAAAAATCGGCAACGCGGCGTCGCGCTCCTGATGGTGCTGTTCATCCTCGCCCTGATGATGATCCTCGCCAGCGCCATGACCGAACGCACCTCGGTCATGTATCAACACACCGCCGTGACCCTCGATAATCTGCAGGCCAGATGGTACGCCCTGGCGGCGGAAAACATGGCCGCCGCGCTACTGCAACGCGACGCGCTGGACTCGCCCAGTCAAACGAACCTGGCGCAAACCTGGGCGCAGGAGGGGCGCCGCTTTACCCTCGACGATGGCGAAATCCTCGCCACGATCCGCGACGGGCACGCCTGCTTTAATCTCAATGCCATCAACCATCGCGCGGATGAGACCAGCGGCGGTACGCCCTACCCGACCGACGTCTTCGCCCGGCTGCTGGCGCTGCTCGGCGAGTCGCCGCTGCGCGCCAGCCAGATAGCCGCCGCCCTCGGCGACTGGACGGACAGCGACGGCCAGCCGCGGCTGAACGGCGCGGAAGACGAGGTCTATATGGCGCAAACCCCGGGCTATCTCGCCGCCAACCAGCCGATGCAGGATGTCAGCGAGCTGCGCCTGCTGGCCGGAATGGACGCCGCGCTCTATCAGCGCCTGCTCCCCTTCGTCTGCGTCCAGCCGGATGATGCGCTGCAGGTCAATGTCAACACCCTGCGCCCCTCCCAGGCCGCCCTGCTGGCGGCCCTCTTTCCCGGCGATCTGACGCTGCAGGAGGCGCAACAGCTGCTGCACAACCGCCCGCGAACCGGGTGGAGCAGCGTCGCCGCCTTTCTCGCGCAGCCGACGCTGCAGAAAACCGATACCACGCTCGCCCGTCCCTGGCTGACGGTGCACAGCACACGCTTTATCGCCGCCTTCACCGTGGTGACCGGCAACCTTCGCTTTCAGCTGCACAGCGTCCTGCAACAGGAGGGGCGCGCCTTTACCGTCGTCCAGCGGCGATACGGACTTTCTATGGTGGTTGATGAATAAGTTTAACGCTTCCCCCCAGGCCATGCTGATCGTGCGCTTCGCCCCCGGGCAGGCGCCGCTGCACTGGCAACTCTTCGCCCCCGGCGAGCCGCACCACGAAGCCAGCGGCCGGTGGCCGGCTGACGACGCCAGCCCTTTCCCGACGCTGGCGGCGCATTACCCGGCCTGGGTGCTGATCCCGGCCAGCGACTGCGCGTTTCACACCCTCACCCTGCCGGCGGGCCTGCGTAAACCGCCGCTGCAGGTGGCCCCTTTCCTGCTGGAAGAGCAGCTGGCCGACGAGGTGGAAGCCACCCATTTTGCCCTGCTCCACCGCCAGCAGGCCCAGTGCGAGATCGTCGCCGTGCAGCGGCAAAAAATGCGCGACTGGCTGGCGCGCTGCGAGTCGCTCTCGCTACGGCCCCTGGCGTTGACGCCCGATGTGCTGGCCCTGCCCTGGCAACCGCCGGCGTGGAGCGCGGTGCAGGCGGACGACCAGTGGCTGATCCGCCACCAGCCATGGGCCGGCATGGCGGCGGAAAGCCCCTGGCTGGCGGAGCTGCTGCAGGGCGAGGCGGAAGAGCACGTCATCGACAGCTATTCGCCGCCCCCCGCGGCGCCGGGAGAATGGCGGGCGCAGCCTGCGCAGACGCTGCTCTCCCTCGCCGCAAGTCATCCGGCGGCGCAGAAGCTCAGTCTGCTGCAGGGGGAGTTCGCCGTCCGCCGTCGGCGGCCTGATCAGACGAGCTGGCGTCCGGCGCGGTATGCCGCGCTGGCCCTGGCGCTGCTGCTGGCGGTGAACAGCGTGCTGGATCATCGCGATCTGGCGCGTCAGGCCGAGGCCGCCCGGCAGGCCAGCCGGGCCTACTATCATCGCTGGTTTCCAACGGAGAAAAAGGTGATTAACCCGCGACTGCAGATGCAGCAGCATCTGCAAACCCTTGCCCGTCAGGCGCAGCATGCCCCCCTCGTCGACCGCCTCAGCGCGTTGCAAAACATCATCAGCGAAACGCCGGGGATCCGCCTGCGGGCGCTGAGCTGGGATGCCGCAGGCAACCGTCTGCAGCTGGATATCGCCGCGGCCTCTTCCCGGGCGCTGGAGCAGTTTACCCAGCGAGCGCAGCCGCGGTTTCGCGTCCGGCCAGGCGACATGACCACCAGGCCGGATGGCATTGAGGGACAGCTGACGCTGGAGGAAAACGATGGCTAATCTGCTCATCTGGTGGCGGCAGCGCACGCTGTCCGAGCAGCGCCTGCTGCTCGGCCTGGCGGGATTGCTGACAGCCTGCGCCCTCTGGTACGGGCTGTGGCAGCCCTGGCGGGCCCGCGAGGCGCAGTGGCGGCAAACCCTGGTGAAAGAGCAGGCCAGCCTGCGCTGGATGACGCAGCAGGGTCCGCGCCTGCAGCAGCTCAGCCAGCAGCCCGCGCCGGCGGCAAAAGAGGCGCTCACCGCGCTGGTGATGCGCGAGGCGGCGAGCCACGGGCTGGAAGTCGTTCGTCTGCAGCCGCAGGGGAAACGTCTGCAGGTCACCCTTCAGCCCTGCGCCTTCCAGGCGCTAATGGACTGGCTGGACGCCCCGGCGATGCGCGGCGTCAACGCGGTCTCGCTGTCCGTAACCGGGCAGCCGTCGCGGCCGGGCTGGGTCACGGTCAACCATCTGCTGCTGGAGCGCGACGATGAAAGCTAACGGGCTCGCAGGTGGGCTACTGCTGGCGCTCTATCTGCTGTGGTTGACCGCCACCGCCCCGGCGCGTCTGTTAGTCCCGATGCTGCCGCCCGAGGTACAGGTGGCCAACCTTAGCGGCAGCATCTGGCGCGGCGCGGCGCAGTCGGTCTCCTGGCGCGGCGTGCGGCTTGAGCGGCTGACGTGGTCGCTTACCCTGGCTGGCTGGCAGATCGCGCTCAGCGATCCCCGCGGCGTGGAGGGCCAGGCCCGGCTGTGGGGCATCCGCGATCTGCGTCTGCAGGAGGGGCGGCTCACCGCCCCCGCCAGCCTGCTTGGTCGCTGGCTAACGCCGACTATGCCCGTCAGCGCCGAGGGAGAGGTCACTTTCAGCCTGGCCGAAGCGCACTTCAGCGAGGGGCGCTGCCGGCAAATCACCGCCGGACGCGCGCAGTGGCGTCAGGCCCGGCTGCACTCTCCGGTCGGTAGCCTGGAGCTGGCCCAGGTCAGTGGCGCCTTAAGCTGTACGGCGAACGGCGCCGTGGCGCTGGCCATCCGTCAGGATTCTCATCAGTTGAGCCTCAGCGGCCAGGGAACCCTGTCGCCCGATGGCCGCTATCTGTTTCGCGGTACGCTACAGCCCCGTCAGGGGATGCCGCCCCTGCTGGCGCTGCTGGTCACCCGCCCGATGGCGAAAAACGCCCCGGGCCCGACGCCGTGGCAGCTGCAGGGAAAATGGTGATTAAAGGAGCAAAAATGACGACATTAGCCGCATTATCGCTGCATTTTCCCCTTGTCTGGTATGGTTTCCTGCTGCTGTTCGGCCTGGCGCTGGGCAGCTTTTACAACGTGGTGATCTACCGTCTGCCGCGCATGCTGACCCAAACCGCGGACGACGAGCCGATAACCCTCAGCACGCCGGGCTCATCCTGCCCGCAGTGTCGCCAGCCGATAGCCTGGCGGGACAATATCCCGCTGCTCAGCTTCCTCTGGCTAGGCCGTCGCGCCCGCTGCTGTCAGGCGCGTATCTCGTGGAGCTATCCGCTGACCGAGCTGGCCACCGGCCTGCTGTTTATCCTCGCCGGGGTGCTGCTCGCGCCGGGCCTGGCGCTGGCGGGCGGCCTGGTGCTGCTCTCCTTCCTGCTGATACTGGCGCGGATTGACGCCCGGACCCAGCTGCTGCCCGATCGCCTGACCCTGCCCCTGCTGTGGGCCGGACTGCTGTTTAATCTTAACGAGGTGTACATTGCGCTGCCGGACGCGGTCGCCGGGGCGATGGCCGGTTATCTGGCGCTGTGGTCGGTCTACTGGCTGTTCCGCCTGCTGACCGGCAAAGAGGCCCTGGGCTATGGCGATTTTAAGCTGCTGGCGGCGCTGGGCGCCTGGTGCGGCTGGCAGGCTCTGCCGCAGGTGCTGTTGCTCGCCTCGGCCAGCGGGCTGGCATGGACCCTGCTGCAGCGCCTGTGGACCCGGCAGTCGCTGCAGCAGCCGCTGGCCTTCGGCCCCTGGCTGGCGCTGGCGGGAGGGGGCGTTTTTCTCTGGCAGCAGATGGTCTAGCGTGAGTGGTTCGTCTGGCCGGGCAGAATGCCGCCCGGCGCCTGGGGCTACGAATATTTTTTGCTGCGCCGGGTCGGGGCGGCGTTGGCCGGATCGTCCGGCCAGACGTGTTTCGGATAACGTCCCTTCATCTCTTTTTGCACCTCGCGGTAGCTTCCCTGCCAGAAGGCGCTGAGATCGCGAGTGATCTGCAGAGGACGCTGGGCGGGCGACAGCAGCTCCAGCACCAGCGGCACCCGCCCCTCGGCGATAACCGGCGTCGTGGCCTCGCCGAACATCTCCTGCATACGCACCGCCAGCGCCGGCGGGTTCTCCGCATGGTATCGGATCGCCAGACGGCTGCCGGTCGGCACGGTATAGTGCGTCGGCAGCTCGCGATCCAGCTTCTGGCGCAGCGGCCACGGCAGCCAGTCCTGTAGCGCCTGACGCAGATCCAACGCCTTCAGCGCCCGCAGCGAGTGAACGCCGTTCATCTGCGGCAGCAGCCATGCCTCCAGCGAGGCCAGCAGCGAAGCGTCATCCACCGTGGGCCATGCCTCTTCCGGCAGCCACTGCGCCGCACACTGAAGCCGCAGTCGCAGCTGCCCGGCCTCTGGCGTCCAGTTGAGCACCGCAAGGCCTTTCTCACGAATACCGTTGAGCATCGCCTGATGCAGCTCCGCCTCAGATGGCTTCGCCAGCGGCTGGGTCTTGATCACCAATTGGCCCGTCACGGTCCGCCGCCAGGCTTTCAGCGTCCCCTGCGCTTCATCCCACTCCACCGTGTCGGAACGCTGCGCCAGCTCGGGACGGGCGGCGATCAGCTCGCCGATATCCACCGGCAGAGCCAGCAGCATGCGGGCATCCGGCGAGGCGCTGCCCTGCAGCAGCAGCGGGGCGATCAGCCACTCATGGCGGCCCAGCGCGTCGTCGGCGTCAAGCATCGCGCCCATGCCGTTCGCCAGCTGATAGCGTCCCTCCTGACCGCGGCGACGGGCGATGCGGTCGGCGAAGGCCGACGCCAGTAGCGCGGCCATTCGTCCGGCGTCGGGCTGTCCGCTGCGGCAGGCCAGACGCTTCATCAGCTGCTGCGCCCGCTGCTGCCAGTTGGCCTGCTGACGGGAAAAAACGGCGGCCAAATCCACCAGCCCGCCGCGCGGCGGCTCCTCGAGGATCGCCGCCAGCCTGGCCGCCGTCGCCACCTCGTCATCGGTCTGCGCAGCGGCCAGCATCGCCGCCAGCCGGGGCTCGTTGCCGAGAGTCGCCATTTTGCGGCCAAACGCCGACAGCCGCTCGCCGTCCAGCGCCGAGAGCGCCTCCAGCAGGCGGCGCGCGGCGGCCAGGTTCACCGCCGGCGGCTGATCCAGCCAGGCCAGCGCAGCCGGATCGTGGCACCCCCACTGCAGCAGCTCCAGCAACAGCGCCGACAGATCGCTGTGCAGGATCTCCGGTTCGCTCTGCGCCGCCGCTCGTTCGGCCTGTTCTTTGCCAAGCAAATGCAGGCAGATCCCCGGGGAGAGACGACCGGCGCGTCCGGCGCGCTGCGTCATCGATGCCTGGCTGATGCGCTGCGTCACCAGCCGGGTCAGGCCGGTGCGCGGGTCAAAGCGGGCAACCCGCTCCTGGGCGCTGTCGACCACCAGGCGGATGCCCTCGATGGTCAAACTGGTCTCGGCAATGTTGGTGGCCAGCACCACTTTGCGCTTCCCGGCCGGCGCCGGGAGGATCGCTTTGCGCTGCTCGCTCAGGGGCAGCGCGCCATACAGCGGACAGAGGATGACATCCTCCGCCACGCGCTCCGTCAGCTGGTCGAGAACGCGCTGGATCTCGCCGACGCCGGGCAGAAACAGCAGCATCGACCCCTGTTCATGCCGCAGGAGCTCCGCCGCCGCTACCGCCACCGCCTCATCAAAACGCTGGTGAGCGGAGAGCGGGCTGAAGCGACGCTCCACCGGATAAGCGCGCCCCTCCGAGACCACCACCGGCGCCTCCGGCAGCAGACGCTGCAGGCGCTCGTTATCGAGGGTCGCCGACATAATCAGCAGTTTGAGATCGTCACGTAACCCCTGCTGGACATCAAGCAGCAGGGCCAGCGCCAGATCCGCCTGCAGGCTGCGCTCGTGAAACTCATCAAGGATCACCAGCCCCACGCCCGTCAGCTCGGGATCGCGCTGGATCATGCGCGTCAGGATCCCCTCCGTGACCACCTCCAGGCGGGTCTGCGGTCCGACGCAGGTTTCGGCGCGCATGCGGTAACCCACGGTCTCCCCCGGCTTTTCGCCGAGCAGTTCAGCCAGCCGCTGCGCGACATTGCGCGCCGCCAGACGCCTCGGCTCCAGCAGGATAATGCGTCCCGTGATGTTGCCCTCGGCAAGGATCTGCAGCGGCAGCCAGGTCGACTTCCCGGCGCCGGTCGGCGCGTTGAGCAAAACCTGCGGCGCATGCTGCAGGGCGGATAACAGTTCTGGGAGGACGGCGGCAACCGGCAATGAGGACACAAAAGGCTCCGGGGGTTAACATTCAGGGGCTCGCATTGTAGCATCCCCCTAATTCATTACCGAGTCTCTATCATGTCTGAGCCGAAAAGGCTGTTTTTTGCGATTGAACTGCCGCCTGCCATCCGCAAACAGATTGTCCAGTGGCGGGCAACGCACTTCCCGGAGGATGCCGGCAGGCCCGTCGCGGCGGATAACCTTCACCTCACGCTGGCGTTTCTCGGCGAGGTGAGCGCGGAAAAACAGCGGGCGCTGACCGCCCTCGCCGGCCGCCTCCAGCCGCCGGGCTTTACCCTGACGCTGGACGATGCCGGACAGTGGCTGCGCTCGCGGGTGGTCTGGCTCGGGACCCGTCAGCCGCCGCGCGGCCTGCTGCAGCTCGCCAGCATGCTGCGCGCTCAGGCGGCGCGCAGCGGCTGCTATCAGAGTCCGCAGCCGTTTCATCCGCATATTACCCTGTGGCGCGACGCCCGCCAGGCGGTGCCGATCCCGCCGCCCGGCTTTCGCTGGACGTTTCCGGTGAACGAGTTCGTGCTCTATGAATCCAGCTTTAGCCGGGGGCGCACGCGCTACACGGCGCTGGAACATTATCCGTTTGATAAGGAAAGTTGATGCAGTTTGATCCGCCGTTGCAGCCCGCCATTTTGCTTAAACGTTACAAACGATTTCTTGCCGACGTGGTGACCCCCGATGGCCGCGAGCTGACGCTCCACTGCCCGAATACCGGGGCGATGACCGGCTGCGCCGCCCCGGGCGACACCGTCTGGTATTCCACCTCTGACAATGTGAAGCGCAAATATGCCCACACCTGGGAATTAACTGAAACGCAGCAGGGCGCCGTTATTTGCGTCAATACGCTGCGCGCGAATACGCTGGCGAAAGAGGCGATTTCCGCCGGAATAATCCCTGAACTTTCAGGCTATAACCAGCTGAAAAGCGAAGTGAAATACGGCGCAGAGAATAGCCGTATCGATATTATGTTACAGGCAGATGATCGCCAAAACTGCTATATTGAAGTGAAATCGGTTACGTTGGCGGAGAAAGAATACGGTTATTTTCCCGATGCGGTGACCACGCGCGGTCAGAAGCACCTGCGGGAGCTGATGGCCGTCGCGGCAAATGGCGACCGCGCGGTGATTTTATTTGCCGTCCTGCATTCGGCAATTGACCGTTTCTCTCCCGCGCATCATATTGATGCCAGATACGCACAGCTGTTAACAGAAGCCCGCGACAAGGGGGTGGAAATTCTCGCCTGGAAAGCGGAACTTTCTACGACGAGGATGACTCTGAATAAGCCGATCGCCGTGGTGTTAAACCCCGGTAAATAAGTGGCTAAATAGTGTTCGGGTCGCAAGCGCGAATACGCTTTTCTTCACAGGGTTGTCAAGTGTAACGTTTAGATAATTGCTATCCGGAAAAGCATCTGCTATTTATAGCGGCCTGATTTTCCCCCACATGGGGATCGATAGTGCGTGTTAAGGAGAAGCAACATGCAAGAAGGGCAAAACCGTAAAACATCGTCCCTGAGTATTCTCGCCATCGCTGGGGTGGAGCCGTACCAAGAGAAACCGGGCGAAGAGTATATGAACGAAGCCCAGCTGGCGCACTTCAAGCGTATTCTTGAAGCATGGCGTAATCAACTCAGGGATGAAGTGGATCGCACCGTATCGCACATGCAGGATGAAGCTGCTAACTTCCCGGACCCGGTAGACCGTGCCGCCCAGGAAGAAGAGTTCAGCCTGGAGCTGCGTAACCGCGACCGCGAACGTAAACTGATCAAAAAGATCGAGAAAACGCTGAAAAAAGTTGAAGATGAAGACTTCGGCTACTGCGAATCCTGCGGCGTGGAGATCGGCATTCGCCGTCTGGAAGCGCGTCCGACAGCGGATCTGTGCATTGACTGCAAAACCCTGGCGGAAATTCGCGAAAAACAGATGGCGGGCTAATCCCCTGCTGCCTCACTCTCTGGCGGGAGTCTCTCCCGCCTGGTTCTGTTGTCCGTATCATGACTGACTCACGCTATATAGGGCGCTTTGCTCCCTCCCCCTCCGGCGAACTCCACTTCGGCTCTCTGATCGCCGCGCTCGGCAGCTACCTGCAAGCCCGCGCGAACCAGGGTATCTGGCGCGTTCGTATTGAAGATATCGACCCGCCGCGCGAAGTCCCCGGGGCCGCCGACACCATCCTGCGCCAGCTCGACCACTACGGTCTGCACTGGGACGGCGAGGTGCTCTGGCAGTCGCAACGGCACGAAGCCTACCGCGAGGCACTGGCCTGGCTGGGGGAGCAAGGGCTGAGCTATTACTGCACCTGCACCCGCGCGCGGATCCACGCCGTAGGCGGGATCTACGATGGTCACTGCCGCGACCTTGGCCTGGGGGCGGAAAACGCCGCGCTGCGTCTGCGCCAGACCCGTCCGGTTCTGCAGTTCACCGACCGCCTGCGCGGCACGCTGGTCGCCAACGAGCCGCTGGCGCGTGAAGATTTTATTATCCACCGTCGCGACGGGCTGTTTGCCTACAACCTGGCGGTGGTGGTCGATGATCACTTTCAGGGGATCACCGAGATCGTCCGCGGCGCCGATCTGATTGAGCCGACGGTGCGGCAGATTTCGCTGTATCAGCATTTTGGCTGGCAGGCGCCGGACTACCTCCATCTGCCGCTGGCCCTCAATGCCGACGGCAATAAGCTCTCTAAACAAAACCACGCGCCGGCGCTGCCGGAAGGCGATCCGCGCCCCGAAATCGTCCGCGCGCTCCGCTTTCTGAATCAGGAGATCGCCGGGGAGTGGCAGGCCCTGAGCGTCGCTGATTTACTCGCCCAGGCCGTCGCCAACTGGCAGCCCGCGAAAATCGAGCATTCTCAAATGGCTCCCGCTGAGCTATGATTAGCCGCTATTTTTACACTGTACAGTTGATCTGAAGTCCGTCTGACACTACGAGGTGCACCATTTTTACCCGAGTCGCTAATTTTTGCCGTAAGGTGCTAAGCCGTGAGGAGCGCGAGGCAGAAGCCGCCGTCGAACCAACGCCTATGACGGTGATCCCGCGTGAGCAGCATGCTATTTCCCGCAAAGATATCAGTGAAAACGCCCTCAAGGTCATGTACCGCCTCAACAAGGCGGGCTACGAGTCCTGGCTGGTCGGCGGCGGCGTCCGCGACCTGCTGCTTGGCAAAAAGCCAAAAGATTTTGACGTCACGACCAACGCCACGCCGGATCAGGTGCGTAAGCTGTTCCGCAACTGCCGTCTGGTCGGGCGCCGTTTCCGCCTCGCGCACGTGATGTTCGGGCCGGAAATCATTGAGGTCGCTACCTTCCGTGGCCATCACGAAGGACACACTACCGATCGCGTCACCTCCCAGCGGGGCCAGAACGGCATGCTGCTGCGCGATAACATCTTCGGCTCGATCGAAGAGGACGCCCAGCGTCGCGACTTCACCATTAACAGCCTCTATTACAGCGTGGCGGACTTTACCGTGCGCGACTACGTCGGCGGCATGAAGGATCTGCAGGACGGCGTGATCCGCCTGATCGGCAATCCGGAAACCCGCTATCGCGAGGATCCGGTACGCATGCTGCGCGCGGTGCGCTTCGCCGCCAAGCTGGATATGACCATCAGCCCGGAAACGGCCGAACCGCTGCCGCGGCTGGCCGCCCTACTCCACGACGTGCCGCCGGCGCGCCTGTTCGAAGAAGTGCTCAAGCTGCTGCAGGCCGGGCATGGCTATCAGACCTACCTGCTGCTGCGGGAATACAACCTGTTCCAGCCGCTGTTCCCGACCATCACCCGCTACTTTACCGAGCGCGGCGATAGCCCGATGGAGCGGATCATCAACCAGGTGCTGAAGAACACCGACACCCGCATTCATAACGACATGCGCGTCAATCCGGCCTTCCTCTTCTCGGTGATGTTCTGGTATCCGCTGCTGGAAACTGCGCAAAAAATCGCTCAGGAGAGCGGTCTGGCGTACTATGACGCCTTCGCGCTGGCGATGAACGACGTACTGGACGAAGCCTGCCGTACGCTGGCGATCCCTAAGCGCATCACCACCCTGATCCGCGATATCTGGCAGCTGCAGCTGCGCATGTCCCGTCGCCAGGGCAAACGCGCCTGGAAGCTGATGGAGCATCCGAAATTCCGCGCCGCCTACGATCTGCTGGAGCTACGCGCCGGCGCTGAAAACAACGGCGAACTGCAGCGTCTGACCAAATGGTGGGGCGAATTCCAGGTCGCCGCGCCGCCGGCGCAAAAAGATATGCTCAACGACCTCGGGGACGATCCGGCGCCGCGCCGTCGCCACCGCCGTCCGCGCAAGCGCGCGCCGCGCCAGGGTAACGCATGACCCTGGTCTATATCGCCCTCGGCAGTAACCTCGCTTCGCCACTGGCGCAGGTGCAGGCGGCCATCCGCGCCCTGGGCGAAATACCTTACAGCCGCGTGGTGAACGTCTCTTCGTTCTACCGCACGCCGCCGCTGGGCCCGCAGGATCAGCCGGACTATCTCAACGCCGCCGTCGCGCTGGAAACCACGCTGGCCCCCGAGGCGCTGCTCGATCACACCCAGCGCATTGAGCTGCAGCAGGGTCGGGTGCGCAAAGCCGAACGCTGGGGGCCGCGCACCCTCGATCTCGATATTATGCTGTTTGGCGATGCGGTCATTAACAGCGAGCGTCTGACCGTTCCGCACTACGATATGAAAAACCGCGGCTTTATGCTCTGGCCGCTGTTCGAGATCGCCCCGAACCTCCGCTTTCCTGACGGCCCTGCGCTGCGTACCGTACTGGATGATCTCGGCGCGGCAAAGCCCGCTATCTGGTAATTCCCTCTCCTTTTTTAGCATTTACGGCGATCGTCGTAATCGGTTGCCCAAAATCATTGCCCCTCTAAATGCTGCTGTTAGAATGCCGGTTAATATGACTTTCATCATCAGGAAATGTTATGAAACCGACCACCATTGCCCTGCTGCAGAAATGCAAACAGGAAAAGAAGCGCTTTGCCACCATTACCGCCTACGATCATAGCTTCGCGAAGCTGTTCGCCGATGAAGGCATTAATGTGCTGCTGGTGGGCGACTCGCTGGGAATGACGGTGCAGGGTCACGACTCCACCCTGCCGGTCACCGTGGAAGATATCGCCTATCACACCCGCGCCGTCCGCCGCGGCGCGCCGAACAGCCTGCTGCTCGCCGACCTGCCGTTTATGGCCTACGCCACGCCGGAACAGACCTTTGAAAATGCCGCCATCGTGATGCGCGCCGGCGCCAATATGGTCAAACTCGAAGGCGGCGCCTGGCTGGCCGAGACCGTGAGGATGCTGGCGGAACGCGCGGTGCCGGTTTGCGGCCACCTCGGCCTGACGCCGCAGTCGGTGAACGTATTCGGTGGCTATAAAGTGCAGGGCCGCGGCGATGCGGCGCAAACCCTGTTTGAAGACGCGTTAGCGCTGGAAGCGGCAGGCGCGCAGCTGCTGGTGCTGGAGTGCGTCCCGGTCGCCCTGGCGAAACGCATCACCGAAGCCCTGACCATTCCGGTGATCGGCATCGGCGCGGGCAACGTCACCGATGGGCAGATCCTGGTGATGCATGACGCTTTCGGCATTACCGGCGGCCACATTCCGAAATTTGCCAAGAATTTCCTTGCCGAGGCGGGCGACATCCGCGCCGCGGTGCGGCAGTATATTGCCGAAGTCGAATCCGGGGTCTATCCGGGCGAAGAACACAGTTTCCATTAAGGAGTCTTGTTGTGCTGATTATAGAATCCGTGCTGCTGCTGCGTCAGCATATCCGCCGTCTGCGTCAGGAAGGCAAGCGTATCGCGCTGGTCCCGACGATGGGCAACCTGCATGATGGTCATATGAAGCTGGTTGATGAAGCCAAAGCCAGCGCGGACGTGGTGGTGGTCAGTATTTTCGTCAATCCGATGCAGTTTGACCGCGCCGATGACCTGGCGCGCTACCCGCGCACCCTGCAGGATGATTGCGAAAAGCTGAACAAGCGTCATGTCGACTTTATCTTCGCGCCGACGCCGGCGGAAGTCTACCCGCAGGGCACCGAAGGCCAGACCTACGTCGACGTCCCCGGCCTGTCCACTATGCTGGAAGGCGCCAGCCGTCCGGGCCATTTTCGCGGCGTGTCGACCATCGTCAGTAAGCTGTTCAACCTGGTTCAGCCAGACGTCGCCTGCTTTGGCGAGAAAGACTTCCAGCAGCTGGCGCTGATCCGCAAGATGGTTGCCGACATGGGCTACGATATCGATATTATCGGCGTGCCGATCGTCCGCGCGAAGGATGGCCTGGCGCTGAGCTCGCGTAACGGCTATCTGACCGCCGACCAGCGCAAAATCGCCCCCGGTCTGTATAAAGTGATGAGCGCGGTGGCGGAAAAACTGGCCGCCGGCGACCGTCAGCTCGACGAGATCATCGCTATCGCCGAGCAGGAACTGAACGAGAAAGGTTTCCGTGCCGACGACATTCAGATCCGCGATGCCGACACCCTGCTTGAGCTGACCGACGCCAGCCAGCGCGCGGTGATCCTGATGGCCGCCTGGCTCGGTCAGGCCCGCCTGATCGACAACCAGATCGTCACGCTCGGTCAGTAGACAGCGGGTAAAAATCGGGCAATACTTGCCCGGGCTTTTCTCAGGGCGGACGTCGTGTCCGCTCTGCTACATTAAGGTTGAAGGGTAGAAGTTATGATGCGTAATATGCTGCAGGGCAAGCTCCACCGCGTAAAAGTGACGCAGGCTGACCTGCACTATGAAGGTTCCTGCGCCATTGACCAGGATTTCCTGGATGCGGCCGGTATTCTGGAGAATGAGACCATTCACCTCTGGAACGTCACCAACGGTAACCGTTTCTCCACCTACGCCATTGCCGCCGAGCGGGGTTCCAGAATCATCTCCGTTAACGGCGCCGCCGCGCACTGCGCCAGCGTCGGCGATATCCTGATCATCGCCAGCTTCGTCACCATGTCTGACGAAGAGGCGCGTCGCTGGCAGCCCAACATCGCCTACTTCGAAGGCGACAACGAAATGAAGCGCCAGGCGAAAGCGATTCCGGTGCAGGTCGCCTGATGACCGCGGCGCAGCGCTCAGGCGCAGCGCCGAAGTTTACCCCTGCGGCTGGTTACTGATCAGCCGCGACATCGTCTCCAGCGAATCCGTGCGTAAGATATATAACCGCTTTAGCAGAAACGGATTGTCCCCCGGCTTCACCTTCCCACGCACTGTCGTCACCGCCATATGAAACCCGGCGTCATTCGCCGCCTGCACCGCCGTGGCGTTATAGCCGCCGAAGGGATAGGAAAGGTAGAGCACATGTGGATTAAACTGGCTCAGCGCCCGGCGCGAACGGGCAAAATCAAACAGAATATTATGGTAATTGCGGCTGAATAAGATCGGCCGCCGGCCGGCGTCCACCCGGTGCAGGAAGTGGGTATGCGACTGAATGTCAAAGACGTCCTGGATCTGCCTGAGCTCAGAAATGCTCATGAACTGCAGCGATTTCGGATCCCATTGCTGCGGATGACGCTTGATGCGCGAAGAGATAATAAAGGCGGTGGCGTGGAAGCCATACTGTTTCAACACCGGATAGGCGTAGCGGTTTACCGATTTCAAACCGTCATCAAAGGTAATGGCGACTGCCCGCGCCGGAAGGTTAATTTTATTGCGCACGTAGCCTTCCAGCTGATACAGGGTCAGCGTGGTATACCCCTGATCCCGCAGCCAGGTCATCTGGTTATTGAATGCGCGTACCGAGGTGGTGGTCGAGGTATGGCGGAAACGGGTGTTCTCTTCGTCACGCAGAATATGGTGATAGGTCAGCACGGGGATCCCGTTATCCTCCTGCGCATCCAGACTGCTGACCCACGCCAGCCGATCGCCAATGCGGATCTGAAACCAGGTCTGATTGAGCCGGTCTTTCAGCTTGCTGAGGATCGGATAGCGCAGATTATTGGCCAGCGTGCCGAACGGCGCGCTGCTCACTGAGGGAGCGTCATAGAGCGGTGTATCTTTCCAGGTGAGTAAATTCTGGTTACTCAGCGGCTTATTGAGATCCCCCAGACGGTCCTCCACCCGCTGCTTCCCCTGCACTGGCTCCAGATGGCCCTTGTCAATAAACCCGGTGCCGAAGCCGAAGCGAAACTCATAGTAATCAGCCGCCGTCGGGACAACCGCGAGGATCTGCCCGGCACGCACATTGCCCACGCTGACCACATGGTTCCCCACCTGCGCCCAGATCACCGCGTCTTCGGTGGTTTGCATATAGCGCACAGGTTTGCCCTGCTGGCTAAGCAGACTGGCGGAGGCGCTGAGTGAGGTCAGTAAAAGAAGCAGAGTAAAAAATCGGGCAAGCATGCGCATCGAACCGGTAAACCATCAACGGCGGTTATTGTAACAAAAGCGGCATCTGTCCCGCTGCTTAATTTCCAAAGGTATCATGACGCAACCGGAACGGGGGGTTCTTCTGCTGCTGATGCCACAGGCTGCTCACCATCGGCCCGCCCGCGCTGACGATAGCCTGGCGAAACGCCTCGCTGCTTAACGTGTCCCGCAGCAGATACATTCGCTCAAGTAATGAATAGCTGACGCCGGAGATCACTTCGCAGTGGGTATGTTTGTGACTCATCAGCGCCGCGGCCCGATAAGGCGCCGCGCCGGTTCTGTCGGTTAGGAAAATGACCCCGTCTCCGGAGTCGGTGGCATGCAGCGCATCGCACATCATCCGGCTCAACATATTGCTGCTGAGATTGCGCCAGTAATTGACCGCCCGGCACTGGGCCAGCGGACCAAATTTTTGTTCAAGACGATCCAGCATCTCCTGCGCCAGCTCATCGTGGCAGGTAATGACCCAACCAAGCATGCTTCCCTCCTTAGCCAGCCAACAATGTAGCAAGGGGAAGATGGCGTATCGGTGATGGGGGTCAAAGATAAGCGGTTAGCGCTTCGCGTATTGGCGTCCGGAAGCGCTAACCGTGATGAGTATCAGCTACGCAGGCCGCGACCTCGCTGGATTAACGACCAGCAGAGAAGATAGAAGGCGACGATGAAGACCACCAGCACCGCAAAGGTGGTCACCAGCGGCACATCGTTGATACCGAGGAAGCCGAAGCGGAAGCCGCTGATCATGTAGACGATGGGGTTCAGATGCGACAGCCCCTGCCAGAACGGCGGCAGCAGGGTCAGCGAGTAGAACACCCCGCCGAGATAGGTCAGCGGCGTCAACACAAAGGTCGGGATCAGGCTGATGTCATCGAAGGTCTTGGCAAACACCGCGTTCAGCAGTCCGGCCAGCGAGAACAGCACTGCGGTGAGGAGCAGCGTCAGGGCGACAAACAGCCAGGAGTGAACCTGGAACGGCACAAAGAACAGCGACACCGCGGTCACCAGGATACCCACGCACAGCCCGCGCGCCACCCCGCCGCCCACGTAGCCGGCGATAATCACGTGCGTCGGCACTGGCGCCACCAGCAGCTCCTCAATGTTGCGCTGAAACTTGGCGCTGAAGAACGACGAGGCGACGTTGGCGTATGCGTTGGTGATCACCGCCATCATGATCAGGCCCGGCACGATAAACTGCATGTAGGTAAAGCCATGCATCTCGCCGATGCGCGACCCGATCAGGTTGCCGAAAATCACGAAGTACAGGGTCATGGTGATCACCGGCGGCACCAGCGTCTGCACCCAGATGCGCATAAAACGGTGGATCTCTTTGGTCCAGATGCTTTTCAGCGCGACCCAATAAAGCTGCATCATGCTGACTCTCCTTTTCGCTCATGCACCAGGGTGACAAACAGCTCTTCCAGACGGTTGGCTTTGTTACGCATACTCAATACCTGCACCCCTTGGGCGCTCAGCTGCGCGAAGACGCTGTTAATCCCCTGCTCGCGCAGGACCTCCACTTCCAGCGTCGAGGTATCAACCAGCTGATACTGGTAGCCCTCGAGCTTCGGCACCGGGCTTTTTGGCGCGAGGTCGAGAATAAAGGTCTCTGATTTCAGCTTCGACAGCAGCGCTTTCATCGAGGTGTTTTCCACCAGCGTACCGTGCTGGATGATGCCGATGTTGCGGCACAGCATTTCGGCCTCTTCCAGATAGTGAGTGGTCAGAATAATGGTGGTTCCGCGATCGTTGAGATCCTTGAGGAAGCCCCACATCGAGCGGCGTAGTTCGATATCGACGCCGGCGGTCGGCTCGTCGAGGATCAGCAGCTTCGGCTCATGCATCAACGCGCGAGCGATCATCAGGCGGCGCTTCATCCCGCCAGAGAGCATCCGCGCGCGTTCGCTGCGTTTTTCCCACAGATCGAGCTGTTTTAAGTACTTTTCGCTGCGGGCGATGGCTTCTTTACGCTCAACGCCGTAGTAGCCCGCCTGGTTAACGACGATCTGCTGCACGGTCTCGAACGGGTTAAAGTTAAACTCCTGCGGCACCAGGCCAAGCTGGCGCTTGGCGTTGACGACGTCTTTCTCCAGATCGTAGCCAAAGACATTGACCTGACCGGAGGTTTTGTTCACCAGCGAGCTGATGATGCCGATCGTCGTGGATTTTCCCGCCCCGTTCGGGCCCAGCAGGGCATAGAAATCCCCCGCTTCAACCTGCAGGTCAATTCCCCGCAGCGCCTGAACCCCGCCGGGGTAGGTTTTTTTGAGCTGTTTTAATTCCAGAGCAATGGTCATTAAATATCTCTTCTCGTGTCATGACACGTCATTAACCCGCCTGACTGACGTTTGCGCTGTAGTGGCGCGGCCAGCGCATCTGCAGCCGGAAGTATCACGGGTTAAGATGGTTTTAAAAAAGGTGAGCTTACCCTATATTAGCGCAACGCACTTACTTGGTTACAGGCCGATAACGTCCATGAATGATATAGATACACTCATCAGCAACAATGCACTATGGTCAAAAATGCTGGTGGAAGAGGACCCCGGCTTTTTTGAGAAACTGTCGCAAACGCAGAAACCGCGCTTCCTGTGGATTGGCTGTTCTGACAGCCGCGTTCCCGCTGAGCGACTCACCGGCCTGGAGCCAGGCGAACTGTTTGTGCATCGTAACGTGGCGAATCTGGTGATCCACACCGACCTCAACTGCCTGTCGGTGGTGCAGTATGCCGTCGATGTTCTCGAAGTCGAGCACATTATTATCTGCGGCCACTACGGCTGCGGCGGCGTACAGGCGGCGGTGGAGAACCCGGAGCTGGGGCTCATCGACAACTGGCTGCTGCATATCCGCGATATCTGGTTTAAACACAGCTCGCTGCTGGGGGAAATGCCGGAGGAGCGCCGGCTGGATACCCTTTGTGAACTGAACGTAATGGAGCAGGTGTACAACCTGGGACATTCGACGATTATGCAATCGGCGTGGAAGCGCGGACAGAAGGTGACCATCCACGGCTGGGCATATGGCATTCACGACGGACTGCTGCGCGATCTGGATGTGACCGCCGTGAGCCGGGAAACCCTTGAACAGCGCTATCGCCACGGGATCTCCAACCTCAAGATCAAGCACATCAACCACAAATAGCCTTCAGACTTAGCCACTCTGGCGCGCGCGCCAGAGTGGGATATCCCCTTACTCGTCCAGCAGGGTGACTTTGCCGATATACGGCAGATGGCGGTAGCGCTGAGCGTAGTCGATACCGTAGCCCACCACGAACTCGTCCGGAATGGCGAAACCGACGAACTCAACCGGAACATTCACTTCACGGCGGCTTGGTTTATCCAGCAGCGTACAAATGGCCAGCGACTTCGGCTCGCGCAAGCTGAGGATCTCACGCACTTTAGACAGGGTATTGCCGGAGTCGATGATATCTTCCACGATCAGAACGTCTTTACCACGGATGTCTTCGTCCAGATCTTTGAGGATTTTCACATCACGGGTAGTGGACATGCCGCTGCCGTAGCTCGAGGCGGTCATAAAATCGACTTCATGCGGCACCTGCACTTCACGGCACAGGTCGGCCATGAACATAAACGAGCCGCGCAGCAGCCCCACCAGCACCATTTCGCTGCCGCTGTCCTGATAATGTTCGTTGATTTGACGACCCAGTTCCGCGATGCGCGCTTTGATCTCGGATTCCGGGATCATCACTTCTACAGTATGTTTCATAATACTAACCATTTGATTCTAAATATAAATCATCAAAGCCGCTGCTTTCGCCCCGACGATGACCGGCAAGCCATCCAGTATACCAGCAAAAAGAAATCTGCGGTGCAGGGATTAATAAAGCCATATTTGTGATTCCGATCACACTTGTTAAATCCTATAATTAATTGCAGTTAAAAAATTAACAAACACATGAGTAACTTTCTATGGCTGAAACAAAGTCTCAACAATCAAGGCTCCTGGTGACGCTGACTGCGCTATTTGCAGCGTTCTGCGGCCTCTATCTTTTAATCGGCGGAGCATGGCTGGTCGTGCTTGGCGGCTCCTGGTACTACCCCGTCGCCGGTCTGGTGATGCTGGGCGTGACCGTGATGCTGTTCCGCGGCAAGCGCGCTGCGCTGTGGCTGTACGCCGCGCTGCTGCTGGCGACCATGATCTGGGGCGTCTGGGAAGTCGGCTTCGACTTCTGGGCGCTGACGCCGCGTAGCGATATCCTCATCTTCTTTGGTATCTGGCTGATCCTGCCCTTTGTCTGGCGTCGTCTGCCGGTGCCTTCCGCTGGCGCCGTAGGCGCGCTGGTCGTCGCCTTGCTGATCAGCGGCGGCATGCTGACCTGGGCCGGTTTTAACGACCCGCAGGAGATCAACGGCACTCTGAGCGCCGACGCCACCCCGGCGGCGCCGATCTCCAACGTTGCCGACGGCGACTGGCCGGCCTATGGCCGCAACCAGGAAGGCCAGCGCTTCTCCCCGCTGAAGCAGATTAACGCCGACAACGTGAAGAACCTGAAGGAAGCCTGGGTGTTCCGCACCGGCGACCTGAAACAGCCGAACGATCCGGGTGAAATCACTAACGAAGTGACGCCGATTAAAGTCGGCGACACGCTCTTCCTGTGTACCGCCCACCAGCGTCTGTTCGCGCTTGACGCCGCCTCCGGTAAAGAGAAGTGGCATTTTGACCCGCAGCTGAACGCCGACCCGTCGTTCCAGCACGTCACCTGCCGCGGTGTCTCGTATCACGAAGCGAAAGCGGATAACGCCCCTGCCGACGTCGTCGCCGACTGTCCGCGCCGCATTATCCTGCCGGTGAACGATGGTCGCCTGTTCGCAGTGAACGCCGACAACGGTAAGCTGTGCGAAACCTTTGCCAACAAAGGTATTCTCAACCTGCAGACCAACATGCCGGTGACCACGCCGGGCATGTATGAACCCACTTCCCCGCCGATTATCACCGATAACACCATCGTCATTGCCGGCGCAGTTACCGATAACTTCTCTACCCGCGAGCCGTCAGGCGTGATCCGCGGCTTTGATGTGAATACCGGTAAACTGCTGTGGGCCTTCGATCCGGGCGCGAAAGATCCGAACGCCATCCCAAGCGATGAGCATCACTTCACGCTCAACTCACCCAACTCCTGGGCGCCTGCCGCCTACGACGCCAAACTGGATCTGGTCTATCTGCCGATGGGCGTGACCACTCCGGATATCTGGGGCGGTAACCGCACGCCGGAGCAAGAGCGCTATGCCAGCTCGATTGTCGCGCTGAACGCCACCACGGGTAAGCTGGCCTGGAGCTACCAGACCGTCCACCACGACCTGTGGGATATGGACATGCCTTCCCAGCCGACGCTGGCTGACATTGAAGTCAACGGCAAAACCGTGCCGGTCGTCTATGCTCCGGCGAAAACCGGCAACATCTTCGTGCTGGATCGCCGTAACGGCGAGCTGGTGGTCCCGGCCCCGGAAAAACCGGTTCCGCAGGGCGCCGCCAAAGGCGATTACGTCGCCAAAACCCAGCCGTTCTCCGATCTGAGCTTCCGTCCGAAGAAAGATCTGACCGGGGCGGACATGTGGGGCGCCACCATGTTCGACCAGCTGGTGTGCCGCGTGATTTTCCATCAGATGCGCTATGAGGGTATCTTCACCCCGCCATCTGAGCAGGGCACCCTCGTCTTCCCGGGTAACCTGGGGATGTTTGAATGGGGCGGTATCTCCGTCGATCCGAACCGTCAGGTGGCTATCGCCAACCCGATGGCGCTGCCGTTCGTCTCTAAACTGATCCCACGCGGCCCGGGCAACCCAATGGAGCCGCCGAAAGATGCGAAAGGCTCAGGCACCGAGTCCGGCGTGCAGCCGCAGTACGGCGTCCCGTACGGCGTCACCCTGAACCCGTTCCTGTCACCGTTCGGTCTGCCGTGCAAACAGCCGGCCTGGGGCTATATCTCCGCGCTGGATCTGAAAACTAACGAAGTGGTATGGAAAAAACGTATCGGTACCCCGCAGGACAGCCTGCCGTTCCCGATGCCGGTTAAACTCCCATTCACCATGGGTATGCCGATGCTGGGCGGTCCGATCTCCACGGCGGGCAACGTTCTGTTCATCGGCGCGACCGCGGATAACTACCTGCGCGCGTACAATATGAGCAACGGTGAGAAGCTGTGGGAAGCCCGTCTGCCAGCCGGCGGTCAGGCCACCCCGATGACCTACGAAGTGAATGGCAAACAGTATGTTGTCATCTCTGCCGGCGGTCACGGCTCGTTCGGGACCAAAATGGGCGATTATATCGTCGCCTATGCGCTCCCGGATGAGGCGAAATAAAACGCAAAACGGCAACGAAAGTTGCCGTTTTTTTTGTCTTTATCCCCTCTCCCACGCGCCAGGGTTATACCGCCCTAAACCGTGAACCCCAACATCATCCCGGTGTCTTCATGTTCCAGCAGGTGGCAGTGGGCCATATAGGCAAACTCCTTCGGCGCCGGATGATCAAACTTCACTAATACTTCACTCACGTCCCCTTCCACACGCACGGTATCTTTCCAGCCGCGACGATGCGCCGCTGGCGGCTTGCCGTTTTCGCTCAGGATGCGGAACTGGGTGCCGTGGATATGGAACGGATGCAGCATCATGTCGCCCTTACCCGAAATCACCCAGCGCTCATACTGGCCTCTGGCGGCGGCAAACATCGGCACATTCATGTCGAAGGCTTTGCCGTTGATGCGGTTGGCGTTATGGAAATCAAATCCCTTGCCCGACGACATGCCATGATCCATGCCGGACCCGTGGTTCATGTTGCTCATGTCGCCGTGGTGCATATTCCCCATGTCGCCCATCCCGCCGTGCCCCATCATGCCGTGATCCATCCCTGCCATCGCCTGATCGCCATATTTCTCCATCAGCGCCTGCATGCCCATCCTGTCGAGCATCGGATCCATCGACAGCTGGAGCTGACGCTGCGTCAGCCCCGTCAGAGAAGGTAGCGCCGGCATAGCGGCCAGGGTATCCAGCAGCTTGCCGGAGGCAGGAATGACCAGCGGCTGGACGCGCAGTACCGGCTGTGGTTTATCAAAAGGCGCAATGGCCATGCCCATCTGACCCACCGGCAGGGTCACAAGATCAAAAGGTTTGCCATCGCTGGTGTCCACCAGCACCTCAAAACGCTCCCCCATCAAGACCGGCAACTCATTGACCTTCACCGGCTCTGCCAGCAGACCGCCGTCGCTGGCCACCACGTACAGCGGGCGCTTATCGCTGGTCGCAAAATTGAGGGAACGGGCATTACAGCCGTTCAGCAAGCGCAGACGTAGCCAGCCGCGCGGGGCGGCATGTTCAGGATAGAGAGCGCCATTGGTCAGCAGCGTATCGCCAAACCAGCCGACGGCAGCGCTCATCACATCCAGCTGATAATCAATTTCGCCAGCGGCGGTAAACTTCTTGTCCTGCACAATCACCGGTACATCATCGATTCCCCACTGCTTCGGCAATAGCAGGCGTCCGCTCTCTTCATCCTCGATCAGCACCAGCCCCGCCAGCCCCATCGCCACCTGCCGACCGGTGGTCCCGTGCTGATGCGGGTGAAACCAGCAGGTGGCCGCCCGCTGCGTTGGGGTGAAGCTCACCGTCCGAGTGGCGCCCGGGGCGATGACCCCCTGCGGTCCTCCGTCGACCTCGCCGGGTACCTCCAGACCATGCCAGTGCAGCGTCGTCTCCTCTGCCAGCTGGTTGGTAATGTCCACCGTGATAGCCTTCCCCTGCGTCAGCTGCAGCGCGGGACCCAGTAGCGAGCCGTTATACCCCCAGGTGGTGGCGTTCAAAGCGCCAAACTGCGTTTTGCCCGCCTGGATGGTCAGCGCGATACGGTTGCGCGCATCAGCCGTCAACAGCGGCGGTACCGGCAGGGCCGGGCGACTGGCCGCAAAGACCGCACGGCTCCAAAGCGGTAACGCGCTGGCCATGCTGACCGCGGCGGTCAGTTTGAGGAAGTCTCGACGTTGCATATTCACATCCTTTTATTCTGCGGGCGAATATTTGAGCTTAAACCCTACCGTAACGGGAAGGTCAAGCAGAAGAGTAAGAATAAAGATCGGCGCTGTGTAAAGAAGTATGCTAATTTGAAGCGTCGGTGATCTAACGGTAGAAAAAATGAAGACGCTTTTCAGAACAATGGTACTCGGCAGCCTGCTTACTCTCTCCGCCAACAGCTACGCGCTCAGCGAATCAGAAGCGGAAGACATGGCTGATTTAACCGCGGTTTTTGTGTTTCTGAAAAACGACTGTGGCTACCAGAACCTGCCCAACACGCAGATCCGTCGCGCCCTGGTGTTCTTTGCTCAGCAGAACCAATGGGACCTGAGCAACTACGACAGCTACAACATGAAAGCGCTTGGCGAAGACAGCTATCGCGATCTCAGCGGCATTAACCTTCCGACGGCGAAAAAATGTAAAGCGCTGGCCCGCGATTCACTTAGCCTGCTGGCTTACGTCAAATAATTTCCCGCGCGGGCGGCAACGCGCCGCGCTTTTCCCCGACTCACCCGCCTTTAATATTTACTATTATTATTTTATACAAAATAAATTTTATCTACCTCGCAATACATCAAGCCAATAAATAAATTAAACCCGTACTAACACCCCTGGCAGATAAAAACAATAAAATATCCCTAACGATATATTGCAAAATAAAAAGCAGCCTTTTAGAATCCGTTGAAAATATATCTACTTCATGGACTGAAATTGTGAATATCTCGCTGACTCTTCGTATTATTCCACTTGCCGCTATGTTATTAGCCGGCTGTAGCAATACCGCCTCTCGCCAGCAGGTAAAACCGCTCACCACCCCGCTAACGTCGCAGCAGCAGGCAGAGCAGGAGCGAGCGGCCAGCGAACAAGCGCGCATTGAATCCTGCCGACAGGCGCTGGACTCGCTAAAAGAGGTTAACCCACAGCAGGCAACCAAACTCAGCAATGACTTCAATGCCTTAGTGCGTGCGGCGTCACAATACAACAGCGTGCGCGAGAAAGTGGCGGATCCCACCCGGCTTGGCATTGACTCCATGTATCAGTTTAAATCCATCAAATTGTGCGCCGATATTCAGAAAACGCTAATCGATAGCCTGGTACAGCGGGGTGAAAGCAAGCAGCCATGAACAGAGCCGCCACGCTGACCCTCAACGCGCCCCTGCTGATGCTCGTCGCGGCGCTGGCGCTTTCAACACCTTTCTTCGCCGGCGCCGCGCCGGCGTTTCTTGACTACGCCCAGCAGCAAACCCAGGCGCATGAAAAAAGCGATGCTGCAACCGCAAAGCAAACGTCAGGCGATCGTCAACCTGCGGATAATAAAAAAAAGACGCCCAATACCGCACAATTGCAAAAAAGAATCGTCAGCCAGCAGGCGACGATTGAGCAAAAAAATAAAACTATTCAGCAATTAAAAAAACAGCTTGCTAACACTCCGGCCACAGAAACCTCCATCGCGAATGAGCAAGCGGCCTTAAATAACAAAATAAAAGAATTACAGATCGCCTTAACCGCCGCCACCGCGAAAAATGAGGCGTTAATTAAAAAAGAAGGCGCAGTCCAGAATACGACTCTGCAGCAAAGTCAGGCCGCCGCGCTGAAGCAGATCCAACAATTAACGTCACAGCTTCAGCAAGCCGCAGCTGAAAATAAACGGCTCAGCGCCAGCCTCACCGCTCTGAATACAGATAAGCAGACGTTGGCTAACCGGCTCGCCGCGGCAGAGAAGGCGCAGCAGACCGCTCTCGACCAGGTCAAAACCCTTAACGCCGACAAACAGCCGTTGGTCAACCGGCTGGCGGCGGCGGAAAAAGAGAAGCAGACCGTCCTCGACCAGGTCAAAGCCCTTAACGCGGACAAACAGCCGCTGGTCAACCGGCTGGCGGCGGCGGAAAAAGAGAAGCAGACCGCCCTCGACCAGGTCAAAACCCTTAACGCCGATAAGCAGTCGCTGGCTAAACGGCTCGCCGCGGCAGAGAAGGCGCAGCAGACCGCCCTCGACCAGGTCAAAGCCCTTAACGCGGACAAACAGCCGCTGGTCAACCGGCTGGCGGCGGCGGAAAAAGAGAAGCAGACCGCCCTCGACCAGATCAAAGCCCTTAACGCCGATAAGCAGTCGCTGGCTAACCGGCTCGCCGCGGCGGAGAAAGCGCCATCGAGCCGCGCCGATGCCGCCGTGGCGGCAAAAGATGAGCCCCCCGAGATGGCGGCCATAGTGGCGGCCTATCGCCTGCAGGCGGACAAAGATAACGCCCAGCTGCGGATGAAAGAGGATGAAATCCAGCTGCTGCGGACGCAGCTGACGGTCCCGCCGAGAAATACCACCGGCAAAACCGCCGCCAAACTCAGCGCGCCAGGTGAACAGCAGGCTTACGCCATCGGCGCCTCGATGGGTACAGAGGCGCTTAATGTCCTCACGACTCGTCGCACTCAGGGAGTTAACGTCGACGCTGGCCTGGTGCTGCAGGGCATCGAAGATGCTTTCAGCGGCCAGCTTCGCCTCGGCGAACAGGCGCGTAACAAAGCGCTGTTTGACATTTCACAGCAGGTTTTCCAGAACCTGAATAAAATCGAGCAGAAAAACATCAGCGCCGGTCAGAAATACCAGCAGGCGTTTGCGCGCAAAAAAGGTGTGGTCTTCAAAGAGGGCGTCTACAGCCGTATCGATTACCCGGGTAAAGGAAAAATTAGCGGCAACGATCTGGTGACCGTGGTGATCAAAGAGATGCTGACGGACGGAACGGTGATCAATGATATGGAGACGAAAGATCAGGCGCTTACCCAGAAACTGGATGCCTATCCCCCGGTATTTCGCGGGCCGCTGAAGCGCCTGCAGAACCACGGCTCCGTGACGCTGGTCGTCCCGCCCGACAAAGCCTATGGCAGTAAAGGGTTGCCACCGAAGATCCCCCCAGGCGCGACCATGGTCTATTCCGTGCGGATAGTGGATAGCCAACCCGCGCCGGCAAAATAGCCCTGTCCTCCCACCGCCCTCTTCGGGCGGTGCTGTTATTCCTGCCGCATTGCTGCAATAACCGCCGTGCATCCTCATCTATAGTTGTCTATGATGTTGCACTCGTTTTACGGGTGTAACAGATGTTAACGAAGGAGGAGCCTCACCGTGGCCGATAATCCACTGTGGCATGAAACGCTGCATGACCATTTTGGTCAGTACTTTAGCGTTGATAACGTGCTGTACCACGAAAAAACCGATCATCAGGATCTGATCATCTTTGACAACCGCGCCTTTGGCCGGGTGATGGCGCTGGATGGCGTCGTGCAAACCACCGAACGCGATGAGTTTATCTATCACGAAATGATGACCCACGTGCCGCTGCTGGCTCACGGTAACGCCAAGCATGTCCTGATCATCGGCGGCGGCGATGGCGCGATGCTGCGCGAAGTCTCTCGTCATCGCAGCATCGAAAGCATCACCATGGTGGAAATCGACGCCGGGGTGGTCTCATTCTGCCGCCAGTACCTGCCCAACCATAGCGCCGGCGCCTATGACGATCCGCGCTTTACGCTGGTGATTGATGATGGCGTCAATTTTGTTAACCAGACGACGCAAACGTTTGATGTGATCATTTCAGACTGTACCGACCCTATTGGCCCGGGGGAAAGCCTCTTCACCTCGGCTTTTTATGAAGGCTGCAAACGCTGCCTGAATCCGGGAGGGATTTTCGTTGCGCAGAACGGCGTCTGCTTCCTGCAGCAGGATGAAGCGGTCGGTAGCCATCGCAAACTGAGCCACTATTTTCGCGACGTCAGCTTCTACCAGGCGGCGATTCCGACCTATTACGGCGGGATTATGACCTTTGCCTGGGCGAGCGACAACGAGGCGCTGCGCCATCTTTCCAGCGAAATCATTCAGGCGCGCTTTCACAAAGCCAACCTGACCTGCCGTTACTACAATCCGGCAATCCATACGGCGGCCTTCGCCTTACCACAGTATCTGCATGATGCTCTGTCCGCACCGTGAAGCGAAATAAGGGGGTGAACTAAATTGAAAAAATTGAAGCTGCACGGCTTTAACAACCTGACCAAAAGCCTGAGTTTTTGTATCTACGATATCTGTTACGCCAAAACGGCAGAAGAGCGCGACGGCTACATCGCCTATATCGACGAACTTTATAATGCCAATCGCCTTACAGAGATCCTGAGCGAAACCTGCTCTATTATTGGCGCTAATATCCTGAATATCGCCCGCCAGGATTATGAACCCCAGGGCGCCAGCGTGACCATTCTGGTAAGCGAAGAGCCCGTCGACCCGCGGCTTATCGACCAGACCGAACACCCCGGCCCGCTACCTGAAACCGTGGTCGCCCATCTCGATAAAAGCCATATCTGCGTGCATACCTATCCGGAGAGCCACCCGGAAGGCGGCCTGTGCACCTTCCGCGCCGATATCGAAGTCTCTACCTGCGGGGTTATTTCACCGCTCAAAGCGCTGAACTATCTGATCCACCAGCTGGAATCGGATATTGTGACCATTGACTACCGCGTGCGCGGCTTTACCCGCGATATCAATGGGATGAAGCATTTTATCGATCATGAAATCAACTCAATTCAGAACTTTATGTCTGACGATATGAAGTCGCTGTATGACATGGTCGACGTCAACGTTTATCAGGAAAATATCTTCCATACCAAAATGTTGCTTAAGGAGTTCGACCTTAAGCATTACATGTTCCATACCCGACCGGAAGAGTTGACCGCTGAAGAGCGCAAGGTCATTACCGACCTGCTGTGGAAAGAGATGCGCGAGATTTACTACGGCCGCAATATTCCTGCCGTGTAATGCCTCAAATGCCCGGCGGCGATTTTGCGCGCCGGGCCTGGGTTCTGCGCCGGCTGGAAGCGGGGAAAGGTACTCGTCGCGACCCGGAGATGTGCCCTGCGCACGCGACGCTTAGCCGGGCTACGGTTTTCCGCAGCCCGGCGCACAACGAGTCATCAACGCTGCTGCATAAACTCACGATAGGCGGCAACCACCTGCAGGAAATCCTCAACACCACACAGAGAGAGGCTTTCTTCGTCGTAGTAGCTCATCCCCTCCTCGATTTCGTCGCCGGAAAATTCCAGCTGATTGGCGCGGATCATCACCTCTTCGCCATCCAGCCACAGCGTATATTCATGTCCGGCACGCTGCCAGGAACGTTCACTGCCTTTCACGGTGCGCGCAGCCTGCTCCACTTCGTCAAGCAGAGCAAGATTGTCTTTCACCTCCTCGTTGAACCAGTGGCCAATCGCCTCGTGATCCATCGACATTCGCACCTTTACCACTCCGGTAATATCGCGCAGAAATTCGTAGTCCATCGTCTTTTCCTCTGCAAGGGCAATGCGTCACCGCTGCACTGTACCCATGGAGTAATTATCGCAGCAGACCGAAAGAAAAAAAGCGTAACAGGCAGGAGGTTTGGAAATAAAAATGCCCGGTGATGCAATGTTCACCGGGCATTGGGGAGTTTGTAGCCAAACGGTCAGCCAGGCTGACCGACTGGTTTTACACCGCGGTCTGGAAGATCACGCCGTCAGCTTTTTCAGTGTACTGATCCAGCTGGTTGAAGTTCAGATAGCGATAGGTATCTTCCGCTGTCTTATCCACCTGCGCCACGAAGGTCTGGTACTCTTCCGGCGTCGGCAGTTTACCGAGCAGAGAAGCCACCGCTGCCAGCTCGGCAGAGGCCAGATAGACGTTAGCGCCGGTACCTAAACGGTTCGGGAAGTTACGGGTAGAGGTGGAAACCACCGTCGCACCGTCGGCGACGCGCGCCTGGTTACCCATACACAGGGAACAGCCAGGGATTTCGATACGCGCCCCGCTCTTACCAAATACGCTGTAGTAACCTTCTTCGGTCAGCTGCGCGGCGTCCATACGGGTTGGCGGCGCCACCCACAGGCGAGTCGGCAACTGGCCTTTGTGGCTGTCCAGCAGCTTACCGGCGGCACGGAAGTGGCCGATGTTGGTCATGCAGGAGCCGATGAACACTTCGTCGATTTTCTCGCCCTGTACGTCAGACAGCAGGCGGGCATCGTCCGGATCGTTCGGCGCGCACAGAATCGGCTCTTTGATATCCGCCAGATCGATGTCGATCACTGCCGCGTATTCCGCGTCAGCATCGGCTTCCAGCAGTTGCGGATCCGCCAGCCATTTCTCCATGCCCTGGATACGACGCTCCAGGGTACGGCGGTCGCCGTAGCCTTCGGCGATCATCCACTTCAGCAGGACGATGTTGGAGTTCAGATACTCAACGATCGGCTCTTTGTTCAGCTTGATGGTGCAACCTGCAGCAGAACGTTCAGCGGAGGCATCGGTCAGCTCGAACGCCTGCTCCACTTTCAGATCCGGCAGACCTTCAATCTCAAGGATGCGGCCAGAGAAGATGTTTTTCTTACCTTTCTTCTCAACGGTCAGCAGGCCCTGCTTGATGGCGTACAGCGGGATCGCGTGGACCAGGTCGCGCAGCGTAATGCCCGGCTGCATTTTACCTTTGAAACGCACCAGCACCGATTCCGGCATATCCAGCGGCATCACGCCGGTCGCGGCGGCGAAGGCCACCAGACCAGAGCCCGCCGGGAAGGAGATACCGATGGGGAAACGGGTGTGGGAGTCGCCGCCGGTGCCCACGGTATCCGGCAGCAGCATGCGGTTCAGCCAGGAGTGGATCACGCCATCGCCCGGACGCAGCGAGACGCCGCCGCGGTTCATAATGAAGTCCGGCAGAGTATGATGCGTGGTGACGTCAACCGGCTTCGGATAGGCCGCAGTGTGGCAGAAGGACTGCATCACCAGGTCAGCGGAGAAGCCCAGGCACGCCAGGTCTTTCAGTTCATCACGGGTCATTGGACCGGTGGTGTCCTGAGAACCCACGGAGGTCATTTTCGGCTCGCAGTAGGCGCCCGGGCGGATACCGGCAACGCCGCAGGCGCGGCCAACCATTTTCTGCGCCAGAGAGAAGCCGCGGGTGCTTTCCGCCACGTCTTTCGCCTGACGGAAGACATCGCTGTGCGGCAGACCCAGCGCTTCACGTGCTTTGGTGGTCAGGCCGCGACCGATGATCAGCGGGATACGGCCGCCGGCACGGACTTCGTCGATCAGCACATCGGTTTTCAGCTCGAAGCTGGCCAGCAGTTCGTTGGTCTCGTGATTACGCACTTCGCCTTTGAACGGGTAAACGTCGATGACGTCGCCCATGTTCAGGTTTGACACATCCACTTCGATAGGCAGCGCGCCCGCATCTTCCATGGTGTTGAAGAAGATTGGCGCGATTTTGCCGCCCAGGCACAGGCCGCCGCCGCGCTTGTTCGGCACGTTCGGGATATCGTCGCCCATAAACCACAGCACCGAGTTGGTGGCCGATTTACGTGAAGAGCCGGTCCCGACCACATCGCCGACGTAGGCCAGCGGGTAGCCTTTCTGCTGCAGGGCTTCGATCTGTTTGATCGGGCCAACCACGCCCGGCTGATCCGGTTCAATGCCTTCGCGGGCGTTTTTCAGCATCGCCAGGGCGTGCAGCGGGATATCCGGACGCGACCAGGCATCCGGCGCCGGAGACAGGTCATCGGTGTTCGTTTCGCCAGTGACCTTGAAAACGGTAACGGTGATTTTCTCTGCCAGCTGCGGGCGGTTCAGGAACCACTCAGCGTCGGCCCAGGATTGCATAACCTGTTTAGCGTGCTCGTTACCCGCTTTCGCTTTCTCTTCCACGTCGTAGAAGTTATCGAACATCAGCAGAGTATGGGACAGCGCTTTCGCGGCAATCGGCGCCAGTTTCGCGTCATCCAGGGCATCGATCAGCGGGTGGATATTATAACCGCCCTGCATGGTGCCCAGCAGTTCAACGGCTTTTTCAGGGGTAACCAGGGGGGAGGTCGTTTCGCCTTTGGCGATCGCGGCAAGGAATCCAGCTTTAACATAGGCGGCTTCGTCGACGCCCGGCGGTACACGGTTAATCAGCAGGTCTAACAGGAATTCTTCTTCGCCCGCAGGCGGGTTTTTCAGCAGTTCTACCAGCGCGGCCATTTGGGTTGCATCTAAGGGTTTGGCAACAATCCCCATGGCGGCACGCTCAGCTACGTGCTTACGGTATTCTTCTAGCACGACGGTTCTCCTCGCTTCTCATTGTCATAATGCGGCCTACACCTCTTCAATCAATCTGCTTCGGTATTGGCAGTTTGCCGCCTTGACGCATCTTGAAGGATTTAGTGGCTGGGCGATTTTCTTCACGCTCCTGTGAGACAGCAGTTTGTAGGGTAAATGCCCGATACCGCGTCGGCAGCATAGCAGGATTTTTGAAAGGTGTTAATCTGTTTACAAAAAAGCAACATTAAAATTTAGCTGAATCGTTAAGGGCAGGATATTGCAGGCTTTCTGTTCAAATCCCGCGACAAAAATTCCTTTCCGCGTACAACGCCATGGGCCGATCCCAACAATCATCAATAAAAAGCCATACCGCTTACTTATACTCAGCAAACGCGCCGTTTTCGCCGATACTTTAGCGAGATGGGTTACTTTTTGGGTCAGGAGCTTCTATGTCACTGCCGTTCAAACCCCATATTATCACCCTGCTCTGTAGCGCTGGCTTACTCGCGGCGGCGGGAACACTCTATGTGCAAAGCCGTACTCCAGAGACGGTCACTCAGCCGACGGCGCAGCCTGCGCCAGCGCCAACGCCAGCCGCACCCGCCGCCGCGCAGCCGGTGGCCACCACCTACACCCAGGCGCAGATTGACCAGTGGGTTGCCCCCATCGCGCTCTACCCGGACAGTCTGCTGTCGCAGGTGCTGATGGCTTCCACCTACCCGGACAACGTCATGCAGGCGGTGCAGTGGTCCCAGGATAACCCCACCATGAAAGGGGATCCCGCCGTTCAGGCAGTTGCCAGCCAGCCATGGGATCCCAGCGTCAAATCGCTGGTCGCTTTCCCTGCCCTGCTGGCGATGATGGGCGAGAATCCGCCCTGGGTGGAAAATCTGGGTAATGCGTTTTTGGCCCAGCCGCATGATGTGATGGACGCGGTGCAGCGCCTGCGTGCCATCGCCCAGGAGACCGGGACCCTGAAATCCACGCCGCAGCAAAAAGTGATTGTCGCCGCAGCGGCGCCTGTGCCGGCCACCACTTCGAAAAGCAGCACCGTATCAACGTCAAGCACTACCGCGGCGGCGCCTGCGCCGACGCAGGTCATAAAAATAGAACCGACCGACCCGCAGGTGGTCTATGTTCCCAACTACAACCCCTCCACCGTCTATGGTACCTGGCCGAACAGCGCCTATCCTCCGGTCTATCTGCCGCCCCCTCCCGGGGAGCAGTTTACCGATAGCTTCGTCAAAGGCTTCGGTTACAGCCTGGGCGTGGCGACCACCTGGGCGCTGTTCAGCAGCATCGACTGGGATGATGATGATGACTACCACCATCACGATGATGACTACCACCGCGGGGATTACTCGCATAATGGCGATAACATCAATATCAATGTGAATAATTTTAACCGCATTACCGGACAAAACCTGCCGGGCGACCACGTAAACTGGCAGCACAATCCCGCCTATCGCGGTCACGTGCCATACCCCGATAATACCGTCGCCCAGCGCTTTCATCAGACCAACGTATCCGGCGGACTGAGCGCGACCCAGCATGCGCCGGTCGATCGTGAGGCGCAGCGCCAGGCGGCAATGACCCAGCTTCAGCAGCGCAGCGCGTCGACCGCCACGGCAGGCAACCTGGCGGCAAACACCCCCTCGCGCGATGCCCAGCGTCAGGCAGCCTCGGCGCAGTTGAAACAAGCCACCCAGCGCAGCAACTACCGCGGTTACGACAGCGCGCCAACATCAACCCAGCAGCGTCGAGATGCGGCGAAAGCGCAGTTGAAAAACCCGACGCCGCAGCAACAGCAGCGTAGGGAAACCATTAAGAACCACGAGCAGAATGCTACACCGCAGCAGCAACAGCGCCGGCAGCAGCTCCATTCCGCCACGCCCGCCCAGCGCCAGCAGACGGTCAATCATCTGCGCGCCAGCGCCCTTAGCGGCAACGAAAGCCGCGCCCCCTCCTGGCAAGCGCAGCAGGAACGGGGACGACAGAGTCGTCAGTTTTCCAGCGTAAACCGCGAGCAGCGCGACGGCGCCAGAGAGCGTCTTTCTGAACACCATGAACTACGCCGCCGCTGAGGATGAGCAGAATGAGAAACCCATTACCTATTGCCCTGTTCACGTTAATGCTGTCACCGCTTGCCGCCTTCGCCCAGCAGCAATATGCCACCCCCGAGCAGGCCGCGAGCGCGCTGGCCGAGGCGATCGGCCAGCAAAATGACGCGGCGCTGAGCGAGGTGCTTGGCGATAACTGGCAGCATTTTTTACCCCCCGACGGGATCGACCCCACTGCCGTCGACCGCTTCCAGCGCGACTGGCAGGTGAAACATGTGATTGTGCAGCAAGGTGATAACGCCTGGCTTGACGTTGGTAGCGAAGCATGGCGTCTGCCCGTCCCCATCGTTAAATCATCCCAGGGCTGGCGCTTTGATATGGCCGCTGGCGAAGAGGAGATCCTCACCCGCGCTATTGGCCGTAATGAACTGTCGGCGATAGCCGCCATGCACGCCTACGTTGACGCCCAGCAGGATTACTATCAACTGAACCACCGCTGGGCGCAGAAAATCATCAGTAGCGAAGGCAAAAAAGATGGTCTGTACTGGCCCACCTCGCCGGGCGAAGCGCCAAGCCCGCTAGGGCCCGCCTTTAGCCCGACGGTACCCGGCAGCGGCTACCATGGCTACCGCTTCCGCATTATCACCGGTAGAGATGAGCAGAGCGTCGCCTTGCTGGCGTGGCCGGTGGCGTGGGGGGAAACCGGCGTGATGAGCTTTATGATCGATCAGCACGATACGGTTTATCAGGCCAATCTCGGTGAAGAGAGCGCGGCAAAGGCCCAGGCGATAACGCGCTTTGCCCCCGACGCTGACGCCGGCTGGCAGGTAGTCAATCCATAAAAAAACGCCCGGTTACGAATACGCAACCGGGCGTTTTCATTCACTTAGCCCTGGTGGGGCATCAGAGACGGATCGCCGGCAAAGGCTGGTTTCGTACTGGACAATGCCGCTTCGTCAGCGCTGATGCTGCCGGAATTCGCAGCCCATACCCCTTCACTGGTCTTCGTCACCTGCTGATGCTGGGCATTCAGATCCTGGCCCATCGCCGCGATATGGGTCGTTTCCGTGCCGCCGCTGTTATCCGCCCACGGAATCGTGGCGTCAGCCGCGCAGGCTACACCGGATAAGCACGTTGCTGCGACCAGCGCAGTGGTTAAAAAGCGTTTCATCACACACCTCATCGATATCGTTAACTACCTATAAGTTTACTGAGTGACTATTTACAAAGTATGTATGAGGTGTAGCGGTTTATGAATAGCGACACAGTTCTAAACATCAGGCATAAAAAAAGCGGCTCCGGGAGCCGCTTATGCTTTTTGCCTGAAAGAAAAAGTTACTTTTTCTTCGCTTTGGCGTTCGGCAGGTCGGTGATGCTGCCTTCGAAGACTTCTGCCGCCAGGCCAACAGACTCGTGCAGAGTCGGGTGAGCGTGGATAGTCAGCGCGATGTCTTCAGCGTCGCAGCCCATTTCGATAGCCAGGCCGATCTCACCCAGCAGCTCGCCGCCGTTGGTGCCGACAATCGCGCCGCCGATAACCCGGTGGGTCTCTTTGTCGAAGATCAGTTTGGTCATACCGTCTGCACAGTCGGAAGCGATAGCGCGGCCGGAAGCCGCCCACGGGAAGGTGGCGGTTTCGTAGCTGATGCCTTTCTCTTTCGCTTCTTTCTCAGTCAGGCCGACCCATGCCACTTCTGGCTCGGTGTAGGCGATGGACGGGATCACTTTCGGATCGAAGTAGTGTTTCAGGCCGGAGATAACTTCAGCGGCAACGTGACCTTCGTGGACGCCTTTGTGCGCCAGCATCGGCTGACCGACGATATCGCCGATAGCAAAGATGTGCGGCACGTTGGTGCGCATTTGTTTGTCAACGCGGATGAAGCCACGATCGTCCACTTCCACGCCCGCTTTGCCTGCGTCGAGGTTTTTGCCGTTCGGTACGCGACCGATAGCCACCAGTACGGCGTCGTAACGCTGTGCTTCCGCCGGCGCTTTTTTGCCTTCCATGGAAACGTAAATACCGTCTTCTTTCGCTTCAACGGCAGTCACTTTGGTTTCCAGCATCAGGTTGAATTTCTTGCTGATGCGTTTAGTGAAGACTTTCACCACGTCTTTATCGGCCGCCGGGATAACCTGGTCGAACATTTCAACCACGTCAATCTCTGAACCCAGCGCGTGGTATACGGTACCCATTTCCAGACCGATGATACCGCCGCCCATGACCAGCATGCGTTTCGGTACGGATTTCAGCTCCAGGGCGTCGGTGGAGTCCCATACGCGCGGATCTTCATGCGGGATAAATGGCAGTTGAATCGGACGGGAACCCGCCGCGATGATGGCGTTGTCGAAGTTGATCACGGTTTTGCCGTTTTCGCCTTCCACTTCCAGGGTGTTAGCGCCGGTGAATTTACCCAGACCGTTAACCACCTTCACTTTACGCCCTTTGGCCATGCCAGCCAGACCACCGGTCAGCTGAGTGATGACTTTTTCTTTCCAGGTGCGGATCTTGTCAATGTCAGTTTTCGGTTCGCCGAAAACGATGCCGTGTTCGGCCAGCGCTTTCGCTTCTTCGATAACTTTTGCCACGTGCAGCAGCGCTTTAGAAGGGATACAACCCACGTTAAGGCACACCCCACCGAGGGTGCTGTAACGTTCTACGATGACGGTTTCCAGACCTAAATCAGCGCAACGGAAAGCTGCAGAGTAGCCTGCAGGACCTGCCCCAAGTACCACGACCTGAGTTTTGATTTCAGTACTCATCATGACCTCTGTAATTTATATCCGGCGGGTCTGACGCTATTATTCTTACGCCCAAGTCCACCGGGACGTTCTATCCGCGTGTATTTTACAAAATTGTTAACAATTTTTAAACAACAAACGGCAAACGATTTTGTCCTTTGTTGCTGATAATCCCAAACAGCCTGAGGTTATCAGAAAAAAGCCGGCCGTCAGGCCGGCTTTTTCGATTACATCACCAGGCGGCGAATGTCGCTCAGGGTGTTGTTGATGATGGTAATGAAGCGGGCACCATCAGCACCGTCGATCACGCGGTGGTCGAAGGACAGAGAGATCGGCAGCATCAGACGCGGCACGAACTCTTTACCATTCCATACCGGCTCCATCGCGGACTTAGACACGCCGAGGATGGCCACTTCCGGCGCGTTAACAATCGGCGCGAAGTGGGTCGTACCCAGGCCGCCGATGCTGGAGATGGTGAAGCAACCGCCCTGCATTTCGCCCGCCGTCAGTTTGCCATCGCGCGCTTTCTTCGAGATGGTGGTCAGTTCGCGAGACAGCTCGGTGATGCTCTTCTTGTTCACGTCTTTAAAGACCGGAACCACCAGACCGTTCGGGGTATCAACCGCCACACCGATGTTGATGTATTTCTTCAGCGTCAGGCGCTGACCATCTTCGGAGAGCGAGCTGTTGAAGCGCGGCATCTGCTCAAGCGCAGCGGCCACAGCTTTCATGATGAAGACAACCGGGGTGAATTTCACGTCCAGTTTACGCTTCTCAGCTTCGGCGTTCTGCTGCTTACGGAACGCTTCCAGATCGGTGATATCGGTTTTATCGAAGTGGGTAACGTGGGGGATCATGACCCAGTTACGGCTCAGGTTAGCACCAGAGATTTTCTGGATACGGCCCAGCTCCACTTCTTCGATTTCGCCGAACTTGCTGAAGTCAACCTTCGGCCATGGCAGCATGCCCGGGATACCGCCGCCAGCGGCAGCCGCCGGTGCGGATTCAGCGCGTTTAACGGCTTCTTTCACGTAGGCCTGAACGTCTTCGCGCAGGATACGACCTTTACGGCCGGTGCCTTTCACTTTCGCCAGGTTAACGCCGAACTCGCGCGCCAGGCGGCGAATCAGCGGAGTCGCGTGAACGTAAGCATCGTTTTCAGCGAATTCGGTTTTGCCTTCTGCTTTCGCAGCCGGCGCCGCGGCAGGCTTAGCAGCCTGAGCCGGTGCAGCAGCCGGTGCCGGTGCAGCAGCCGGTGCCGGTGCAGCAGCCTGAGCCGGAGCGGCGGCAGGCGCAGCGCCTTCCACTTCGAAGACCATGATCAGGGAGCCGGTTTTGACTTTATCGCCGGTGCTGATTTTGATCTCTTTGACGGTGCCCGCGAACGGCGCCGGCACTTCCATAGACGCTTTGTCGCCTTCGACGGTGATCAGGGACTGCTCAGCAGCCACTTTATCGCCGACTTTCACCATCACTTCGGTGACTTCAACTTCGTCGCCGCCGATGTCCGGGACGTTAACGTCTTTCGCGCCAGCAGCAGCAGCCGGTGCCGCGGCAGCCGGAGCGGCAGCCTGTGCCGGAGCGGCCGCAGGCGCAGCGCCCGCGACTTCGAAGATCATGATCAGGGAGCCGGTGGACACTTTATCGCCGGTGTTGATTTTGATCTCTTTCACGGTACCCGCGAACGGCGCCGGTACTTCCATAGAGGCCTTATCGCCTTCTACGGTGATCAGGGATTGCTCAGCGGCGATGGTGTCGCCCACTTTAACCATGATCTCGGTAACTTCAACTTCATCGCCGCCGATATCCGGGACGTGCACTTCTTTCGCTGCCGCGGCGGCGGCTGGCGCAGCAGCGGCCGGAGCGGCTTCTTTCTTCTCTTCCTGCGCAGGTGCAGCGGCTGCTGCACCCTCGGCGGAATCGAAAATCATAATCAGTTTGCCAGTCTCGGTTTTGTCGCCGACGGAGACTTTAATCTCTTTCACGACGCCAGCCTGCGGAGACGGGACTTCCATAGAGGCTTTATCGCCTTCTACGGTGATCAGCGACTGTTCAGCTTCTACTTTGTCGCCAGGTTTGACCAGGATCTCGGTGATTTCAACTTCATCAGCCCCGATGTCCGGTACTTTGATTTCGATAGCCATTATTCTTTTACCTCTTACGCCAGACGCGGGTTAACTTTTTCTGCATCGATGTCGAATTTCGCGATAGCGTCAGCGACCACTTTCTTATCGATTTCACCACGTTTAGCCAGTTCGCCCAACGCTGCAACGACCACATAGGAAGCATCAACTTCGAAGTGGTGACGCAGGTTTTCACGGCTGTCGGAACGACCGAAGCCATCGGTACCCAGTACGCGGTAATCGTCAGCCGGTACGTAGGTACGAACCTGCTCGGCGAACAGTTTCATATAGTCAGTGGATGCCACAGCCGGAGCGTCGTTCATCACCTGAGCGATGTACGGCACGCGCGGGGTTTCCAGCGGGTGCAGCATGTTCCAGCGTTCGCAATCCTGGCCATCACGCGCCAGTTCGGTGAAGGAGGTGACGCTGTACACGTCAGAGCCCACGCCGTAGTCTTTCGCCAGGATCTGCGCTGCTTCACGGACGTGACGCAGGATAGAACCGGAGCCCAGCAGCTGAACTTTACCTTTGCTACCTTCGATGGTTTCGAGTTTGTAGATACCTTTACGGATACCTTCCTCGGCGCCTTCCGGCATCGCCGGCATGTGGTAGTTTTCGTTCAGGGTCGTGATGTAGTAGTAAACGTTCTCTTGTTTCTCACCGTACATACGCTCCAGGCCGTCATGCATGATGACCGCCACTTCGTAGGCGTAGGACGGATCGTAAGAGATACAGTTCGGGATAGTCAGAGACTGAATATGGCTGTGGCCATCTTCGTGCTGCAGACCTTCGCCGTTCAGCGTCGTACGACCGGAAGTACCACCGATCAGGAAGCCGCGAGCCTGCTGGTCGCCTGCCTGCCAGCACAGGTCGCCGATACGCTGGAACCCGAACATCGAGTAGTAGATGTAGAACGGGATCATCGGCAGGTTGTTGGTGCTGTAAGAGGTCGCCGCAGCCAGCCAGGATGCGCCTGCGCCCAGCTCGTTGATCCCTTCCTGCAGGATCTGGCCTTTTTCGTCTTCTTTGTAGTAAGCAACCTGCTCACGGTCCTGCGGGGTGTACTGCTGACCGTTCGGGCTGTAGATACCGATCTGACGGAACAGACCTTCCATACCGAAAGTACGCGCTTCGTCGGCGATGATCGGCACGAGGCGGTCTTTGATGGATTTGTTCTTCAGCATCACGTTCAGGGCACGAACGAACGCGATAGTGGTAGAGATCTCTTTATTCTGCTCTTCCAGCAGCGGACGGAAATCTTCCAGCGTCGGCAGCTCCAGCTTCTCAGTGAAGTTCGGCTGACGGCTCGGCAGATAGCCGTGCAGTTTCTGACGCTGAGCGTGCAGATAGGTGTGCTCTTCGGAACCTTCCGGGAAGGTTACGTACGGCAGTTTTTCCAGATCGGCATCGGCAACCGGCACGTTGAAACGATCGCGGACGTAGCGAACGCCGTCCATGTTCATTTTCTTAACCTGGTGAGCGATGTTCTTACCTTCAGCAGTATCACCCATGCCGTAACCTTTGATGGTATGGGCGAGGATGACGGTCGCTTTGCCTTTGGTTTCCTGCGCTTTCTTCAGTGCAGCGTAAACTTTCTTCGGATCGTGGCCGCCGCGGTTCAGAGCCCAAATCTGCTCGTCAGTCCAGTCGGCAACCAGCGCGGCGGTCTCCGGATATTTACCGAAGAAGTGCTCGCGCACATAAGCGCCGTCTTTGGATTTGAAGGTCTGGTAGTCACCGTCAACGGTTTCTTCCATCAGCTGAATCAGCTTACCGCTGGTGTCTTTACGCAGCAGCTCATCCCAACGACCGCCCCAGATAACCTTGATAACGTTCCAGCCAGCGCCCGCGAAGATGCCTTCCAGTTCGTTAATGATTTTGCCGTTACCGGTGACCGGGCCATCAAGACGCTGCAGGTTACAGTTGATAACGAAGACCAGGTTGTCCAGCTTCTCACGGGTCGCGATGGTGATCGCGCCTTTAGATTCCGGCTCGTCCATCTCACCGTCGCCCAGGAACGCGTAAACGGTTTGTTTGGAGGTGTCTTTCAGACCACGGTGTTCCAGATATTTCAGGAATTTAGCCTGATAAATCGCCCCGATTGGGCCCAGGCCCATAGAAACGGTCGGGAACTGCCAGAATTCCGGCATCAGTTTCGGGTGCGGATAAGAGGACAGACCTTTACCGTGAACTTCCTGACGGAAGTTGTTCATCTGCTCTTCAGTCAGACGACCTTCCAGGAAAGCACGCGCATAAACGCCCGGAGAGATGTGACCCTGGAAGTACACCAGGTCGCCGCCATCCTGCTCATTGCGTGCGCGGAAGAAGTGGTTGAAGCACACTTCGTAGAAGGTTGCGGAAGACTGGAAAGAAGCCATGTGGCCGCCCAGTTCGAGATCTTTTTTCGATGCGCGCAGAACGGTCATGATGGCGTTCCAGCGGATCGCAGAACGGATACGACGTTCCAGATCCAGATTACCCGGATATTCCGGTTCATCTTCAACGGCAATAGTGTTTACGTAACCGCCGGTCGATGCGCCAGCAGCCACTTTCACCCCGCCTTTGCGGGCTTCAGAAAGGAGTTGGTCAATAAGATACTGAGCGCGCTCAACACCTTCTTCACGGATGACCGATTCGATCGCCTGTAGCCAGTCGCGAGTTTCGATCGGATCCACGTCATTTGGTAAACGTTCTGACATGGGGGGTATTCCTTATCTATCTAATCGTTGATTAATCTGGAACCTGTCCCATTGAACTCTTCGTTCTTCACCTTTGAACAACCAAAAATTCAATAAGACAGGTTCTGCGTTTAGTTGCCGCGCTCTAAAAATGGCGCTTAAGAACCGGAGTTCTCGTCCTTTCGTTGCTGTAAACGACGCAGCGAGCGTTCTCTACGACTCTGCTCACGGCTACGGTCCAGCAAAATTTCCTCAATGAACGCCAGGTGACGGTGCGACGCCTCACGCGCCTGCTCCGGCTCCCCGGCCATTATCGCCTCGAAAATGCGAGTGCGATGGTTGCTGACCAACGGGAGCATTTCCCGGCGGGCATACAGCAATTCAAAGTTCTGACGCACGTTTTGCGCCAGCATCGGCTCCATACACCTTAGCAGATGGAGCAAAACCACATTGTGTGCCGCCTCGGTGACGGCGATTTGATACTGGACGACGGCGCCGGACTCGGCGTCCAGATCGCCCGACTGCTGAGCCCGCTCAATAGCCTGATGTAGCTCGCGGATACGGTCGCGATCTTCATCATTGCTGCGCAGCGCCGCGTAATAAGCCGCAATGCCTTCCAGCGCGTGACGGGTCTCAAGCAGATCGAATTGGGATTCAGGGTGATCGGACAGCAGCTCGACCAGCGGATCGCTGAAGCTCTGCCACAGGCGGCTCTGTACAAACGTTCCACCTCCCTGACGACGAAGCAACAGGCCCTTGGCTTCGAGGCGTTGAATCGCCTCACGCAGCGAGGGGCGGGAAACGTCGAACTGTTTGGCCAGTTCGCGTTCAGGCGGGAGTTTTTCACCGGGGCGCAAGGTCCCCTCAAGGATCAGAAACTCCAGCTGCTGCTCTATCACATCGGATAATTTTGGTTGGCGGATTTTGCTGTAGGCCATATTCCCTGTCTCTGCCATTAGCCCGGAGTCAATTGGTCTTACCAATTTAAAGTTCGTAGCGCTAAAGTAACAAAGTATTCACCTTCTGTCCATACAGGTTTTGATTGAAATCAGTAAACCACGGACATTTTAACAACCTTACAGAAATAACATTTCAGAAATGTAACCTTGCACAAATGTTACGTTTACTCATAAAGAGGTAGCATTAACTTAATGGAAACGAAAAATTACGCTATCTGAACCGATTCAACGACCAGATAAGTGAATATAAAGGCAGTTAATACGAATAAATAACCAAATGAGAACAATGCGTCGAAATAATACTGAATGTGTCTATTGATGTCTTTTTAAACACATGGCCATCATCCCTTCATAAAGCAGGTGCATTCAAACGCGCTTACCACTATTCTCCCTGAGACGAAAGGCCTTTTTCTGAATTACTGCACCGCCTTCCGTAAACAAAACAATACAGAAACGGAAGTCGAAAAATACACAAACACAACAATATGTGCGCGCCATCACTCAGGTAAAAAGTGGGCCACTTCGCCCAAATTTTCGCTGGCTATGCTTTCTGGCAGGGACAGCAGTGAAGCAGCAACCTGACGGATGACGTACACAAAAAATAACCACACACGAGGTTTCATATGGAAGGTCAACAGCACGGCGATCGGCTGAAGCGCGGCCTCAAAAACCGCCATATCCAGCTCATCGCGCTGGGCGGGGCTATCGGCACCGGCCTGTTTCTGGGGAGCGCGTCCGTCATTCAGTCCGCCGGCCCGGGTATCATTCTTGGTTACGCGATTGCCGGTTTTATCGCCTTTCTGATCATGCGTCAGCTGGGCGAAATGGTGGTGGAAGAGCCGGTAGCCGGTTCGTTTAGCCACTTTGCTTATAAATACTGGGGCGGCTTTGCCGGCTTCGCCTCCGGCTGGAACTACTGGGTGCTGTATGTCCTGGTAGCCATGGCGGAACTGACCGCCGTCGGCAAATATATCCAGTTCTGGTGGCCGGAAATCCCGACCTGGGCCTCAGCGGCGGTTTTCTTCATCGCCATCAACGCCATTAACCTGACCAACGTGAAAGTGTTCGGTGAAATGGAGTTCTGGTTTGCCATTATCAAAGTGGTCGCCGTCGTGGCGATGATTTTGTTCGGCGGCTGGCTGCTGTTCAGCGGCAACGGCGGCCCGCAGGCGACGGTACGTAACCTGTGGGATCAAGGCGGGTTCCTGCCGCACGGCTTTACCGGGCTGGTGATGATGATGGCGATCATTATGTTCTCCTTCGGCGGTCTCGAGCTGGTGGGTATCACCGCGGCGGAAGCGGATAACCCGGAGCAAAGCATTCCGAAAGCCACCAACCAGGTTATCTACCGTATTCTGATCTTCTATGTTGGTTCGCTGGCGGTCCTGCTCTCGCTGCTGCCGTGGACGCGCGTGACCGCGGACACCAGCCCGTTCGTCCTGATTTTCCATGAGCTTGGCGATACGCTGGTGGCAAACGCCCTCAACGTGGTGGTGCTGACGGCGGCCCTGTCGGTGTATAACAGCTGCGTCTACTGCAACAGCCGTATGCTGTTCGGCCTTGCCCAGCAGGGGAACGCGCCGAAAGCGCTGCTCAGCGTCGACAAACGCGGCGTGCCGGTCAATACCATTCTCGTCTCCGCCGTGGTCACCGCCCTGTGTGTGCTGATCAACTACCTGGCGCCGGAATCCGCATTTGGCCTGCTGATGGCGCTGGTGGTCTCCGCCCTGGTGATCAACTGGGCGATGATCAGCCTCGCGCATATCAAATTCCGTCGCGCCAAACAGCAGCAGGGCGTCACCACCCGCTTCCCCGCCCTCTTCTACCCGCTGGGTAACTGGGTGTGCCTGCTGTTTATGGCCGCGGTGCTGATCATTATGCTGATGACCCCGGGGATGGCGATTTCCGTTTGGCTGATCCCGGTATGGATCGCAGTGCTGGGCGTGGGTTATCTGTTTAAACAGAAAGCCGCCGCCACCGTAAAAGCACAATAATACATCTCATCAATAATTCTCTTTGCTCTGCGCCCTCCCTTAATAACGGGCGCAGAGCATTGTTATCTGCTTCACACTTTCCCTTCCATAGCTTATTTATCCATATCGTCAACGCGTTCCTGCAACGTAATTCTCTCGATAGCAGCCAATAATTCTCTCCATACTGCAACGGAGAGACCGCACATGGCAGACAATAGACTTTCAATAAAAGAAAAGATTGGTTATGGGATGGGGGATGCCGGATGCAATATCATCTTTGGCGCCATCATGCTGTTTGTTAACTATTTTTATACCGATATCTTCGGCCTGGCGCCGGCGCTGGTGGGCGTACTGCTGCTGTCGGTGCGCGTCATCGATGCGGTGACCGACCCGATCATGGGCGCCCTCGCCGACCGCACCCGCAGTAAATATGGCCGCTTTCGTCCATGGCTGCTGTGGATTGCCTTCCCCTACGCCCTGTTCAGCGTGCTGATGTTCACCACTCCTGAGTGGACCTATAACAGCAAAGTCATCTATGCGTTTGTCACCTACTTTCTGCTGTCGATTACCTATACCGCGATTAATATACCCTACTGCTCACTGGGAACGGTGATGACCGCCGACCCGAAAGAGCGTGTTGCCTGCCAGTCCTATCGTTTCGTGATGGTGGGTATCGCCACGCTGCTGCTGTCATTGACGCTGCTGCCCATGGCCGACTGGTTCGGCGGCGCCGATAAAGCGAAAGGCTATCAGATGGCAATGACCGTGCTGGCCTTTATCGGCATGTGTATGTTCCTGTTCTGCTTCGCCACCGTGCGCGAACGCATCCACCCGGCAGTGCAGACCAATGATGAACTGAAAAAAGATCTCAAAGACGTGTGGAAAAATGACCAGTGGGTACGCATCCTGCTGCTCACGCTATGCAACGTCTGTCCGGGCTTTATCCGCATGGCCGCCACCATGTACTACGTTACCTGGGTGATGGGGCAAAGCACCCATTTTGCCACGCTGTTTATCAGCCTCGGCGTGGTCGGGATGATGATTGGCAGCATGCTGGCAAAAGTCCTCACCGACCGCTGGTGCAAACTGCAGGTCTTCTTCTGGACCAACATCGTGCTGGCGATCTTCTCCTGCGCCTTCTATTTCTTTAATCCGCACGCCACCACGCTGATTATGGTGCTCTACTTCCTGCTCAATATCCTGCATCAGATCCCCTCCCCGCTGCACTGGTCGCTGATGTCCGATGTTGACGACTACGGCGAGTGGAAAACCGGCAAGCGCATCACCGGTATTAGCTTCTCCGGCAACCTGTTTTTCCTTAAAGTCGGCCTGGCGGTCGCCGGGGCGATGGTCGGATTCCTGCTGTCATGGTACGGCTACGACGCCGGCGCCAAAGCGCAAAGCGCCTCGGCCCTCAACGGCATCGTGCTGCTGTTCTCGGTCATCCCCGGCGTCGGCTACCTGATCACCGCCGGCGTGGTGCGCCTGCTTAAAGTTGACCGCACCCTGATGCGCCAGATTCAGAGCGATTTAGAGAAGCGCCGCAGCAACTACAGCGAGCTGAATGAATACCAGGAACTGAAAACCAGTGAACACGTAAGGAAAGCCTGATGAACAACTGGCCAAACCCCTTTATTGAGCAACGCGCAGATCCCTTTATTCTGCGCCACCTGAATCATTACTACTTTATTGCCTCAGTGCCGGAATACGACCGGCTGGAGATCCGGCGCGCGGCAACCCTTGAGGGGTTGAGCGATGCTGAGCCGGTAGTGGTGTGGCGCGCACCGCAAAGCGGGCCGATGAGCCAGCTGATTTGGGCGCCGGAGCTACATGAGATAGACGGTAAGTGGTATATCTATTTTGCCGCCACCCATACCCACGATCTGGATGCGCTGGGCATGTTCCAGCATCGCATGTTCGTTATCGAGTGCGCCGACAGCGATCCGCTGACCGGCCGCTGGCAGGAAAAAGGCCAGGTGGTGACGCCTTTCGATACCTTCGCCCTCGATGCCACCACCTTTATCCATCAGGGCAAACGCTGGTACCTATGGGCGCAAAAATCTCCGCATATCGAGGGCAACTCAAACCTGTATCTCGCTGAAATGGCCAACCCGTGGACGCTAAAAGGCGAGCCGGTCATGCTGAGCAAGCCGGAGTTCGACTGGGAGTGCCGGGGATTTAAGGTCAATGAAGGACCCGCGGTGCTGGTGCATGGCGATAAGCTTTTCATCAGCTATTCCGCCAGCGCCACCGATGAAAACTACTGCATGGGATTGCTCTGGATCGACCGGGAGGCCGATCCGCTGCAGCCGGAAAACTGGCATAAAGCCCCGCAGCCAGTGTTCCGGACCAGCTATGAAAACCGCCAGTATGGCCCGGGCCATAACAGTTTTACCCAAACGCCGGCGGGGGAAGATGTGCTGGTATATCACGCGCGGAATTACACCGAGATTGAAGGCGACCCGCTGTATGATCCCAATCGTCATACGCGGCTAAAACTTGTCTCCTGGAGAGAGGACGGCATGCCCGACTTCGGCGTCCCGCCGGCGGATACGCTGTAGCGGTTCGGTATGCTGCCCGCAGGCGCGGGTTCTCCAGGCCGGGTCAGGCGAAGCCGCCCCCCGGCAACATGACAAGCGCGGCGTCAGATATAGCGCCCGGCGGCGCTATTGCTTGCCGGCCTGCGTGGTGTGAGCCCCAGGCCGGATAAGCACAGCGCCATCCGGCAATCAAAGCCCCGCAGGTGGGGTATCCTGACAGATAAAGTACGGGCGCAGGCCGTTACACCAGGGTGCCGTAAATCGTCAGCAGCGCCATGATCACCACCACCACCAGCGAGGTTTTCTTGGCCATCGACACCGCGGCCTTTGGGGTCGCCACTTTATCCACGTGCGGTTCACGGGCCAGGGAATACTGCGCCAGGCGGGTCAATACCTGATACTGCGACGAATGGCGGTCGCCTAACGATGCAAACCACGCCGGAAGCGCTTTCTCTCCATGCCCCACCAGGGCATAGACAACCCCCACCAGACGCACCGGCAGCCAGTCGACAATATGCAGGATACCATCGATTCCAGACTGCAAACGATGATGCGGCGTCTGGTAGCGCGCCAGCCACGTCTGCCAGGCACGCAGAACGCAATAAGCGATAAGCGTCAGCGGCCCCCATGCCCCACCCACCACAAACCAAAAGAGTGGCGCCAGGTAGTAACGATAGTTAATCCATAACAGCGCATTTTGCAGTTCGCTAAGGTACTCGCGCTCATCACAGCCCGGCGGGACGCCATGGATCAACGTCAGCTCGCTGGCCATCGCATCGCAGGCGCGGCTGTCATTGCGCGACGCCGCTTTCAGATAGGCATGATAGTGCAGCCGAACCTTGCCGGCGCCGATGCACAGCAGACCCAGCAAGATCCAGAACACCAGCAGCGGTACGTTGAACAGCTGCCCCTGCAGCAAGCGCTGAATGAGGTAGACCACCGCGACGGCGACCAGGGTCATCAGCAGCGTTCCCGGCAACGAGAAATGTTTTATCCGGCGGAACACCACCTCCAGCCGATGATCAAGCTGCCAGTGTTCGCCCAGTTTAAACAGGCGTTCAGCGATAAGCACCAGCAGCGTAGTAAACAGCGTCATGAGGTCTCCTTTTCTGACGGCGCGCTGAGCAGCGCACGAAATTTTTTCCAGTCAAAGGCCGGTCCCGGGTCTGTCTTGCGCACGGGCGCGATATCGCTATGTCCCGTGATGTTTGTGGCGATGGCAGGATAAATAGTGATAAGCAGATCCGTCACCGCCGCCAGCTGCTGGTACTGCGCATCGGTATACGCCAGGGTATCCGTGCCTTCCAGCTCTATGCCGATGGAAAAGTCATTGCAGCGTTCGCGCCCCTGATAGCAGGAGACCCCCGCATGCCACGCACGCTTATCGAAAGGCACATACTGCACGATTTCACCATCACGCCGAATCAGACAATGCGCCGAAACGCGCAGATGAGCGATCTCGGCAAAGAAAGGATGCGCGTGCGGATCCAGGGTGCCGGTGAACAGCGCGTCAATCCATGGACCACCAAATTCACCTGGTGGCAGGCTAATGTTATGCACCACCAGTAAGGAAGGGGCTTCTTCATCCGGACGGCAGTCATGGTGCGGCGAGGGAACCCGACGCGCGCCGACCAGCCATCCCTCGTTCAACTGCATGCGGGATCTCCTTTCGCGAACTCATGCTTCCGGGCCACACGCCGGCCCAAAGGATGAAGTGTGTATGGTACTGAAACGTCGTTCAGGTTAGCATGTTTCCCACTTCTGAATCTTATCTATCTGGAGCTTTATCATGTCGCCTCGTCGTTACAACCCCGACCGCCGCCGTGACGTGCTGCTGGAACGAATTAATCTCGATATTACCGATGCTGTCGCACACTCCCTGCGGGAAGATTTGGGCGGCGAAGTCGACGCCAGCAACGATATTAGCGCACAATTATTGCCGCAGGATGCACGCTCCCATGCGGTGGTCATTACCCGCGAAGATGGCGTCTTCTGTGGTAAACGCTGGGTGGAAGAAGTCTTCATTCAGCTCGCCGGTGACGACGTGACTATCACCTGGCACGTCGCCGATGGCGACGCGGTCAAAGCCGATCAACCCCTGTTCGAGCTGGAAGGCCCATCGCGCATTCTGCTCACTGGCGAACGTACGGCGCTGAACTTTGTGCAAACCCTCTCCGGCGTCGCCAGCGTCGTCCGCCGCTATGTCGACCTGCTGGCCGGCACCAAAACCCAACTTCTGGATACGCGTAAAACGCTGCCAGGGCTGCGTACCGCGCTGAAATACGCGGTTCTCTGCGGAGGCGGCGCCAACCACCGTCTGGGGCTGTTCGACGCTTTCCTGATTAAAGAAAACCACATCATCGCCTCCGGCTCGATCCGTCAGGCGGTGGAGAAGGCTTTCTGGCTGCATCCTGATGTGCCGGTGGAAGTGGAAGTGGAAACGCTGGATGAGCTGGAGCAGGCGTTAAAAGCCGGGGCCGATATCATTATGCTCGATAACTTCACCACCGACCTGATGCGCGAGGCGGTGAAAATCACCGCTGGCCAGGCGGCGCTGGAGGTCTCCGGCAACGTCACCTTTGACACCATCCGCGAATTTGCCGAGACCGGGGTCGACTATATTTCCGTCGGGGCCCTGACCAAACATGTGCAGGCGCTCGACCTGTCGATGCGTTTCCGCTGAGGATTTGGCCTTCACGCTTCCGGGCGTGAAGGCCTGAATTTGCGACCCGACTCGCAGTCGCTCTTGCTCGCCATGCAATACCGGTAAAAACCCTGGAACCCGGTTTCCCGGATCGTTTTCGTCTCCTCGCCTGCCCCCCAGAATCCCGTCACAGTGCTCCTGTCACAACAAGGAGCGACTTATGGATAAACAACGAGGTTTTACCCTGATTGAACTGATGGTGGTCATCGGCATCATCGCCATTCTCAGCGCCATCGGCATCCCGGCCTACCAGAACTACCTGCGTAAAGCCGCCCTCACCGACCTGCTGCAGACCTTTGTCCCCTACCGGACGGCAATCGAACTTTGCGCGCTCGATCATGGCGGCCTGACGACATGCGACGGCGGCAGCAATGGCATCCCCTCGCCAACAACCACGCGCTACCTCTCCGCCATGAGCGTGGCCAAAGGCGTCGTTACCCTCACCGGCCAGGAAAGTCTCAACGGACTGGGCGTCACCCTGACCCCGACCTGGGATAACGCCGAAGGCGTTACCGGCTGGCAGCGGGTCTGCACTATCACCGACAACAGCGCACTTCAGCAGGCCTGCGAAGACGTCTTCCGGGTGAAGTGAGGGCGACAACATGAAAACAGAACAGCTGATCCCTCTCTGTCGTCGCCATCACGCCCTGCTGCTGCACAGCGATGAGCAGACGATATCCATTGCGGTGGTCGATACCCCACCGACGGAGCTAATGGAGGCACTGCGTTTCGCGACGCAAAAACGGATCGATATTGAATGCTGGAGCCAGGAGCAGATGGATAAGCGCCTGCAAGTCCAGGAAAAGCAGGCGCTGCTGGCGCAAAATGCAGGGCCGGAAAACATCGCCGAGCGGGTCAACCAGATCCTCGAGCAGGCCCTGCGTCAGCGGGCGTCCGATATTCATATCGAGCCCACGGAAGCGCACTTAAGGATCCGCCTGCGTGTCGATGGCGTGCTACACGCGCTGCCGCTGCTGGCGCCCGAGCTGGCCGCGCCGGTTATCGCACGTCTCAAGGTGATGGCCAATCTCGATATCGCCGAGCATCGTTTGCCGCAGGATGGCCAGTTCGCGCTGAACCTCGCCGGACGGCCGCTCTCCTTTCGCATCGCCACCCTGCCCTGCCGCTATGGCGAGAAAATTGTCCTGCGCCTTCTGCATCAGGTTGACCAGGCGCTGGATCTGGAGGCTCTCGGCCTCTCATCCTCTCAGCTGGCGGCCTTTCGCCAGGCCCTGAATCAGCCGCAGGGGCTGCTGCTGGTCACTGGCCCAACCGGAAGCGGGAAAACGGTGACCCTCTACAGCGCCCTGCAGGCCCGAAACCGGGAGCAAGTGAACATCTGTAGCGTCGAGGATCCTCTGGAGATCCCTATCGCCGGGATGAACCAGACGCAAATCAATCCGCGCGCCGGGCTGACCTTTCACAGCGTGCTGCGCGCCCTGTTACGCCAGGACCCGGATATTGTGATGGTGGGTGAAATCCGCGATGCCGAAACCGCTGAAATCGCGCTGAAAGCCGCTCAAACGGGCCATCTGGTGCTCTCTACCCTGCACACCAATTCCACCAGCGAAACCCTCACTCGCCTGCAGCAAATGGGCATCGCCCGCTGGATGATCTCTTCTGCGCTCTCGCTGGTTATCGCCCAGCGTCTGGTCCGCAAGCTGTGCCCCCACTGCCGGCGCAATGCCGGCAGCGCCGCAGACCTGCCGCACAGTCTGTGGCCCCGCCCGCTGCCGCGCTGGCAGGCAGCAGGCTGCGAAAACTGTTATCACGGGTATCATGGCCGTCTGGCGCTGTTTGAGGTCTTGCCTGTCACCCCGGGGCTACGTCAGGGGATAGTCCAGGGACTCAACGCCCTTGAGATCGAATCTCTGGCGCGAGCCGCGGGCATGATGACGCTTTTTGAAAGCGGATGTCAGGCTATCGAACAGGGGTTGACGAGCCTCGAAGAGGTGGTGCGGGTGCTGGGGATCCCCCATGGCGACTAAGCGTCTCTGGCGCTGGCGAGGCGTCGATGCACAAGGCGCTCCTTGTCAGGGGATGCTATGGCAAGCCAGTCGTCCGGAGGTGCTGCATCACCTCCAGCAGCAGCGCATCATGCCGCTGGCTATACGCCGCTGTTCGGTGAAGCAAAGCCTGTGGCGCCCGCGCTACAGCAGCGAAACCATCCGCCAGTTGGCAACCCTGCTGCAGGCCGGGCTACCGCTGGCGGAAGGGTTATCGCTGTTGGCGCAGCAGCAACCGCATGCGCAGTGGCAGGCGCTGCTTGAGGCGCTGGGCCGCGAACTGGCCCAGGGCGTAGCCTTCTCTGCCGCACTGGCGCAGTGGCCGCAGGCTTTTCCGCCACTGTATATGGCGATGATTAGCACCGGCGAACTGACGGGCAAGCTCGATATTTGCTGCCAGCAGCTGGCCAACCAGCAGCAGGAGCAGCAGCGGCTTGCCGGCAAGGTCAAAAAGGCGCTGCGCTACCCGCTAATCGTGCTCACTCTGGCGCTGCTGGTGGTGCTTGGAATGCTCTATTTTGTCCTTCCCGAATTCACCGCCATCTACCAGACGTTCAATACGCCGCTGCCGTTGTTGACGCGAATGGTTATTGCGGCAGGCGACATGCTGAGCCGCGGCTGGCCGTTGCTGTTGGCCTTTCTGCTGAGCCCGCTGCTGCTCAACCAGCTGGTCCGGCAGCGCGCCGACTGGCTGCTGCGTCGCCAGCAGCTGCTTAACGCGCTCCCTCTCGTCGGCCCCCTGATCGGCGGCCAACAGCTGAGCCTGATATTCACCGTTCTGGCGTTAACCCAAAGCGCCGGTATCAGCTTTCTGCAGGGGCTGCAAAGCGTTGAAGAGACCCTGTCGTGCCCGCTGTGGCGCCAGCGCCTGGCGCAGGCCCGCGCGCTGATCGTTCAGGGGGATCCGATCTGGCAGGCGTTAAGCCGCTGCGGCGGTTTTACACCGCTGTGTCTGCAGCTCATCCGTACGGGGGAAAGCGCGGGGGCGCTGGATCAGATGCTGGAAAACCTGGCGCATCATCATCGTGAGCAGACCCATCAGCGAGCCGACAGTCTGGCTGCGCATCTGGAACCCCTGATGCTGGTAATAACCGGCTCGCTGGTTGGGATCCTGGTGGTGGCGATGTATTTGCCCGTTTTTCACCTGGGCGATGCCATTGGCGGGGCGGGAGGATGAGAAACGCTGGCACCGCGCAGGCGCCAGCGCAGCCGGTTACAGGCTGTTGAATACCCGGTTCTCTTGTTCCTGAACGCGGATAAAGGTGGTGCGTTTGGTCAGCTCTTTCAGTCGCGAGGCGCCAACGTAGGTGCAGGCTGAACGCAGGCCGCCGAGAATGTCGCGCGCGGTATTGTCCACCGGGCCACGCAGCGGCAGCTTCACGGTTTTCCCTTCCGCCGCGCGGTATTTCGCGACACCGCCCACATGGCGGGTCATCGCCGACTCGGAGCTCATACCGTAAAACAGCATGAATTTTTCACCGTTCTCTTCAACCACAGTACCGCCGCTCTCTTCGTGGCCCGCCAGCATACCGCCGAGCATCACGAAATCAGCGCCGCCGCCGAAGGCTTTCGCCACATCGCCCGGCATGGTGCAACCGCCATCGCTGATGATCTGGCCGCCAAGGCCGTGTGCAGCATCAGCACACTCGATCACGGCGGAGAGCTGCGGGTAGCCGACCCCGGTTTTGACACGGGTGGTGCAAACGGACCCCGGGCCAATGCCAACTTTGACGATATCGGCGCCGGAAAGGATCAGCTCTTCGCACATTTCACCGGTGACCACGTTCCCGGCGATAATGGTTTTTTGCGGCCAGGCTTCGCGCGCCTTCGCCACAAACTGAACGAAGTGTTCAGAGTAGCCATTGGCGACGTCAATGCACACAAAATTCAACTGTGGGTTCTCAGAGAGGATCTGTTGCGTTTTATCGAAATCCGCGTCGGAAGTACCGGTGGAAACCATCACATGCTTGAGAACGTCTGCGGATACGCTCTGGACAAACACCTGCCATTCTTCTGCGGTGTAGTGCTTGTGTACTGCGGTCAGAATGCCAAAAGTGGCCAGCGCTTTCGCCATGCTGAAGGTGCCGACGGTATCCATGTTTGCCGCAATAATCGGCACGCCGGACCAGGTCAGGCCTGAATGTTTAAAGGTGAATTCACGTTCCAGCTCAACATCAGAACGGCTTTTGAGGGTAGAGCGTTTCGGGCGGATAAGAACGTCTTTGAAACCAAGCTTCAGATCTTCTTCAATACGCATGTGCGAATTCCTGGGGTTAATGGCATTAATGTAAGAGCACAACTCCAGTGACGTTATCATACGCACGAATCAGGCCCGCGCAAGACTGCGATTTTCACTTTTTTTACGCTACAATCGTATAAATTTACCTGGTGAATGGAGAAAAAAACGCTTATGTCTCCACCCGCCAGTGCATTATTTTTAACCATTTGATTTGCTTGATTAAAATAAACAGAATAGCGGACGGCGCTCCCGGTTGGCACGGGGCCATCACGACAAGATCGCTGTCGCCTCTCCGGCATACTGCCCGTCCTCGCTGTCTGAATACCAAAAAATACGAGCAATCCGTTTCAGGGTCAGAAGATATGGGGTACACAGTCGCGTTAACAGGCGGGATTGGCAGCGGTAAAAGTACGGTTGCCGACGCCTTCGCGCAGCTCGGGATTAACGTTATCGATGCCGATGTTATCGCCCGCCAGGTGGTCGAACCCGGCACCCCGGCGCTCCAGGCCATTGCCGGCCACTTCGGGCCACAGATGATCGCTCCCGACGGCACGCTAAACCGCCGTCTGCTGCGGGAAAAAATTTTCGCTCAGGTGGAGGAAAAAGCCTGGCTCAACGCGCTGTTGCATCCGCTAATTCAGCAGGAAACGCGCCGCCAGATGCAGGCCGCCACCTCCCCTTATCTCCTCTGGGTCGTACCTTTGCTGGTCGAAAACCGCCTGTCCAGCCAGGCCGATCGCGTCCTGGTCGTCGATGTGCCAAAAGAGACGCAAATCGAACGCACCATGCTGCGCGATAAGGTCAGCCGCGAACATGCTGAACATATTCTTGCCGCCCAGGCCACGCGCGAGCAGCGCCTGGCCGTAGCGGACGATGTTATTGAAAACACTGGCACGCCGGATGCAGTGGCATCGGATGTTGCCCGCCTGCACGAAAAGTATTTAACGCTGGCATCGCAGGCCGCCTCACAGGAAAACTCGTAATGCATACCCCCGTTCTGTTTGAACATCCTCTTAATGAGAAAATGCGCACCTGGCTGCGCATCGAATTTCTGATCCAGCAGATGGCTTTCCATCCGATGATTGCCAGCCATGCCGATGCGCTCCATTTTTTCCGTAACGCCGGCGATCTGCTGGATGTCCTGGAGCGCGGCGAGGTGCGTACCGATCTGGTCAAAGAGCTGGAGCGCCAGCAGCGTAAGCTCCAGTCCTGGGCAGAAGTGCCGGGAGTCGATCAGGAGCGCATTAACGCGCTGCGCCAGCAGCTCAAGCAGTCTTCCAGCACCCTGATGGCCGCGCCGCGCATTGGTCAGTTTCTGCGTGAAGATCGCCTGATTGCGCTAGTGCGTCAGCGTCTGAGTATCCCTGGAGGCTGCTGCAGCTTCGATTTACCGACCCTGCATATCTGGCTCCATATGCCGCAGGCGCATCGTGACGAGCAGGTGGCCAGCTGGCTTGCCAGCCTCGATCCTTTGGTCCAGTCCCTGAGCCTGATCCTCGATCTGATCCGTAACTCCGGGCAGTTTCGCAAACAGACCAGCCTCAATGGCTTTTATCAGGATAATGGCGAAGATGCCGATCTGCTGCGCCTGCGTCTCGATCTGGCCCACCAGCTTTATCCGCAGATCTCCGGCCATAAGAGCCGTTTCGCCATCCGCTTCCTGCCGCTGGACAGTGAGTATGGGATCGTGCCGGAGCGCTTTGATTTTGAACTGGCCTGCTGTTAAGGAGATAACATGTCAGAAGAGACTATCGTCAATTGTCCGACCTGCGGCAAAAATGTGGTATGGGGCGAACAAAGCCCCTATCGTCCGTTCTGCAGCAAGCGCTGCCAGCTGATCGATTTGGGAGAATGGGCAGCAGAGGAGAAGCGCATCCCCAGCGCGGGCGATCTCTCCGATAGCGATGACTGGAGCGAGCAGCAGCCCTGATTTGACGGCACGCTAACCCAACGCCTGTTGGGTTAGTCTCCCGACCCGGGGCTCAGCCCTGGGCGATAAGTTTGCGGATAACCGGTTCATTCGCCGGGGGAAACGCCGCCGGATCCAGCGCCTGCCGCGCCATCCACTGTCCCGGCTGCCCCTCTTTGCCCCAGGGCTCGCCTTCCCAGCTTTCCACGAGGAAAAACCACAGCGTAATGTGGCGATCGGGGAACTGATACTCCAGCTTATCAAATAGTGAAAACGTGGTGACCGTAATCCCCACCTCTTCCTGTAGCTCGCGGATCAACGCCTGCTCTGGCGTTTCAGCAGATTCAATCTTCCCGCCCGGGAACTCCAGTTTATTCGCCATATGGGCATCGGCGGCGCGCTGGGTAATAAAGATGTCGCCTTCTGGATTGCGAATTATCCCTACGGCGATTTGCAGTTTTTTCATTGAAGCAGCTCCATAAAAAAGGCGCAGAACTCTGCGCCTTTGTTTTTTTATCAGCCCTTAGCTCAGACGGCCATGGCACTGTTTGTATTTTTTACCGGAGCCGCACGGGCAGGGATCGTTACGCCCCACTTTACGTTCGCCGGTTTGCGCCGCCAGATCCTGTGCAGCGGCTTCATCATCGCTCTGATGGCTGAGCTGCTGCATCTGCGCCAGGCGCTCGGCCTCTTCACGACGCTGCTGCTCCATCGCCTCGACTTCTTCCGGCATCCGCACCTGCACTTTGCTCAGGGTGCTGATCACTTCATACTTCAGTGACTCCAGCATCGCGGCAAACATAGAGAACGATTCGCGCTTGTACTCCTGCTTCGGATCTTTCTGCGCATAGCCGCGCAGGTGGATACCCTGGCGCAGGTAGTCCATCGCCGCCAGGTGTTCTTTCCACAGCGAATCCAGGGTCTGCAGCATCACGCCTTTCTCGAAGTGGCGCATCATTTCGGCGCCAACCACTTCTTCTTTACGCTGGTAGGTTTCTACCGCGCTCTGCAGAATACGTTCGCGCAGGGTCTCTTCATGCAGCTCCGGCTCTTTATCCAGCCACTCTTTGATTGGCAGGTCGAGGTCGAAGTCGTTTTTCAGACGCTCCTGCAGGCCTTCGATATCCCACATTTCCTCCAGCGACTGCGGCGGAATATGGGCATCGATAGTCGCCTTAAACACGTCTTCGCGAATGCTGTTGATGGTTTCGCTGACGTCAGACACGTCCAGCAGTTCGTTACGCTGGGTGTAAATTGCCCGGCGCTGGTCGTTGGCCACATCATCATATTCCAGCAGCTGCTTACGAATATCGAAGTTACGGCTCTCGACTTTACGCTGTGCGTTAGCGATAGCCTTGGTGACCCACGGGTGCTCAATGGCTTCGCCGGGTTTCATCCCCAGTTTACGCATCATGCCGGATACGCGATCGGAGGCGAAGATACGCATCAGGGCATCTTCCATCGACAGGTAGAAGCGGGAAGAACCGGCATCCCCCTGACGACCGGCACGGCCGCGCAGCTGGTTATCGATACGGCGTGATTCATGACGCTCGGTACCGATGATGTGCAGGCCGCCTGCGGCCAGTACCGCATCGTGGCGCACCTGCCAGTCGGCTTTGATTTGTTCAATCTGCTCAGGCGTTGGGTTTTCCAGCGCCGCGACTTCCGCCTGCCAGCTACCGCCGAGCATAATATCGGTACCACGGCCCGCCATGTTGGTAGCGATGGTCACCGCGGAAGGATAGCCTGCCTGGGCGACGATGTCCGCTTCGCTGGCGTGGAACTTGGCGTTCAGAACGTTGTGCTTAATGCCGGCTTTGGTTAGCTCACGGGAAACCACTTCCGATTTCTCGATCGAGATTGTCCCCACCAACACCGGCTGACCGGCTGCGGTACGGGTTTTAATATCTTCGATAATCGCCTGAATTTTTTCCGCTTCGGTCATATAGACCAGATCCGCCATGTCTTTACGGATCATCGGACGGTTGGTCGGGACGACCACGGTATCCAGCTTGTAGATGGAGCTGAATTCAAAGGCTTCAGTATCAGCGGTACCGGTCATCCCCGCCAGTTTCTCATACAGACGGAAATAGTTCTGGAAGGTGATAGAGGCCAGGGTCTGGTTCTCGTTCTGGATCTCCACGCCCTCTTTGGCCTCAACGGCCTGGTGCAGGCCATCGGACCAGCGGCGGCCCTGCATCGTACGGCCAGTGTGCTCATCAACGATGATAACTTCACCATCTTTAACGATGTAGTCAACGTCGCGGGTGAACAGCGCATGGGCGCGCAGCGCGGCGGTAACGTGGTGCATCAGCATAATGTTGGTCGGGGAGTACAGGGACTCACCTTCATCCATAATGCCTTCCTGTACCAGCAGCTCTTCAATCAGCACCAGACCGCGTTCGGTCAGGTTAACCTGACGCGCTTTTTCATCCACCGAGAAGTGGCCTTCGCCGGTGAAGGTGTCCGAATCCTCTTTTTCCTGACGGATCAGGTGTGGAATGATCTTGTTGACCTTGCGGTACATTTCAGAGCTGTCTTCCGCCGGGCCGGAAATGATCAGCGGGGTACGCGCCTCATCGATCAGGATGGAGTCCACCTCATCCACCAGCGCATAGTGCAGTTTACGCTGAACGCGCTCTTCCGGGCTGAAGGCCATGTTGTCGCGCAGGTAATCGAAGCCGTATTCGTTGTTGGTGCCATAGGTGATATCGGCAGCGTAGGCTTCACGCTTCGCCGGCGCCGGCAGGCCGGACATGTTGATGCCAACGGTCATGCCGAGGAATTCGAACAGCGGGCGGTTATTTTCGGCGTCACGCTGGGCCAGATAATCGTTGACGGTCACCACGTGAACGCCTTTGCCGGTCAGCGCGTTGAGGTAGGCCGGCAGGGTCGCGGTCAAGGTTTTACCTTCACCGGTACGCATCTCGGCGATGCAGCGATCGTTAAGCACCATACCGCCCAGCAGCTGAACGTCGAAGTGACGCATGCCGAACACGCGCTTACTGGCTTCGCGAACGACGGCGAAAGCTTCAGGGATCAGGTTTTCCAGTACTTCGCCTTTTTCCAGGCGCGCGCGGAATTCAGCGGTTTTCGCTTTCAGCTCGTCATCAGAGAGTTTTTCCATCGCCGGTTCCATACCGTTGATGATATTGACGACTTTGCGCATACGACGCAGCGTACGGTCGTTACGGCTGCCGAAAACCTTGGTTAACATTTTAATAAGCATAATAAAATCTCAAACGCCCCGCGGTGCGGAGTCACAAAAAATAGGATAGTCCGTGGTTATTTTCAGCTGAGACGTTGAGGCCCTGCGCGGATCCCCGCCACCTGGCTTATCCAGGCGCTGACGCGGAAGGCAGAATATGAGGAAGGGATATACGCCGCCTGGCGGAACACCACCGGCGGCGTGCTGTCCTGCGTCAGCAGCGCGCTGAGCGTGTCGAGCAGCGCCAGATGCTGCGCCTGCAGCGGGGACGCTTCTTCCGCCACCGGCAAGGCCTGCGGCGCCATGGCGAAAGAGAGATGACGAATAACGGTGCGAATGGCGTGCTGATGCCAGTAGTCGACGGTAAAGTTTGGCCGGCGATTCGTCTCCAGCAGCGCCAGCTGGGAGAAATTAACTTTGCTCGGATTATGGTTGCTGGCGGTCGCCTTCGCTGGCGTCGCGGTCTCATGGCCGTTGCTTAACGCAGGCAGGCCGAGGCTGGCCGCGACCATCCCCAACAGGAGATGCGGCCAAAAATACCGTCTGCCAAACTGTCGCCAGCGCGTCAGCAATCCACTCACGTTCATTACCTTTCTTTGGTATACCCGTTGTCGTTCAGGCTGTCTCTTTATTAACGTTTTTCGCAGGACAGCATGATGTCCACGGGGTAAAGCAACCCGGAGAAATAATTTTGCGCTCAAATACTAACATTAATAGCGCGCTGAGGCAGCATGAATGAAGGCTGTTGCCCGGGGAAAACGCTTAATAAAGCAGCGAACGCGCGCTAATTATTACCCAGAAATCGCAGCGAAAAATAACGGGAAGAGGCTATAAAAGAAAAACGACTGGTTCCCTGGTCGGAGAGAGTACCAGGTTACCAGTCGAATTTACTGAATGGTCAGGCTTACGCCAAAACCATCGACGGTGCGCGGAACGCCATTGGCAGTTTTGCGTCGTCTTCGAAGGTCACATACTCCCAGGCTTCCTGTTTTGCCAGAACAGCCTGCAGCAGTTTGTTATTCAACGCGTGACCCGATTTGTACGCCGTGAATGCGCCGATAATGTTGTGACCACACATAAACAGGTCACCGATCGCATCCAGCATTTTGTGGCGAACAAATTCGTCTTCAAAGCGCAGACCGTCTTCGTTCAGTACGCGATAATCGTCAACAACGATGGCACAATCGAAGCTGCCGCCCAGGCACAGGCCGCGGGACTGCAGATATTCGATATCGCGCATGAAACCGAAGGTACGCGCACGACTAATCTGACGCATGAACGCATCGGCCGAGAAGTTCAGCGTATAGCGCTGGGTGCTGGCATCAATCGCCGGATGGTTAAAATCGATGGTGAAGTCCAGCGAAAAACCATTGTACGGTTTGAATTCAGCCCATTTGTCGCCATCTTCGACGCGAACCGTCTCTTTGATACGTACAAATTTCTTGGCGCAGTTCAGTTCATCGATGCCGGCGTCCAGCAACAAATAAACGAACGGAGCCGCACTGCCGTCCATAATCGGGATTTCCGGTGCATCGACTTCAACAATAATGTTGTCGATACCCAGGCCAGCCAATGCGGCGTTCAGGTGTTCAACCGTAGAAATCCGCACGTCATGCTCATTAACCAGGCAAGTACAGAGCATGGTATCACGCACAGATTTGGCATCAGCCGGAAAATCTACCGGTGGATTCAAGTCGGTGCGACGATAGATGACCCCGGTATTTGCCGGCGCAGGGCGTAACGTCAGTGTGACTTTCTTGCCGGTATGCAAACCGACACCAGTCGCCTGAACGATACGTTTAAGAGTCCTTTGTTTGATCATCGTATAATCTCGCCAATTTACCTATCCAACCGAAGTGTACACCACTATCGGGAGGCCAGTTTAGCACAAAGAGCGCAGATGCCCAACTTCCAGTCGATTCTTAATCGGCTTGCTTACGCAGGAAGGCTGGGATATCCAGATAATCCGGCTCTTTCGCGGTTTGCGGCGTATTGTCGTTCACCACTTTTGCCGCCGGCTTCTGCTCTTGCGTCAGCGGGGACATACCGTGCTGCTGGTAGCGATCCATCACCGGCTGCTGAACCTGTTTGTTGGTCACCAGGGTAATTTCCGGACGCTTGTCCATGCCGATACCGGTCGCCACTACGGTGACGCGCAGTTCGTCGTTCATATCCGGGTCCAGAGAGGTACCGATAACCACGGTGGCGTTATCCGAAGCAAATGCGCGGATGGTGTTACCCACGGTTTCGAACTCATCCAGACGCAGGTCGAAGCCCGCTGTGATGTTAACCAGCACGCCGCGCGCGCCGGACAGGTCGATATCTTCCAGCAGCGGAGAAGAGATAGCCATTTCAGCCGCTTCTTCCGCACGGTCTTCACCGCTCGCCACGCCGGAGCCCATCATCGCGTAGCCCATTTCTGACATCACGGTACGGACGTCCGCGAAGTCGACGTTCATCAGGCCCGGACGGGTGATCAGTTCGGCGATACCCTGCACCGCGCCTTTGAGGACGTCGTTTGCCGCGCCGAACGCGTCAAGCAGAGAAATGCCGCGGCCAAGTACTTTCAGCAGCTTGTCGTTCGGGATGGTGATCAGTGAGTCAACGTGCTTGGACAGCTCGGTGATCCCCTGCTCAGCAAACGCCATGCGCTTCTTGCCTTCAAAATTAAACGGCTTAGTGACCACCGCAACGGTGAGGATCCCCAGATCCTTAGCCACTTCGGCAACAACAGGCGCCGCGCCGGTACCGGTACCGCCGCCCATGCCTGCCGCGATGAACACCATGTCTGCGCCATCAAGGGCCGCGCGCAGCGCTTCACGGTCTTCGTCCGCCGCATTACGGCCGACTTCCGGGTTCGCGCCAGCGCCCAGACCTTTAGTAATACCGCTACCGATCTGGATAGTCTGGCCAACAGCCGTTTTACGCAGCGCCTGCGCATCGGTGTTCACCGCGAAGAATTCAACACCCTCAATGCGCTCGCGCACCATGTGTTCAACGGCATTACCGCCGCCGCCACCGACGCCGATGACTTTAATCACCGCGTCGTTGGTCAGTTCCATAGGTTCAAACATAGTTTCTCTCCGTTTTGTGCCTGTCGCCTGAGAACGCTAATTGTCTGCGTTCTCTTAAAAAATTAAAACTCTTTTCGCAGCCAGCTGTTGAGTCGCTTAATCCACGAGCCCACCGACGCCGTCACGCGTTTTTCGACTTCCGCTTCACCACTCAGATGTGACTCTTTTCCGTAGTGCAGCAGCCCCACCGCCGTCGAATAATACGGCTCCTGGGCATAGTCCGTTAAACCGGTGATGTTCAGCGGCGCGCCAATGCGCACCTGAGTATGGAACACGCGCTGCGCACAGGCCGCCAGACCTTCAATTTGCGCCGCGCCGCCGGTTAACACAATCCCCGCCGCCAGATGGTGTTTAACCCCCTGCTGGCGGAGCTGTTCCTGCAGCTGCAGGATCTCTTCATTGACCAGATTAAGCAGTTCGGTATAGCGCGGTTCAATCACCTCAGCCAGCGTCTGACGCTGCAGGCTACGCGGCGGCCGTCCGCCTACGCTCGGTACTTCGACGTTTTCGTCTTTACCGACGATGGAACCCAGCGCGCAACCGTGACGAACCTTAATGGCTTCGGCGTCGCTCGGCGGCGTACCGAAGGCATAGGCGATATCGCTGGTCACCACGTTGCCCGCGTACGGGATCACTTTGGTGTGACGCAGCGCGCCGCCGGTATAGACGGCGATATCCATTGTACCACCGCCAATATCCACCACGCAGACGCCCAGCTCACGTTCGTCTTCTGTTAATACGGAATAACTGGCCGCTAAACCGGCGAAAATAAGTTGGTCAACTTTCAGACCACAACGTTCCACCGCTTTAACAATGTTTTTCGCCATATCGTTATGGCAGGTAATCAGATGTACCTTCGCCTGCATACGCACGCCGGACAGTCCTACCGGGTTTTTTATCCCTTCCTGGTAGTCAATGGCGTATTCCTGCGGAATCACGTGCAGGACGCGGTGCTCATCGCGTACGCGAACCGACTTCGCGGTATGGACCACGTTCTCGACGTCGTCCAGCGTCACTTCTTCTTCCGAAATCGGTACCATCCCGATTTCATTCTGACAGCTTATATGTTTACCCGAAAGAGCCAAATAAACTGATGAAATCTGGCAATCCGCCATCAGTTCGGCCTGGTCGATGGCGCGCTGTACGCATTTCACCACCGACTCGAGGTCGTTCACACCGCCTTTATCCATACCACGCGATGGGCAACTGCCCACGCCGATGATATTAATCATGCCGTCGGGCAGAACTTCCCCTACTAAAGCGGCCACCTTGGCGGTGCCAATCTCCAGTCCAACTACCAGTTTTCTGTCCGTCGCCTTGATCATTGTTGTTCTGCCTGTGCCTGATTCTGTTGTTGATTAGTTTCCTCTGCGGGAGCAGGTACCCAGCCCACTGCCGCACCCGAGTCATAACGCAAATCAACGTAGCTAATCCGTTTGCCGTCGGTCTGCGCCTGCTGCTGAAGAACCGGGTAGAGTTCCATAAAGCGCTGAAGCCGTTTCATGGTGTCGCCACGGCCAAGGTTGAGCTTAATGTCATTATTAAGCGTCAACTGCCAGGAACGACGGGCGGTCATTGCCGCCACTTTCAACGTGAATTTATCCTTTGCCAGCACCTGCCCCATGTCACGGTACCCTTGCAGCACTTCGTTCTCGCTGCCTTCCGGGCCATATAACATCGGTAAATTCTGTTTGCTGGTGCGATCCGCCGGCACGCTGAAGGCATTTCCTTCTGCATCCACCATATGTTGATCATTCCAGCGTGCAATCGGCACATATTCAACCAGATGAATCTTCAATTCATCGGGCCACTGCTTTCGGACGCTCGCCTGCTTAATCCATGGCAGACGTTCAATCTGACTCTGAATGATGTTCACATCCTGAGTCATAAAGGTGCCCGGCGAACCCAGCGCCAGGATCGCCTGGCGGATGTCATCATTGCGCGTATAGTGACGCTCGCCGGTCACCACCATCTTCGACAGCGGTAAACGCTGCGCGTCTTCCATCCAGCCAAGAACCATCCACCCGCTGACCAGCACGGTAAACAGCACCGCCAGCAGGAAAACGATCCCTGCCAGCCGCGTTCCATTACTCCGACGCGAAGAAGAAACGTCCTCTTCATGGTTCCGCGTATTCAGCGCAGCCTGCGACATATCACCCCGCCAGGTCCAGAATTCGTACAACAAGCTGGGAGAAGCTCATTCCTGCCTGACGCGCCGCCATCGGTACAAGGCTATGGCTGGTCATGCCCGGGGAAGTATTCGCTTCCAGCAGATAAAACTGGCCATCGCTGTCCAGCATCACGTCAATACGGCCCCAGCCTTTGCAACCCAGAACATTCCAGGCTTTAAGCACCAGGCTCTGAATGACCGACTCACGCGCTGGATCTTCCAATCCTGGGCAGAAATATTGCGTCTCATCAGAGAGATACTTCGCCTCATAATCATAGAAGGTTCCAGCCGCCTGGATACGTATTGACGGTAAAATTTCTTCACCGACGATGGCGACGGTAAATTCCGGCCCACTGAGCCATTTTTCGACCAAAACTTCATCATCATGCTGAAAAGCCAGCGCGAGTGCACTCGCTAAATCACAGCTTTCGCTGACTTTCGACATCCCAACGCTGGAGCCTTCGCGGCTGGGCTTGATGATGAGCGGCAGACCCAGCGCCGCAATCTGCTGTTCGACATCAGCAGATAATCCGGCGCTAAACTGGGCGCGGGTCAGCGCCACCCACGGCGCGACCGGTAATCCGGCCCCCTGCCACAGCCATTTGCTGCGCAGTTTATCCATTGAAATCGCCGAAGCCATCACGCCGCTGCCGGTATAAGGCAGCTGGATCAGATCCAACAGCCCCTGCAGCGTGCCATCTTCCCCGCCGCGGCCGTGGAGTGCAATAAACGCTTTCTTAAAGCCCAGCTTTTTCAACTGGGTAATATCGACATCGCGCGGGTCAACCGGATGGGCATCCACCCCGGCTTCACGCAGCCCGGCCAGCACCGCGGCGCCTGAATTCAGCGACACTTCACGTTCAGCGGAGGTTCCACCGAAAAGCACCGCGATTTTATCAGCCATGGCGCTCCTCCTCCGTTTTTTGCGGGATCAGTTTGATTTCAGCCAGGTGACGGGCGATTTTTCCAATGTTTCCGGCACCTTGCACCAGCACTAAATCGTTGCCGGTCAGCACCGACGCCAGCATCGCCGCGGCCTGCGCCGGGTCGGATACCAGAATCGGGTCGACTTTACCGCGACCACGGATCGTACGGCACAGCGAGCGGCTGTCGGCGCCCGGGATCGGCGCTTCGCCTGCCGGGTAGACATCGAGCATCAGCAGCGCATCGACCTGGGTCAGCACGTTGGCGAAATCATCGTACAGATCGCGAGTACGGGTATAACGGTGCGGCTGGAATACCATCACCAGATTTTTATCCGGCCAGCCGGCACGCGCCGCTTTGATAGTGGCGTCGACTTCCGTCGGGTGGTGGCCGTAGTCATCGATCAGCATCGCGCTGCCCGCTTTGCCGTTGACTTCCGTCAGCGGATATTCGCCAAGAAAGTCGAAGCGACGGCCGGTACCCTGGAATCTTTCCAGCGCGCGCAGGATCGCCTGATCGTCAATCCCCTCTTCCGTCGCCACGGCAACCGCCGCCGCCGCGTTCAGCGCGTTATGGCGTCCCGGGGCATTGAGCGTCACCTGCAGCAGTTCTTTATCCTGACGCACCAGGCGGAAATGCCCCTGCGCCCCAACCTGACGGTAGTCTTCTACGCGAACGTCGGCGTCGTCGCTGAAACCGTAGGTGGTGATCTGCCGGCCGACGCGCGGCAGCAGTTCACGAATAACCGGATCGTCCACGCACATTACCGCGCGTCCGTAGAACGGCAGGTTGTGCAGGAAATTAATAAAGGTCTGCTTCAGATTTTCGAAGTCGCCATGGTAGGTATCCATATGGTCGGCTTCGATGTTGGTCACAATCGCGACCATCGGCTGCAGATGCAGGAACGACGCATCGCTCTCATCCGCTTCCGCAATCAGGTAACGGCTATGGCCGAGACGGGCATGCACGCCCGCCGCTTTCACCAACCCGCCGTTGACGAAGGTCGGGTCCAGCCCGGCTTCGGCGTAAATACTGGACACCATCGCGGTGGTGGTGGTTTTGCCGTGAGTTCCGGCAATCGCGATCCCGTGACGGAAGCGCATCAGCTCCGCCAGCATTTCCGCACGGCGGATCACCGGGATGCGCGCTTCGTGCGCGGCGACGATTTCCGGGTTATCGGCGGAAATCGCGCTGGAAACGACCACAACGCTGGCATCGCGCACGTTTTCCGGGCGATGGTTGAAATAAATGGTGGCGCCAAGCTGCGACAGCTGCTGGGTCACCGGATTCGGCGCCAGGTCGGAGCCGCTGATCTGGTAACCTTCATTAGCCAACACTTCGGCAATACCGCCCATACCGGCACCGCCGATGCCGACAAAGTGAATGTGCCGGACGCGACGCATCTCGGGCACTATGGAACGCAGTTTTGCCAAATCTTGTGTATTCATTCTTTACGCCATCAACTTCTGTATTCGGGCGGTGAAAATCACCGCAATTAGCGCGCCAAAGCTACGGCGCTGACCTCTTCTGCTACCCGCTCGGTAGCGTCCGGAATCGAAGCGCCACGCGCTCGTTCCGCCATATCCAGCAAGGTTTCCCGATCCCAGCTCGCCAGAGTAGAGGCTACCGCCTCTACCGTGAACGCCGGCTGTTCGAGAATTTTCGCCGCGCCGGCTTTCTCCAGCGGCAGCGCATTCCAGTACTGCTGACGATCTTTGTGCTGGAACGGTACAAACAGCGCCGGTAAGCCTGCGGCCGCGATTTCGCTGACCGTCAGCGCGCCGGAACGGCAAACCACGACATCTGCCCAGGCATACGCCGCGGCCATATCATCAATAAATTCCGTCACTTTATGCTGCGGCTGCCCCGCGGCGGCATAGGCCTGCTGCACGGTTTGCTGGCCGCCTTTACCGCTCTGATGCCAGATGGTCACCGTATCGCCGAGCTTCGCCGCCACCTGCGGCATGGTCTGGTTCAGGACGCGCGCGCCCTGAGAGCCACCGACCACCAGTACGCGAATCGGCCCCTGACGGCCCACCAGACGCTGCCCCGGCAGCGGCAGCGCCAGCACATCGGTGCGCACCGGATTCCCGACCACGTCCGCATGCGGAAAGGCGCCGGGAAACGCCTGCATCACTTTCTTCGCAATCTTCGCCAGCCACTTGTTGGTCAGGCCGGCAATGCCGTTTTGCTCGTGGAGGACCACCGGGATCCCCAGCGACCACGCCGCCAGACCGCCAGGCCCGGACACATAGCCGCCCATGCCCAGCACCACGTCCGGCTGGAAACGCTTCATGATCGCCCGCGCCTGACGCCAGGCGTTGAAGATCCGCACCGGCGCCAGCAGCTGTGCTTTAATCCCTTTGCCACGCAGGCCGGAGATACGGATAAAATCAATCTCGATGCCGTTTTTCGGCACTAAATCCGCTTCCATACGATCGGCGGTACCCAGCCAGCGAACCTGCCAGCCCTGGTCCATTAGATGGTGCGCGACCGCCAGTCCCGGGAACACATGCCCGCCGGTACCGCCCGCCATCACCATCAACCGCTTTTCCTGACCGCTCATCGAACACCCCGTGTAAACGCCTGGGCTTTTTCCAGACGCGTTTCATAATCAATTCGCAACAACAACATGATGGCCGTCGACATAATCAGCAGACTGGAACCACCATAACTGATCAGCGGCAGCGTCAGACCTTTCGTCGGCAGCATCCCCGCCGCCGCCCCGACGTTAACTAACGCCTGGAAGCTAAACCAGATACCAATCGCACAGGCGAGGAAGCCGGAGAAGCGATGATCGATCTCCAGCGCTTTTCGGCCAATCGACATGGCGCGGAAAGCGACGAAGAATACCATTAAAAGCGCCAGTACCACACCGATATAACCGAGTTCTTCGCCGATGATGGCGAAGATAAAGTCAGTGTGCGCTTCCGGCAAATACTCCAGTTTTTGCACCGAGTTACCGAGTCCCTGCCCCCACATCTCGCCGCGGCCAAAGGCCATCAGCGACTGGGTCAGCTGGTAGCCGCTGCCGAACGGGTCTTCCCACGGGTTCCAGAAGGAGGTCACGCGGCGAATACGGTACGGTTCGGCGAGGATCAACAGGACCACCGCCGAGATGCCCATGCCGATAATGGCGATGAACTGCCACAGCTTGGCCCCCGCGAGGAACAGCATCGCCAGCGTGGTGACGAACAGCACCACCACCGTACCGAGGTCAGGCTGCGCCAGCAGCAGGATCGCCAGCACGAAAATCACGCCCATCGGTTTTAAGAAGCCGCGCAGGTTGTTGCGCACTTCATCAGCTTTACGCACCAGATAGTTGGCGATGTAGCAGAACAGCGACAGCTTGGTGAACTCCGCCGGCTGAATGCGCAGCGGACCGAGGGCGATCCAGCGCGATGCACCGTTTACCGAGCTACCCACCACCAGCACGATCAGCAGCATGACGATCGAGGCGATCAGCATCGCGGTACTGTGGCGCTGCCAGAAATCCATCGGCAGTCGCAGCGTCACCAGCGCGAGGACAAAGGCCAGCACAATGTACAGGCCGTCACGCTTGGCGAAGAGGAAAGGATCGTTCGCCAGACGCTGCCCCACCGGCATTGACGCCGAGGTCACCATAATAAAGCCGATCGCCGCCAGGCCGAAGGTCAGCCACAGCAGCATCCGGTCATACATCACCAGACTGTCGTTATCTTTTGGGCGCGAGCCCATCACCCAGCCTTTCAGCGCGGCGAACAGCCAGGCGAAGATAAACATCCCCGGCAGTCGCGGCAGTCTCAACCGAGGCAAGCTCAGTTGCGGCATTCTCAGGCGTGGGAGAGAGAAACGCATCAACCTAACTCCTTCGCCAGGCGGGCAAACATCTCGCCCCGTTGTTCAAAGTTCTTAAACTGATCCAGGCTGGCGCAGGCCGGCGACAGGAGAACCATGTCGCCCGCTTTCACCAGGGGCGCTATCTGACGCATCGCCTGTTCCATGGTTTCAGTTTGTACCGCCACCTCAGGACGCAGCTCGGCGAGCTCGGCGCCATCGCGACCAAAGCAGTACAGGCGGATACGATCGCCGCCAAGGTAGCGCTTCAGCGGGGTGAAATCAGCGGACTTGCCGTCGCCGCCCAGCAGCAGATACAGCGTGCCATCAAGCTGCAGGCCGTTCAGCGCCGCCTCGGTACTGCCGACGTTGGTTGCCTTCGAGTCGTTAATCCAGCGCACGCCGTTGTGATCCAGCACCAGCTGGAAGCGATGCGCCAGGCCGGTAAAGGTGGTCAGCGCCTTCAGGCTGCTGGCACGCGGCAGGCCCGCGGCATCGGCCAGCGCCAGCGCCGCCAGGGCGTTGCTGTAGTTATGCTGACCCGTGATAGACATCTCTTTTACATTGAGGACTTTCTCACCTTTAACGCGCAGCCAGGTCTCGCCCTGCTGACGGTTAAGGTGGTAGTCACCGACATCGACGCCAAAGCTGATGCAGCGATCGTCCGCGCCGCGTACCGGCATGGTGAGCGCATCGTCCGCGTTGACCACGCAGGTCTTCGCATTCTCGTAAATCCGCAGCTTCGCGGCGCGATACTGCTGCAGCCCCAGCGGGTAGCGGTCCATATGGTCCTCAGTCACGTTGAGGATGGTTGCCGCCACCGCCTGCAGGCTGGAGGTGGTTTCCAGCTGGAAGCTGGAGAGCTCCAGGACATACAGCTCACGATCGGTATCCAGCAGCATCAGCGCCGGCAGGCCGATATTGCCGCCCACGCCGACGTTAACCCCGGCCGCTTTCGCCATCTCGCCCACCAGGGTGGTGACGGTGCTTTTGCCGTTCGAGCCGGTAATGGCGATGATCGGCGCCTGCGCTTCGCGGCAGAACAGTTCGATATCGCCAACGATCTCTACGCCAGCGTCCGCCGCCGCGCTCAACGAAGGATGAGCCAGCGCGATGCCGGGACTGGCGACAATCAGATCCGCCGCCAGCAGCCAGGTATCATTGAGGCCGCCGACATGGCATTCGACCGATTCAGGCAATTTATCCAGCCCGGGAGGCGCGACGCGGGTGTCCATCACGCGCGGGGTTACGCCGCGCGCCATGAAAAAGTCCACGCATGACAGGCCGGTCATGCCCAGCCCAATAATGACGACTTTTTTACCCTGATAATCTGCCATGATTAACGTACCTTCAGCGTCGCCAGGCCAATCAGCACCAGCATCAGCGAAATAATCCAGAAGCGCACGATAACGCGCGGCTCCGGCCAGCCTTTCAGTTCATAGTGGTGGTGGATCGGCGCCATGCGGAAGATACGCTGACCGCGCAGCTTAAAGGAGCCGACCTGCAGGATCACCGACAGGGTCTCCACCACGAAAACGCCGCCCATAATCACCAGCAGGAATTCCTGACGCAGCAGCACGGCGATAATGCCCAGCGCGCCGCCGAGCGCCAGCGAACCGACGTCGCCCATAAAGACCTGCGCCGGATAGGTGTTAAACCACAGAAAGCCCAGCCCCGCGCCGACGATCGCCGTACAGACGATCACCAGTTCGCCGGCGTGGCGCAGATAGGGGATGTGCAGGTAGTTGGCGAAATTCATGTTACCGGTCGCCCACGCCACCAGCGCAAAACCCGCCGCGACGAAGACGGTGGGCATGATCGCCAGGCCGTCGAGACCGTCGGTCAGGTTAACCGCATTGCCGGTGCCGACGATCACGAAGTAGGCCAGCAGGATATAGAACAGCCCCAGCTGCGGCATGACGTCTTTAAAGAACGGCACCACCAGCTCGGTCGCCGGGGTGTCTTTCCCGGCCAGATAGAGCGCGAACGCCACGCCCAGCGCGATCACCGACATCCAGAAATACTTCCAGCGGGCGATCAGGCCTTTGGTGTCTTTGCGCACCACTTTACGGTAGTCATCAACGAAGCCGATGATCCCGTAGCCGATTAATACCGTCAGCACGCACCAGACGTACGGGTTGGAGGGGTAAGCCCACAGCAGCACTGACACGGTGATCGCAGTGAGGATCATGATCCCCCCCATGGTCGGCGTGCCGCGTTTGCTGAAGTGGGACTCCGGACCGTCGTTACGAACCACCTGGCCGAAGGAGAGTTTTTGCAGACGGGCGATCATGCGCGGGCCCATCCACAGAGAGATGAACAGCGCGGTCAGCAGGCTGACGATGGCGCGAAACGTCAAATACGAAAAGACGTTAAAGCCGGAATAATATTTGACCAAATGTTCGGCCAGCCATACTAACATGTCCCAGTCTCCTGTAATGCGCGTACTACCTCTTCCATGGCGGCACTACGTGAACCCTTCACTAAAATGGTCATTATCTTATGCTCCGCCAGCAGCTCGCGCAGGCGAGCCACCACGGCGGCTTTATCGTTAAAATGTTCGCCCACGCCGCTGGCGCGGCTGATATCCGCGCTCAAGGCGCCGACGCTGAGAACGCAATCCAGCCCTGCCGCTTTCGCCGCTTCGCCGACTTCACGATGGCAAGCCGCGCTTTCCGCGCCAAGCTCCGCCATATCGCCGACCACCATCGTCCGGAAGCCGGGCATCTCTGACAGCACCTGCACCGCCGCGGTCATCGAACCGACGTTAGCGTTATAGGAGTCATCCAGCAGCAGCTGGCTCTCGGTCAGGCGGATCGGGAACAGACGTCCCGGAACGGCCTGCAGTTGCGCCAGACCGGCTTTCACCGCCGCCAGATCGGCGCCTACCGCCATCGCCAGCGAGGTCGCCGCCAGCGCGTTAGCGATGTTGTGGCGTCCCGGCAGCGGCAGCAGTACGTCAACGTTGCCGGTTGGGGTCTGCAGCGTAAATTCGGTGCCGTGGCTGGTGATCTGCACGTTAGTCGCGGTGAAATCGCTGTTGGCCGCGTTCGGCGAGAAGCGCCACACTTTGCGATCGCCAATCACCGCCTGCCAGTTCAGCCAGTCGTTGTTGTCGGCATTGAGAATGGCGATGCCGTTTTCCGGCAGACCGGTATAGATTTCGCCCTTCGCCTTCGCCACGCCCGCCAGCGAACCGAAACCTTCAAGGTGCGCGGCGGCAAGGTTGTTGACCAGCGCCGCTTCCGGACGCGTCAGGCTGACGGTCCAGGCGATTTCGCCCTGGTGGTTGGCGCCAAGCTCAATCACCGCGTACTGATGTTCTTTGGTCAGACGCAGCAGGGTCATCGGTACGCCGATATCGTTGTTCAGGTTGCCGGCGGTATACAGCGTGCTGCCGCACTGGCTGAGGATCGCCGCGGTCATCTCTTTGACCGAGGTTTTACCGGACGAGCCGGTCAGGGCGACGACGCGGGTCGGCACCTGCTGACGTACCCAGGCGGCCAACTCGCCGAAAGCCTGCCGGGTATCTTTCACGATCACCTGCGGGAGATCGCAGGGCAGCGGACGGCTCACCAGCAGCGCGCCGGCGCCTGCCGCTTTCGCCTGTTCGACAAAATCATGGGCGTCGAAACGCTCGCCTTTCAGCGCCACAAACAGGCAGCCCGCCGTGACTTTACGGGTGTCGGTGGTCACCTCGTCGATAGCGATATCGCTACCCTGCCGTTCGCCATGAGCGATCGCGGCGAGCTGGCTTAACGTAAAGCGAATCATGCTACCGCTCCCAGCAGACGCGCGACGGTGACGCGGTCGGAATAATCCAGACGACGGTTGCCGACGATCTGGTAATCTTCATGGCCTTTACCCGCCACCAGCACCACGTCGTTCTCCTGCGCCTGCATCACGGCGTTGGTCACCGCTTCCGCACGGCCTTCCATCACTTTTGCATGACCTGCATCAAGCATGCCGGCCAGAATATCGTTGATAATCGCCCGCGGCTCTTCGGTACGCGGGTTGTCGTCAGTGACGACCACGATATCGGCGAACTCTTCAGCAATCGCCCCCATCAGCGGACGCTTGCCTTTGTCGCGGTCTCCGCCGCAGCCGAAGACGCACCACAGCTTGCCGCTGCAGTGCAGGCGCGCGGCCTGCAGCGCTTTTTCCAGCGCGTCAGGCGTATGGGCATAATCCACCACCACGGCCGGTTTACCGGGCGCGCTGAACACTTCCATACGGCCGCATACCGGCTGTAAACGAGCCGCCGTTTTCAGCAGATCGGCCAGCGGATAGCCCAGCGCCAGCAGCGTGGCCAGCGCCAGCAGCAGGTTGCTGACGTTAAAGGCGCCCATCAGGCGACTTTCGATTTCACCGTTGCCCCAGCTGGAGTCAAACTGGATGGTGGCGCCGCTGTCGTGATAGTTGACCGCGGTGGCCTTCAGCCAGCGGCCGTGGCAGTTCGGATTGATATGATCTTCCATCGACACCGCCACCGCGTCCGGCAGCTTCGCCAGCCAGCGACGACCGACTTCATCGTCAGCGTTGACGATGGCCTGGCCGCAATGGTGGGTGGAGTACAGCAGCCATTTCGCCGCTTCGTAGTGCGCCATATCGCCATGGTAGTCGAGGTGGTCGCGGCTCAGGTTGGTAAATACCGAGGCGGCAAACTGCACGGCCGCCACGCGGTGCTGCACCAGCCCGTGGGAAGAGACTTCCATCGCGCCGAAGGTTGCCCCCTGCTCGACCAGGCCGGAAAGCACATGCTGAACATCGACCGCAGAGCCGGTGGTGTTTTCGCTCGGCACCACTTTATCCAGCAGCCCGTTGCCGACGGTCCCCATCACCGCGCTGGTTTCGCCGAGCAGTTTCGCCCATTGCGCCAGAAGCTGGGTGGTGGTGGTTTTGCCGTTGGTACCGGTCACGCCCACCAGACGCAGCTGCTGCGACGGCTGATGATAAAAACGCCCGGCCAGCGCCGATAAACGTTCGTTAAGCTGGCTCAGGTAGATAACCGGCACGCCGTGCATTTCACGGATCTCACCGTCTTTCGCTTCGCCCTGCGCTTCAGCAATAATGGCAGCCACACCTTGCGCTATCGCCTGCGGGATATAACGACGCCCGTCCGCCTGATGACCCTGTACCGCGATAAAGAGATCGCCGGAAGCCGCCACCCGGCTGTCCAGCGTCATCTCTCGCAGAATGCGCTCCGGTGCGTTTGGCACCCATGGAGCGAGAAGGTCGCGCAAATTACGATCTGCCACCTGTTCCCTCGCCTTGATTAATTACAAATTCACTTTTTTCGCCCGTTGCCAGCGCATCCGGTTCGATGTTCATGGTGCGCAATACGCCGCCCATGATGGCACCGAACACCGGCGCGGAAACGGCGCCACCGTAGTATTTACCTGCCTGCGGGTCGTTGATCACCACCACCAGCGCAAAGCGCGGATGGCTGGCGGGCGCAACGCCTGCGGTGTAAGCAATATATTTGTTGATATAGCGGCCATCCGGCCCCACTTTTTTCGCCGTACCGGTTTTAATCGCGATGCGATAGCCTTTGATCGCCGCTTTCACGCCGCCGCCGCCGGGCAGCGCCACGCTTTCCATCATATGAACGACGGTACGAACGAGTGATTCCGGGAAGACACGCTCGCCCGGAACCGGTGGATCAACTTTGGTAATCGACAGCGGGCGATAGATGCCGTAGCTGCCAATCGTTGCGTAGACTCGCGCTAACTGTAACGGGGTTACCATTAGCCCGTAGCCGAAAGAAAAGGTGGCCCTCTCTATGTCAGACCACCGTTGTTTTTGAGGATATAAGCCACTGCGTTCTCCGACCAACCCCAAATTGGTCGCCTTTCCAAGCCCAAAACGTGAGTAAGTATCTACTAACGCTGAGGACGGCATCGCTAACGCCAGCTTAGAAACACCGACGTTACTCGACTTCTGTAGCACCCCGGTCAGGGTCAATTCGCTGTAGCGCGCCACGTCTTTAATTTCGTGGCCGTTAATTCGATAAGGCACGGTATTGAGCACGGTATTTTCGTTGACGATACCGCGCTGCAGCGCCGTCATCACCACCATCGGCTTCACCGTCGAACCCGGTTCGAAGACGTCGGTGATGGCGCGGTTACGCATGGTGTCTTTCGCCGTGCCGGCGAAGTTGTTTGGGTTGTAGGACGGGCTGTTGGCCATCGCCAGCACTTCGCCGGTGTTCACGTCCACTAACACCGCGCTGCCGGACTCGGCTTTGTTAAAGGCCACGGCGTTGTTCAGCTCACGATAGACCAGCGCCTGCAGACGCTCGTCGATACTCAGCGCCAGGTTGTGCGCCGCCTGGCTGTCGGTGGAAGAGATGTCTTCAATTACCCGGCCATAGCGGTCTTTACGCACGATACGCTCGCCCGGCTGGCCGGTGAGCCATTTATCAAAGCTTTTTTCGACCCCTTCAATCCCCTGGCTGTCGACGTTGGTAAAACCGATGAGGTGAGCGGTCACTTCCCCGGAAGGGTAGTAACGACGGGATTCTTCACGCAGATGAATGCCCGGCAGCTTCAGTTTTTTGATGTAGTCGGCCATGTCAGGGTTAACCTGACGCGCCAGATAGATGAAACGCATCCGCGGATTGGTATTGATGCGCGTCGCCAGCTGATCCAGCGGCATATTGAGGGCATCCGCCAGCGCCTTCCAGCGCGTATCCAGGGTTACCCCGCCGGCATCATGGAGTTCTTTCGGATCGGCCCAGATAGCTTTCACCGGCACGCTGACCGCCAGCGGACGTCCAGAGCGGTCGGTAATCATCCCGCGCGCGGTGGACACTTCCTGTACGCGCAGGGAACGCATATCGCCCTGACGCACCAGCATATCCGGGCTGACCACCTGTAGCCAGGCAACGCGCCCCAGCAGGAAAGTCAGCGCCAGCAGAATGCAGCCGCACAGCAACGCAAAACGCCAACTGATAAAGTTGGCCTGTTCTTCCTGACGTTTTGCTTTTGGCGTTTTTGGCGCTGCTTTCATCCGTCGCAATAATCCTTATTTCTGTACAACGATATTTTCTTGTGATGGATCGACGTGTTGCATCTGCAACTTCTCGGTCGCGATCCGTTCAACCCGACTGTGATCGCCGAGCGCGTTCTCTTCGAGGATCAGGTTGCGCCACTCAATGTCCAGGGCGTCGCGTTCCAGAACCAGTTGTTCACGCTGCGCGGTCAACAGGCGCGTGTGGTGCGCGGTGGTGACCACGGTAATCGCCGTAATAATGATGCAAATGAACAGGCAGAGTGGCAGTTTCCCAAACCGCAGAAGGTCGTCCCCGATCACGCCAGGCAAAGCATGGCGCTCGTTGCTTCCAATCGACCCTTTAACTTTGCTTAAGGCCTCTGTCACTCTGCCGATCATGCGTTCGTCCTCTCTGCGATACGCAGCACTGAACTACGGGCACGTGGATTCTCTGCCACCTCTTCTTCGCCCGGCATCAACTTGCCTAGTGCTCGTAACTCACGGCCGCCCAGTTTTTTGAGCTGCGATTCGGTCATCGGTATTCCCGCCGGAACCTGCGGACCGCGGCTTTGCTCACGCATAAAGCGCTTTACAATGCGATCTTCCAGCGAATGAAAACTAATGATCGACAGCCGCCCGCCCGGGGCCAGCACGCTGAGCGAGCTTTTTAGCGCCTGCTCTATCTCCTCCAGTTCACTGTTTACCCAAATGCGCACCGCCTGGAAGGTACGGGTCGCGGGATGTTTGTGCTTATCTTTTACCGGCATCGCCGCGGCGATGACCTCCGCCAGCTCTTTGGTGCGGGTCATCGGTGCAATGCGATTACGTTCGACGATCGCGCGGGCGATCCGTTTACCGAAACGCTCTTCGCCGAAGGTTTTAATCACCCAGGCGATATCCGCTTCTTCAGCGGTCTGCAGCCATTCGGCCGCGGACTGACCGCGGGTCGGATCCATGCGCATATCCAGCGGCCCGTCGCGCATAAAGGAAAAGCCGCGTTCCGCATCGTCAAGCTGCGGGGAAGAGACGCCAAGATCGAGCAGAATGCCGTCGATCTTACCGGTAAGATTGCGCTCGCCGACGTACTCAGCAAGCTGTGAAAATGGACCATGTACGATGGAAAAGCGGGGATCATCGATGGTTTGCGCGACGGCAATCGCCTGAGGATCGCGATCGATTGCCAGCAAGCGTCCTTCCGCTCCCAGTTGGGAGAGGATCAGGCGCGAGTGACCGCCGCGACCAAAGGTACCATCAATATAGATACCGTCTGGACGAATATTGAGGCCGTTGACGGCTTCATCCAGAAGTACCGTAGTGTGTTTAAAATTTTCCATCATTTTTATAAAGACAAATCCTGCAGGCGCTCCGACAGTTCACCGGTCGCGGACTGCTCAGCGTCGATATCTTCCTTGACCCGTTGATACCAGGTCGTTTCGTCCCACAGTTCAAATTTATTAAACTGCCCGACCAGCATCACTTCTTTTGTCAGCCCGGCATGCTGCCGTAACACCGGCGCTATCAGCAAGCGACCGGCATTATCCATCTGACATTCGCTGGCATGACCCAGAAGCAAACGCTGTACGCGCCGCTCAACGGGATTCATGCTCGATAAACGCGACAATTTCTGCTCGATGACTTCCCATTCAGGCAATGGATAAAGCAGCAGGCACGGGTGATGAATGTCAATGGTGCATACCAATTGACCGGCAGCGTCCTCGATCAGCCCATCGCGATAGCGCGTTGGCACGGCCAGGCGGCCTTTGCTGTCGAGATTGACTAACGTTGCTCCACGGAACATGCCAGCCTCACCCCTTTTCGCCACTTTATCCCACAAATTCCCACCACAAGGAGTTTACGGAGCGGAGGAAAAGCTTGTCAAGCCAGCACGAATGCCAACGGAGCTCAAAAACCCATTATTTACAGCCGACATTAGCCCTGATGAAAAAATCATCAACAGGCGAGGCAAATTAACGTTATGAATACGTGTAAGAAAATAACCAACAAACTCGTAACAGTTATAAACATCAAAATATCTTCGGCGGGAAAATATAAAGTGTCAGTTTGCGACGCGAGCGGCATTTTAGGCCATTATGCCGGCCGTTAACAGTACCTGTTGCTGGCTGAAGGGCTGACCAGGCGCGGGATAAGGCAGGAGAGAAAGGTTGGGGCTAACAAAATGGGTGTTAATTCAGCAATTAACCTGGTGAATGTAACAAAATAATACAATTAAAGCCGGCACAATCATTTTTTGTGTCCCGTTTTGAGTCGCAAAACGATTGCCAGCGAATAAAACAAAATAACGCGTAAAGAAGTTTAGGGATTTGTCTGAAATATATTCAGTTTTGCATTCTGGACGTCAGTTGCCTGATTTATCACCAGCGGCCTGCTCTCTGGCAGGCCTGCCAGGATTAATCCTGGGTGCTGACGATATTGCGCCCTTAACGGCGATTCAGGCTGCCGCGGCGATAAAGATTACGACGAATACGGCTGAGGCCCGGCTTCGGCTTGCGCGGTTCATCGAGGCTGGCGAGGACGATCTCGAGCACCCGCTCAGCGACATCGCGATGGCGCTGGGCCACGGCCAGTACCGGACACTGCAGGAAATCGAGCAGCTCATTATCGCCGAAGGTGGCGATCGCCAGCTCGGAAGGCAGTTTACCCTCACGGCGCAGCGTCACATCCATGACGCCCTGCAGCAACGGGAAAGAGGTGGTGAACAGCGCCTGCGGCATCGGATGGGTTTCAAGCCATTTCTCAAACAGCTGGGCCGCCGCTTCTCGCTCGTAGCTGTTGGCATAGAGATAATGCACCTCACGCGGATCGTCCTGCCAGGCTTTACGGAAGCCTTGCTCGCGCAGGAAGCTCACCGACAGTTCCGGCAGCGCGCCCAGATAAAGCACCGTTTCGCCGGGAAAAGTCCGCAACTCGGCGGCGAGCATCTCGGCATCATCCTGGTCAGCGCCGACGACGCTGGTGAAGTGCTCGCGGTCAAGGGCGCGGTCGAGGGCGACAATCGGAAACGGATCGTTAGCCCAGCGCTGATAAAAAGGGTGCTCCGGCGGCAGCGAGGTGGAAACAATGATGGCGTCCACCTGGCGCTGTAGCAGATGCTCGATACAGCGCATTTCGTTATCGGGCTGATCCTCCGAGCAGGCAATCAGCAACTGATAGCCGCGCTGGCGCGCCTGCCGCTCCAGATAATTTGCAATGCGGGTATAGCTGGTGTTCTCCAGATCCGGGATCACCAGACCGATAGAGCGTGTGCGTCCTGCACGCAGGCCAGCAGCGACCGCATTCGGGTGATAGTTGTGCTCTCGCACGACAGCCATCACTTTTTCGACCGTTTTGTCGCTTACGCGGTACTGCTTCGCTTTGCCATTAATCACATAGCTCGCGGTGGTTCTTGAAACACCGGCCAGCCGGGCGATTTCATCCAGTTTCACAATTGCCCCTTGGGTAAGAAGTGCCAAACATAACCATTATTCAGGTATGGAACCCTTTTTATAACATCTAAGCGCAGAATAGTTAGCGCAGCAACCGCTTTCGCTTACAGTTCCTACTGATTTCGCAAAAAAAAAGCCCGACAGTCGCTGCCGGGCTATTTTTGCATCAGTTCCCGATCCTCAGCGCATGATTTTATCACCGCGAGACAGGCCGACCACGCCGGAGCGAGCCACTTCCACGATCCGAGCGACATCGCGCAGGGAGGCCAGGAAAGCGTCGAGCTTATCGCTGGTGCCGGCGAGTTGAACGGTATAGATAGAAGGCGTCACGTCGATAATCTGTCCACGAAAGATTTCGGTGTTGCGCTTCACTTCTTCACGGCCGTAACCGCTGGCCTGGACCTTCACCAGCATGATTTCGCGTTCGACATGAGCCCCCTGCCCCAGCTCGCTGACCCGCAGAACATCCACCAGCTTGTGCAGCTGCTTTTCAATCTGCTCGATCGCTTTTTCATCGCCCACGGTCTGGATGGTCATCCTGGAGAGGGTCGGATCGTCCGTCGGGGCGACAGTCAGGCTTTCTATATTATAGCCGCGCTGGGAAAAGAGGCCGATAACGCGGGACAATGCGCCCGATTCGTTTTCCAGTAATACCGATAATATCCGGCGCATAATCAGGTCCTCTCCGTTTTGCTCAACCACATTTCATCCATGCCGCCGCCGCGGATCTGCATGGGGTACACATGCTCACTGCCGTCGACGGTGACATCGACAAACACCAGCCGGCGCTGTCGCACCTGCTCCAGGGCTTCTGCAAGCTTCGTCTCCAGCTCCTGCGGCTCGCTGATGCGGATCCCAACGTGGCCGTAGGCTTCCGCCAGACGAACGAAGTCCGGCAGCGACTCCATATAGGACTGCGAGTGGCGCCCGGAATAGAGCATATCCTGCCACTGCTTCACCATCCCCAGATAGCGGTTGTTAAGGTTAAGCACCAGGACCGGCAGCTCATACTGCAGCGCAGTAGAGAGTTCCTGAATGTTCATCTGGATACTGCCGTCACCGGTCACGCAGACGACCATTTCGTCCGGCAGAGCCATTTTGACCCCCAGCGCAGCCGGTAGGCCAAAGCCCATGGTGCCGAGGCCACCGGAGTTAATCCAGCGCCGCGGCTTGTCGAAGGGGTAATAGAGGGCGGCGAACATCTGGTGCTGACCCACATCGGAAGTGACATAGGCATCGCCCTGAGTCAGGCGCCAGATCGTTTCTATCACCGCCTGCGGTTTGATCTTGTCGCTCTGGTCGTCGTAGCGCAGGCAATGGCGGGCGCGCCACTGCTCAATCTGCTGCCACCAGTCGCGAATGTCGTCCAGCGGCTGCTGCGCCTCTTCCTGCTCCAGCAGCTCCAGCATCTGCTCCAGCACCAGTCGGGCATCGCCGACGATCGGCACATCTGCTGGCACGGTTTTCGAGATTGAGGTCGGATCGATATCGATATGCAGCACAGTCGCGTTCGGACAGTATTTGGCCAGGTTATTGGTGGTCCGATCGTCAAAGCGAACGCCGACGGCAAAAATCACGTCTGAATGGTGCATGGTCATGTTGGCTTCATAAGTGCCGTGCATGCCCAGCATCCCCAGCGCCTGCGAGTGCGTCGCCGGGAAAGCGCCCAGCCCCATCAGGGAGGAGGCCACCGGCAGCTTCAGCTTTTCCACCAGCTCGCGCAGCTGAGGTTCGCAATGCGCATTGATCGCCCCGCCGCCGACGTAGACGACCGGCTTGCTCGCCGCCACCAGGGTCTGCAGGGCGCGTTTGATCTGGCCTTTATGACCGCTGGTCGTCGGGTTATACGAGCGCATGCTGACCGCGTCTGGCCAGACGTACGGCAGTTTCTTCGCCGGATTGAGTATATCCTTCGGCAGATCGACCACCACCGGCCCGGGGCGACCGCTGGCCGCCAGCCAGAAGGCTTTCTTCAGCACGCCGGGAATATCTTCGGTCTGCTTCACCAGGAAACTGTGCTTCACCACCGGGCGGGAAATCCCCACCATGTCGCACTCCTGGAAGGCATCGTAGCCGATAAGCGATGTCGCCACTTGCCCGGAGAGGATCACCAGCGGGATAGAGTCCATATAGGCCGTCGCGATACCGGTGATGGCGTTCGTCGCCCCAGGCCCTGAGGTCACCAGCACCACACCGACCTCCCCGGTCGCTCGCGCCAGGCCATCCGCCATATGCACCGCCGCCTGCTCGTGGCGAACCAGCACATGATCGATACCGCCAAGGGTATGTAACGCATCATAGATATCGAGGACTGCGCCTCCGGGATAGCCGAATACTTGCTTGACGCCCTGATCGACAAGCGATTGGACGACCATCTCGGCTCCTGACAACATCTCCATGGTTTGCCTCCAGGCTTATTGTTTTACGACAGCGGAACTCAATTTCCGCGCGCTCGCACGATGCGAAGGAGTACCCCTCCGCACTGAGGTGAATGGACTGCATGCCACTACCATAACTGCTCGCCAGCAGGCAGGCAATTCGCCACCGGAGATGCTTTCTAAGTAGAATAAGAAGAAAAACAAGCGGAGAGAGGAAAATATGGTGGAATGCTTCAGATATAAGAAAAGAGAATAGTAAATACTCGGAGAAAAGGCGCGATAGCAGGAATTGATCCATTTTTTGTTAACGGGCGAAGAGCAACCGAAAGGGTAAACAGCATAAAATTCTGCATTATTGTAATTAAATCATATAAAAAAAGGAGCCGAAGCCCCTTTCATGCTTATTGCCATCGGCTCAGCGCTGACAAATATCCACCAGCAGCTCTTCCATCCACTGATGACCTTTATCGCGACCCGCCGCTTCGTGCCAGGAGAGATAGCAGGTCCGGCTATTCACCTTCAGCGGCAGAGGTAATATTTGCAGCGCTAACTTATCGGCAAACTCATTTGCCAGCCAGCGCGGCGCAATGGCCACCATCTGCGTTTGCGACACCACGTTTAATACGCTGACCATCGCATTACCTTGATATGCGATGCGCGCTTGTTTATCGGCCGTGTCATACCACGGCAGACTGAATGAGGCATACCGATCGAGAGCCACCGCGGCATGCTCCTCGCGATAAATATCAGCCTCCATCACCGGTCCGGAGATACGCGGATGGTTGCGACTAGCCACCAGAACCATTTCATCTTTGAATAGCGGTACACAGGCAAACTCAGGACGACGAAACTCTTCATAACCGATCACAAATTCCGTTTCCTGATAACGTAACTGATGTTCCGTATTTTGATTAAGCGCTGATTTAAAGACTAAATGAATATTGGGCGCGATTTCGGCGACTTTATTAAAAATTACCGACGTCAGGATGTTATCCAGCGGGCTACAGACGCACAGATTGAAAACACGCTCACTGCTCAAGGGTTCAAAACCGGAGCCTGGCAATTCGTTTTGTACCAGCTGCAGCGCCTGACGCACTGAGCCAAACAGCTGATAGGCCCGCGCCGTCGGCTGAATACCGCGGCCATAGCGTACAAACAGCTCATCATTAAACATCACTTTCAGACGTGAAACCGCGTTGCTCACCGCCGGTTGAGACATGCCGAGCGTATGGGCGGCACGGGTAATATTCTGTTCCTGCATAACCGCATCAAAAACGGTAAGCAGATTGAGATCAACCATCCGTAGTTGAGGTTTTACGACTTCCTGTCCGGGGGCTGATTTATATTCTGGACTTTCAATTAACATATCTAGTTCCGCCGTCACGATGAATTCCCTTTACTAAACCGCTATAATTAGCGCCGAAAATATCATTTATCATGCCAATGACATTTGCAAAATAGCAAAGGTGTATTTTAGGAATATATCAAGGCTATGAGTGGCAGTGTCAAACCGGTACCACCGGAATTAATAAACTGCTCAAACAATATGAGTTACTTAATGAAGATGAGTCTAACCATAATCCAGGAAAATAAAAACAACACCAATGGTTAACTGTAACTTAAGCAATAATAAAGTATTTTATTTTCCACCCCATAAAATTAACAACTATTTATCATTGAAAAAAGATCCGCTAAGGGGTAGACATATTCACACGAAAAATAAATATAATTATTTCATTCAGATAGCGATTTTTGACCGCTTCGCTCGCGGCGCATCGTGAGCGAGGCCTTTAATGCAAAGTACATTTTCAAATGAAACATATCCCTGTGCGCCCCCGCAGGTCCAAAATAGGATCTTCGGCAAAAAAGGGCTAACATCAGCACAATTAGCTAATTCACGCTGCGGACCAAAAACGCTTTTTCCATGCCAGGGGTTGACTTTGAAACGGCTATCCAGTAACTCTAAAAGCATAACGATTTCATCTGGAGTTTGACGCAATGATTCGCACCACTCGCATCACCAGCCTACTACTACTAAACGCATGCCATTTGCGCGGTAGGCTGTTGGGCGACGTTCAGCGTTAAGTCATCTTCCAGCAAGACTATAAAACCCGCGCCTTGGCGCGGGTTTTTTTATGCTCGTCAACAAGGCGCCAGGACACAGACTAAGGATCCAAACCATGAGCCAGCAAGTCATTATTTTCGATACGACCTTACGTGATGGCGAACAAGCGTTACAGGCAAGCCTGAGTGTCAAAGAGAAGCTGCAGATCGCTCTGGCCCTCGAGCGCATGGGTGTTGACGTGATGGAAGTCGGTTTCCCGGTTTCTTCTCCGGGCGATTTTGAATCCGTGCAGACCATCGCGCGCACCATCAAAAACAGCCGCGTATGCGCCCTGGCGCGCTGCGTCGAGAAAGATATCGACGTGGCGGCGGAATCCTTGAAGGTGGCCGAAGCGTTCCGTATCCACACCTTCATCGCCACCTCGCCGATGCATATCGCCACCAAACTGCGCAGCACCCTGGATGAGGTCATTGAGCGTGCGGTTTATATGGTGAAGCGGGCGCGCAACTACACTAACGATGTCGAGTTCTCCTGTGAAGACGCCGGCCGTACGCCGATTGCTGACCTGGCTCGCGTCGTGGAAGCCGCGATTAACGCTGGCGCCACCACCATTAATATTCCGGATACCGTCGGCTACACCATGCCGTTCGAGTACGCCAACATTATCAGCGGCCTGTATGAGCGCGTACCGAATATCGACAAAGCCATTATCTCCGTCCATACCCATGATGACCTGGGTATTGCCGTCGGCAACGCCCTCGCCGCGGTCCACGCCGGAGCCCGCCAGGTAGAAGGCGCGATGAACGGTATCGGCGAGCGCGCCGGCAACTGCGCGCTGGAAGAGGTCATCATGGCGATTAAAGTGCGCAAAGACATCATGAACGTGCACACCAATATCAACCACCATGAAATCTGGCGCACCAGCCAGACCGTCAGCCAGATCTGCAACATGCCGATCCCGGCGAACAAAGCCATCGTCGGCACCGGCGCCTTCGCCCACTCCTCCGGTATCCACCAGGACGGCGTGCTGAAGAACCGCGAAAACTACGAAATCATGACCCCGGAATCCATCGGCCTGAACCAGGTGCAGCTGAACCTGACTTCCCGCTCCGGCCGCGCGGCGGTGAAACACCGGATGGAAGAGATGGGCTATCAGGAGAGCGATTACAACCTGGATCACCTGTACGACGCGTTCCTGAAGCTGGCGGACAAAAAAGGCCAGGTCTTCGATTACGATCTGGAAGCGCTGGCCTTTATCAACAAGCAGCAGGAAGAGCCGGAGCATTTCCGCCTGGATTACTTCAACGTTCAGTCCGGCTCCAGCGATATCGCGACCGCCTCGATCAAACTGGTCTGTGGGGATGAGATCAAAACGGAAGCCGCCAACGGCAACGGTCCGGTTGATGCTATCTACCAGGCGATTAACCGCGTCACCGATTACAACATTGAATTAGTGAAATATGGCTTAAGCGCGAAAGGCCACGGCAAAGACGCCCTGGGCCAGGTGGATATCGTCGTTGACTACAACGGTCGCCGTTTCCACGGCGTTGGTCTGGCAACGGATATCGTAGAGTCGTCAGCCAAAGCGATGGTTCACGTGCTGAACAACATCTGGCGCGCCGCCGAAGTCGAAAAAGAATTGCAACGCAAAGCTCAGAATAAAGAGAACAATAAGGAAACCGTGTAATGTCGAAGAATTACCATATTGCCGTTTTGCCGGGTGATGGCATTGGCCCGGAAGTGATGAACCAGGCGATGAAAGTACTGGAAGCCGTGCGCCAACGTTTTGCCATGCACATTACCACCAGCCAGTACGACGTCGGCGGCGCGGCCATCGACCGTCAGGGAACTCCCCTGCCGCAGGCGACCGTCGCCGGATGCGAGCAGGCGGACGCGATCCTGTTCGGCTCCGTCGGCGGCCCGAAGTGGGAACACCTGCCGCCCGCAGAACAGCCAGAGCGCGGCGCTCTGCTGCCGCTGCGTAAACACTTTAAACTGTTCAGCAACCTGCGCCCGGCCAAACTGTATCAGGGGCTGGAAGAGTTCTGCCCGCTGCGCGCCGACATCGCCGCCAACGGCTTCGACATTCTCTGCGTTCGCGAACTGACCGGCGGCATCTACTTCGGCCAGCCGAAAGGTCGCGAAGGCAGCGGTCAGCATGAGAAAGCTTTTGATACCGAGGTGTATCACCGCTTTGAAATCGAACGTATCGCGCGCATCGCGTTTGAATCCGCCCGTAAACGTCGTCACAAAGTGACCTCCATCGATAAGGCCAACGTCCTGCAGTCGTCCATTCTGTGGCGCGAAATCGTCACCGAGATCGGCAAGGAGTATCCGGACGTTGAGCTGGCGCATATGTATATCGATAACGCCACCATGCAGCTGATTAAAGATCCGTCCCAGTTCGACGTGCTGCTGTGCTCCAACCTGTTCGGCGACATCCTCTCCGACGAGTGCGCAATGATCACCGGCTCGATGGGCATGCTGCCGTCCGCCAGCCTCAACGAACAAGGTTTCGGCCTGTACGAGCCAGCAGGCGGCTCGGCGCCGGATATCGCCGGCAAAAATATCGCTAACCCGATCGCGCAGATCCTCTCCCTGGCGCTGCTGCTGCGCTATAGCCTCGACGCTGACGAGGCGGCGAGCGCGATTGAAAGCGCGATTAACCGCGCTCTGGAGGAAGGCGTTCGTACCGGCGATTTAGCGCGCGGCACGGCAGCGGTCAGCACTGATGAAATGGGCGATATCATTGCCCGCTATGTCGCAGAAGGGGTGTAATCATGGCGAAGACGTTATACGAAAAATTGTTTGATGCGCACGTGGTGTATGAGGCGCAAAACGAAACTCCGCTGTTGTATATCGACCGCCATCTGGTGCATGAAGTCACCTCCCCGCAGGCCTTTGACGGCCTGCGCGCCCACGGCCGCCAGGTGCGCCAGCCGGGTAAAACCTTCGCCACCATGGATCACAACGTCTCGACGCAGACCAAAGATATTAACGCGTCCGGCGAGATGGCCCGCATTCAGATGCAGGAGCTGATTAAGAACTGTAAAGAGTTCGGCGTTGAGCTGTACGATCTGAACCACCCGTACCAGGGCATCGTTCACGTGATGGGCCCGGAACAAGGGGTTACCCTGCCGGGGATGACCATTGTGTGCGGCGACTCCCATACCGCCACCCACGGCGCCTTCGGCGCGCTGGCCTTCGGCATCGGCACCTCCGAAGTAGAGCATGTGCTGGCGACCCAAACCCTGAAACAGGGTCGTGCGAAAACCATGAAAATCGAAGTGCAAGGCAAAGCGGCGCCGGGCATCACCGCCAAAGATATCGTGTTGGCGATCATTGGTAAAACCGGCAGCGCCGGCGGCACCGGCCACGTGGTGGAGTTCTGCGGCGAAGCGATCCGCGATCTGAGCATGGAAGGCCGCATGACCCTGTGCAACATGGCGATCGAGATGGGCGCGAAAGCGGGCCTGGTCGCGCCGGATGAAACCACCTTCAATTACGTACGCGGCCGTCTGCACGCGCCGAAAGGCAAAGATTTTGACGATGCGGTGGCGTACTGGAAAACCCTGAAAACCGACGACGGCGCCACATTTGACACCGTAGTGACGCTGCAGGCGGCTGAGATTGCCCCGCAGGTGACCTGGGGCACCAACCCGGGCCAGGTGATTTCGGTCAGCGATAATATCCCCGATCCTGCGTCGTTCAGCGACCCGGTGGAACGCGCCAGCGCCGAGAAAGCGCTGGCCTATATGGGGCTGAAATCCGGCATTCCGCTGACGGAAGTGGCTATCGATAAAGTATTCATCGGCTCCTGTACCAACTCGCGTATCGAAGATTTGCGCGCGGCGGCGGAAATCGCCAAAGGGCGTAAAGTGGCGCCGGGCGTCCAGGCGCTGGTGGTGCCGGGTTCCGGTCCGGTGAAAGCGCAAGCGGAAGCGGAAGGCCTGGATAAGATCTTTATCGAAGCCGGCTTTGAGTGGCGCTTACCGGGCTGCTCTATGTGTCTGGCGATGAACAACGACCGCCTGAACCCGGGCGAGCGCTGCGCCTCCACCAGCAACCGTAATTTTGAAGGCCGCCAGGGCCGCGGCGGACGCACGCACCTGGTGAGCCCGGCAATGGCCGCGGCGGCAGCTGTGACCGGCCATTTCGCCGATATCCGTAATCTGAAGTAAGGAGACCATCATGGCAGAGAAATTAACCCAACATACCGGCCTGGTGGTTCCGCTGGATGCTGCAAACGTCGATACCGACGCGATCATTCCCAAGCAGTTTCTGCAGAAAGTGACCCGCACCGGCTTTGGCGCGCACCTGTTCAACGACTGGCGCTTCCTCGACGATAAAGGTCAACAGCCGAACCCGGAGTTCGTGCTGAACTTTCCTGAGTACAAAGGCGCATCTATCCTGCTGGCGCGGGAAAACTTCGGCTGTGGCTCCTCGCGCGAGCATGCGCCGTGGGCGCTGACCGATTACGGTTTTAAAGTCGTTATCGCCCCAAGCTTTGCCGATATTTTCTATGGCAACAGCTTCAACAATCAGCTGCTGCCGGTGACGTTGAGCGATGAGCAGGTCGACGAGCTGTTCAAACTGGTGCAGGCCAACCCGGGCATTACGTTTGAAGTGGACCTGGAAGCGCAGGTGGTTAAAGCGGGGGATAAAACCTACAGCTTTAAGATCGACGATTTCCGTCGCCACTGCATGCTCAATGGCCTGGATAGCATCGGCCTGACGCTGCAACATGAAGCGGCTATTTCCGACTATGAGCACAAGCTGCCGGCGTTTATGAATTAATCTTCGCGCCCGGTCATTTGACCGGGCTTTTTAGTTTATTGCGGCAGAAAATTGCGATCTCACGCACAAAAAACAATATTGCTTCGCCGATCGTCTGCCCATGACGTTGGCCTGCCCCACGCGATAAAGACGAATGATTCCGCTTTCCTCCCCCTGACCTGCGCGGTTTATGTATTATCCCTTCACTGCAAGTAAAAATAAGGTACGAGTGTTTAATATAAAAATATAACAATGTAAAAAAAGCGTTAATCTCATAGAGAACCCCTATAGCTCACAGCAAAAAAAAGCATTATTTTTCGATTTTTCGCCTCGCTATCTTTTCCCACAGAGAAATATTAACTAAGGACACGCCCGGGCCCCCGCATAGCGGCTTCCCGGCCTCCTGTGGAGAGAAGAGATGAGCCACTATCCGCACCTTTTCAGTCCGTTGACCATCAACGGCATGACGCTAAAAAACCGCATTATTATGCCCCCGATGGGCACCAATATGGCCACGCTCAATGGCGAGGTCTCGCAGGAACAGCTGGAATACTACGAACTGCGGGCCAAAGGCGGCACCGGGCTTATCACCATCGAAAACATCTGTATTGATTTTCCTTTCGCCTCCAACGGCACCACCCAGCTGCGGATCGATAACGATCAATATATCCCGCGGCTGTTTAAATTAACCGAGACCCTGCATAAACATGGCGCCTGCGTATCCATTCAGTTAAATCACGCAGGCGCTTCGGCTTATGCCTACCGCCTCGAAGGTCAGACACCGCTCTCCTCCTCGACGACGCCCTCGAAAAAGCACGGTAATATTCCGCGGCCAATGACCCATGAGGAAATTTATCACGCGGTGGAAAAATTCGGTGACGCCGCAGAGCGTGTTCGTCGCGCGGGTTTTGACTGCGTCGAAATTCATGCCGGCCACTCCTATTTAATTAGCCAGTTTTTATCGCCGCTATTTAACAAGCGCACCGATGAATTTGGCGGCAGCGTCGAAAACCGCACCCGGATATTAAGTCTGATTGTCGATAAAGTTCGCGCCTGCGTCGGGCCGCGTTTTCCGGTCAGCCTGCGCATTAGCGCCGACGACTTCCTCAAGGGCGGCAATAGCCTCGAAGATTCTCTGCGCATCCTTGAGCTCTGCCAGGAGAAGGTCGATATCATCAACGTCTCGGCGGCGCAGAACGACAACCTGAATCTGCAAATCGACCAGATGTCGCTGGAGGATGGCTGGAAGCGTTATCTCTCCCGCGCGGTGCGCGATAAATTCCATAAGCCCACGGTCATCGCCGGCAATATCCGTACCCCGCAGGTGGCCGAGGATATCCTCGCCAGCGGCGATGCCGATCTCATTGCCATTGGTCGCGGTCTGATTGCCGAGCCGGAGTGGGTGCAGAAGGTGCAAAGCGGTAAAGAACGCCTGATGCGCAAATGCATCTCCTGCAACATCGGCTGCGCCGACCATCGCATCGCCCGCTCGCGCCCGCTGCGCTGTTCAATTAACCCGGACATCATTCACGGCGATACCTACAAAACGCGGCACGTTAATCGCGAAACGAACGTGGTCGTCATCGGCGCCGGCACTGCCGGGATGGAGGCCGCCTGCACCGCGGCGGAAGTCGGCTGCCACACCTGGCTGCTGGAGGCGAAAAATCACGTCGGCGGTCTCGCCAGCGATATCGCCCGTCTGCCGGAGAAAAAACGCATCGCGGATTTCCCGCAGTTTATGAAAAACCGCATCGCCGCGCTGGACAACCTGATGCTGCAGGTCGGCAAACGGGCAGACGTGGCCTCGGTTTCCGCCCTGCGTCCGCATCTGATCGTCAATGCCACCGGCTCAACCCCCCTGCTGCCGCCTATTGCAGGACTGCGGGAGAATATTGACGCCGCGGAAGGCAAGGTCTTTTCCATTACCGGCATGATCGACAATCTGGCGAAATTTACCCATGTCGAGGGCAAACGCATCGCCGTTGTCGGCGCGGGCGCCGTTGGCCTTGACGTCATCGAATATTTTACCGCTCGCGGCGCGCAAGCGGTATTAATCGAAATGCAGGACGCCGCCGGTCGCGATCTCGACATCATTACCAGGAATGCCATGTTGACCATGCTCGACGAGCACCAGGTCGAACAGCACATGAATACGCAACTGATGGCGGTGGCTGCCGACCATTTCCAGGTGAAAAATACACAGCATACCTTCGATATCCCCTTCGACTACGGCTTTGTCTGCCTGGGGATGCGCGCCAACCGGACGGGTCTCGACGAGATCGAGCGCTGGGCCAATGCCAATAACGTCAAAATCATGAATATCGGCGACAGCGTGATGGCGCGACGCATTATCGACGGCATCCGCGAAGGCCGCAACGTGCTGGACACCCTCGAAGACATGGGTGCGCTGGGCAGCCGCGAAGCACAACGAATTCCCTTTCTAACTTATTGAGGATTTTTGTCATGGCAGAACGTATTACTGGACACACTGAGCTGATTGGTCTGATCGCCACCCCGATTCGCCACAGCATGTCGCCCACCATGCACAACGAGGCTTTCGCCCATCTCGGGCTGGACTACGTCTACCTGGCTTTTGAAGTCGGTAATCAGGAGCTGAAAGACGTTGTGCAGGGCTTCCGGGCTTTGAAGCTGCGCGGCTTTAACGTCTCTATGCCGAACAAAACCGAGATTTGCCAGTATCTTGATAAGCTCTCGCCGGCGGCGCAGCTGGTCGGGGCGGTGAATACCGTGGTCAATGACGACGGCGTACTGACCGGGCATATTACCGACGGCACCGGCTATATGCGCGCCCTTAGCGAAGCGGGTATCGATATTATTGGCAAGAAGATGACCGTGCTCGGCGCCGGCGGCGCGGCGACCGCGCTCTGCGTCCAGGCGGCACTGGATGGCGTGAAGGCGATCTCGATCTTCAACCGTCGCGATAAATTCTTCGCCAACGCCGAAGAAACGGTAGCCAAGATCCGCAACAACACGCGCTGCGAGATCCATCTGTTCGATCTCGACGATCATGACAAACTGCGTGCCGAAATCGACAGCAGCGTGATCCTGACCAATGCCACCGGGGTCGGCATGAAGCCGTTCGAAGGCCAGATGCTGCTCCCGGACGACAGCTTCCTGCGTCCGGACCTGATCGTCTCCGACGTCGTGTACAACCCGCGCAAAACCCACCTGCTGGAAGTGGCTGAGAAAAAAGGCTGCCGTACGCTAAACGGCCTCGGGATGATGCTGTGGCAAGGCGCGCGCGCGTTCGAAATCTGGACGGGTAAACAGATGCCGGTTGATTACATCAAAAGCATCCTGTTCTAAGGGGCAAGCGATGAAAAATAAATACGTCCCTACCGCGGCAGGGCTGTACCTCAACTACCTGATTCATGGCATGGGGGTGCTGCTGATCACCCTCAACATGGCCCATCTTCAGGAGCAGTGGGGAACAGACGCTGCCGGCGTATCAGTGGTGATCTCCTCGTTAGGGATCGGCAAACTGGCGACCATCGTGACCGGCTTTCTGTCGGATCGCTTTGGTCGTAAGCCCTTTATCTATCTGGGGATCCTCAGCTATCTGATCTTTTTTATCGGCATTCTGCTGACCAAAAATATCTATCTGGCCTATGTCTTCGGCATTATGGCGGGCCTGGCGAACAGCTTCCTCGACTCCGGCACCTATCCGGCGCTGATGGAATCTTTCCCGCACTCCGCCAGCCGGGCCAACGTGCTGATCAAAGCCTTCGTCTCCGCCGGACAGTTCCTGTTGCCGTTCATTATCAGCTTCCTGATCTGGGCGAATCTGTGGTTCGGCTGGTCGTTCGTGATTGCGGCGGCGCTGTTTGTTGTGAGCGGCCTCTATTTGCTCAAAATGCCGTTCCCGGATAGCCAGGCGGCGAAAAAAGAGGCCACCCCAGGGCCACAGGCGGAAACCTCCGCCCGTCCGCAGGCCAACAAACTGGATATGGTGATCTTCACCCTGTACGGCTATATCGGCATGGCGACATTCTATCTGGTCAGCCAGTGGCTGGCGCAGTACGGTCAGTTCGTGGTCGGCCTGCCCTATGCCTCGGCGATTAAGCTGCTCAGCATCTACACCGTCGGGTCGCTGGTCTGCGTCTTCGTGACCGCCGCCTTCGTCAAAGAGGTGTTCAGCTCCGCCGTCGCCATGATCATCTATACTGGCCTATCGATGGTCTCGCTGCTGCTGGTGTGCCTGTTCCCGACGCCGATGATGGTTACCGGCTTCGCCTTTGTCATCGGCTTTGCCGCCGCGGGCGGAGTGCTACAGCTGGGAGCGACGATCATGGCGATGAGCTTCCCGAACGGGAAAGGCAAGGCAACCGGCATCTTCTACACCGCCGGCAGTATCGCCAGCTTCACGATCCCGCTGATCACCGCCAAACTTTCGCAGATCAGTATTGCCAGCATTATGTGGTTTGATTTTGCGATCGCCGTGATCGGCTTTGTGATCGCCCTGTACATCGGCTATCGTCAACTGCAGGCTCGGGCGGCGCAAAAAGTATCACCCACCGCAGTCACCGCCTGAGGTTCAACGCGAATAATAATGGATGCCTACATGACAAATGCAGTTACCGTAAAGAACATCACCTTCCAGGAAGGGGAAACCTTAATTTGTGTACCGCTGATCGGCAAAACGCTGGATGAAATACTGGGTAACGCCCACGGCCTGGTCGACGCCGGCGCCGATATCATCGAATGGCGCGTTGACCACTTTACTCAGGTGAGAGAGATGGCTCAGGTGATGGCCGCGCTGGCGGAAATCCGTGGCGCGCTGAAAGCGCTGCCGCTGCTGTTCACCTTCCGCAGCAAGAAAGAAGGTGGCGAGACCGAGCTCAGCGACGAGGCCTACTTCGCGCTCAACCGCGAAGCGGCGCGCAGTGGCCTGGTTGATGTCATCGATATCGAGCTGTTCAATGATGAAGCGCAGATCCGCGCGCTGGTTGACGATGCGCATGCCGCGGGCGTCAAAGTGATCATGAGTAACCATGATTTTCATAAGACCCCCGCCCAGGAAGATATCATCTATCGCCTGCGCCGCATGCAGGATCTGGGCGCCGATCTGCCGAAGATCGCGGTGATGCCGCAATCGCCGCAGGACGTTCTGACCCTGCTCGCCGCCACGCTGACCATGAAAGAAAAGTATGCCACCCGCCCGCTGATCACCATGTCGATGGGAAAATCGGGCGGCGTCAGCCGGGTGACCGGGCGTCTTTTTGGCTCAGCCATGACCTTCGGTACCGTGGGTCAGGCTTCCGCGCCGGGACAGATCGCCATCGACAAGCTGCGTGAAGTGATGGATATTCTCTCCTGATAACCCCTCAGCCCGGAGGACCTCTCCGGGCTATTCGCTAACAGATCTTCTGGCTGTCGTGGATGACCACATTTTTAAACGACTGCAGCGCAGGGGAAAGTCCGCGGTCTTTCATGGTCGCCAGATAGATATAGCGCGGAGGGAGGGTGTTTTTAATCTTCAGGATATGGACGTTGTAATGGGAGAGCGCCGAGATCCGCGGCATGATCGCGATCCCGTAGTCAATGCTGACCAGCCCGGCCATCGCGGTATCCTCTTCCACGTAGCAGGCAATCTCCGGCACCAGCTTTTGCTGCATAAATACATTATCGATAAACGGACGTAAGCCGCTATTTTCTGAAAAATAGATATAGGGATAATGAATCGTCTCCACGAGGTCGACTTCATGTTCATACAGCCGGGCCAGCGGATGATCCCTGGCGGTCACCACCACCAGCTCCTGCTGAATAACCGGAATAAAATCGATATCGGGTTCATCGGCAATATAAGAGCAGATCGCCAGATCGACTTTTCCCGCTTTCAGCTCCTGCAACAGCGTCAGCGAGGTCCCTTGAGTAAAAGAAAAAGTCACGTTGTGAAACTCAGGTGAAAGAGAATATTTATTAATTAACTGCGGAACAACATATTCGCCCATCGTGTAAATAAAGGCGATACGAATGTTTTCTTTATTTTCAGCGCCGTTTTTTTGCAAAACTGTGCGGCCATTTTCCAGTGAGGCCAGCGCATCTTCGACATACGGCAGAAACCGCTTGCCGTTTTGCGTAATTTTAACGTTCCGTCCCTGTCTGGCGAACAGCGCGACCCCTAACTCCTTCTCCAGCTCTGATATCGCATGGCTTAGCGAAGGCTGGGTGATGCACAGACTGGAGGCCGCTTCGGTATAATGTTCAGTTTCAGACAGACGTTTAAAATAATAAAGTTGCTTTAGGTTCATTATTTTTGCCCGTATAATATAAGAATAAATCCACTGATGCTAATATACCATGCAAGCCACCAATAATGCGCACGTGCGGGAAAATATTGGCGGTGCATCAAATATTATTTTCTGAAGCGGATGAATGTGCCACAAAGCGTTGCCATTCATAGATACAACCTATAGTTCCCGGAGATATTTTTGCATATACAAATATATGCAAAAATATTTTAAACTTTAAAGGAACTCGCTATGAGTATGTCAAACTCTCAGGAAGTCCTCACTTCCTCATCGGGGACGAAAAAAAGAAGCCGCGTTCGGATAGTTATTTTACTGCTGTTGTCCGTCGGAACGATGATCAATTATCTCGACCGCACCATCCTCGGTATCGTTGCCCCACAGTTAACCCAGGAAATTCATATCGATCCGGCGATGATGGGCATCATTTTTTCCGCCTTTGCCTGGACCTATGCCCTGGCGCAGATCCCCGGCGGCATGTTTTTAGACCGCTTCGGCAACAAACTGACCTATGCCCTGTCAATTTTCTTCTGGTCGCTGTTTACCCTGCTGCAAAGTTTCACCCTCGGGCTTAAATCTCTGCTGCTTCTGCGCCTGGGACTCGGCGTCAGTGAAGCACCCTGCTTCCCGGCCAACAGCCGCATCGTCAGCACCTGGTTCCCGCAGCATGAGCGCGCGCGGGCGACGGCAACATATACGGTTGGTGAATATATAGGACTGGCGGCCTTCTCGCCGCTGTTATTTTTAATCCTCGAGCATCATGGCTGGAGAACGCTTTTTTTCCTCACCGGCGGATTAGGTATTTTATTTACTTTGGTGTGGTGGCGTTTTTATCACGAACCCCATGAATCGCGCACGGCTAATCAAGCGGAGCTGGATTATATTGGCGCAAACGGCATTAACAATAAAATCCAGAACGTTCCATTTAACTGGCGTGACGCCAGGCGCCTGCTGGGCTGTCGCCAGATCCTCGGCGCCAGTCTGGGTCAGTTTGCCGGCAACACCACGCTGGTGTTTTTCCTGACGTGGTTTCCCAGCTATCTGGCCAACGAGCGCCATCTTCCCTGGCTGCACGTTGGCTTCTTCGCCACCTGGCCGTTCCTCGCCGCCGCCATCGGCATCCTCTTCGGCGGCTGGATCTCGGACCGACTGCTGAAGCGAACCGGCTCTGTCAACATTAGTCGGAAGTTACCAATAATTTCCGGATTATTACTCTCCAGCTGTATTATTGCGGCGAACTGGGTGAGCGCCAACAGCACCGTTATTATTATCATGTCGGTGGCGTTTTTTGGCCAGGGAATGGTTGGCCTGGGCTGGACGTTAATTTCTGATATTGCCCCGGAAAATATGGCAGGCCTGACCGGCGGTATATTTAATTTCTGCGCTAATATGGCATCGATTATAGCCCCACTGATAATTGGCGTGATTATCTCCGCAACGGGTAACTTCTTTTACGCACTGATCTACGTCGGCCTGACGGCGCTGATCGGCGTGATTGCCTACATCTTTATCATCGGCGACATCAAGCGAATCGAACTGAAGTAAACCCGGCGGCCCCGGCGAATTGCACGCCGGGGCGAAGAGGACGGTCAGATATCCTTTACCTTGCTGGTTAAAAACAGCGTCACCAGCGAAATCGCGGCGATCGTCCAGTAGACGCTGGCGTGGCCATAGCTCTGCGACAGCGCCCCCTGCATCACGCCGGCCAGGATCACGCCAGTGGAAATACTGTTGGTAAAGAGGGTGGTCGCCGCCCCCGCGCGCCCCGGCATTAAATCCTGGAACCACAGCATGCCGATCCCGGCGATAATGCCGATAAAGATGGCGTTGAACAGCTGCAGGGCCAGCAGCGCCGTACGGCCATGAAACAGGATCAGCCCCAGATAAAACAGCACACCGGCCGCCACCGCCGCCACCATCATTTTACGTTTACCAAAGCGCTTCACGTAGTAGCCGGCGAGGATCATCGCCGGAATCTCCAGCCCGGCGGCGGTGCCCATCAGGATCCCGGCCAGGCTGTCGGGAAGCCCGAGATCGCTGCTGATCCACAGCGGCATATCAATGATATACATGGTGTTGCAGGTCCACATCAGGGTGGAGGCGATAAACAACATGCGTACGTTCTTGTCCTGCCAGCCGCCGGCCTGCGCCAGCGCCTCCGCCTCTTCCGAGGGCTGCTCCACGCGCGGAACTGAGGGTAGTTTGACGGCAATCAGCGCCAGGCTGATCACAAAGATGCCCGCCGCAATGGAGAACATGGTGGTAAAGCCATAGTTGAGCGCCAGCATAAAGGCCAGCGGCGGGCCAATCACCCACGCCAGGGACAGCTGGGCACGCATGACCGAGCTGAACATCACCACTTCCCGCGCCGAGCTGTCGGCATACTCCCGCGCCAGGGCAAAGAGCTGCGGCATGGCGGCGTTAGCGATGGATGCCAGCATCACCCCGCAGGTGATCAGCGTCAGATAGTGGCGGTTGAAGGCAAACAGCAGCGCATTGCCTACCGCCATCAGGCAGCAGAACATAATTAACCGCCGCCGGTCGCCGCGGCTATCGGAGCGCTTGGCCAGCGCCAGACTCACCAGGATCCCGGCTATCGCATTCACGGTGTAGAACAGGCCCACCCAGAACGGCTGCGCCCCCACTTCGCGGCTGAGAAACAAACTCAACGTCGGCGCCTGCAATGCGCCCGCCACGCCCATCATAAAAGCAACCAGCATAAAGGCGGCATAGACGCCGTTTAGCCGTCGTCCCATCGTCATCAACCACAGCATGAAATGTCCTTAACACACGCGAAGTAAACGAAAAAAGCCAGCAGAGGCTTTCTGCTGGCGGGTGATTCTATACTCTGTGGAATTCACGTTGCAGGACAAACGGTTAACCGTTTTTGCGCTGGCTCCGAAAGGGTGAGTCCCGTAGGGGCGATTCACGCGGCCAGAACATAGGGCTCTGGGAGTATCGACAGCGATAGACCCGGGCGAGCGCGCGCACCTGCAGCTTGAAAAACGACGAGTATAACACCAATACTCAGTCACACATGATGTCTGCAAGTCAATGATCCGAGGTCTTTGACGTCACTCCCCACTGCATCAGTTCACCCAGAATTTCCTGCTGTCGTCCTGCCATCAGGCGGGCCAGCCAGGACGCTTCCTGCGTCGCAGAAAAGTAGCGCTGGTAGAACGATTTTGCGGTAGACCTCATCATATTCACCTCCTCGCTTCATCGGGATTCATTATTGGCTTAATATGGGGAGTAATAAATTGCTGAGTTTTGCGCAGGAGTTCCCCTTTTATGTCTTCCGGCCGTCTGCAACAACAGTTCATCCGTCTATGGCAGTGCTGCGACGGCAAGTCGCAGGAGACCACCCTCAACGAGCTGGCGGAAATGCTGAGCTGCTCGCGCCGCCACATGCGCACCTTGCTCAATATGATGGAGTCCCGCGGCTGGCTGACCTGGGAGGCGGAGGCTGGCCGCGGAAAACGCTCGCGGCTGACCTTTCTCTATACCGGCCTCGCCCTGCAGCAGCAGCGTGCCGAAGATCTGCTTGAACAGGATCGCATCGATCAGCTGGTGCAGCTGGTCGGCGATAAAGCCGCCGTCCGTCAGATGCTGGTCTCGCATCTCGGGCGCAGCTTCCGCCAGGGGCGGCACATCCTGCGCGTGCTCTACTACCGGCCAATGAAGAATTTACTGCCCGGCAGCGCGCTGCGGCGTTCGGAAACCCATATCGCCCGGCAAATATTCAGCGCTCTGACGCGGGTAAATGAGGAAAATGGGGAACTGGAAGCCGATATTGCCCACCACTGGCAGCAGTTGACGCCCACCCACTGGCGCTTTTTCCTCCGGCCAGGCATCCATTTTCACCATGGCCGTGAGCTGGAGATGACCGATGTGATCGCTTCTCTGCAGCGCAGCAATGCCCTGCCGCTCTATTCGCATATCGAACGCATTGAGTCGCCCACCGCCTGGACCCTGGATATTCATCTGCGCCAGCCCGACCGCTGGCTGCCCTGGCTGCTGGGCCAGGTGCCGGCGATGGTGCTGCCGCAGGAGTGGCGGACCATGAACCACTTTTCTTCGATGCCGGTCGGCACCGGCCCGTATGCGGTGGTGCGCAACAATCAGAACCAGCTCAAGATCCACGCCTTTGAGGACTATTTTGGCTACCGGGCGCTGATCGATGAGGTGAACGTCTGGGTGCTACCGGAAATTAGCGAAGAGCCCAACGGCGGCCTGACGCTGCAGGGCAATACCGAAAGCGAAAAGGCGGTGGAGAGTCGTCTGGAAGAGGGGTGCTACTACCTGCTGTTCGACTCGCGAAGCCCGCTGGGCGCCAACGAGGCGGTGCGCCGCTGGTTAAGCTATCTGTTTCAGCCCGCGAACCTGCTCTACCACGCGGGCGAGCTTTACCAGGGCAACTGGTTTCCCGCCTACGGCCTGCTGCCGCGCTGGCATCACGCCAGCAACCACGCCTGCGACAAGCCGGCGGGCCTGGAGACGGTCACCCTCACCTACTACCGCGATCACGTCGAACATCGGGTGATCGGCGGGATCATGCGCGACCTGCTGGCGGCGCATCAGGTGAAGCTGGAGATCCAGGAGCTGGAGTACGATGCCTGGCATCGCGGCGAGGTGGTCAGCGATATCTGGCTCAACAGCGTTAACTTCACCTTGCCAATCGAATTCTCGCTATTCGCCTATCTGTACGAAGTCCCGCTGATTCAGCGCTGCATCCCCATCGACTGGCAGGAAGACGCCAGCCGCTGGCGCGCGGGAGAGTTTAATCCGGCTACCTGGAGTCAGCGCCTGCTGGCCAGCCAGCATATCGTGCCGCTGATCCATCACTGGCTGATGATTCAGGGGCAGCGCAGTATGCGCGGCGTGCGGATGAACACCCTCGGCTGGTTCGATTTTAAATCCGCATGGTTTGCGCCGCCGGAGCCGTAAGCGCTTTCCGTCATCTGACAAAATCATTACACTAAGGCCGTTCTCAACGGGGTGCTAATAAACATACGCAATATCATTCAAGTTGCATCAAGGCAGCAAGCGGGTGAATCCCCTGGAGCATAGATAACTATGTGACTGGGGTGAACGCGCGAAGCTAACGCAGATGCGGCTTGAAGGATGAAGCGTATGGGCTGAGAAAATACCCGTCGAACCTGATCCGGATAACGCCGGCGAAGGGATTTGAGGCTCACTCAAAATCCTTTGCCACCCCTTTTTTCTGAGGTGCAAAGTGTTGAAAAAATTACTCCCGCTGCTGGCGCTGGTCGCCATGCCCGCTCTGGCTAAGCCTGTCCTCACCGTCTATACCTATGACTCCTTCTCTGCCGACTGGGGCCCCGGCCCGGCGGTCAAAAAAGCGTTTGAAGCGGACTGCGGCTGCGAGCTGAAGTTCGTCGCGCTGGAAGATGGCGTTTCGCTGCTGAATCGTCTGCGCATGGAAGGCAAGAACAGCAAGGCTGACGTCGTGCTGGGCCTGGATAACAACCTGCTGGAAGCCGCGGCGCAGAGTCAGCTGTTCGCTAAAAGCCACGTTCCCGCCAGCGCGGTCAGCGTGCCGGGCGGCTGGGATAACGACACCTTTGTCCCCTACGATTACGGCTATTTCGCCTTTGTCTATGATAAAAACAAACTGGCCAATCCGCCGAAAAGCCTGAAAGAGTTGGTCGAGAGCCCGCAGAAGTGGCGCGTCATCTATGAAGATCCGCGCACCAGCACCCCGGGGCTGGGGCTGCTGCTATGGATGCAAAAAGTCTATGGCGATAAAGCGCCCGAGGCCTGGCAGAAGCTGGCGGCGAAGACCGTTACCGTCACCAAGGGCTGGAGCGAAGCCTACGGTCTGTTCCTGAAAGGCGAAAGCGACCTGGTGTTGAGCTACACCACCTCGCCGGCCTACCACATTATTGAAGAGAAAAAAGACCACTATGCGGCGGCGAACTTCGCCGAAGGCCACTATCTGCAGGTCGAAGTTGCCGCCCGCACCGCCGCCAGCAAGCAGCCGGAACTGGCGGAGAAATTCCTCAAATTCATGGTATCTCCTGGCTTCCAGAACGCCATCCCCACCGGCAACTGGATGTATCCGGTGACCCAGGTCGCGCTGCCGGCCGGTTTTGCAACCCTGGTGAAGCCGCAGACCACGCTGACGTTTACCCCGCAGCAGGTCGCCAGCGAGCGTCAGACCTGGATTAGCGCATGGCAACGCGCCGTCAGCCGCTAAACCTTAGCGGGCTGCTGCCGGGCCTGTTCGCCGCCACGCTGCTCTGCGCCGTCGCGCTGGCGGCGTTTCTGGCGCTGTGGTTCAGCGCGCCCGGCGCGGGCTGGCAGACGGTTTTCAGCGATAGCTACCTCTGGCACGTGGTACGCTTCTCCTTCTGGCAGGCGTCGCTCTCAGCGCTGCTTTCGGTGGGCCCGGCCGTCTTTCTCGCCCGCGCGCTTTATCGGCGTCGCTTTCCCGGCCGCACCCTGCTGCTGCGCCTGTGCGCGATGACCCTGATCCTGCCGGTGCTGGTGGCGGTGTTCGGCATCCTCAGCGTCTATGGCCGCCAGGGCTGGCTGGCCTCGCTGTTTCACGCTTTCGGCTGGCAGTGGGATTTCTCGCCTTACGGCCTGCAGGGCATCCTGCTGGCGCACGTCTTTTTCAATATGCCGATGGCCACCCGCCTGCTGCTGCAGGCGCTGGAGAACATTCCCGGCGAGCAGCGGCAAATTGCCGCCCAGCTTGGCATGCGCGGCTATGCCTTCTTCCGCCTCGTCGAATGGCCATGGATGCGCCGGCACATTCCCGCCGTCGCCGCGCTGATTTTTATGCTCTGCTTTGCCAGCTTCGCCACCGTGCTGTCGCTGGGCGGCGGCCCGAAGGCCACCACCATTGAGCTGGCTATCTACCAGGCGCTGAGCTTTGACTACGATCCGGCGCGAGCGGCGATGCTGGCGTTGATCCAGATGCTCTGCTGCCTCGGGCTGGTGCTGCTCAGCCAGCGTCTCAGTAAAGCGGTGGCTATCGGCGTCAGCCATGTCCGCGGCTGGCGCGACCCTGACGATCGCCTGCATAGCCGGCTGAGCGATGGGTTGCTGATCGGCGCCGCCCTGCTGCTTCTGCTGCCGCCGTTGCTGGCGGTCATCGTCGACGGGATCAACCGCAACATGCTGGACGTGCTGGCGCAGCCCGCACTCTGGCAGGCATTGACGACTTCCCTGCGCATCGCCATTGCCGCCGGGCTGTTGAGCGTGACCCTGACGATGATGCTGCTATGGAGCAGTCGCGAGCTGCGCGCCCGTCAGCGGCCGCTGGCCGGGCAGGCGATGGAGCTGAGCGGCATGCTGATCCTTGCCATGCCGGGCATCGTGCTGGCTACCGGCTTCTTCCTGCTGCTCAATAACAGCATCGGTCTGCCGGAGTCCGCCGACGGCATCGTCATCTTTACCAATGCTCTGATGGCGATCCCCTACGCGCTTAAAGTGCTGGAAAACCCGATGCGCGACATTGCCGTCCGCTACAGCATGCTCTGCCAGTCGCTGGGGATCGAAGGCCTGGCGCGGCTGCGGGTCATCGAACTTCGCGCGCTCCGGCGCCCGCTGGCCCAGGCGTTAGCCTTCGCCTGCGTGCTGTCGATTGGCGACTTCGGCGTGGTGGCGCTGTTCGGCAACGAGGCGTTCCGCACCCTGCCTTTCTATCTGTACCAGCAGATAGGCGCCTACCGCAGCCAGGACGGCGCCGTCACCGCCCTGCTTCTGCTGCTGCTCTGTTTCTTATTATTTACGCTGATTGAAAAACTTCCGGGGCGTGATGCTAAAACTCAATGATGTGACCTGGCTGTACCAGCATCTGCCGATGCGCTTTACTCTCGACGTCGCGCGCGGCGAGCGCATCGCGGTGCTCGGCCCCAGCGGCGCCGGAAAGAGCACCCTGCTGAATCTGATCGCCGGTTTTCTGCCGCCCGCCAGCGGCAGCCTGCAGATTAACGGCGAGACGCATCACGCGACGCCGCCGGCGCAGCGTCCGGTTTCGATGCTGTTCCAGGAGAATAACCTGTTTAACCATCTGACCATTCGGCAGAATATCAGTCTCGGGATCCACCCTGGCCTGAAACTGAGCCGCGAACAGCAGCAGAAAGTCGTGGCGATTGCCGCCCAGATGGGAATTGATGACCTGCTTGAACGCCTGCCGGGAGAGCTCTCCGGCGGTCAACGGCAGCGCGCGGCGCTGGCCCGCTGTCTGGTGCGCCAGCAGCCGGTGCTGCTGCTGGATGAACCCTTCTCAGCGCTCGACCCGGCGCTGCGCCAGGAGATGCTGGCGCTGGTGGCTGATGTCTGCGAGCAGCAGCAGCTCACCCTGCTGATGGTCTCGCACAGCGTGGAAGATGCCGCGCGCATTGCGCCGCGCTCGATTGTGGTCGCCGAAGGGCGCATTGTCTGGGATGGCGCTACCGCCGAGCTGTTAAGCGGCCACAGCAGCGCCTCTTATCTGATGGGGATCAGCGCGCAATAACCTTGTGCAGGATCGCCAGATAGACCGGCATCAGCGGATGGCGGAAGACAAACGTTAACGCCGTTGCCGCCAGCGCGACCATAAGCGGCGCCAGCCACAGCAGACGCCCGCGCGGCAGCCAGCGGGTCAGCCGATCGCCAGACGTTTTCGCGCTCCGCCACAGCCGCCAGCACAGCCACCCTGCCAGCCAGGCGAGCAGCGCCGCCCCCAGCAGCAGCCATTTAAAGCTGGCGCTGTTTTCATCGGCCGGAATATCAATCGCCGCCCCGGCGAGAATGCCAGGCAGGAAATAGAGCGGCGGCCAGAGCAGGCAGCCGATAATATTTGGTAGCACGAATTTGGCCACCGGCAGGTCGAGCATCCCGGCGACCATCGGCACCAGCGGACGCGTCGGCCCGACAAAGCGGCCAATCAGGATGGTGATCATGCTGTGCTGGTGCAGCGCATGCTCGGTTTTCTCCAGCAGGGCGCGGTTTTTCTTCATGAACGACCAGCGGTGCAGCGGCTTTTTAAAGCGCCATCCGAGCCAGAATGAGATCCAGTCGCCCAGCAGACAGCCCACGCTCCCCGCCAGCCACGCCTGCCAGAAGTTAACCTCACCGCCGCCAATCAGCGCCCCAAGGCCGGCCATCATCACCGTTCCGGGTAAGATAAGCCCCACCAGCGCCAGCGACTCGAGAAAGGCCACCAGCATCACGGCTAACAGCGAGTAGACCGTGGATTGGGTAATAAAGTGTTCGAGCAATGCTTGCATAATGTACCCGGTTAAAAAACGAAGCCCGGATTCTCCGAAGCCATCGCGCCGTCGTCAAGCCACCAATTGTCTTAATAGTTTACTGGCTGTGACATTTAAGCGGGTCATCATTTCACTTTCTTTACTTTTTATTCACATCCCGCGCGGAATTCGCTCGGGCTGGCGCCGGTGCATTTTTTGAACACGCGGGAAAAATAGAGCTGATCTTCAAAGCCGACGTTGCGCCCGACGGTGGCGATCGGCATCCGCGTGGTGCTCAGCAACAGTTTGGCCTGGCTGATACGCTGGTCCTCCCGCCAGCCGAGGACGCTGATCCCCAGCTGCTGGCGAAACAGGTGCGACAGGCGCGAGGGCGACAGGCAGACGTGCTGGGCGACGCTGGCGATATCAAAATGGCTGTCCGCCAGATGGTCGCTGATGTACTGGCAGGCGTCGCGCACCCGGTTATCCAGCGGCGGATGCAGCGATTCGTTGATCGCCTCCATCCGCCGCAGCAGGAGCTGTTCCAGCAGATTAATCGCCAGCAGTTCGGAATAGCGCCCCGCCCCTTGCCCGGCATCGACGATCTGGCCGAACAGCTCGCCAAAGCGCGCCTGCCACTGCTCGTCCGGACGGAAAAAGCCGGTCTGGGCGAAGATCGTCGGCCAGTTGAGCCACTCGTGCCAGTAGGCGCGCGGGCGGAAGTAGACCCACTGGTGATACCACTCGCTGGCGTCGGGATGGCGGCCGTAATGATGGATCTCCCCCGGCGGGAACAGCAGCATATCGCCCGGCCGGCAGACAAACTGCTCGCCGTGGTTGTTGATTACCCCCTCGCCGCGGATCGTCAGGTTGAGGATATAGCCTTTCATACCCAGCGGGCGGTCGATAAAGAAATCCAGGTATCCCTGCGCCTCAATCGGCGTCAGGCCGGTGACCAGATGAGCGTTAAAAGAGTAGCCCGGCAGCAGCGGATCGTTTTGCGTTTCGGCCATACGCGTGGTTCTCCCGAAGGTATTAGTGACACCAATTGTCCATATTCATCATTTTATCGCTCTCGGCCCTGTCACGACTGCGACGGCGGTGGAAATTTCGCTAAAAAGCCGCACAGCAAGCGAAAAAAGCGCCAGCAGCGTGCATTCCACCGGGATATGCCGGGTAACAAAAGTGTCTATAAATACGGCAGGAAAGTCCACATCGAATATTTGCACGGCGTCACACTTTGCGAGGTGACAGCAAAATAATCCATAAGATTAGCGAATCCGGCCTGACGGATTTTGCCGGGGATATCTACTGTTGCTGCATGAATGATTTCTGCATGGAGTAACAAGATGGCAATTGCGATTGGCCTCGACTTTGGTAGTGACTCAGTCCGCGCCCTGGCGGTGGAATGCGCGTCCGGCGCAGAACTGGCGGCAAGCGTGGAGTGGTATCCGCGCTGGCGGGAAGGACAGTATTGCGATGGCGCGAACAACCGCTTCCGCCACCACCCGCGAGATTACATCGAGTCCATGGAAGCGGCGCTGAAAAGCGTACTTGCCTCCCTGAGCGCCGAACAGCGCGCCGACGTCGTGGGCATTGGCGTCGACAGCACCGGCTCAACCCCGGCTCCCGTTGATGCCGAAGGCAACGTGCTGGCGCTGCGCGAAGAATTCGCTGACAACCCTAACGCCATGTTTGTCCTGTGGAAGGATCACACCGCGGTCGAGGAAGCCGAGGCGATTACCCGCCTGTGCCACCAGCCGGGCAAAGAGGATTACTCGCGCTATATCGGCGGGATCTACTCCAGCGAATGGTTCTGGGCCAAAATCCTCCACGTCACCCGGGAAGATAGCGCCGTCGCCCAGGCAGCCGCCTCGTGGGTGGAGCTTTGCGACTGGGTGCCCGCCCTGCTCTCCGGCACTACGCGTCCGCAGGATCTGCGCCGCGGCCGCTGCAGCGCCGGGCATAAATCGCTGTGGCATGAGAGCTGGGGCGGTCTGCCGCCGGCCAGCTTCTTCGATGAGCTTGATCCCATCATTAACCAGCATCTGGCCTGGCCGCTGTTCACCGATACCTGGACGGCCGATGTGCCGGTCGGCACGCTAAGCGCAGAGTGGGCCCAGCGCCTGGGTCTGTCGCAGACCGTGGCCATCTCCGGCGGCGCCTTCGACTGCCATATGGGCGCCGTTGGCGCCGGCGCGCAGCCTAACGCGCTGGTGAAAGTCATCGGTACCTCCACCTGCGACATTCTGATTGCCGATAAAGAGAGCGTCGGCGACCGCACGGTCAAAGGCATCTGCGGCCAGGTCGACGGCAGCGTGGTCCCGCACTTTATCGGTATGGAGGCAGGCCAGTCCGCCTTCGGCGATATTTACGCCTGGTTTGGGCGCATCCTCGGCTGGCCGCTGGAACAGCTGGCCCAGCAGCATCCGGAATTGCGCGAACAAATCAAAGCCAGCCAAAAACAGTTACTGCCGGCGCTCACCGAAGCCTGGGCCAGTAACCCATCGCTCGATCATCTGCCGGTAGTGCTGGACTGGTTCAACGGCCGCCGCACGCCGAATGCCAACCAGCGCCTGAAAGGGGTGATCACCGACCTTAACCTGGCCACCGACGCGCCGGCGCTATTCGGCGGACTGATCGCCGCCACCGCCTTCGGTGCCCGCGCCATTATGGAGTGCTTCACCGAGCAGGGGATCCCGGTTAACAACGTCATGGCCCTCGGCGGTATCGCACGGAAAAACCAGGTCATCATGCAGGCCTGCTGCGACGTGCTGAACCGCCCGCTGCAGATTGTCGCCTCCGATCAGTGCTGTGCGCTGGGGGCGGCTATCTTCGCCGCCGTCGCCGCCGGCGTCTATGACGATATTCCCGCCGCCCAGCAGCGGATGGCAAGCCAGGTGGAAACCACCCTGCAGCCACGCCCGGCGCAGGCGCAACGTTTCGAACAACTCTATCAGCGCTACCAGCAGTGGTCGGTCAGCGCCGAACAACACTATCTCCCTTCGGCTGCAAAGGCGGAAAAAGCCCCGCAATCTCAGGCAGCGCTCACCCATTAAGGATACGAAAATGACGATTTTTGATAACTATGAAGTATGGTTCGTTATTGGCAGCCAACATCTCTACGGCCCGGAAGCCCTGCGCCAGGTGACGAAGCATGCCGAACATGTGGTGAACAGCCTGAATGCGGAAGCCAAACTGCCGTGCAAACTGGTCCTCAAGCCGCTGGGCACTACCCCGGACGAGATCACCCATATCTGCCGCGACGCCAACTACGATGACAAATGCGCCGGGTTAGTGGTCTGGCTGCATACCTTCTCGCCGGCAAAAATGTGGATCAACGGCCTGACCATCCTCAACAAGCCGCTGCTGCAGTTCCATACGCAGTACAATGCCGCGCTGCCGTGGGACAGCATCGATATGGACTTTATGAACCTGAACCAGACCGCGCACGGCGGCCGCGAGTTCGGCTTCATCGGTGCCCGTATGCGCCAGCAGCACAGCGTGGTGACCGGCCACTGGCAGGATAAAGAGGCCCACCAGCGCATCGGCGGCTGGATGCGCCAGGCGGTCTCCAGACAGGATACCCGTCATCTGAAAGTGTGCCGTTTCGGCGATAACATGCGTGAAGTGGCGGTGACCGACGGCGATAAAGTCGCGGCGCAGATCAAGTTTGGCTTCTCAGTGAACACCTGGGCGGTCGGCGATCTGGTGCAGGTGGTCAACAGCGTCAGCGACGGCGATATCAGCGCGCTGGTCGATGAATACGAGAGCAGCTACCGTCTGACCCCGGCGGCGCAGGTTCACGGCGACAAGCGCCAGAACGTGCTGGACGCCGCGCGCATTGAGCTGGGGATGAAACGCTTCCTCGAACAGGGCGGTTTCCACGCCTTTACCACCACCTTTGAAGATCTCCACGGCCTGAAACAGCTCCCGGGTCTCGCCGTACAGCGCCTGATGCAGCAGGGCTACGGCTTTGCCGGCGAGGGCGACTGGAAAACCGCCGCTCTGCTTCGCATCATGAAGGTGATGTCAACTGGTCTGCAGGGCGGCACCTCCTTTATGGAGGATTACACCTACCACTTCGACAATGGCAACGATCTGGTGCTCGGCTCGCACATGCTGGAAGTGTGCCCGACGATCGCCACCGCCGAGAAAACGATCCTCGACGTCCAGCCGCTGGGCATCGGCGGCAAAGCGGATCCGGCGCGCCTGATCTTCAATACCCAGACCGGCCCGGCGATTGTCGCCAGCCTGATCGACCTGGGAGACCGCTTCCGTCTGCTGGTCAACACCATTGAAACCGTCCCGACGCCGCACGATCTGCCGAAGCTGCCGGTGGCCAACGCCCTGTGGAAAGCGCAGCCGGATCTGCGTACCGCTTCGGAAGCCTGGATCATCGCCGGCGGCGCGCACCATACCGTCTTCAGCCATGCGCTGAACCTCGACGATATGCGCCAGTTCGCCGAGCTGAATGATATCGAGCTGACCGTCATCGACAACGATACCCGTCTGCCGGCCTTCAAAGACGCGCTGCGCTGGAATGAAGTCTATTACGGTTCAAAACGCTAAAAGGTCGTCCCCTCACCCTATCCCTTTCCCCGCCGGGGAGAGGGTACCGGCCGGGCGCGATGCCGCCTTCCTCCCTCTCCCGCCGGGAGAGGGCCGGGGTGAGGGATACCCGACTCGCCTGCTATTCGGAGCACACTATGTTAGAAGATCTTAAACGCCAGGTTCTGGAAGCCAACTTAGCGCTGCCGCAGCATAATCTGGTGACCTTAACCTGGGGCAACGTCAGCGCCGTCGACCGCGACCAGGGCGTTCTGGTTATCAAACCCTCCGGCGTGGATTATCGCGTAATGACCGCCGACGATATGGTGGTGGTCAGTCTGGAGAGCGGCGAAGTGGTGGAGGGTAAGAAGAAGCCCTCGTCGGATACCCCGACCCATCGCCTGTTGTATCAGGCTTTCCCGACGCTGGGCGGCATTGTGCATACCCATTCGCGCCACGCCACCATCTGGGCGCAGGCCGGGCAAGCTATTCCGGCGACCGGCACCACCCACGCCGACTATTTCTATGGTCCAGTGCCCTGCACCCGGCTGATGACCGATGCGGAGATCAATGGCGAATACGAATGGGAAACCGGCAAGGTGATTGTTGAAACCTTCCGCCAGCGCGAGATCGACCCGGCGCAGATGCCCGGCGTGCTGGTTCATTCCCACGGCCCGTTCGCATGGGGTAAAAACGCCGAAGACGCGGTGCATAACGCCATCGTGCTGGAAGAGATCGCGTATATGGGCATCTTCTGCCGCCAGCTGGCGCCGCAGCTGCCGGATATGCAGCAGACCCTGCTGGATAAACACTATCTGCGTAAGCACGGGGCTAAAGCCTACTACGGCCAATAATCACCCTGCTCGCGCTGCGCCTGGCAGGGCTACGGCTCTGCCGCGTCGGGTAGCCCGGATAAGCGCGCAAGCCGAAATCCGGCGCCACCTTAGCGCCGAGTACCTGTATAAAACCCCAGCACCCACTGAGAAACCAGGCTATAATCAGGCCTGGTTTTTTATCGTTGAGAGCACCCGTGACCCAGCCACGAGCAGGTTTTTTACTCACCCGTCACTGGCGGGACACTCCGCAAGGCACCGAGCTGTCCTTCTGGCTGGCCACCGACGACGGCCCGCTGCAGGTCACGCTGCCGCCGCAGGAGTCCGTCGCCTTTATCCCCGCCGCGCAGCGGGCGCAGGCTGAGCGACTGCTGCAGGGTGAGAAAGGCTTCCGCTTCGCCCCGCTGGCCCTGAAAGATTTCCACCGCCAGCCGGTGGTCGGCCTCTACTGCCGCGCCCATCGTCAATTGATGCGTCTGGAGAAGATGCTCCGCGACAGCGGCGTCACCCTCTATGAGGGCGATATCCGTCCGCCGGAGCGCTACCTGATGGAGCGCTTTATTACCGCCCCGGTGTGGGTGGAAGGCGAAACGCGTGGCCCGCATCTGGTCAACGCGCGCATGAAACCCCATCCTGACTATCGCCCGCCGCTGAAATGGGTGTCGCTGGATATCGAAACCAGCCGTCACGGCGAGCTGTACTGCATCGGCCTGGAAGGCTGCGGTCAGCGGGTGGTCTACATGCTGGGCCCCGAACCGGAAACGCCGCCAGACGTCGATTTCGATCTGGTCTACGTCGCCAGTCGCCCCCTGCTGCTGGAAAAGCTCAACGCCTGGTTTGCCGATCACGACCCCGACGTGCTGATCGGCTGGAACGTGGTGCAGTTCGATCTGCGCGTCCTGCAAAAACATGCTGAACGCTATCGTATCCCGCTGCGGCTCGGCCGCGGCAACAGCGAGCTGGAGTGGCGCGAGCACGGCTTTAAGCACGGCGTCTTCTTCGCCCAGGCCAACGGCCGGCTGATTATCGACGGTATCGAGGCGCTGAAATCGGCGTTCTGGAATTTCTCCTCCTTTTCGCTGGAGGCGGTAGCGCGCGAGCTGTTGGGCGAAGGCAAAGCCATCGACAACCCGTGGGATCGGATGGACGAGATCGATCGCCGCTTCCATGACGATAAACCGGCGCTGGCCATCTATAACCTGCAGGACTGCGAGCTGGTGACGCGGATCTTCCACAAAACGGAGATCATGCCGTTTCTGCTCGAACGAGCGACGGTCAACGGCCTGCCCGCCGATCGCCACGGCGGCTCGGTCGCCGCCTTCAGCCACCTCTATTTTCCGCGCATGCACCGCCTGGGCTACGTGGCGCCGAACCTCGGCGACGTGCCGCCGCAGGCGAGCCCCGGCGGCTATGTGATGGACTCCCGCCCCGGCCTGTATGACTCGGTGCTGGTGCTGGACTACAAGAGCCTGTATCCGTCGATCATTCGCACCTTTTTAATCGATCCGGTCGGCCTGGTGGAGGGCCTGGCGCAGCCCGATGACCAGCACAGCATTGAGGGCTTCCTCGGCGCCCGCTTCTCGCGAGACAAGCACTGCCTGCCGGGGATTGTCAGCCAGATCTGGCATGGCCGCGATGAAGCCAAGCGCCGGCACAATAAGCCGCTCTCCCAGGCGCTGAAGATCATCATGAACGCCTTTTACGGCGTACTGGGCACCAGCGCCTGCCGCTTCTTCGACCCGCGTCTCGCCTCGTCGATCACCATGCGCGGCCACGCGATCATGCGTCAGACCAAAGCGTTAATTGAAGCCAAAGGCTATGACGTTATCTACGGCGATACCGACTCCACCTTCGTCTGGCTTAAGCGCCCGCACAGCGAAGCGCAGGCGGCGGAGATTGGCCGGACGCTGGTGAACGATGTCAACGCCTGGTGGGCGCAAGAGCTTGGCAAAAGCCAGCTTACCAGCGCCCTGGAGCTGGAATACGAAACCCACTTCTGCCGTTTTCTGATGCCGACGATCCGCGGCGCCGATACCGGCAGCAAGAAGCGTTACGCCGGCATGATTCAGGAGGGCGACGGCCAGCGCATGGTTTTCAAAGGGCTGGAAACGGTGCGCACCGACTGGACGCCGCTGGCCCAGCAGTTTCAGCAGGAGCTGTACCTGCGCATCTTCCGCAACCAGCCGTATCAGGATTATGTGCGGGAGACTATCGCCAGGCTGATGAACGGCGAGCTCGATGAGCAGCTGGTTTATCGCAAACGCCTGCGCCGGCCGCTGGCGGAGTATCAGCGCAACGTGCCGCCTCATGTGCGCGCCGCGAGGCTTGCCGATGAGCACAACCTGAAGCGGGGTCGGGCGCAGCAGTATCAGCAGCGCGGCACCATCAAATACGTCTGGACCACCGGCGGCCCGGAACCGGTGGATTATCAACAATCGCCGCTCGATTACGACCACTATTTGTCAAAGCAGCTGCAGCCGGTGGCGGAAGGGATCCTGCCCTTCGTCAACGACGACTTTGCTACAATAGTGACAGGACAGCTGGGGCTATTTTGATTTTTTCACACCCATTCCGCGGGCGCAGAAGCCTGAAAATGAACCGTGAGGAGGACGTGACGAACGTTCTGCCATCCAGTAATATAGCGCCCTTTCCATTCCTGGCCCCAATTTTGACGCATCTCCGGTTGTACATGGGGATGATCAACTATTGCCTGCAATTAAAGAACTAAAGAGCCGAACATATATGCCTTTTACACTTGGTCAACGCTGGATTAGCGACACAGAGAGCGAACTAGGATTAGGGACGGTGGTAGCGCTGGATGCGCGCATGGTCACTCTCCTCTTCCCCGCCATCGGCGAAAACCGTCTGTACTCACGCAACGATTCCCCGATCACTCGCGTGATGTTTAACCCGGGCGACACCATTACCAGCCACGAAGGCTGGCAGCTCCACGTTGACAAAGTGCATGAAGAGAACGGGCTGCTGTCCTACACCGGCACCCGCCTCGATACCCAGGAAGCGAACGTCACCCTGCGTGAAGTGCTGCTCGACAGCAAACTGGTGTTCAGCAAGCCGCAGGACCGCCTGTTCGCCGGCCAAATCGACCGCATGGACCGCTTTGCCCTGCGCTACCGCGCGCGCAAGTTCCAGAGCGAGCAGTACCGCATGCCCTGGAGCGGCCTGCGCGGCCAGCGCACCAGCCTGATCCCGCATCAGCTGAACATCGCCCACGACGTGGGTCGTCGTCACGCTCCGCGCGTCCTGCTGGCCGATGAAGTGGGCTTAGGTAAAACCATCGAAGCCGGGATGATCCTGCACCAGCAGCTGCTCTCCGGCGCCGCCGAGCGCGTACTGATTGTGGTCCCGGAAACCCTTCAGCACCAGTGGCTGGTGGAGATGCTGCGCCGCTTCAACCTGCGCTTCTCGCTGTTTGACGACGAGCGCTACGCCGAAGCGCAGCATGACGCCTATAACCCGTTTGAAACCGAACAGCTGGTGATCTGCTCTTTAGACTTCGTGCGCCGCAGCAAGCAGCGTCTGGAGCATCTGTGCGACGCCGAGTGGGACCTGATGGTGGTCGATGAAGCGCACCACCTGGTGTGGAGCGAAGAGGCGCCGAGCCGCGAATATCAAGCCATTGAACAGCTGGCCGAGCGTGTGCCGGGCATTCTGCTGCTGACCGCGACGCCGGAACAGCTGGGGATGGAGAGCCACTTTGCGCGCCTGCGCCTGCTGGATCCGAACCGCTTCCACGATTTCGCGCAGTTTGTCGAAGAACAGCAGAACTACCGTCCGGTGGCCGATGCCGTCGCCCTGCTGCTGGCGGGCAACAAGCTGAGCGATAACGAACTCAATACCCTCGGCGATCTGATCGGCGAGCAGGATATCGAGCCGCTGCTGCAGGCCGCCAACAGCGATCGCGAAGACGCCCAGGCCGCGCGCCAGGAGCTGGTCTCGATGCTGATGGACCGCCACGGCACCAGCCGCGTGCTGTTCCGTAACACCCGTAACGGCGTCAAAGGTTTCCCGAAACGCGAGCTGCACACCATTCGCCTGCCGCTGCCGACCCAGTACCAGACGGCCATCAAAGTGTCCGGCATCATGGGCGCCCGCAAAACCGCGGAAGAGCGCGCGCGCGACATGCTCTATCCGGAGCAGATCTATCAGGAATTTGAAGGCGATACCGGCACCTGGTGGAACTTCGACCCGCGCGTCGAGTGGCTGATGGGCTATCTGACCAGCCACCGTTCGCAGAAGGTGCTGGTGATCTGCGCCAAGGCCGCCACCGCGCTGCAGCTGGAGCAGGTGCTGCGCGAGCGCGAAGGTATCCGCGCCGCCGTGTTCCATGAAGGAATGTCGATTATCGAACGCGACCGCGCCGCGGCGTGGTTTGCCGAAGAAGACACCGGCGCCCAGGTGCTGCTGTGCTCTGAGATCGGTTCCGAAGGACGTAACTTCCAGTTCGCCAGCAATCTGGTGATGTTCGATCTGCCGTTTAACCCGGATCTGCTGGAGCAGCGTATCGGCCGTCTCGACCGTATCGGCCAGGCGCACGATATCCAGATCCACGTCCCGTACCTGGAAAAGACCGCGCAGTCGGTGCTGGTGCGCTGGTACCACGAAGGTCTCGACGCCTTCGAACATACCTGCCCGACCGGACGGACCGTCTACGACAGCGTCCATGACGAGCTGATCAACTACCTTGCGGCGCCGGAATCCACCGACGGCTTTGACGATCTGATCAAGTCCTGCCGCCAGCAGCATGACGCCCTGAAAGCGCAGCTGGAGCAGGGCCGCGACCGTCTGCTGGAGATCCACTCCAACGGCGGCGAAAAAGCCCAGGCCCTGGCGGAGAGCATCGAAGAGCAGGATGACGACACCAGCCTGATCGCCTTCTCGATGAACCTGTTCGATATCGTCGGCATCAACCAGGACGACCGCGGCGAAAACCTGATCGTCCTCACCCCTTCCGACCATATGCTGGTCCCGGACTTCCCGGGTCTGCCGGAGGACGGCTGCACCATCACCTTCGAGCGTGACGTGGCGCTGTCCCGTGAAGACGCGCAGTTCATCACCTGGGAACACCCGCTGATCCGCAACGGCCTCGACCTGATCCTCTCCGGCGATACCGGCAGCAGCACCATTTCCCTGCTGAAGAACAAGGCGCTGCCGGTCGGCACTCTGCTGCTGGAGCTGATCTACGTGGTCGAAGCGCAGGCGCCGAAGCAGCTGCAGCTCAACCGCTTCCTGCCGGCGACCCCGGTTCGCATGCTGCTGGATAAAAACGGCAACAACCTCGCCGGCCAGGTGGAGTTTGAAAGCTTCAACCGCCAGCTGAGCGCGGTCAATCGCCACACCGGCAGCAAGCTGGTCAACGCGGTGCAGCAGGACGTTCACGCCATTCTGCAGCAGGGCGAAGCGCAGATCGCCAAGGCGGCGCAGGGGCTGATCGACGCGGCGCGTAGCGAAGCCGACGATAAGCTGACGGCGGAGCTCTCCCGTCTGGAAGCGCTGAAGGCGGTCAACCCGAACATCCGTGACGACGAACTGGCGGCGATTGAAAGTAACCGCCAGCAGGTGCTGGAGGCGCTGGGACAGGCCGGATGGCGTCTGGACGCGCTGCGTCTGATCGTCGTCACTCACCAGTAACGGAACGCAAAATGGCGATGGAAAACTACAATCCGCCGCAGGATCCCTGGCTGGTGATCCTGTATCAGGATGAGCACATCATGGTGGTCAACAAGCCGAGCGGCTTGTTGTCCGTGCCGGGTCGTCTTGATGAACATAAAGACAGCGTGATGACGCGCATTCAGCGCGACTTCCCGCAGGCCGAATCGGTGCATCGCCTTGATATGGCCACCAGCGGCGTGATTGTGGTGGCGCTGAATAAGGCGGCGGAACGCGAACTGAAGCGTCAGTTCCGCGAGCGCGAGCCGAAGAAGCAGTACATCGCCCGCGTCTGGGGCCATCCGCAGCCGGCGGAGGGCCTGGTGGATTTACCGCTGATTTGCGACTGGCCGAACCGGCCAAAGCAGAAGGTGTGTTATGAAACCGGCAAAGCGGCGCAGACCGAGTATGAGGTGCTGGAGTACGCGGAAGATAACACCGCCCGCGTGCGCCTGAAGCCGATTACCGGACGGTCGCACCAGCTGCGCGTGCATATGCTGGCGCTGGGGCATCCGATCCTTGGCGACCGCTTTTACGCCACGCCTGAGGCGCTGGCGATGGCCCCGCGCCTGCTGCTGCACGCTGAGACGCTAACCATTACCCACCCCGCCTACGGCAACGCGATGACCTTCCGCGCGCCGATCGACTTTTAGGACCTACCCGGCAGCGCTTTGCCGCCGGGGAATACTGACCCGTTAATCGCGGGCAAACCACGCGTCAATCATCTGCTCAACGCGGGCAACGACGAGATCGGTGTCGTGACGACGACTGCGCGCGCAGGCGTGCGCCGGCTCATCGCACAGCAGGCAGCGGCGCTGCGACTCGCCCAGCGACTGGCGTCCCACCTGCCCGCTCTGCGGACAGATCACATCGATATCCCACAAGCGTCCCAGCGGATGGCTCTGCTCCAGCGTACTGCACATCGCTTTGATTTCGCTGGCCGGGTGCGCCACGCACCACAGCGCTTCAGGCCCGGTCGGCAGCCACAGCACCTGACGATCCAGCGTTTGCCAGCGGTGCTTCCACAGCAGTTGATCGCAGGCCTGGAGGGCTACGCCCATCATGTTGCGATAGCGAATGCTGTCCTTCACCGCCCCGGGCGTCACCAGGGTCAGGGAAATAACAGGCTGCTGATAATGGGCCAACCAGTCGGCCTGGCGGGCTGCACGCTGCTCTTTCGCCGCCAGCAATGCGTCGATGCTGACGCCCGCCTGGGCGGGAGTATCCACTGACATTAATTCCTCTCCTACATATGATAAATGCGACAGCGCCTGGACTGTCATGATGATGGTTGCGATAGCCGATCGCGCGCTGATTGTAACGCTAAATGCGGAGCATTTAGGATACAGAACGCAGATATTTTCGGCGTTCTGTAGCGGAAAATAGCAGGTTTATCGCTGAGCGTAGCGTTATATCACGCCAGATAGTGGCTGAGGAACAGCAACCCCAGCGAGACATTTATCGCCCCGCCAATCCGGGTAGCGATCTGCGCGAACGGCATCAGGCTCATGCGGTTGCCGGCGGTCAGGATCGCCACATCGCCGGTGCCGCCCTGCCCGCTCTGGCAACAGGAGACAATCGCCACATCGATCGGGTGCATCCCTATCTTTTTACCGACCAGGAAACCGGTCGCCACCAGCGCGGAGACGGTGCTGACGATCACCAGCAGGTTGGTGAAGGTGAAGGCGTTCACCAGCTCCTGCCACGGGGTGATCGCCACGCCGACGGCAAAGAGGATCGGGTAGGTGACCGCGGTGCGGAAGAATTTATACACCATCTGCGATCCCTCCTGCAGGCGCGGAGAAACCACATTAGCCAGCTTTAACAGCACCGCGAGAAACAGCATGCCCACCGGCGCCGGCAGACCAATCAGTTTGTGGCCGAGCATCCCCATCATATACAGCAGCACCGCCAGCAGCGCGCCGGAGGCCAGCGTCCCGACGTCGGTTTTACCGCTCATGCCTTCGCTCTCGCCGAGGCTGCGGGTTTCATGGCTGCGGTTCGGCATCAGCTGCCCTTCGCCGGTCAGATGCGGGAAGCGCTTGCCGAGCTGGTTGAGGCAGCCGGAGATGACGATCGCCGTCAGGCTGCCGAGCATCACCATCGGCAACACCCGGCCCAGGGCCACTCCCTGCTCCATATGCATTAGCGCGGCGTAACCCATCGATAGCGGGATCGCCCCTTCTCCTACGCCACCGGCCATGATCGGCAGCACGATAAAGAAGAACACCTGGAACGGCTCCATGCCCAAGAGCGTGCCGACGCCGATGCCCACCAGCATGCCGACCACCTCGCCGCACAGCATTGGGAAGAAGATCTTCAGGAAGCCCTGAATCAGGGTGGTGCGGTTCATACTCATGATGCTGCCGACGATAATGCAGCAGATATAGAGATAGAGGATGTTGGTGGATTTATAGAATTTGGTGGTGGATTCAACGACCACGTCCGGCAGCAGGCCGTAATGGACCAGCGCGGAAGGAATAAAAGTGGCGCAGATCGCCGCCGCGCCGAGTTTTCCCAGCACCGGCAGGCGTTTGCCAAACTCGCCGCAGGCGAAGCCAAAGAAAGCCAGCGTAGCCACCATCACCACGATATCGCTCGGCAGTTTACCGCCAAGGCAGTCGAGAGCGATCAGCCCCCCGGCCAGCAGAAACAGCGGCAGCGGGACGATCCCTACCTTCCAGTTATCCATGATGTGCCACCAGCGCTGCCTGAGCGTGGTTTTCGGCGTATTGATCGGTTCTAGGGTTGCAGAGAATGCGTTGTCTGTGGTGCTCATAAATTCAGCCCTGTCGTTATTATTCATTTTCAGCGTAAAGGGACAGCGGCGTCGTTAATGTGAAGCTCCCCGAATTAAAAAAGAAGTTTTAATGGTCACTATGGTTTTTATGGTTTCTATTCGCTGATCCGCGCAGGGGTGATATATCTCTGATTTATTATCGTGGTTTTTATGGTTTTTATTTCCCGCCACGCGTTATTTCCGCCGCGACCACTGGCGACAGCCGGCGCCTGCGCCGCTGATCACAACTTTCCCTTAACATTTACGTCACGTGACAGAAAAATGATAAAGTGCCGGTATGGTGAATACGTCGTCCGGGACCTATGAAATTATCTTTTCAATATAAGCTGTTTATTTCGCTGGTCGCTTTTTTCTCAGTCCTGTTTATCGCGCTGGGTATTTATTATTACTTTGACGCCAGCCGCCAGCTTTATCAGGAAATGAGCGCCAGGGCCAAAATTCAGGCCGAAGAGATAGCCCTGATGCCAAATTTACGTCAGCAGGTCAGCCGGCATGACCCACAGGCGATTCAGGCATTTATGCAGCAAATCGCCGCCCATAGCGACGCCAGCTTTATCGTCATCGGCGACCGCCAGGGGATGCATCTGTTTCATTCCGTCCATCCGGAGTGGGTCGGCACGCGGCTGGTCGGCGGCGACAACCAGGCGGTACTGGAGGGAAAGTCCATTACCACCATTCGCAAAGGCGGCCTTGGCGTCTCGCTGCGCAGTAAAACGCCCATCGTCGATGACGCGGGGCGGGTGATCGGCATTGTCTCCGTCGGCTACCTCACCAGCTATCTCGACAGCATTACCCTGAGCAAAGTGATCAATATTTTTATCGCCGCCGTCCTGCTGCTCACCGCCCTGTTTATCTTCTCCTGGTACTTTACCCGCAGCATCAAGAAACAGATTTTTTCGCTCGAGCCGCGGGAGATTGGCCTGCTGGTGCGCCAGCAAAAGGCGATGATGGAGTCGATCTTTGAGGGGGTGATCGTCATCGATCGCCAGCGGCGCATTGAGGTGATTAACCATGCCGCCCGCAGCCTGCTGGGACTCAGCCAGCCCGCCCGTCAGCTGCGCGGCCAGTCCATCGACAGCGTGATTTCCCCGCAGCCCTTTTTCGCCAGCGGCGACATGCTTGAGCGCGACACCCATGATGAATTGTGCCGCTTCAACCAGTTGACCGTGCTCGCCAGTCGGGTACGCATTATGCTGGAGAATACCCTGCAGGGCTGGGTGATTACCTTCCGTGACCGCAATGAAATCAATGCCCTCACCGCCCAGCTGAGCCAGGTGAAGCGCTATGTCGACAATCTTCGCATCATGCGCCACGAGCAGCTCAACCGGATGACCACCCTCTCCGGCCTGCTGCATATGGGCCATTATGACGAAGCGATCCGCTATATTCAGGCCCAGTCGGAGCATGCTCAGGAGCTACTGGACTTTATCTCCTCGCACTTCCACTCGCCGACGCTGTGCGGTCTGCTGCTCGGCAAAGCCACCCGCGCCCGCGAAAAAGGCGTGGCGCTGAGCTTCGACCCGGCCTGCCGCATTGACCGTCCGCTGCCGTCGCTGATGGAATCCGAACTGATCTCCATCATCGGCAACCTGCTGGATAACGCCATCGAAGCCACGCAGCGCGCCGAGCTTCCGCATGAGCCGGTGGAAGTTCTGATCCAGCTCAACGCCCGGGAGCTGATTATCGAAGTGGCCGACCGCGGCGTCGGCCTCCGCCCCGATATCCGCGAGCGCATTTTTGAACGCGGCATCACCACCAAAACCCGTGGCGATCACGGCATTGGTCTGTATCTTATTGAACATTATGTCACTCAGGCGGGCGGCACCATCGAAGTCGCCGATAACGCGCCGCGGGGAACGATCTTCACCCTGTTTATCCCGGCCGACGCGCCCGCCTGTCCGCAACCGGAGGCCCACGATGCATCATGACCTGGTCGATGTGCTAATCATTGAAGATGAGAGCGAGCTGGCGCGCCTGCACGCCGAGCTTGTGCAGAAACACCCGCGCCTGCGGCTGGCGGGCATGGCGGCCTCCCTCGCTCAGGCCCGTCAGTTGCTCCACGCCACGCCGCCGCAGCTGGTGCTGCTGGATAACTATTTGCCGGACGGCAAAGGGGTGACGCTGATGACCGACCCGGCGCTGGCGACCAGCCAATGCTCGGTGATCTTTATCACCGCCGCCAGCGATATGGAAACCTGCAGCCAGGCCATCCGCAATGGCGCCTTCGACTATATTCTTAAGCCGGTATCATGGAAGCGGCTGAGCCAGTCGCTGGAGCGTTTTATCCAGTTCTACGATCAGCAGCGGGAGTGGAAAATCGTCGATCAGCAGAACGTCGATTCCCTCTATCAATTGCAGGCGAAGAACTATCGTATGGATAATGGCAGCAAAGGGATTGAAGAGAAAACGCTGGCGCTGGTGCAGGGTCTGTTTAGCGGCCGGGAAGCGCACTGCTTTTCCGTTGATGAGGTGGTCAGCGCCGCCGGACTCAGCAAAACCACCGCCCGCCGCTATCTTGAACATGGCGTTGAGACCGGTTTTCTGGAGGTGGAGATGCTGTACGGAAAAATCGGCCATCCGCGGCGGCTGTATCGCCGCGCACAGGCCAAACGCTAACCCCCTCGCCGGGTGGGAGGGGCTGGAAAACTCAGAAACCGCGCTGCTCTTTAATCAGCTCCCAGGCCTTCTGGATCTCCTGGGCTTTCTGTTTGGCCATCTCCATCATCTCCGGCGGCAGCCCTTTCGCCACCAGCTTGTCCGGATGGTGCTCGTTCATCAGCTTACGATAGGCGCGCTTCACCGTCGCCGCGTCGTCAGTCGGTTTCACCCCCAGCACGTTGCAGGCGTCCTCCAGCGTTGGACCGCGCTGCGCCTGCTGCCAGCCGGCGTTGCCGCCGTGCTGACCATAAGATTGCTGCTGCGAACCGCCGCCGAACTGGGCGCCGCCCTGCATCATTCGCAGGAATTGATCGAACTGGGCGCGGGAGATGCCAAGCTCATCGGCGATGACGAACAGCACTTCACGTTCGTTAGGGTGCAGTTCGCCGTCAGCGAACGCCGCCTGCAGCTGAATTTCCAGAAACATCCGAATCAGATCGAAGCGGCCAAAGCAGACGCTGCGCAGCTGGCGCATCTTCTCGCGCAGCGGATAATTGTCGGCCTTGCCGTCGCGAAACGCCTGCTGCGCCGCGGTGCGCGAAGCGCCGTGCAGATTCATGCGATCCATCAGCACATTGGCGACGTGAATATCCGCTTCGGTAACGCGGCCCTTGGACTTGGTCAGATGCCCCATCACTTCAAAGGTGGTGGAAAAGAAGAGCGACTGACGCTCCTGCTGATTGGCGAAGAGATTCAACCGGCGGCTGCGCGCCCGGTCAAACATATGGCCGACCAGGAAGCCGAGCACCACGCCCCAGAACCCACCGCCCATCAGCAAAGCCACTGCCACGCCAATCACTTTACCCAAATACTGCATAGACTCCCCAACTGTTTGTCGCCGTTAAGCACGAATATGACCGCACGTTACCCGGCACTCGCGCCTCGGTCAATTGTGGGACATAGCCTATAATTTGCTTTATCATACTCGTCATTCAACAGGGTGCCTAACGCTCGGGCTCGAAACGGGCAGGATTAACACTAGCGTGATAAAGTTGAGTAAGTTAGGCTCTGACCGTTTGCAAGCCGCTGCCACAAGATGATGGAACAATAAATACAACGTATGAAAAAACGTATTCCCAGCCTCCTGGCTACGATGATTGCCAGCGCCTTGTATAGCCAACAAGGCCTCGCTGCCGATCTCGCAACGCAATGTATGCTTGGCGTGCCAAGCTATGATCGTCCGCTCGTGGAAGGTCGGCCTGGCGATCTGCCGGTGACGATTAACGCCGATCATGCGAAGGGCAACTACCCGGACAACGCCGTCTTTACCGGCAACGTCGATATTAACCAGGGGAATAGCCGCCTCCGCGCCGACGAAGTTCAGCTGCATCAGCAGCAGGCCGCGGGCCAGGCGCAGCCGGTGCGCACGGTGGACGCGCTGGGCAACGTGCACTACGACGATAACCAGGTGATCCTCAAAGGGCCAAAAGCCTGGTCGAATCTGAATACCAAAGATACCAACGTCTGGCAGGGCGATTATCAAATGGTCGGACGCCAGGGACGCGGCACCGCTGACCTGATGAAACAGCGCGGCGAAAACCGCTATACCATTCTGGAAAACGGCAGCTTTACCTCCTGTCTGCCGGGCTCCGACACCTGGAGCGTCGTGGGCAGCGAAGTCATCCACGATCGCGAAGAGCAAGTTGCCGAGATCTGGAACGCCCGCTTCAAGCTTGGCTCCGTGCCGATTTTCTATAGCCCCTACCTGCAGCTGCCGGTGGGCGATAAGCGTCGTTCAGGCTTCCTGATCCCGAACGCGAAATACAGCACCAAAAACGGCGTGGAATTCTCCCTGCCGTACTACTGGAACATCGCGCCAAACTTCGATGCCACTATCACCCCGCACTATATGAACAAGCGCGGCGGCGTGATGTGGGAAAACGAATTCCGCTATCTGACCCAGCTCGGCAGCGGCTTAACGGAGTTTGACTACCTGCCGTCGGATAAAGTCTACGAAGACGACCACTCCAGCGACAGCAACAGCCGCCGCTGGCTGTTCTACTGGAACCACTCCGGGGTTATCGATCAGGTGTGGCGTCTGAACGCTGACTACACCAAGGTCAGCGATCCTGACTACTTCAACGATTTCAGCTCGAAGTATGGTTCCAGTACCGACGGCTATGCGACGCAGAAATTCAGCGCCGGGTATGTCAATCAGAACTTTGACGCCACGGTCTCAACCAAGCAGTTCCAGGTCTTCGATCGGGAGTCGAGCAACTCCTACTCGGCTGAGCCGCAGCTCGACATCAACTACTACCAGAACGATGTCGGTCCGTTCGATACCCATCTGTACGGCCAGGTCGCCCATTTTGTTAACTCGAACAACAACATGCCGGAAGCGACCCGCGTTCACTTCGAACCGACGATCAACCTGCCGCTGTCCAACGGCTGGGGGAGTCTGAATACCGAAGCCAAGCTGCTGGCGACCCACTACCAGCAGAGCAATCTTGATAAGTACAACGCCGCCAACGGTACGGACTACAAAGAGTCCGTTAGCCGCGTAATGCCGCAGTTTAAAATCGACGGCAAAATGGTCTTTGAGCGCGACCTGCAGGAGGGATTCACCCAAACGCTGGAACCGCGCATGCAGTATCTGTACGTGCCGTACCGCGATCAGAGTGAAATCGGCAGCTACGACTCCACGCTGTTGCAGTCGGACTACACCGGCCTGTTCCGCGACCGTACCTATAGCGGTCTGGACCGCATCGCGTCGGCCAATCAGGTCACTACCGGTATCACCTCGCGCGTGTATGACGCCGCCGCGGTGGAACGTTTTAACATTTCCGTTGGTCAAATCTACTATTTCACCGAGTCACGCACCGGTGATGACAACATCAACTGGGAGAACAACGACACCACGGGTTCACTGGTATGGGCCGGCGACACCTACTGGCGCATTGCCGATAACTGGGGTCTGCGCGGCGGGATCCAGTACGATACGCGTCTGGATAACGTCGCAACCGGCAACGGCACCATTGAATACCGTCGCGATGAAAACCGCTTAGTCCAGCTTAACTATCGTTACGCCAGCCCGGAATATATTCAGGCCACGCTGCCGTCATATTCCACTGCGGCGCAATATAAAGAGGGTATTTCGCAGGTGGGGATGACCGCCAGCTGGCCGATCGTCGATCGCTGGTCCGTGGTCGGGGCCTACTACTACGATACCAATACCCGGAAAGCAGCAAACCAGATGTTGGGTGTCCAGTATAACTCCTGCTGCTACGCCATCCGTCTTGGCTACGAACGTAAAGTCAACGGTTGGGATAGCAACAACAATGGCGGCGAGAGCAAATACGACAACACCTTCGGAATCAATATCGAATTGCGCGGTCTGAGCTCTAATTACGGCCTCGGCACCCAGCAGATGCTGCGTTCGAACATTTTACCGTACCAGAGCTCCCTGTGATGCGGCTGGTTTACAACATCATCCGCATTTGCGGTTAATCGAAATGGAAAAAGTATGAAGAACTGGAAAACGCTGCTTCTCGGTATCGCCATGATCGCGAATACCAGTTTCGCTGCCCCCCAGGTGGTCGATAAAGTAGCGGCCGTCGTCAATAATGGCGTCGTACTGGAAAGCGACGTCGATGGTTTGATGCAATCGGTTAAGCTCAATGCTGGTCAGGCTGGCCAACAGCTACCGGATGACGCGACCCTGCGCCATCAGATCCTCGAAAGACTGATCATGGACCAGATCGTGTTACAGATGGGGCAGAAGATGGGCGTGAAGGTCTCTGACGACCAGCTCGATCAGGCCATCGCCAACATCGCCAAACAAAACAATATGACCATGGATCAGATGCGCAGCCGTCTGGCCTATGAAGGCATCAACTACAACACCTACCGTAACCAGATCCGTAAAGAGATGCTGATTTCGGAAGTGCGTAACAATGAAGTGCGTCGTCGCATCACCGTGCTGCCGCAGGAAGTGGAAGCGCTGGCCAAACAGATCGGCGACCAGAACGACGCCAGCACCGAGCTTAACCTGAGCCACATCCTGCTCCCGCTGCCGGAGAACCCGACCTCTGATGAAGTCGCCGCGGCCCAGGAGCAAGCGAATGCCATCGTTGAGCAAGCACGCAACGGCGCCAACTTCGGTAAACTGGCGATCACCTACTCCGCCGACCAACAGGCGCTGAAGGGCGGCCAGATGGGTTGGGGTCGTATCCAGGAGCTGCCGGGCATTTTCGCCCAGGCGTTAAGCACCGCGAAGAAAGGGGATATCGTCGGTCCGATCCGTTCCGGCGTCGGCTTCCACATTCTGAAAGTGAATGACCTGCGCGGCGGGACCCAGAACATCTCCGTCACCGAAGTGCATGCCCGTCATATTCTGCTGAAGCCATCGCCAATCATGAACGATGCGCAGGCTCAGGCTAAGCTGGAGCAGATTGCCGCCGACATTAAGAGCGGGAAAACCACCTTCGCTAAAGCGGCGAAAGCGTATTCTGAAGATCCAGGCTCGGCGAACCAGGGCGGTGATTTAGGCTGGGCCACGCCGGATATCTTCGACCCGGCGTTCCGCGATGCGCTGATGCGTCTGAACAAAGGGCAGACCAGCGGGCCGGTGCACTCCTCCTTCGGCTGGCATCTGATCGAACTGCTGGATAGCCGTCAGGTCGACAGAACCGACGCCGCGCAGAAAGATCGTGCTTACCGTATGCTGATGAACCGCAAATTCTCTGAAGAAGCGGCAACCTGGATGCAGGAACAGCGCGCCAGTGCGTATGTTAAAATTCTGAGCAACTAATATCGATGCCTGAAACCCGTAAAGTTGTTATCACTCCCGGCGAACCCGCCGGGATTGGCCCTGACCTGGTCGTGCAGCTTGCCCAGCGCGACTGGCCAGTTGAGCTGGTGATCTGCGCCGACGGCGCCCTGTTAACTGACCGAGCCCAGAGGCTCGGTCTTCCTTTATCTCTCCTGCCATATGATGCTGCGCAACCGCCCGTTCCGCAGCGTGCCGGTACGCTGACGCTGCTTAACGTACCGCTGAGCGTCCCGGCGGAGCCCGGCGTGCTGAACGTACAAAACGGCGCCTACGTAGTCGAGACGCTGGCGCGCGCCTGCGACGGCTGCCTGAGCGGCGAATTTGCGGCGTTAGTGACCGGCCCGGTGCACAAAGGCAACATCAACGACGCCGGCATCGCCTTCACCGGTCATACCGAGTTCTTCGAAGAGCGCGCGCAGGCCAGCAAAGTGGTGATGATGCTGGCGACCGAGGAGCTGCGGGTGGCGCTGGTGACGACCCATCTGCCGTTGAAAGCCATCAGCGAGGCGATAACGCCCGACCTGCTGCGCGAGATCATCACGATTCTCGATCACGACCTGCGCACGAAATTTGGCATTGCCCAGCCGCATGTGCTGGTTTGCGGGCTTAACCCGCACGCTGGCGAAGGCGGTCATATGGGAACGGAAGAGATAGACACCATCATTCCGGTGCTGGAAGAGATGCGCGCGAAGGGGATGCACCTCAGCGGTCCGCTGCCGGCTGACACCCTTTTTCAGCCCAAATACCTTGACCATGCCGATGCGGTACTCGCGATGTACCACGATCAGGGCCTGCCCGTGCTAAAATACCAGGGCTTTGGCCGCGGCGTGAACATTACGCTCGGTTTACCTTTTATTCGTACCTCCGTCGACCACGGCACCGCGCTGGAATTAGCGGGCCAGGGAACAGCGGACGTCGGCAGTTTTATCACGGCGCTTAATCTCGCCATCAAAATGATTGTTAATACCCAATGAATAATCGAGTCCATCAGGGCCATTTAGCCCGTAAACGCTTCGGGCAGAACTTCCTCAACGATCAGTTTGTGATCGACAGCATCGTCTCGGCGATTAATCCGCAGAAAGGCCAGGCGATGGTTGAAATCGGCCCCGGTCTCGCCGCGCTGACCGAGCCGGTCGGTGAACGCCTTGACCAGCTGACCGTTATCGAGCTGGACCGCGATCTGGCTGCCCGCCTGCAGACGCATCCGTTCCTCGGGCCGAAGCTGACCATCTATCAGCAGGATGCGATGACCATGAACTTCGGCGAACTGGCGGAGAAAATGGGTCAGCCGCTGCGCGTCTTCGGCAACCTGCCGTACAATATTTCGACCCCGCTGATGTTCCATCTGTTCAGCTATACTGATGCCATTGCCGATATGCACTTTATGCTGCAGAAGGAAGTGGTGAATCGTCTGGTTGCCGGACCGAACAGTAAGGCGTATGGTCGGTTAAGCGTGATGGCGCAATATTATTGCCAGGTGATCCCGGTACTCGAAGTGCCGCCGAGCGCGTTTACCCCGCCGCCTAAGGTCGATTCCGCGGTGGTCCGCCTGGTGCCGCACAGCACGATGCCATATCCGGTCAAAGAGATCCGGGTGTTGAGCCGCATCACCACCGAAGCGTTCAACCAGCGCCGCAAGACCATCCGCAACAGTCTCGGCAATCTGTTCAGCGTGGACGTGCTGACCGAGCTGGGCATCGACCCGGCCATGCGTGCAGAAAATATTTCCGTGGCGCAGTACTGCCAGATGGCTAACTGGCTGTCTGACAATCTGCCATCGAAGGAGAGCTAACCATGATCAATTCGCCTCGTGTTTGCGTTCAGGTGCAAAGCGTCTATATCGAATCGCAGTCTTCTCCGGAAGAAGAGCGCTACGTCTTCGCTTATACCGTCACCATTCGCAATCTGGGGCGGAGTCAGGTTCAGCTGCTTGGCCGCTACTGGCTCATCACTAACGGCCACGGTCGTGAGACTGAAGTTCAGGGTGAAGGGGTGGTCGGCGAGCAACCGCATATTCCCGCCGGCGGTGAATATCAATATACCAGCGGCGCGGTCATTGAAACGCCGCTGGGAACCATGCAGGGTCATTATGAGATGATCGATATCGACGGCGCGCCGTTCCGTATCGAGATCCCTGTTTTCCGTCTCGCAGTTCCAACGCTCATTCATTAAAACAATGTCAACATACCTTATTGGCGACGTTCACGGTTGCTACGATGAACTGATCGCATTATTAGCGCAGGTTGAATTCGACCCGGCGATCGATACGCTGTGGCTGACCGGCGATCTGGTGGCCCGTGGCCCGGGTTCGCTGGAGGTTCTGCGCTATGTCAAATCTCTGGGCGACAGCGTGCGACTGGTGCTGGGCAATCATGATTTACACCTGCTGGCGGTCTTCGCCGGCATCAGCCGCAACAAGCCGAAGGATCGTCTGAAATCACTGCTGGAAGCGCCGGATGCCGATGAGCTCCTCAACTGGCTGCGTCGTCAGCCGCTGCTCCAGGTGGACGAAGAGAAAAAGCTGGTGATGGCCCACGCCGGCATCACCCCGCAGTGGGATCTGGAGACTGCCCAGCAGTGCGCGCGCGATGTAGAAGCGGTGCTCTCCAGCGACTCCTACCCTTTCTTCCTCGATGCCATGTACGGCGACATGCCGAATCACTGGAGCAACGAGCTGAGCGGCCTGGCACGCCTGCGCTTTATCTCTAACGCCTTCACCCGCATGCGCTACTGCTTCCCGAACGGCCAGCTGGATATGTACTCGAAAGAAGCGCCCGAGGACGCCCCGGCGCCGCTGAAGCCGTGGTTTGCCATTCCGGGACCGGTCAGCAGTGCCTACAGCATTGCCTTTGGCCACTGGGCGTCGCTGGAGGGACGCGGTACGCCGGAGGGCATTTACGCGCTGGATACCGGCTGCTGCTGGGGGGGGGAACTCACCTGCCTGCGCTGGGAGGATAAGCAGTACTTTACCCAGCCGTCGAACCGGCAGAAAAGCCTCGACGAAGGCGAAGCCGTCGCGTCCTGAAGAAACAGGCGCCGTCCCCCAGGCCCGTGCAAGCGCAGCGCCGCCGGGCAAGAACTGCGGGCGCGGAGCCTCGTTTGTGTCGGGTGGCGGCTAACGCCTTACCCGACCTACGTTTACGTGCCATTTGTCACCCCCGGGCAGCGCTCCAGAAAAACGCACCCCGCGACGGGAAACCTGGCGCAGGCCCGCGCAAGCGCAGCGCCGCCGGGCAAGAACTGCGGGCGTGGAGCCACGTTTGTGTCGGGTGGCGGCTAACGCCTTACCCGACCTACGTTTACGTGCCATTTTTCCCCCCGGGCAGCGCTCCGGAAAAACGCCCCCGCGACGGGAAACCTGGCGTAGAAAAAATAGTGGCAGCGGCATCCGCGCTGAATTCACGCCAAAGAAAACCCCGGTCACGCCAGACGCGACCGGGGTTTTTTCATTGCTATCCTTCCCGCTTAACGGCGTTCGAGGATCTCAAAGCAGTAGCTGTGGGAGTTCTGCGCGTCGGCGTCATGAAACTCGCTGAACACCGATTCCCACTGGTCCGGATCGTAATCCGGGAAATGGGTATCGCCTTCCACTTCCGCATCGATATGGGTCAGATAGAGCTTCTGCGCCTTCGGCAGGAACTGCTCATAAACCCGACCGCCGCCGATCACCATGATCTCTTCCACATCGCCGCAGGCGGCAATCGCTTCGTCAACGGAGGAGACCCACTGCACGCGATCGTCGCTGCCTGGCTTGCTGCTGATCACGATATTTTTACGCCCCGGCAACGGGCGCCCAATGGATTCCCAGGTCAGACGCCCCATCACTACCGGCTTATTTAATGTGTTGCGTTTGAACCAGGCGAGATCGGCAGGCAGGTTCCATGGCATGGCGTTTTCCATACCAATGACGCGATCTACCGCTAACGCCGCAATCAGACTGATCATTCATTCATTCCTGAGTACAAAAAATTGTCGCCACTATACGGAAAGCGTACAACTTCGTCGACTGGCCGGAGGGTAAAGAATAAGAAAATTTTCTGATTTGCTGGCAAGCCCACGTTCGTGCCGTGGGCCGCCAGAACAGGATCCAAACGAAAACAAAATGTTACTGATTAACGTCAGGCGGAGGGCTTATTTTCCGGCTCATCGGCGATATCGCCGGTGTGCCTACCCTCTTCCGTCCCCTGCCAGCCGTGACGCTGCACCAGCGACAGATGATGACGATCTTCGTTGATGATGCCGGTCAGCATATCGCTGGTCCGCTTGAAGACCGCCACCCGCGACGCCGCATCGTTTTCCGCCATCGCCACCATCTCTTCGACCATCTGCAGGTTGAAGCGACGGAACAGATCGGCCCGCTCGCGCGCTTCATACGCGCCGAGCCCCAGCGCCTCCAGCGTCATCCGGCCGGATTTCAGCGCCGCCTCGAAGGTTTCACGCTCCGGGGCTTCGACGCCAGCCTGACGCAGCTGGATATAGTGATCGACATCGCGGGCGCGGGAGATAATCTGCAGATGCGGAAAATGCTCTTTTACCCTCGCCACCAGCTCCAGGCTGACGTGCGGATCGTCAATGGCATTGATCAACACCTCCGCCTTTTCGGCGCCAGCCGACTCCAGCAGATCGACCCGGGTGGCATCGCCGTAGAAGACCTTCATATCAAATTTGCGCAGAGTATCGACATGGTCCGGGTCGTGATCGAGGATCACCATCTTCACCCCGCTGGAGAGCAGCAGTCGCCCGGCGATCTGCCCGAAGCGGCCAAAGCCGGCGACAATCACCCGCGGCTGCTCTTCATCAATCTCGTCCGCATCCCGCGCCTGGCCGCTGGACGATTTCTCCAGACGGGTCAGCAGCACCAGCAGGATGGGGGTTGCCGCCATCGACAACGCCACCGCCAGGGTCAGCGCCTTTGCCCATTCGCCGTCCAGCACCTCCGCCATCCGCGCGGTGCCAAAGACCACAAACGCGAACTCACTCCCCTGCCCCAGCAGCACCGCAAACCAGCGGCGCTGGGCGCGAGGCACGCCAAGCGGCCTGGCGATAAGCCACAGCATCAGCATTTTTATCGCCAGGAAACCCACCAGCAAAATCACAATACGCAGCGGATGGGTAACCAGGGTGCCGAAATCAATCGACATCCCGACGCCGATAAAGAACAGCCCCAGCAGCAGGCCTTTAAACGGCTCAATATCGCTCTCCAGCGCATGGCGATACTCGGAGCTGGCCAGCAGCACCCCGGCGAGAAACGCCCCCATCGCCATCGACAGCCCCACCTCTTCCAGCAACAGCCCAAAGCCGAAGACCAGGAACAGGGCCACGGCGCTGAACACTTCGCGCAGACCGGAACGGGCGACAAAGCGCAGCAGCGGACGGGTCAGATAGCGCCCCAGAACCACCACCAGCGCCAGCGCCGCGGCCACCTTCAGCGCGGAGAGGGCAAAAGCCATCAGCGAAGTGGCGCCGCCGCTGGCCGCCAGCAGCGGGATCATCGCCACCAGCGGGATCGCCGCGATATCCTGGAACAGCAGCACCGCGAAGGCGCTGCGCCCCATCTGCGACATCGTCAAATTGCGCTCATTCATCGCCTGCATGGCGATAGCGGTTGAGGAGAGCGCCAGGGTCATACCGATCAGCTCGGCCACCTGCCAGCGCAGGCCCAGCAGCATGCAAAAGAGGCCGATCAATACCCCACAGGCCACCATTTGCAGCGCGCCGCCGCCAAACACCGAAGCGCGCAGCTTCCACAGACGCTGCGGATCCAGCTCCAGACCAATGACGAACAGCATCAGCACCACGCCAATCTCGGCAAAGTGCAGAATCGCCTCGGCGTCGGTCACCAGCCGCAGCCCCCACGGCCCGATAATACAGCCGGCGATGAGATAGCCCAGCACCGACCCAAGCCCAAGGCGGACGGCAATGGGCACAATCAGCGCCGCGGCGCCAAGGTAAATCAGCGCCTGTATCAGCGTATGGCTATCCATTCTGATGTGCCTCCTGCCAGTCGATTAAGCGTTGACGATAGTGGCGAGCCTGCGCCTGCAGCGTTTCGTCATCGCAGATAAAGGTGCAGTGCATGGCGAACGGCGGCAGCCATTTCATCCCGCAGTAAAGCGCGGTGGCCTGCAGCGGCTGCGCCAGCACCGGAAAACCGGGAAACGAACCGATATCAAAGTGGCTTTCACCGCCGCCGGTGGTCACCGCCCACATCAGCGACTTACCGCGCAGCGCAATACCGTTATGGCCATAGGCCCAGCCGTGCGACAGCACTTTGTCCATCCACAGCTTCAGCAGCGGCGGCACGCTATACCACTGCATCGGGTGCTGCCAGATAACCAGATCGGCACGGGCGAGCGCCGCCTGCTCGGCGGCGACATCGATATTAAAGTCGGGATAGAGTTGATAAAGGGAGCGTATCTCTACTCCTTCAAGCGTCCCTGCTTGTTCAAGCATTCGCTTATTCGCATGAGAATGCTGCGGATAAGGATGCGCATAAATTATCAGAATCATTGATTGGCCTGCGTTAGCTCTTGTCGTAATCAGCAAGAGTGTAGACAGTTAAGCGAACCGCTTACAATGATAACTGTGATTTATGTCGCGGTGGTGTACGTAACGCGCGCCTGAATGGAAAACGTCAGGCCTTAATTATCCAGCTCATCCATGGATTTCACCTGATCGCGGTTAATCTGCTCCACGCGTCCGGTTTCGGCATTTTTGTAGGAGACCAGACCGGTATCATCATCCACCTGCGGTTTACCGCTGGTGACAATGGTCTTGCCGTCGGTGGTTTTGATCGACTGATTCGATGAGCAACCGGCCACGAACATGATTGCCGTCGCTGCCAGCGCGGATGCCACCAGAATATTGTTCCGCATTGTATCCTCCTGTCTTTTCATCAATAGGTATCGTTATGGTGCTAACTATAGTTAGCCTGACCCGACAGGGGGTTAAAAGCAGAACTCTCTGAAGATGGCCGCAGCCAAAAAAAATGGGCTGACGATATCGTCAGCCCAGGTTTGTTGCTATCCGGCCAGGCCGGAGCGCTTATTTGGTGATTTGCGCGTGCATTTCCTGAACCGAAATCACCTTGTCGGTGGCGTCAGCATTCAGCGCCATCGCGGTGGCAAAGCCGCCGTTCAGGGTGGTGTCATAGTGCACTTTGTACTGCAGGGCGCTGCGGCGAATCAGCTTGGAGTCTTCAATCGCCTGACGACCTGCGGTGGTGTTGATGATGTAGGTATATTCGCCATTCTTGATACGGTCCTGAATGTGCGGACGACCTTCATGCACCTTGTTCACCAGACGCGGGTTGATGCCCGCTTCGCCCAGCACAATCGCGGTACCGTGGGTTGCATCCAGCTCGAAACCAAACTTCAGCAGCTTCGCCGCCAGGTCGACCACGCGCTCTTTGTCGCCTTCGCGGACGGAGAGCAGCGCGCGCCCCTGTTTCTTCATGGTCGAGTTGCTGCCCAGCTGCGCCTTGGCGAACGCTTCGGCAAAGGTGCGGCCGACGCCCATCACTTCCCCGGTGGAGCGCATTTCTGGCCCTAACAGCGGGTCAACGCCCGGGAATTTGTTGAACGGCAGAACCACCTCTTTCACCGAATAGTACGGCGGGATGATCTCTTTGGTCACGCCCTGCTGCGCCAGCGTCTTACCGGCCATCACGCGCGCCGCCACTTTCGCCAGCGGTACGCCGGTGGCTTTGGAGACGAACGGCACGGTACGCGCCGCACGCGGGTTGACTTCAATCAGATAGACTTCGTTATCTTTCACCGCGAACTGGACGTTCATCAGACCGCGAACCTGCAGCTCGAAGGCCAGCTTCTGCACCTGCTCGCGCATCACATCCTGAATCTCTTTGCTCAGGGTGTAGGCTGGCAGGGAACAGGCGGAGTCGCCGGAGTGAACGCCTGCCTGCTCGATATGCTCCATGATGCCGCCAATCAGCACCATTTCGCCATCGCAGATAGCATCAACATCCACTTCAATCGCGTCGTCGAGGAAGCGGTCCAGCAGCACCGGCGCGTCGTTGGAGACGCTGACCGCAGTCTGGAAGTAGCGGCGCAGATCCTGCTCGTCATAGACGATCTCCATCGCCCGGCCGCCCAGCACGTAAGACGGACGCACCACCAGCGGGTAGCCAATCTCTTTCGCTTTCTCTACCGCCTGTTCAATGGCGGTGACGGTGGCGTTCGCCGGCTGCTTCAGCTTCAGACGGTCAACCGCGTGCTGGAAGCGCTCACGGTCTTCCGCACGGTCGATAGCGTCCGGGCTGGTACCGATAACCGGTACGCCTGCGGCTTCCAGGGCGCGCGCCAGCTTCAGCGGCGTCTGGCCGCCGTACTGCACGATAACGCCTTTTGGCTTCTCGATGCGCACGATTTCCAGCACGTCTTCCAGGGTGACCGGCTCGAAGTACAGACGGTCGGAAGTGTCGTAGTCAGTAGAGACGGTTTCCGGGTTACAGTTGACCATGATGGTCTCGTAACCGTCTTCGCGCAGCGCCAGCGAGGCGTGTACGCAGCAGTAGTCGAATTCGATACCCTGACCGATACGGTTCGGGCCGCCGCCGAGGACCATGATTTTATCGCGGTCAACGGACGGGTTGGACTCGCACTCTTCTTCATAAGTGGAGTACATATAGGCGGTATCGGTGGCGAATTCCGCGGCGCAGGTGTCCACGCGCTTGTAGACCGGGTGCAGATCATACTGGTCGCGCAGTTTGCGGATTTCCGCTTCCCGCACGCCCGCCAGCTTCGCCAGACGCGCATCGGCAAAGCCTTTACGCTTCAGGGTACGCAGGAAGTCAGCGTCGAGGCCGTTGATGCCCACTTCCGCCACTTTCTCTTCCAGACGGACCAGCTCTTCAATCTGCACCAGGAACCAGCGGTCGATGTTGGTCAGGTTGAAGACGCCGTCAACCGAGAGGCCCGCGCGGAACGCGTCGGCGATGTACCAGATACGCTCAGCGCCGGCGTCTTTCAGTTCGCGGCGGATTTTAGTCAGCGCTTCCGGATCGTCGAGGCTCACTTTCGGGTCGAAGCCAGTGGCGCCCACTTCCAGACCGCGCAGCGCTTTCTGCAAGGACTCCTGCTGGGTACGGCCAATCGCCATCACTTCGCCGACGGACTTCATCTGGGTGGTCAGACGGTCGTTGGCGCCGGCGAATTTTTCGAAGTTAAAGCGTGGGATTTTCGTGACCACATAGTCGATGGACGGCTCGAAGGAAGCCGGGGTACGGCCGCCGGTGATGTCGTTCATCAGCTCGTCGAGGGTGTAACCTACCGCCAGCTTGGCGGCCACTTTAGCAATCGGGAAGCCGGTGGCTTTGGAGGCCAGCGCCGAGGAGCGGGAAACGCGCGGGTTCATTTCGATAACGATTAGGCGACCGTTTTTCGGGTTGACCGCGAACTGAACGTTAGAGCCGCCGGTTTCGACGCCGATTTCACGCAGCACCGCCATCGAGGCGTTACGCATGATTTGGTACTCTTTGTCGGTCAGGGTCTGCGCCGGCGCAACGGTGATGGAGTCACCGGTATGGATCCCCATGGCGTCGAAGTTTTCGATAGAGCAGACGATGATGCAGTTGTCGTTCTTATCGCGCACCACTTCCATCTCATACTCTTTCCAGCCGATCAGCGATTCATCAATCAGCAGCTCGTTGGTGGGAGAGAGATCCAGGCCGCGGGTACAAATCTCTTCGAACTCTTCGCGGTTATAGGCGATGCCGCCGCCGGTGCCGCCCATGGTGAACGACGGACGGATGATGCACGGATAGCCGACGTCAGCCGCTACCGCCAGCGCCTCTTCCATGGTGTGGGCGATACCGGAACGCGCGGTGTCGAGACCGATTTTTTTCATCGCGATATCGAAACGGCGACGGTCTTCGGCCTTGTCAATCGCATCGGCGGTGGCGCCAATCATGGTCACGCCGAATTCAGCCAGCACCCCCTGACGCTCCAGCTCCAGCGCGCAGTTCAGCGCCGTCTGGCCGCCCATGGTCGGCAGCACCGCGTCCGGGCGCTCTTTTTCGATGATTTTGCGCACCACTTCCCAGTGAATCGGCTCGATGTAGGTGGCATCGGCCATTTCCGGGTCAGTCATGATGGTCGCCGGGTTAGAGTTCACCAGGATAACGCGGTAGCCCTCTTCGCGCAGGGCTTTACAGGCCTGGGCGCCGGAGTAGTCAAACTCGCACGCCTGACCGATAACAATCGGGCCCGCGCCCAGAATCAGGATACTTTTTATGTCTGTACGTTTTGGCATGGCTCTTTTACTCCTGATTATTTCGCGGACTGACGGTATTGCTCAATTAACTCGATAAAGTGGTCGAACAGCGGCGCGGCATCGTGCGGCCCCGGGCTCGCTTCAGGGTGGCCCTGGAAGCTGAACGCCGGCTTGTCGGTGCGATGGATCCCCTGCAGGGTGCCGTCGAACAGCGACTTGTGGGTCACGCGCAGGTTGGCCGGCAGCGTCGCCTCATCCACGGCGAAACCGTGGTTCTGGGCGGTGATCATCACCACGTTATTATCAATATCTTTCACCGGGTGGTTGCCGCCGTGGTGGCCGAACTTCATCTTAATGGTCTTGGCGCCGCTCGCCAGCGCCAGCAGCTGATGGCCGAGGCAGATGCCGAACACCGGAATATCGGTCTCCAGGAATTTTTCAATCGCGTCGATAGCGTAATCACACGGCGCCGGGTCGCCAGGACCGTTGGAGAGGAAAATGCCGTCCGGATTGAGCGCCAGCACATCCGCCGCCGAAGTCTTCGCCGGCACCACCGTCAGGCGGCAGCCGCGGTCAACCAGCATGCGCAGGATGTTGCGTTTCGCGCCGAAGTCATACGCGACGACGTGGAACGGCAGCTCGCTTTCCGCTTTCGCTTCCGGCAGGTCGCCCGCCAGGGTCCAGCTGCCTTGCGTCCAGCTGTAGGTTTCTGCGGTGGTCACTTCTTTCGCCAGGTCCATGCCGTTCAGGCCAGGGAACGCTTTCGCTTTTTCCAGCGCCAGCTGGGCATCCGGACTGTCGCCCGCGATGATGCAGCCGTTCTGTGCCCCTTTCTCACGCAGCAGACGCGTCAGCTTGCGGGTATCGATATCGGCAATCGCCACGATGTTATGGCGCTTCAGATAGGAAGAGAGGTCTTCGGTACTGCGGAAGTTGCTGGCAATCAGCGGCAGGTCGCGAATAACCAGACCCTGAGCATGTACCTGAGAAGATTCTTCATCGGCGGCGTTGGTGCCGACATTACCAATATGAGGATAAGTAAGAGTGACGATTTGGCGGGAATAGGAAGGATCAGTGAGGATTTCTTGATAACCGGTCATTGAAGTATTGAAAACGACTTCCCCAACCGCCGTGCCGGTTGCCCCGATGGCCCGACCGTGAAACTGGGTTCCGTCTTCCAGAACCAATAGCGCTGACTTAATCAAAACATCCTCCAGAGAATATCCACTCACTTTATTTGCATATTAATTCATAAACACGATCTGAATCAATGCAAATCTGTTGCCCGCAGATTTTTGGCAAACGGCGGCATTCTGGAGAGATGTCGGATAAAAGTCAACTTAAAGCGGAGATTTTTAATGTCATTTTACGCCACTGGCGCATAACACGTGATTTTTACGCCAAAAAGATCAACAAACCTGGCTGAGAAAACGCTTGCGGACGGCGAAGAGTGTAAAACCTGGCGCTGAACGGCAAAAAAGTGGACCAAATGGTCAAAATTTACATTTCGTTCACTAAAAAACCGAACTACACCCAAACTTATAGCCTTCTCATATGAAAAACAAACAAAAACAGCTAAAAATAAAAAAGGGCAACAAAATATTGCCCCTTGCATCAATAACTTATTGATAGCAATAACCACATCACGATGGGTAATAATCGTTATAAACTATTCAGTTCCAGCACATCGCGCATATCAAAGAGGCCATTTTTCTTGCCTTTCAGCCACAATGCAGAGCGAACCGCGCCATTAGCAAATGTCATCCGACTGGAGGCTTTATGGGTGATCTCAATACGTTCGCCAATATCAGCAAACATCGCTGTATGTTCACCGACGATATCCCCCGCGCGGACGGTCGCGAAGCCAATGGTGCCCGGGACGCGTTCGCCAGTGTGGCCTTCACGACTGTAGACCGCGCAGTCCTTGAGATCTTTGTTCAATGCCCCGGCGATCGCTTCGCCCATCGCCAGCGCGGTGCCTGACGGCGCATCCACTTTATGCCGATGGTGCGCTTCGATAATTTCGATGTCGGTGTAGTCGCCCATCACCTTCGCCGCCTTCTCCAGCAGCTTTAACAGAACATTGACGCCGACGCTAAAGTTAGCGGCAAAGACAATGGCAATCTCCTGCGCGGCATCGCTAATCGCCTGCTTGCCAGCGTCGTCAAAACCGGTGGTGCCGATGACCATCCCTTTGCCGTGGTCGCGGCAAAACGCCAGATGGTTCAGCGTGCCTTCCGGGCGGGTAAAATCGATCAACACGTCGAAATCATCTTTTACCGCCGCCAGGCTGCTCTGCACCGTGACGCCCGCTTTGCCGGCGCCCGCCAGCTCGCCGGCGTCGCTGCCCACCAGGCTGGATCCTTCACGCTCCAGCGCCGCGCCCAGCGCCACTCCATCCATCTGCAGCGCAGCCTGAATTAACTGGCGTCCCATCCGGCCGCCCGCGCCGGCGATGGCCACGCGGATTTGTGCATCATGCATAGCTATTCTCTTTTGTTAACATTACGTAAATTGTTTTCAGAGTAACCAGCCCGTCAGCGGGCCGCTACTCAAAAACGCCGATAATTAGAAATTTATGACAAACGGCGGACGATATCAGTAAAAACTATATGATTGTGCCGCAATTCCTCGTTTACGCAGTGAGAACCAGGATGCGAATGATGATGCCCCGCCCGCACGGTGCGGGCGAGGACGATGTTGCAGAGGGTTACAGCGGGAAAAGCGCGCCGGCGGGAAACGCGGATAAAAACCAGGTCACCGCCAGCAGATCGGCGCTACCGCCGGGGCTAAGATGGCGGGCAATCAGATCGTCATCAAACTGGCGCAACGCCTCCAGCCCACCGTCAGCCAGCACGCCGCCCTGCCACAGCAGCCGCTGCGCCTCCTGCTGGACATAGTTCAATCCGGCCAGCCCGCCGCGTGACACCAGGTTGGTGTCATCATTCCATGCCATCAAATGCAGCAGGGTTTGCAGTAGCGCCAGATTGCTGTCGCCGGTCTCCTCCATCATGCGGTTAAAGACCGGTAATGCCTGGGTGCGCACAGTCAGGAATCCGCTCTCCGCCTCGCCGCGGGCGCCGGAGAAGCCGTAACGCAGAAAATGCATCTCGCCTTTGCTCAGCCGTTCCCCACTGGCGGAGGACAATTCCTGCATAACCATGCCGCGACAGAAGCGCGCCACCTGGTCGCAAAGCCGGTGCTGCTCTATCGGCTCGACTTTCGAGACCAGCCTGCCCGCTGCCGCGCTGAGCAGGCCAAAAGCGAAGATCGCCCCACGATGGGTATTCACCCCGCCGGTGACCTCCAGCATATCGTTCTCGCAGGCCATTCCCACCGGACGCAGCATCATCAACACCTGCTCCGGCGCGACCGCCGCGGTATCGTGGCCCATGATAAAAAACTTCTCCATCCACGGCGCCACCACCGCGGTACTGGCCTCAAACGAGGCCAGATCCATATCCCGGTGCGCGCCAGCGTTACGAATATCCACCAGCCCGGGCTTAGGGGTCAGGCGAACTTCGGTCAACAGCGCGCGCTCTACCGCGCTGACCACCTCTTCGGCGCTCAGTGGTTTTCCGCGTAGCACACGCGGAGGTTGAATTAACACGTCGCTCATGGCCTTTCCCCTCTGCGCTTAGTCGCTGTTTTTCACCTGATGGATTACATCGATGACCGAACCGTCGCGATAGCGGACTACCGCCACCACCCGATCGGTAAATTCGATCGCTTTCGGTTTGCCCGTCAGCAACTCCGCGCGCTGCTGCAGTTCCTCAATGGTCATCAGCGCAATACCAGCATTGCGTAAATTGTCGATCAGGTCCTGGCGCGCCGGGTTTACCGCAATGCCATGGTCGGTGACCAGCACATCCACGCTGGCTCCCGGCGTCACGCGGGTCAGCACCTTTTCCACGACGCAGGGAATGCGGCCGCGAACTAACGGCGCGGTAATGATGGTCAAATCCGCGCCGGCGGCGGTATCGCTATGGCCGCCTGACGCGCCGCGCAGCACGCCATTGGAGCCGGTCATCACGTTGACGTTAAAGTCGGTGTCAATTTCCAGCGCGCTGAGCATTACCACGTTTAAGCGCTCGCAGGAGGCCCCTTTGGAACCCGGGCTGGCATACTGATTGGTAGAGATTTCGACGTGGTTCGGGTTCTGCGCCAGCGAGCGCGCCGCATCGCCATCGAACGACTGGGTGTCGAGCAGCGTTTTAATCAGCCCTTTCTCATGCAGATCGACCATCGTCCCGGTGATGCCGCCAAGGCCGAAGCTGGCGGTGATACCGTTGCGGCGCATTTTGTCTTCCAGGAAGCGGCTCACCGCCAGCGAGGCGCCGCCGGTACCGGTCTGCAGTGAGAAACCCTCTTTAAAGTAACCGGAGTGTTCAACCACTTTCGCCGCCTGGCGGGCGATCAGCAGCTCGCGCGGATTGCTGGTCAGACGAATGGCGCCAGCGGTGATTTTTTCCGGATCGCCTACTTCGTCCACCTGAACGATCAGATCCACCTGATCCTGGGCGATACTGGCCGGGTAGTTAGGGTAGTCCACCCACTCTTCGGTCAACAGCACGACGCATTTGGCATGTTCCGCATCAACGCGCGCGTAGCCCAGCGAGCCGCAGCGCGACTTACCGCTAAAGCCGTTGGCATTGCCAAACTCATCGCAGCAGGGAACGCCGAGGAACGCCACGTCAATGGACAACTCACCGCTTTGGATCAGCTGTACGCGACCACCGTGAGAGTGGATCTGCACCGGATTTTCCATCAGCCCGGCGGAGATCTCCTCGCCGAGCTTCCCGCGCAGGCCGGAGGTGTAGATCTGGCGGATCACGCCGTTTTTAATATGCTCGATCAGCGGCCAGTGAGCGTCGATAAGCGAACTGGACGCCAGGGTCAGATCGCGAAAGCCCATCTCCGCCAGCTTCGCCACCACCATATTGACCACTTTGTCACCGCCGCGAAACGCGTGGTGGAACGAGATGGTCATGCCGTTTCGCAGGCCGGAACGACGGATTGCCGTTTCCAGCGAGTCGCAGATTTTACGCCGGCGCTTTTCCGTCTCACTGGCCAGCCATGGGCTTTTCGCCGTCACGCCGCTGTAAGGGGTCAATCCTTCCGGCATCACATACTGCTGATTAAGCATTGCTACTGTCTCTTTCATCTTATTCCCCTTAATCACGAATACCGGAAGCTGAAAGCGCCACCACTTTGCGCGCGTGGTCGATAATCGGTCCATCGATCATCTTGCCGTTCAGCGACACCACGCCCAGACCGCGCGACTCTGCCTCTTCCGCCGCGGCAATCACCTCCAGCGCATGGTCGACCTCTTTTCGCGTCGGGGCATAGACCTGGTGCAGCAGTTCGATCTGGCGCGGGTTGACCAGTGATTTCCCGTTGAAGCCGAGGTTCTTCGCCAGATTCGCTTCCGCGAGGAAGCCCTCTTCATTATTAATATCCGACCACACGACGTCATAGGCGGCGATGCCGGCGACCCGCGCAGCATGCAGCACGGCGCAGCGGGCATAGAACAGCTCAGTGCCGTCGCCGCGGGAGGTGCCCATATCCATAACGTAGTCGAAGGCCGCCAGCGCGATGGCCGACAGACGCGGGCTGGCGCGGGCGATCTCGACCGCGTTTACCACCCCCAGCGCCGACTCGATGGCCGCCATAAGCCTGGTGCTACCCACTTCCCGGCCGCACTCGCGTTCAATCCGCTCAACGTGGGCTTCCAGTTCATGAATATCTTCTTTGCTGTCGGTTTTCGGCAGACGTACCATGTCCACACCCGCGCGTACCACCGCTTCCAGGTCGGCCAGACCAAACGGCGTATTTAGCGGGTTAATGCGCACCACGGTTTCGATATCCTGATACAGCGGATGCTGCAGCGCCTGATACACCAGCAGGCGAGCGGTATCTTTCTCGCGCAGCGAAACGGCATCTTCAAGGTCGAACATCACCGCATCGGCGCCGTAAACGAATGAAGTACTTAACATGGCGGCATTGGCGCCGGGGATAAACAGCATACTGCGACGTGGTTTCATAGCTGGCTCCATTGCAATTGAGACTGTTGCGCCGCGCGCAGGGCCGCAGCCTGAACCCGGGCGCGCAGAACGCACTCCAGCGCCCCTTTATCATCCACCACCACGTTGGCCTGGCTAACGCCGAGCTGCGTCAGGGTTTCTCTGACCACCTGCTCAATCGCATCGCCAAACTGCTGCTTCACAATGCTGTCGATCTCCAGTTGAATGCCCGGCTGCGTCGCCGGCCCAATCCTGACCATCACATCGCTGGACTCCAGCGTGCCGGCCAGGGCGTCAATCTTCATTTCCATAGAGGCAAATCCTTTGTTATGGCGTAAAAATCAGGCGGTTTGATGTTCGCTTTCCGCCAGTTGCATCAGAAAAGAGAGGGTTCCCGGCGGCACCAGCGCCGCCACCGCCTGCCAGTTGCGCTGCCGGTACAGTTCGCGCACCCTGGAAGCCGATATCGGCCCGCCGTTTTTTTCGATCCGCGCCAGCTCAACCACTTCAACAGGCGGCGCGTCGCCTGGCGCTGCCAGCAACGCTTTCATACGCTGGTTGTAATGGCGGGTCAGCGAACACAGCGGCTCAGTGCCGACAAAACGATGGGTTATCTTCAGCGCCGGGGCTAAATGTTCGCGGAACAGCTGGAGATCGATCTGGTTGTGGCAGTCGTCTACCACCCCCTGTTCTTTGAGGAAGTAGCCAGGGAAGGTGGCCCGCGAGATGAGGTATGCCGAACCGGGATGTAGCGTTACCTTGTCGATGCCGGCAATCCCTTTTTCGATTAGCGTGTAGCGATCCTGATACGTGAAACGGGAGGCATCCTCTTTCACCACAAACAGGTGTAGCCAGTCGCACTGACGGGCCGCCTGCTCCACCAGCCAGCGGTGGCCGAGCGTGAACGGGTTGGCGTTCATCACGATAGCGCCTATTTTGCGTCCCGGCTGACGGTACATCGCCAGCTGGCGGCAGTAGCGGGTCAGCCGTTCGCGGCTATTTTCCAGTAACACGGCGAGATCGCCGGCCTGCGCGATTGGCCAGAATCCGGCGCCGGCAAAGAGCGCGACGTTACAGGGCTTAGTGAATAAAAACAGTTCACTGCGCCCCAGCTCGTAGGCCAGGGTGAGTAATTCTGTCAGTAGCTTAAGGCTCAGCCCCTCCCCCTGCAGCGAGGGGTCGATAGCGATGCACTTCAGGACGTTGCCGGCGATGGCGCCGCAGCCGACCAGCCGCTGCTGATACTCGGCGACAATGGCCATTTCGCAATCAGCCTCTAATGAGAGCTGATGCTGATGGAGAAAGAGGTCAATCGCCTCTCGCCGCGATTTATCCTTCCGTAGCAGAACGCGTTTTAATATCAGAGTCATTTTTTAGCGCTTCGTTATTCCAAAACGACTTGTATTTCGCCAGCGTTCGGCTATCGATTCTTGTATTTAAATCACAATTTTCCCCGTCGCTTAATTGGCTTTATGGTTTTTATGTTGTTAATTCATTCAGCATAATAAAAATAATTAAATTAATTAAAAACACGAGTATTCAGTGAAGGTTATCACACCTTAACACTGAGTCTATTTATTACTATGCGCCGGTCTTATTACTTCATTGATAAACAGGATAACGTTTATGACTAACATGAGCCAGGCTCCGGCGACGGAGAAAAAGGGCGTAAGCGACCTGCTGGGATTTAAAATCTTCGGCATGCCGTTACCCCTTTATGCGTTTGCGTTAATTACGCTATTACTTTCCCACTTCTTTAATGCGTTACCCACCGACCTGGTTGGCGGCTTTGCCATTATGTTTATTATCGGCGCCATCTTTGGCGAGATTGGCAAACGGCTGCCGATATTTAATAAATATATTGGCGGCGCGCCGGTGATGATCTTCCTCGTCGCCGCTTATTTCGTTTACGCAGGCATTTTTACCCAAAAAGAAATTGATGCAATCACTAATGTGATGGATAAAAGCAACTTCCTGAACTTATTCATCGCAGTTTTGATAACTGGCGCCATTCTCTCGGTTAACCGTAAACTGCTGTTGAAATCGCTGCTGGGTTATATTCCGACGATCCTTATGGGGATCCTCGGCGCATCTATCTTCGGGATTATCATCGGCCTGTGCTTCGGTATTTCCGTAGACCGCATCATGATGCTGTACGTCCTGCCGATTATGGGCGGCGGCAACGGCGCAGGCGCGGTTCCGCTGTCTGAAATTTATCACTCCGTCACCGGCCGCTCCCGTGAAGAGTACTACTCCACCGCGATTGCCATTCTGACCATCGCCAATATCTTCGCCATCGTTTTTGCCGCGCTGCTCGATATTATCGGTAAAAAACACACCTGGCTGAGCGGGGAAGGCGAACTGGTACGTAAAGCCTCCTTTAAAGTTGATGATGATGAAAAAGCAGGCCAGATTACCCATCGCGAAACGGCAGTCGGCCTGGTGCTCGCCACCACCTGTTTCCTGCTGGCCTACGTCATTGCCAAGAAAATTTTGCCAAGCATTGGCGGTGTCTCAATCCACTATTTCGCCTGGATGGTGCTGATCGTCGCGGCGCTGAACGCTTCCGGCCTCTGCTCGCCGGAGATCAAAGCCGGGGCCAAACGCCTGTCTGACTTCTTCTCTAAGCAGCTGCTGTGGGTACTGATGGTCGGGGTCGGCGTGTGCTACACCGACCTGCAGGAAATTATCGACGCGATTACCTTCGCGAACGTCATCATCGCTGCGGTAATCGTCGTGGGTGCTGTCGTCGGGGCGGCCATCGGCGGCTGGATGATTGGCTTCTTCCCGATCGAATCCGCCATCACCGCAGGCCTGTGCATGGCTAACCGCGGCGGCTCAGGCGACCTGGAAGTGCTCTCTGCCTGTAACCGTATGAATCTTATCTCTTATGCGCAAATCTCCTCCCGTCTGGGCGGCGGTATTGTGCTGGTCATCGCCAGCATTGTGTTCGGCATGATGATGTAACCAACACGCACGATGGCGATGTTTGAGCGTCAACCACAGCGATGCCAGTCAGGGGCCAGAGCCGGGGGCGGCTTCGGGAAATCCCCCCTACTCCTTAGCCGGAAGTATCGTTTGGTTAACCTTCAAACACGCCGTCGTGCCCTTACTTTAGGGTCTTTCAATGACTGAAGCTGTACTGCTGGGTGAAGGCTTCACCCTGATGTGCCTCGGCATGGGGTTCGTGCTGGCGTTTCTGTTTCTGCTGATTTTCGCCATCCAGGGGATGTCCGCCGCCGTCAACCGCTTCTTCCCCGAACCGGCTGCGGCGCCGAAAGCGACGCCACTGCCCGCCGTTGCGCCCGCCGGCGACTTCGCCCGCTTAACGCCGGCGATTGTCGCCGCCATTCACCACCACCGCCGTCTTCACCCTTAATTCACGGAGGAATTCATGACCGTTGCCATTACCGATGTCGTCCTGCGCGACGCCCACCAGTCCCTGTTCGCCACCCGTCTGCGTCTCGACGATATGCTCCCCGTCGCCGCTCAGCTTGACGACGTCGGCTACCGCTCGCTGGAGTGCTGGGGCGGCGCCACCTTCGACGCCTGCATCCGCTTCCTCGGCGAGGACCCGTGGGTCCGCCTGCGCGAGCTGAAAAAGGCGATGCCGAAAACCCCGCTGCAGATGCTGCTCCGCGGCCAGAACCTGCTCGGCTACCGTCACTACGCCGACGACGTGGTCGAACGCTTCGTGGAGCGCGCCGTCAAAAACGGCATGGACGTGTTCCGCGTCTTCGACGCCATGAACGACCCGTGCAACATGAAAGCCGCCCTGCAGGCGGTCCGCAGCCACGGCGCCCACGCCCAGGGCACCCTGAGCTACACCACCAGCCCGGCCCACACCCTGCAGACCTGGCTCGACCTCACCGAACAGCTGCTGGAGACCGGCGTCGACTCCATCGCGATTAAAGACATGTCCGGCATTCTCACCCCCGGCGCCGCCTTTGAGCTGGTCAGCGAAATCAAAAAACGCTTTGCCGTCACCCTGCACCTGCACTGCCACGCCACCACCGGCATGGCGGAGATGGCCCTGCTGAAGGCCATTGAAGCCGGCGTCGACGGCGTCGATACCGCCATCTCCTCGATGAGCGCCACCTACGGCCACCCGGCCACCGAAGCGCTGGTGGCCACCCTCGCCGGCACGAAATATGACACCGGACTGGATATCCACAAGCTGGAGAGCATCGCGGCGTACTTCCGCGAGGTGCGTAAGAAGTACCACGCCTTCGAGGGCCAGCTGAAAGGCACCGACAGCCGTATCCTCGTCGCCCAGGTGCCGGGCGGGATGCTCACCAACCTCGAAAGCCAGCTGAAGCAGCAGAACGCCGCGGACAAACTCGACCAGGTACTGGCGGAAATCCCCCGCGTGCGCGAGGACCTCGGCTTCATCCCGCTGGTCACCCCGACCTCGCAGATTGTCGGCACCCAGGCGGTGCTCAACGTCCTGACCGGCGAGCGCTACAAAACCATCGCGAAGGAGACCGCCGGGATTCTGAAAGGTGAATACGGCCACACGCCGGCGCCGGTGAACGCCGCCCTGCAGGCCCGCGTACTGGACGGCGCTGAGGCCATCACCTGCCGTCCGGCGGACCTGCTGAAGCCGGAGCTGGGGCAGCTGGAAGCCGATGTGAAGCACCAGGCGCAGGAGAAGAATATTCAGCTGGCGGAGAACGCCATCGACGACGTGCTCACCGTGGCCCTGTTCCCCCAGCCCGGCCTGAAGTTCCTCGAAAACCGCCATAACCCGGCAGCCTTTGAACCGCTGCCGCAGGTGGAAGCCGCGCAGCCTGCTCCTGCCCCGGTAAAAGCTGCCGCCTCCGGCGTCTACACCGTGGAAGTGGAAGGCAAAGCCTTTGTGGTGAAGGTCAGCGACGGCGGCGACGTCAGCCAGCTGACGGCGGCCACCCCGTCTTCCGCACCGGTTCCGGCCGCCGCCCCGGCCGGCGCCGGCACCCCGGTCACCGCGCCGCTGGCGGGCACTATCTGGAAGGTCATTGCCGCGGAAGGCCAGACGGTGGCCGAAGGCGAGGTGCTGCTGATTCTGGAAGCCATGAAGATGGAGACCGAAATCCGCGCCGCGCAGGCCGGCACCGTCCGCGGTATCGCGGTGAAAGCCGGCGACGCGGTGGCGGTCGGCGACACCCTGCTGCAGCTGGCGTAACGACGAGGAGCGGAAATGGAAAGTCTGAACGCCCTGATTCAGGGGATGGGGCTGATGCACCTGGGGTTCGGCCAGGCGGTGATGCTGCTGGTCAGCCTGCTGCTGCTCTGGCTGGCGATTGCGAAGAAGTTCGAGCCGCTGCTGCTGCTGCCGATTGGCTTCGGCGGCCTGCTGTCGAACATCCCGGAGGCCGGCCTGGCGCTGAGCGCCCTGGAGAGCCTGCTGGCCCACCACGACCCGGCGCAGCTGGCGGTGATTGCCGCGAAGCTCCACTGCGCGCCGGACGTCCACGCCATTAAGGAGGCGCTGGCCCTGGCCCTGCCGTCGGTGCAGGGGCAGATGGAGAGCCTGGCGGTGGACATGGGCTACTCCGCCGGGGTGCTGGCCATCTTCTATAAGGTGGCGATTGGCTCGGGCATCGCGCCGCTGGTGATTTTTATGGGCGTCGGGGCGATGACCGACTTCGGCCCGCTGCTGGCCAACCCTCGCACCCTGCTGCTGGGGGCGGCGGCGCAGTTCGGTATCTTCGCCACCGTCCTCGGGGCGCTGACGCTGAACTACTTCGGCCTGATTTCGTTCACCCTGCCGCAGGCGGCGGCCATCGGCATCATCGGCGGCGCCGACGGCCCGACGGCCATCTATCTGTCGGGCAAGCTGGCGCCGGAGCTGCTGGGGGCCATCGCGGTGGCCGCCTACTCCTACATGGCGCTGGTGCCGCTGATCCAGCCGCCGATCATGAAGGCGCTGACCACGGATAAGGAGCGGAAGATCCGCATGGTGCAGCTGCGCACGGTGAGTAAGCGGGAGAAGATCCTCTTCCCGGCGGTGCTGTTGCTGCTGGTGGCGCTCCTGCTGCCGGACGCCGCGCCGCTGCTGGGGATGTTCTGCTTCGGCAACCTGATGCGCGAGAGCGGGGTGGTGGAGCGGCTGAGCGATACGGTGCAGAACGCGCTGATCAACATCGTAACCATCTTCCTCGGGCTGTCGGTGGGGGCCAAGCTGGTGGCGGACAAGTTCCTGCAGCCGCAGACCCTGGGGATCCTGCTGCTGGGGGTGATCGCCTTCTGCGTGGGGACCGCCGCGGGGGTGCTGATGGCGAAGCTGCTGAACAGGTTCAGTAAGAACCCGATCAACCCGCTGATCGGTTCAGCCGGGGTGTCGGCGGTGCCGATGGCGGCAAGGGTGTCGAACAAGGTGGGTCTGGAAGCGGACGGGCAGAACTTCCTGCTGATGCACGCGATGGGCCCGAACGTGGCGGGGGTGATCGGCTCGGCGATCGCCGCCGGGGTGATGCTCAAGTACGTGCTGGCGATGTAGGCCGGCGTCCTCCCCGGAGGCGTGGCCGTTGCCCCGCCTCCGGGTCAGGATTAACAACGCCCCTTTGCCATCGATCACTTTTCTGAAATTAGCGGTTCTGTGCGCCATCTGCGGGTTCTCGGGCCGCGAAACGGGGAAACTAATCATTTAATGTCTATTGGCGCTATGTATACCCGAAAAATCACCCACTGGTTTGCCAGGCGATCGTTTCAGAATCGCATCTTCCTGCTGATCTTATTCACCTCGACGATCGTTATGCTGGCGATGTCATGGTATCTGACAGACATCACCGAAGAGCGTCTGCATTACCAGGTCGGGCAGCGGGCGCTGATTCAGGCAATGCAGATTTCGGCGATGCCGGAGCTGGTCGAGGCGGTTCAGAAACGCGACCTCGCCAGAATCAAAGCGCTTATCGACCCCATGCGTTCGTTCTCCGACGCCACCTATATCACCGTCGGTGATGCTAGCGGCCAGCGCCTCTATCACGTCAACCCTGATGAAATCGGCAAATCGATGGAGGGCGGCGACAGCGATGAAGCACTATTAAACGCGAAAAGCTACGTGTCAGTGCGCAAAGGCTCGCTGGGTTCCTCGCTGCGCGGTAAATCACCGATTCAGGACGAGACCGGCAAGGTGATCGGCATTGTGTCGGTAGGCTATACCATTGAACAGTTAGAAAACTGGCTCAGCCTGCAGATAAGCTCGCTGCTGATCCCGATGGCGATCATGTTACTGCTCCTGCTCTACTGCGCCCGCCGCTTCTCGTTGCATATCAAAAAGCAGATGCTGAATATGGAACCCCAACAGCTGTCGCAGCTGTTGATCCAGCAAAGCGTATTGTTTGAATCCGTGTTCGAAGGGCTTATCGCCATCGACTCCCGTTACAAGATCACCGCGATTAATCAGACTGCCCGCCGGTTGCTCAACCTGAGCCAACCGGAAACGACGCTTATCGGTAAAGGGATCAGCAGCGTGATTTCGCAGGAGGCTTTCTTCTACGATGCGCCGCAGACCAATAAAAAAGACGAGATCGTCACCTTCAATCAGATCAAAGTGATCGCCAGCCGGATGGCGGTGATCTTAAATAATGAGCCACAGGGCTGGGTGATCAGCTTTCGTAGTAAAGACGATATCAACACCCTCAGCCTGCAGCTTAGCCAGGTACAACAATATGCCGATAACCTGCGCGCCGTGCAGCATGAGCATCGCAATCTGATCTCCACTATCGCCGGCCTGCTGTTTCTTAAACGCTACGATCATGCGCTGGATCTGATCCAACAGCAGTCGGAAAGTCACCAGAAGGTCATCGATTTTATCGCGCGTAATTTCCAGGACAACCACCTGGCCGGGCTGTTGATCGGCAAATATTACCGGGCCAAAGAGCTTGGACTTGAGCTGATTTTCGATCCGGCCTGCTTCGTCGACAGATTACCCACCGCCCTTTCTCACAACGAATGGATCTCGATCGTGGGGAATCTGCTTGATAACGCCTACAATGCCAGCCTGCAACAGCCGCAGGGCTCAAGGCAGATAGAGTGCCTGATCAACAGTGACGGCCACGAGGTGATTATCGAGGTCGCCGATCAGGGATGCGGCATTGACGAGACGCTGCGCGATCGGATCTTCGAGCGCGGCGTCACCAGCAGCGTCAGCAAAGATCATGGCATCGGACTCTGGCTGGTTCGCAGCTACGTGGAACAGGCAGGCGGCAGCATCGTCGTCGAAAATAACATTCCTTTTGGCACCATCTTTACTCTTTATATTCCCCTGACCCGAGATGAACATCATGGATAGCATCACCACTCTTATCGTTGAAGACGAACCTATGCTGGCGGAGATCCTGGTGGATAACATCAAACAGTTTCCCCAGTTCGACGTCATTGGCATTGCGGATAAACTCGAGAGCGCCAGGAAACAACTCAGACTGTATCAACCGCAGTTGATCCTGCTGGATAATTTCTTACCTGACGGCAAAGGTATCGACTTGATCCGCCATGCGGTCAGTACCCATTACAAGGGGCGGATTATCTTTATTACCGCTGATAATCATATGGATACCATCAGCGAAGCACTGCGCCTGGGGGTGTTCGACTATCTGATTAAGCCGGTGCACTATCAGCGCCTGCAGCACACCCTGGAGCGCTTCGCTCGCTATCGCAGCTCGCTGCGTTCCAGCGAACAAGCCAGCCAGATCCACGTCGATGCGCTGTTTAATATTCAGGCTCGGGAACAGACGGAACCGGCCAGCGCACCGCTACGCGGGATTGATGAAAGCACCTTTCAGCGCGTACTCCAGCTGTTTGCCGACACGGGGGTGGTACATACCGCCGACTCGCTGGCGCGTATCCTTGGCAGCAGCAAAACCACCGCCCGCCGTTATCTGGAACAAGGGGTGAAGAACGACTTTCTGGAAGCGGAAATCAGCTACGGCAAGGTTGGTCGACCGGAGCGTATTTATCGCGGCAAACAGACCTCCCCTGAGCAGGTCTGAAACGTTTACGCCAGGGAATAGCTGACCACCAGCTGCCCCTTCTTCATCTTAATCTGACTGATAAGGATGTCGCCCAGCTCCGCCAGGCGGGCGACGTGTGTGCCACCGCAGGGATAGGCGGGCAGTGCGCCAAACCCCACCATGCGCAAACCCTCAGCGAAGCTCACCTGACGCGGGAGGTCCTGCGCCTGCCATGCCTTCACCTGGCTCAGCAGCGCGCTGGCGTCGGGTATCACGGCGTGGTTCCCGCCGGTGAAAGCGATCCGCCCCTCGCCAGGCCAGTGGTGCGCTTTCACCGGTTGCCAGCCAAGCTGTTCGCCCGCCAGGCCAAGCAGGTGGCCGGCGGAATGCAGGCGGGCATGCAGGTGTCTCGCGGAGGCATCTATTCTCATCTCCACTTCACCGAGGGGAAGCGGTTGCGACAGAATATGCAGCACGCTGTCGCCACGCACAATAACCGTCTCAACGGCCTGACCAGCTATCCAGCCGCGATCCGCCGGTTGACCGCCCCCTTGCGGGTGAAACAGCGTCCGATCCAGTTCGATGGCGTAGCGGCCATCCGCTTCCGCAGTGCAGGCGATGATCTGGGCGCGCCCATCGGTAGCGTCGCTGGTGTAATAAACCCGTTCAGTCATAGTGATTCTCCTCTCTGTCCGCCCAGTATATTATTAATACCGACAGCGATAATCCTATCACCAGCCAATGCACTCTTGCTCCGGGAGCACAAATGAATCTCAGCCTCCTGCCCGACCTTGCCCTTTTCGTCCAGATCGTCGACCAGGGCAGCTTCTCCGCCGTCGCCCGCCAGAGCGGCATTACCCCTTCCGCCGTTAGCCGCAGCGTGTCGCGGCTGGAGCGAGAGATGGGCTGCAAACTGCTGCAGCGTACCACCCGCAAGCTGCGTCTGAGCGATGCCGGGGAAACGGTGTATCAGCATGCCCAGCAGATGCTGGAAGCGGCGCGACAGGCGATGGATTCCGCCGGCAGTCGCCAAACGGTCGCCCAGGGAAAGCTGACGCTCAGCGTACCGAAAGCCGTCGGCCGCTTCGTGATCCATCCGCTGATGATGGCGTTTTTTCAGCGTTACCCGCAGGTTGACGTCTGCCTGCGGCTGGAAGATCGCCCTCTGGATTTTATCGATGACGGTATCGATCTGGCGTTACGCATCACCGATACCCCCTCGCCCGGTCTGCATGGCAAACCGTTGATGCCAGTCACGCACGTTATCTGCGCCACTGAGGTCTATTTACAGCGCCACGGTATGCCGCGCACGCCGCAGGAACTGCGCGCGCACAGCTGCATCAGCCTTGGCGAAACGCCCGCCGACGCGCGCTGGAAGTTCCGTCGGGAAGGGAAAACCGAAACGGTGCAAACATACGGGCGGTACGCCGCCAACCATACCGCCGTGCGCCTCGACGCGGTCAGGCAGCATTTAGGGATCGGCAGCCTGCCGCTGTTCACCGCCCGCGAGGCGCTGGCGAATGGCGACATCGTGCAGGTGCTGCCCGAATGGGAATTTATCAGCAGCTACTCCGGCGATCTGTGGCTGCTCTGGGCGGGAGATAAGCATATGCCCGCCAGAATGCGGGCGATGATTGATTATCTCAGCGAGACGGTGCCGGCGCTGAACGCAGGCAGCATAGCGCCAGCGAAATAACCGCAAACCACGGAATGATAACCCCCAGCACGAACCAGAGCCCGGAGCGGCCGATATCATGCATCCGCCGGCAGCCGATCGCCAGCAGAGGGAGAGTCATCAGCAGCAACCACAGCGCAGCAAAGGGAATAACAACAAAACTGAGGATGCCGTATTGAGGGTTAAAGCTGGTTGCCAGCCACCAGACGGCCAGCGGCGCGCTGGCGATCAGTAGATTGATAAGAAAAAACGTCCAGAACTGCTGTCGGCTGGCCCGGCCGCTAAAATTAAAGGTCCCTTTCCAGCCGCTTAAATACGCCTGTCCATAGGTCATCACTTCTCTCCTTGAAGATTGGGTGAGTATCACGGCGCCAGGGCGATCACCTCCGCCGCCCAGCGCTGAAACCCGTCGACATCGATATCCAGCGCCACTTGGGCATTGGCCGGCTGGCCCAGTCGCCCTTCGATATCCACCACCGTGGCGCCGGCGGTCCAGGTTCCCTGCGTCTCCACCGCCACAAAACACGGCTGTAGGGTGAACAGTTCCGGGCGGACCAGCCATGCGATAGCGCAGAGATCGTGCATTCTCAGACCACTACTCATGCTGCCGCTGCGATAGTGGCTAAACAGCGCATGGAGCATTTTACCGGTCTGATTCAGCGTCGGCAGGGTCGCCAGATAATCCGCCGTCAGCAGCGCCCGATTGGTGACGTCCAGCCCGCACATGATAATCTCCAGCCCGCTGTGGAAGACTTTCGCGGCGGCTTCCGGATCGATGGCAATATTGAATTCGGCATTCGGCGTAAAGTTGCCCCGGCCCGCCGAGCCGCCCATGATCACCAGCCGGCGAATGTTGAACACGCATTCCGGATACTGGGTCAGCAGCAGCGCAATATTGGTCAATGGGCCAATCGCCACCAGAGTGATCGGCTCGGCAGCATGCATCAGCGCATCGCGGATCGCCTGGAAGGCCGGCTTCGCCAGCGGCTGCCGGTGATGCTCAACAAAGTCATACCCTTCCATACCGGATTCGCCATGCACCGAGGCGGCATCGCGCAGAGGACGCACCAGCGGCATCGAGGCGCCCTGCGCCAGCGGCACATCGGCATGCCAGAAGTGCAGCAGCTGCAGCGCGTTACGGGTCGTCTTCTCCACCGAGACATTGCCCGCCACGGTGGTCATCAGCTGCAGATCCAGCTCAGGGGCGAACAGCGCCGCGGCAATAGCGGCAGCATCGTCGATGCCCGGGTCTGTATCAAGAATGATCGGTAAGCGCATGGTTTCTCCCTAAAAAAAATGCCAGACGTTAAGTCTGGCATCTTCTCATACTGCTGACGGAAAGAACTTACTCTACTTCACGGACATCCACACGCAGCTCTTTCGGCACTTCAAAGACGATATTCTCTTCCCGGCCTTCCAGCGGTACGGCTTCGCCGCCGCCCAGCTCCTGCAGGCGGGTAATGACGTTCTGCACCAGAATATCCGGCGCCGACGCGCCCGCCGTCACGCCAACGCAGGCCGCATCCTTGACCCACGCTTCCTGAATATCGGAGGCATCGTCAATCAGGTAAGCCGCCTTACCCATCCGCTGCGCCAGTTCGGCGAGACGGTTTGAGTTGGAGGAGTTTTTCGAACCAACCACCAGCACCACGTCAGCCTGCTCCGCCAGCGCGCGCACCGCTTCCTGACGGTTAGTGGTGGCATAGCAAATGTCGTCTTTGCGCGGGCCGACGATTTTCGGGAAACGCGCGCGCAGCGCGTCAATCACATCCGAGGTATCATCCACCGAGAGGGTGGTCTGGGTCATAAACGACAGCCGGGCGTCGTTTTTGACTTCCAGCTTGAGAACGTCTTCCGGCGACTCGACCAGGTACATGCCCCCTTGCGGGTTATTGTACTGCCCCATCGTGCCTTCGACTTCCGGGTGCCCGGCATGGCCGATCAGAATCGACTCTTCGCCACGGCGGCTGGCGCGGGCGACTTCCATATGCACTTTCGTCACCAGCGGACAGGTGGCGTCGAACACCGTCAGATCGCGGCTCTTCGCTTCATTCCGTACCGCCTGCGATACGCCGTGAGCGGAGAAGATCAGGATCGCGCCATCCGGTACTTCGCTGATCTGTTCGATAAAAATGGCGCCGCGCTTGCGCAGGCTATCCACCACATAGCGGTTATGCACCACTTCATGACGAACATAGATCGGCGCGCCGTACAGCGTCAGCGCGTTTTCTACAATGCTGATAGCGCGGTCAACGCCAGCGCAAAAGCCGCGCGGGTTAGCCAACAGGATCTGCATGTTAATCCTCCAGCGCCGGATCGATCTCCAGCACTTCAATATCAAAATGAACGGTGCGCCCGGCCAGCGGATGGTTGAAGTCGACGGTGATGGAATCGCCGTTCACTTCACGGATCACGCCAGGCATTTCGCTGCCATCCATTGCGGTAAAGAGCATAATCGCGCCGATCTCCGGCTCGCCGGCGTCGATAAACTCGCGGCGAGAGAAATACTGAATCAGGTCCGGGCTCGGGACGCCAAATGCGGCGTCAGGCTCCAGCGAAAAGGCCTTTTTCTCGCCCTCTTTCAGACCAAGAAGCTGTTGCTCCAGCCCCTCAGACAGGGAGGTGTCGCCGAGGCGAAACAGCGCCGGTTTGCCATTGTTACGGGTGGACTCGGCGGTGGATCCATCGTCCAGCTTCAGCGTGAAGTGAACGAGAACCGCGCTGTTGCTCTGTACGGATTTAGACATGCAAATTGCTCGCTTGTTTTCGATCTCCTGTTGCCCGGAGGCGCTACGCTTACCGGGCGACGGGAGACCACACATTCTGTAGGCCGGGCTGACGTGACGCCACCCGGCATTAACATTTACGCCTGCTCTTTTGCGGTCGGTTTCGGCAGGAAGCCTTCCAGCACAATCATCGCCGCGCCGATGCAGATAGCGCTATCGGCGAGGTTGAAAGTGGCAAAGTGCCAGTCGCCGACGTAGAAGTCGATCATATCGACCACAAAGCCGTGCCACAGGCGATCGAACAAGTTGCCCAGCGCGCCGCCGATAATCAGGGCGTAGGCAATATTGTTCAGCTTTTGCGTCGCCTTCGAACGGTACATCAGCACCGTCAGCACCACGCAAATGCCGATGGCGATCCCGGAAAAGAACCAGCGCTGCCAGCCGCCGCTGTCGGCGAGGAAGCTAAAGGCCGCGCCATAGTTGCGGGCATAATGCAGATTAAGCGACGGGAACAGCGGCACCGTCTCCCCCAGAGCGAAGTTCTGGAGGATCAGGAATTTGCTGCCCAGATCGATAATCAGCACGGCTACGACCACCCACAGCCAGCGTAGCCCCGTTGAACAAATCGATTTACTCATCAGGCGAATTTACGTTGCTCGCCGTCACCGGCGACGTTGCTCACACAGCGTCCGCAGATTTCCGCGTGTTCCGCCACCTTGCCGATATCGGTGGTGTAATGCCAGCAGCGCGGGCATTTCTCACCTTCAGCTTTGCTCAATGCGACTTTCAGCCCTTTGAGCAGTTCGCTCTGCTGGGCATCAGCAGGCGCGCTCGCATAGTCTGCGACGTTCGCCCCGGAGGTCAACAGGACAAATCGCAATTCATCGCCCAGCGCGTTGAGCTTAGCGGCCAGATCGGCATCAGCATACAGCGTCACCGAGGCTTCCAGCGAGCCGCCGACTTTCTTATCCGCACGCGCCTGTTCGATCACTTTGTTGACTTCGCCGCGGACTTTCAGCAGCTCATCCCAGAAGCCGTCATTCATCGCTTCGTTGTCGGCCAGACCGAAGAGACCTTGATACCATTCGCCGGTAAAGACGTATTTCTCACGCTCGCCCGGCAGGTAACCCCAGATTTCGTCCGCGGTGAAGGACATGATCGGCGCCATCCAGCGCACCAGCGCTTCCACGATGTGGAACAGCGCGGTCTGGCAACTGCGACGCGCCACGCTGTCCGCCCTGGCGGTGTACTGACGGTCTTTGATGATGTCGAGGTAGAACGAGCCCATCTCAATGGAGCAGAAGCGCATCAGGCGCTGCACCACTTCGTGGAAGTCGTAGGATTCGTAGGCTTTCAGGATATCTTCCTGTGCCGCCTGCGCGCAGCCGACCGCCCAGCGATCCAGCACCACCATCTCTTCCGGTTTGACCATGTCTTTTGCCGGATCGAAACCGTTCAGGTTGGCCAGCAGGAAGCGCGCGGTGTTACGGATACGACGATAGCTGTCCGCGGCGCGTTTGAGGATCTCGTCAGAGACCGCCATTTCGCCAGTGTAGTCGGTGGAAGCCACCCACAGGCGCAGGATATCGGCGCCCAGCTTGTTCATCACGTCCTGCGGGCTAACGGTGTTGCCGATAGACTTGGACATTTTGCGGCCCTGACCATCGACGGTGAAGCCGTGGGTCAGTACCTGACGATATGGCGCTTTGCCTTTCATCGCCGTGGAAATCATCAGAGAGGACATGAACCAGCCGCGATGCTGGTCGGAGCCTTCCAGATACATATCGGCGGCGTGACCGGCGAATTCCGGGCGCACGTCAACCACGGAAGAGTGGGTCGACCCGGAGTCAAACCAGACGTCGAGGGTATCCGGCACTTTCTCGTAGCTGTCAGCGTCATCGCCAAGGATGTCGCGGGAATCGAGATCCCACCACGCCTGGATGCCGTCGACTTCAACACGCTTCGCGACTTCTTCCATCAGCTCAAGGGTACGCGGGTGCAGTTCGTGAGTTTCTTTATGCACGAACAGCGACATCGGCACGCCCCAGGTACGCTGACGGGAGATGCACCAGTCAGGACGGTTGGCGACCATCGATTCGATACGCGCCTGGCCCCAGTCCGGGATCCACTGCACGCCTTTGATCTCTTTCAGCGACTGCGCGCGCAGACCTTTCTGATCCATGCTCACGAACCACTGCGGGGTGGCGCGGAAGATGATTGGCGACTTGTGGCGCCAGCAGCACGGATAGCTGTGCTGCATTTTTTCCACATGCAGCAGCGCGCCGCGCTCACGCAGCATCTCAACGATGATATCGTTGGCTTTGAAGACGTTGATACCGTCCAGAGACGGATAGGTGCCTGGCAGATAAGCCCCGTCCGGGCCAACCGGGTTAGCGATTTCCAGACCGTATTTCTGGCTGATCGTGTAATCGTCCGGACCGTGGCCGCCGGCGGTATGCACCGCACCGGTACCGGCATCCAGCGTCACGTGGTCGCCAAGGATCGCCGGCACGTCGAAATCGAGGAACGGGTGCTGGAAACGCATCAGTTCAAGCTCGGCGCCGTTCACCGCCGCCAGGATGGTGTAATCGGCCGCGCCAACGCGCTTCATCACGCTCTCAACGAGGTCTTTCGCCAGGATCAGCGCCTGGCCGTCCACCTGCACCAGCGCATAGTCGAACTCTGGCGACAGGGAGATAGCGCGGTTAGCCGGCAGGGTCCACGGGGTGGTGGTCCAGATAACCAGCGACACCGGGCCGTTGACGTCGGCGACGCCGAATTTCGCCAGCACCGCGGCTTTATCTACCGCGTGGAACGCCACGTCGATGGATGGAGAAGTCTTGTCGTAATACTCCACTTCCGCTTCCGCCAGCGCGGAACGGCAGTCTACGCACCAGTGCACCGGCTTGGCGCCTTTATGCAGGTGACCGTTGCCGATGATTTTACCCAGCGCGCGAATGATGTTGGCTTCGGTTTTGAAGTCCATGGTCAGATACGGATGCGACCAGTCGCCCAGCACGCCGAGACGGATGAAATCTTTACGCTGACCCTCGATCTGCAGAGCGGCATATTCGCGGCACTTGGCGCGGAATTCTGCGGCAGTGAACTTCTCGCCCGGCTTGCCGTATTCCTGCTCTACTTTCAGCTCGATCGGCAGACCGTGGCAGTCCCAGCCCGGAACGTAAGGCGAGTCATAGCCCGTCAGTCCTTTGGACTTAACGATAATGTCTTTCAGAATCTTGTTAACCGAGTGACCAATATGAATACTGCCATTCGCATAAGGAGGGCCATCATGCAGAATGAAGGTTTTTTTGCCTTTTTTGGCTGCACGAATGATGCCGTACAGGTCATCATCGGTCCAACGCGCCAGCATTCCCGGTTCGCGTTTGGCGAGGTCGCCACGCATAGGGAACCCTGTTTCCGGCAAATTCAGGGTCGATTTATAGTCACTCATCAGATTCTCGGTTCCGTATTTCGGTTTGATAAACACCAGTGGCTCAGGCCTGGCTGGTCAGCCCAAATAATTCGCGGGCCGTTAACTCATCACGTGCGATTTGCGCCTTCAGCTCGTCGAGCGACGCAAACCGCTGCTCATTACGTATCTTTTTACGCAGTACTACATTGATATGGCGACCGTAGAGGTCCATTACAACGTCCAACAGATGCACTTCGAGCTGCTGACGCACGCCCGCTACCGTTGGACGGGTGCCAATATTGGCGACGCCGGCGATCGGTTTGTCGCCCAGCCCGGTCACTTCTACCGCATAGACCCCTTTAACCGGGGAAACCTGACGACGCAGCGGTAAGTTCGCCGTCGGAAAACCTATGGTACGGCCCAGTTCGTCGCCATGCACGACGCGCCCGGAAATGCTAAACGGATGGCCGAGCAGCGTCTCCGCCAACAGGAGATCGTCATCAGCCAGCGCCTGACGCACCGCCGTGCTGCTGATCCGCACCCCGCCTTCGCAGAAGGTTTGGGTGCTGGTGACGTCGAAGCCGTATTCCGCCCCCGCCTTTTGTAATAACAAGAAATCCCCCTGGCGACCAGCGCCAAAGCGGAAATCGTCACCGACGGCAAGGAACTGCACGCCCAGGCGGCGCACCAGCAGTTCACTGATAAAATCCTGCGCCGTCAGCGCGGCGAACCGGCGGTCGAAGCGAACGCACAGCACATAGTCGACCCCGCTTTCAGCCAGATAGCTCAGCTTTTCACGCAGGCGGGTCAACCGCGCCGGGGCTTTATCGGCGGCAAAGAGCTCGAGCGGCTGGGGTTCGAAAATCATCACCACCACCGGTAAACCGCGCTGGCGGCCCTCTTCGCGCAAGCGCTGCAGCAGCGCCTGATGCCCACGATGCACGCCGTCAAAATTGCCAATGGTCAGCACGCACCCGTGCGGGGCCTGACTGAGATTATGTATGCCGCGTATCAGCTTCATGTCTGGCTCAAAACAGTGAAAATCGTCCGAGTATACCTTGTACAACTGTCAACGTTAACCAGCGATTGCTCCTCGGCAACGAAAGTTCTCAGGAATTCATTCACTCAGCGCGAGTCAGCGGGAAAACCGCCCGCCCCCGGCGATTTTTATGGTGGAAAAGCTGTATTCGCCTGCAACAAGCTGGTAGAATCTTGCGCCATCACTACGTAATGAAGCGCTGTGGTGTTAAACGGCGCTTATTTGCACAAATCCATTGACAAAAGAAGGCTAAACGGGCATATTCCTCGGCCTTTGAATTGTCCATATAGAACACATTTGGGAGTTGGACCTTGGCTAATATCAAATCAGCTAAGAAGCGCGCCGTTCAGTCTGAAAAGGCTCGCAAGCACAACGCTAGCCGTCGCTCTATGATGCGTACTTTCATCAAGAAAGTATACGCAGCTATCGAAGCTGGCGACAAAGCTACTGCACTGAAAGCATTTAACGAAATGCAACCAATCGTGGACCGTCAGGCTGCTAAAGGTCTGATCCACAAAAACAAAGCTGCGCGTCATAAGGCTAACCTGACCGCTCAGATCAACAAACTGGCTTAATCGCTGCTTGTTGTCGCTTTGTGAAAAAACCCGCGAAAGCGGGTTTTTTTATGCCTGTCATCTTTCCCGTCCTGGCGCGACCTGAGCCACGCCAGCCCACGCTTTCCGGCTATCTGGGTTCAGTAAACAGCGACGAATAATCGCGATTGCAGATGCGCTGTACCGCCGGATGCTGAATCATCCGTTCGGCGAAAATGGCGTGATACTCCTCCATCACGCTATCCATGCGGCCAATTTCGACAATCGATTCATCATGGTAGAAATCATGCGCGTAGAGCGTCGGCGCGACAAAAATCGCATTATGCGCGGCGCCGAAGGCTTTCATGAGCGCCGCGTCGTCAAACTCGCCGAGGATCTCCACCTTCAGCCCCTGCACGTTAATCCAGTTCAGCAGCTTACGTCCCAGCATCGAGCGTCGACCAGGGATCAGCAGCCGTCGCTCTTCAAGACAGGCCGGGAACGGCTTCATTGGCGCCGGGTTCATGCACCAGAAGCTGACGCTGCACTCGCCAATCTTCACCGAAAACAGCCCTTCCTGCTGCGTCGAGTCGATCGGGCAGTCAGAGATAATCATATCGAGCTTATGCTGGCTCAGCTGCTCCAGCAGCAGCTCATGGGTGGATTCAAAACAGCGCAGATGGATCTGCTCGCTTTCGACAACGGCGGCATCCAGTACGCCGCTGACCAGCCGTTTCGATAGCGCATCGGCCACGCCGACGTCAAACAGCAGATTCGACTCTTTGCGGTAGTTGACGATGTCGAGCATCTCCTGGCTCAGGGTAAACATCCGGTCGGCGTAGCGAAAGACCAGCTCCCCGAGCTCGCTCGGCTCCAGCCCTCTTCCCTTGCGCTTAAATAACTTTCCCTGCAGACGCTCCTCCAGCGCTTTGATCTGCCCGGTAATGGTTTGCGGCGTCAGAAACAGCGCCTCCGCCGCGCCCACGACAGACCCTTCTTTATAGACGTGCCAGAAGTAGTACAGATGGTTGTAGTTGATATGTGACATGCTTCTCTCCCTGATAATGTCCAGGAGAGCCTGGCAGGCCCTCCTGCAGAAAGGTTATACCGCGAGGCGAGTATCCGTTACGCGCTGACGCAGTATGAGGTAGCCGGTAACAGCTGATACCACCGATCCAATTAAGATGCCAAGCTTGGCCCAGTTGATTAACGCGGGATCGACATTGCCGAAGGCCAGCGTGGCGATAAAAATCGACATCGTAAAGCCAATCCCGCACAGAATGCCCACCGCCATAATCTGCCGGCAGGTGGTCCCCTCCGGTAGCGAGGCCCACTTCAGCTTCAGGGCCAGCCAGCAGAACAGGCTGATCCCCAGCGGCTTACCGATAAACAGGCCGGCCATGATACCCAGGGGCAGCAGCGACGTCAGTCCATCAAGCGTAACCCCCCCCAGCGAGACGCCCGCGTTGGCGAAGGCAAACAGCGGCAGGATCATAAACGCCACCCACGGATGCAGGACATGCTCAAGCACTTTAGCCGGTGACTGACCCTGCTTCTCCTGGAGGGGGATCATAAAGCCGACGATGACCCCGGCAAGCGTCGCGTGAACGCCGGACTTCAGCACCGCGGTCCACAGCACCGCACCGACCAGAATATAGATCCCGGTGCGTCGCACGCCGCTCAGATTCAGAACCACCAGCACCGCAATCGCCGCCGCCGCCACGCCCAGCGAGAGCATTGACAGGTCGTGGGTATAAAACAGCGCGATAATCACGATAGCCCCAAGGTCATCAATAATCGCCAGCGCCATCAGGAAAATCTTCAGCGCCGTCGGGACGCGGCTGCCTAACAGCGCCAGCACGCCGAGGGCAAAGGCAATATCCGTCGCCGCCGGGATCGCCCAACCCTCTCTGGCGACAGGATCCTGAGCGTTAAAGGCCAGATAGACCAGCGCCGGGACGATCATCCCGCCGAGCGCGGCAATCACCGGAAAGACCGCCTGACGGCGACTCGCCAGCGAGCCCTGAATCAGCTCGCGTTTAACCTCCAGGCCAATCAGCAAGAAGAACACCGCCATCAGGGCATCATTGATCCATAGCAGCATATTCTTGTTGATCTCCAGCGCCCCTACCCGCAGCTGTACAGGCGTATCAAGGAAGGAGTGATACAGACCGCTGGTCACGCTGGTATTGGCCATGACCATCGCCAGCGCCGCGGCGATGATTAAGACAATGCCGCCGGAAGCATCGCTACTGAAGAATCGTTGCAGATGTTTCACTTTTACTTTCATCCTGTTGGTGAATAACTCGATAAAAGTATAATACACAGACTGATAACTCGAAAAAATCAGATTTAAGTTGCGCTAATGCTCGATTTTTACGAGTTAAAGAGGAGGGATAAGACAATGATAGACTGGGCAGCAAAAGGCCAGGCGTTGATGAATGCAGAATTAACCGCGTAGATCGTCCCACATTTTCTGTCTTTTATTATATTCATATTTCAGACAATCCAGCGTCACGGTCACGTTCGCCGGAGACAGGCGATTTAGCTGCGGCAAAAAAGGATGCGCGTGCAGGTATTGAATAAATTTCGTCGCGCCATTTAACGTGGCGTGCCGCAGATTGGCCGTTTTTTTATTGCCGGTTAGGTTACAAACCGCCATCGCATAGTCCCGTGTAGAGAAGGTCCGCCAGACATTGTTGCGGTTCCCTCCGCCCATAAACAGGCGCGGCGGGATATCATGCAGCGGCGGCGTCATGCCTCGCTCTCTGACAAATGAGATATGGCATCGCCCCTGTTGAACCTGCTGCAAATTCGCCATCAGGCAGCCACCTAATATAAAACATTCCTGATCGATGTAGTGTTGAATATTGAGGGAGCGTGCATCTGTCAGTGTTTTGACTAATTCAAAATGGCGATAAGCCGGCAATACGGGTTTGACCAGCATTCCCGGATCGTTTTTGTATAACGCAGCCGGTCCGTAATCCACATCAAAAAGCGTTGCGCGCCGCATCGTTATCGCTTCTTTCCGTTGCACAAGATGTACCAGCGTACCGGGCGGCAGGCGCTCTTCGTAATAAGAGTGGTATTGATACTCCGCTTCAACGGGCTGGAGTGAATAATTGGTTGTTACGGATATAATCCGACCGGTAGTCTCCTCGGCGGTGACCAGCACATACAGAAAATTGTCACCGCCGTTAAATTTAACCCGAAAAGCGCGGGTGCTCAGGGTAATGTCGAAAGCGGGAAAGGCAAACTCACGTTCCGCCTGATTTGCCCTGCGGGATAACTTCTGTAATTCGCGGCTTAGTCCGGTACTGTCTAACGCAAGGGCGGATCGGATATCCGCCAGCGAAGCCCCATCCTGGATGAGTGCGGCAAGATAATCCTGGCGCGGATCGGTTTTATATCTGACGGGATAAAGAAATGTTTTATGGCACTGCTGGCAGCAGACGCGTGGCTCTCCCTGCGCGGAAAAGCCATACTTTTTTAGTGAGACGCCGCCGCATCCTGGGCAGGATTTTATCAATCCTTTCCATACCCGATTTACCGACTGGCGAAAAAGATTCAGCGATCTTGCCGAAATCACAGGAAAATGAAAACCACATGCCCTGCATAACACATTTTTCCCCTGGTTCTGGTAATCCGGGCTGTTCAGCACGCCCAGATTTTTGCAGCCTGGCGTTTTGCAGCTATCGACATTAACCTGAGAAAACATGATTAACTCCCTGTGACGGTATGATTTTCAAACAAATATTGATTTTATCTCTGCCGGTGAAAAACCATTCTGATGGAGTGTTTTCATCGCGCTCATAGTCACCGCGCTATGAGAGAAAAACGCTTTATAGCCTGCGCACAAATAGTTGTGGTTTCTCTCGCCCGTCGCGGATTGCAAGAAGCGGTGCTTGGGGCAGCCGCCGTAGCAGGCAAATTGCCACTGACAAGAGCGACACTCCTGCGCCATTGAGTGGCTTTTATCATCACCAAACTGCTGGTTTTGCGCGCTATTATTCATCGCATGTAGCGTTGTATCCTGAATATTTCCCAGCCTGTACTGCGGATAAACAAAATGATCGCAGTTATAAACGTCGCCGTTCATCTCCATCGCAAACGCGCTGCCGCAGGTTGGCGCGAATACGCATACCTGGGGAGGCAACCCACACCAGGCGGCAAGCGTCTGTTCAAACATCTGTATGCCTATGTCGCCAATGTCTTCGCGGACCCATACATCAAAAATAGCGTTAAGAAAATGGCCAAACTGTAGCGGATCAACCGACCACGGCATCATTTTTGTTTGCCTGTCCTCAGGGTGCGCCAGCCCAAGGCCGCTCTTTTCGCTGCTTCTTTCCACCAAAGGGATAAATTGCATATAACGGCTGCCGATGCTCTTCAGATAGCGATATACCTGAAGCGGATGGCGCATATTGCTCTGATTAACAACCGTCAGCGTATTAAATTCAACGCCGTGGCGGTGCAGACATTGTATGGCCTGTTCAACTTTCGCATGCGTCGGATTTCCCGAGCGCGTAACGCGCCATTCGTCATGCAAGGCTGCATCGCCGTCAATGGAAATACCGACCAGGAATTGATTGGCCCGAAAAAACTCAGACCATTGGTCGTCGATCAAAATGCCGTTCGTCTGGAAGGTATTCACAATCGTTTTTCCCGCAGCATAACGCTGCTGGAGTTCGATCGCCCGGCGATAAAAAGGCAGCCCCATCAACGTCGGTTCTCCGCCCTGCCAGGCAAAAATCACCTCATCAATCTCTTGTGCGGCAATATGTTGTTTAATGAAGCGTTCCAGCATCTCGTCTGACATTCTGTAGTTGCGCTTTCGCTCCGGGTAGAGCTTTTCCTTTTCCAGATAGAAGCAGTACTTACAATCAAGATTGCATACTGAACCTGTCGGTTTAATCATGACCTGACAGCTCTTTCTTCGCATGATCGCTATATCCATCCCAATAAAAAGAACCTGATTCAGTTTAAACACCGAATCAGGCGGGCATCGCCCTAAGTGGCATACTACGGTTTTATGGTTATTCGGTTAGCCCCAGGTGACCGGCGTCGGCTTATCGCCACGGGCTTTCATTAACGAATCGTTATCGATGTCTGCTTTATACTTCAGGAACTTATCGTACAGTTGTTTCTCAATATCCGGCCGTTTGCCAATCTGATTGAGCGTTTCGTAACGGTCGGTCTTCAGGTTGTAGAGATATTTCGGTTTATTTTCACGATCGATGATCATCTTCCAGTCGCCATCCCTGATCGCCCACTCATCGGTTGGATCGTCCTGGAATGGCATATCAACGCCGAAGATCAACGGCTTATTACGCTCCAGCGGCTTCTGTTCCAGCAGCGGAACCAAAGACTGGCCATCGTACGTGCGATCGTTCGGGAGTGTAAAATCCATCATCTTCGCCAGCGTCGGCATCCAGTCAAGACCGGAAACCGGCGTATCCGTCACCATCCCCTGCGGCAGATGTTTGCCATATTTAATAATCGCCGGAACGCGGATGCCGCCTTCCCACAGATTATCTTTACGGCCACGCAAACCATCGGTCTCACCCGCCAGGTTCAGCTCATACACCTTACGCGCCTCACGCGTTACCGGGCCATTGTCACTGGTGAAAATCACGATGGTGTTGTCTTCTTCGCCCATTGCCTTAATTTTATCCAGCACTTTACCGACCTGAGCATCCATGTAACTGATGTTCGCGTAGTACTCCCCCGTGCCACGCCACGGTTTATCAGCCCAGTCGCCATAAAACAGATCCGGGTGCTGTTTTTGGTACGCGCTCATATATTGCGAGTACATATCGAGATATTTCTTCGGCGAAGCCAGCGGGCTGTGCACCTCAGTAAACGCGACATATAAGAAGAACGGCTTATCATCTTTCTTATTATCCAGCCAGTTCACCACTTCAGAGCTGACAAATTCACCGCTCATTTTATCTGCGCGACCAATTCGTTGCCCATTGCGTAGCCATCCTGTCGGATGCACCACCCCGTAGCGAGGACGCTCTTTGGCATTATCCAGCGTGGAATCCGTGACAAATCCCGCCGGATTCACCAGACTGTAATCAAACCCCATATCTTTTGCCTGGGGCTGATCGGTACGATCTCCGCCTGCATTCAGGTGCAGTTTGCCCATCATCGCCGTGTCATAGCCCTGCTGTTTCAACAGATTGGCGATGGTCAGTTCATTACGCCCTAATGCAACATCTTTGCCTTCCGGGATCCATGAGCGAATACCAGTGCGAAATGGCATACGACCGGTTAACAGACCCGCACGGGAGGGAGAGCACAGCGGCGCAGGCGCATAATAATCGGTGAATTTCACCCCTTCCTGCGCCAGTTTGTCGATATTCGGGGTTTTGACAATGGGATGTCCATAAGCTGCAAGATCGCCATACCCTAAATCATCAGCCAGAATAATAACCAAATTAGGACGCTTTTCTGTTGCGGCATGTGCTATTGACAGCGCGCTCCCGGCACATAGCGCCAGCCCAATCATACTGGCAACAACTGTTTTTTTCATTTTAACTCCTTTGACATTTTTTAAAATTCATACCCAACCATATAAATCATTTGATCGCCAAAGCCGTCATAACCTAATTTGTTTTTAAAATAACGCCAGGTTACCGTTGCCTTCCAGCGAGGATAAAATTTCCAGGCCAGCGTTAAACCGCCATTAATGCCATAATCACCGTGTTGCTGTTCCGCGTAGGCATCATTTCGCTCAAATTCAATTTCATTCCAGTCTGACAGAACAAATTTCTCGTCAAATAGCGTGAAGTTATAAGCTGCCGTCCAGCCCAGCACATACCCGTTCCAGCCGCTTGTTTGCCCATATTTTGGTGAAACATAATCACCCGACTCATTGTGGAGTCCGAGGTAAGGTTTAAAGAATCCCCATTTCCCGGACCATCCCAGATAACCAAGACCATAAAACATGTCCAGATCATCCCCCCACGTATTTTCCCACTGGCCATAAATCTTGCCAAAGAGCGTATAGTCAGAGCCAAAAAGGCGAACATGCGTCATCGCTGAAACCGTATGGTTACGCCCCGCGACAGAATGGTTGAGTACATTACTTTCAAAAAAAGAATAGAATTCAGCTTCTTTAAAATTGACGCCAAAATCAGCTGTGGCTTTCCAGACCTCACCACGACCTACATCGACAAAGCCGCTGTTCCAGTCAGCATAACCTGCATTAATCGATCCAAAAGAATATTGGTAGTCCAAAGATGCTTGTACGGAGTGACTAAAGCCCAAGGATGCTGCAAGTATCGTACAAGCCAATAGCGTATTTTTTATCCGAGGCATTGAAAGTATTTCCCAAAGTTATAATTCGTCCATAGACATACACTACTTTTCTGCGGCGCTTATTGTTAGCGAAACACACCATCAAAATAGTGATGAAAATCTCATATCAAAAGGGACGATGGGTATTATCAGGCATGTGTCAAAATATGTTTTTTTAGTGAGGGTAACTTATTGTTTATAAATATCCGGCACGATCATAACGCACTTGTCTGTTACCTATTTTTGTCATAACTGGCGCGCAAGGACGTTATTGATTTGAGCGACGTCCGACAATACCCATTTGGGCAACCACAGATGAAACGTTCGGGCTTTATCCTGGATGATTAAGACATAATGCCCCAGCAACATCGAAATGACCAGACCATCAATTATTCATGTTATAAATAATAAAGCCCTATTGTGATTAACTGCACATATATTAAATGCATGTAGGTTATGCCATAAGGAAAAAATAAATCAATGGGAAGAACGCTGTTAATACTCCTGATTCAATAAAATAAAGATTCTGAATCAAAGACTTAAATTAATGGATGCATCAAGAAGAAATAAAAAAGCCTGGGATTTCTCAATCTCAGGCTTTTTATCAGCAATGACGGAAATGATTAACGAGTCAAATCATCAAAAAACTTCTTCACACCGTCAAAGAAGCTTTTCGAACGCGGGCTGTTGTTTTCCCCGGTCGGGCCGCCGAAGCTTTCCTGCAGCTCCTTCAGCAGCTGCTTCTGCTTCTCGTTCAGCCCCACCGGCGTCTCCACCACCACCCGGCACAGCAGATCGCCCTGCGCGCCGCCGCGAACGGATTTCACGCCTTTCCCACGCATGCGGAACAGCTTGCCGGTCTGGGTTTCACCCGGAATTTTCAGGTTGACGCGACCGTCGAGCGTCGGGACCTCAATCTCACCACCCAGCGCAGCCATAGTGAAGTTGATCGGCACTTCGCAGTACAGGTTATTACCTTCACGCTCAAAGATAGCGTGCTGCTTCACCTGAACCTGAACGTACAGATCCCCTGCCGGTGCGCCATGCTCGCCGGCTTCGCCTTCGCCCGCCAGACGGATCCGGTCGCCGGTATCCACGCCCGCCGGGATTTTAACCGACAGGGTTTTGGTCTTCTCAACGCGGCCGTGACCATGACATTTATTGCACGGATCTTTAATCAGCGTACCGCGTCCCTGACAGTGCGGACAGGTCTGCTGTACAGCAAAGAAGCCCTGACGCATCTGTACCTGGCCCGCGCCATGACAGGTCGGACAGGTCTGCGGTTTGCTGCCTGCTTTGGCGCCGCTGCCGTGGCAGACGTCGCACTCTTCCAGCGTCGGAATACGGATCTCTTTGGTGACGCCACGTACCGCTTCTTCCAGCGTCAGCTCCATGTTGTAACGGAGATCGGCGCCGCGCGCCGCGCGCTGCCGGCCACGTCCGCCGCCAAAGATATCGCCGAAAACATCGCCAAAGATATCGCTGAAGTCCGCACCGCCGCCAAAACCGCCGCCGCCGCCCATGCCGCCCTGCTCAAAGGCCGCATGGCCGTACTGATCGTAGGCCGCACGCTTCTGGGCATCAGTCAGGATTTCATACGCTTCTTTGATTTCTTTAAATTTGGCTTCGGCCTCTTTATCACCCTGGTTGCGGTCCGGGTGATACTTCATGGCCAGGCGCTTATAAGCCTTTTTGATTTCACGCTCTTCCGCTGTTTTGGAGACGCCTAAAATCTCGTAGTAATCTTGCTTTGCCATCGGTGTTTTTCAGCCCCTTAACATGCGTGCACGGGCGGAGAGGAAACCTCTTCGCCCGTGCCAGTGTTTTACCCGTTCAAAGGGCGATTATTTTTTATCTTTCACTTCTTCGAACTCAGCGTCGACAACATCGTCGTCTTTCGCGTTGCTCGCCTGAGCGTCAGCGGAACCCGCCTGCTGCTGAGCATGCTGCTGCTGGGCGATTTCCATCAGCTTCTGGGAAACCTGCGCCAGCGCCTGCATTTTCGCTTCGATGTCCGCTTTGTCTTCACCTTTCAGCGAAGTTTCCAGCGCGGTCAGCGCAGACTCGATGGCAGTTTTGTCGTCAGCCGGCAGTTTATCGCCTGCTTCTTCAACCTGCTTGCGAGTGCTGTGCAGCAGATGGTCGCCCTGGTTACGGGTCTGTACCAGCTCTTCGAACTTACGGTCAGATTCGGCGTTAGCTTCCGCTTCGCGAACCATTTTCTGAATTTCTTCTTCATTCAGACCGGAAGACGCTTTGATGGTGATCTTCTGCTCTTTACCGCTGTTTTTGTCTTTCGCGGAGACGTGCAGGATACCGTCAGCATCGATGTCAAAGGTCACTTCGATCTGCGGCATGCCGCGCGGCGCCGGGTTAATACCATCCAGGTTGAACTGACCCAGAGATTTGTTATCAGACGCGCGTTTACGCTCACCCTGCAGCACATGGATGGTAACCGCGGACTGGTTGTCTTCAGCGGTAGAGAACACCTGGCTGTGCTTGGTCGGGATAGTGGTGTTTTTGCTGATCAGCGCAGTCATCACGCCGCCCATGGTTTCGATACCCAGCGACAGCGGGGTCACGTCGAGCAGCAGAACGTCTTTCACATCACCGGTCAGTACACCGCCCTGAACGGCAGCGCCGATAGCCACGGCTTCGTCCGGGTTAACGTCTTTACGCGGTTCTTTACCAAAGAACTCGGCCACTTTCTTCTGCACCATCGGCATACGAGTCTGACCACCAACGAGGATGACGTCGTTGATATCGGAAACGGACAGACCGGCATCCTGCAGGGCCACTTTCAGCGGCTCGATGGAACGGTTAACCAGGTCTTCTACCAGGCTTTCCAGTTTCGCACGCGTCACTTTGATGTTCATGTGTTTCGGACCGGTCGCGTCTGCCGTGATGTACGGCAGGTTAACGTCGGTCTGCTGAGCAGAAGACAGTTCAATCTTCGCTTTCTCAGCGGCTTCTTTCAGGCGCTGCATCGCCAGCGGGTCGTTGCGCAGGTCAATGCCCTGATCTTTCTTAAATTCATCAACGAGGTAGTTGATCAGACGGGTATCGAAGTCTTCGCCGCCCAGGTGGGTATCACCGTTGGTCGCCAGTACTTCGAAGGTTTTTTCGCCATCAACTTCGTCGATTTCGATAATAGAGATATCGAAAGTACCACCACCGAGGTCGTAAACCGCGATCGTGCGGTTGCCCACTTCTTTATCCAGACCGTACGCCAGCGCGGCCGCGGTCGGTTCGTTGATGATACGTTTGACTTCCAGACCGGCGATACGGCCAGCATCTTTGGTTGCCTGACGCTGCGCATCGTTGAAGTAAGCCGGTACGGTGATAACCGCTTCAGTTACCGGTTCACCCAGGTAATCTTCAGCCGTTTTCTTCATTTTTTTCAGCACTTCAGCAGAGATCTGCGGCGGTGCAGTTTTGGTGCCCTTCACATCCAGCCATGCGTCGCCATTGTCTGCGGCAACAATTTTGTATGGCATGATAGAAACGTCACGCTGAACTTCTTCGTCCTGGAAGCGGCGGCCAATCAGGCGTTTAATCGCAAACAGGGTGTTTTGCGGGTTTGTCACTGCCTGACGTTTAGCCGGCTGACCAACCAGAGTTTCACCATCCTGGGTATAGGCAATGATAGAAGGCGTGGTGCGATCGCCTTCGGCGTTCTCCAGCACGCGTGCAGTAGTGCCATCCATAATCGCTACACAAGAGTTGGTAGTACCCAGGTCGATACCAATAATTTTACCCATCTAAACGTCTCCACTAAAAATTCGATCAACATGTGGTTGTGAACCTGTAATAAGGGCGAAACGTGCGGTTTCAACTGCCCAGACATCATTTTTTTTCAGGTTCTTCACTGCGGTTGACTACAAGATGGGGTCGCCCACCCCGGCATCAAGGGGCAAGCAGAAAAATTTTTTGCCGGAGGCCAGCCGACGCCCTCGCCCGCTGCCGTCGATGGCCTAGCAAACGATGTTGCCGGGCGGCAAAAAAGATGGCGAAACCCCCATACAAGTAACGAATAAAAAAAACCGAATATATTCATAATATCATTGACATAAAACGCAATACTTGTGCGCTAAAAGCCCCGTTTTCGCAGTGATAAGATCCCCGCCCTCGCACTTTACTTATTCAGGGGACAGATTAATGAAATCACTATTCCGGCTTTCAGCCGGGCTTATCCTTAGCGTGTCAGTTATCACCTCGGCGGCCGCCAACGACCATAAGATCCTCGGCGTGATAGCCATGCCGCGCAATGAGACCAACGATCTGACGCTGAAGCTCCCCGTCTGCCGGGTGGTCAAACGTATTCAGCTCAGCGCCGAACGCGGCGATATTCAGCTCTCCGGAGCAACGGTCTACTTTAAGGCCAGCCACGGCGCCAGCCACACCCTGAACGTGCCCGCCGGGATCAAAGAAGGCCACACCACCAGCTGGATCTCCCTCAACAGCGATAACGACAACAAGCGCTGTGTGAAAAAAATCGCCTTCTCCGGCCACACGGTCAACTCCTCAGATATGGCCTCACTGAAAATTATCGGCGACGACTAACGTCGTCCCCTGCCCGAGAGAAAACGTTATGCATATTAACTATCTGGATGATGACGATCTCGCCTTTCTGCCTGAGTGCAGCGAGGCGCATCTGGAAGCGTTTACCCGTATTCTGACCCACGGGGAAAATGGCAAACCCCGTCTCTCCAGTACGCTGCTGCGCAACGAGACCTTTCTGTCTATGGAGGGCCACCCGAAGCGCTATCGCCGCAACTGGCAGTTGATCGCCGGCGAGCTACAGCATTTCGGCGGCGACAGCATCGCCAATACGCTGCGCCGCCATGGCAAATTTTATCGCGCCATCCTGCTGGATGTGTGTAAAAGGCTAAAGGCGAAGGTCGATAAACAGATGACGACGCCGCAGATCGAGCAACAGTTGTTGACGCATTTTCTGCAGCACAGCTGGAATAAGCTGGATGAGGAACAAAAAACGCACTTTCTCGCCGCGGTGGAGTGCCGGAGTCATGAGCTGGAAAGCCTGCTGCCCCATCTGTTGAGGCGCCGCAAGCTGAGTGAAGGCGTTGCCCTGCTACTGGATGAGCGGTTAACCGCCATCCTGCGCACGCACGCCGCCGTGAGCGTCATCGGCCATGGCCTGGTACGCGGCGCCGGGCTGGGAGGGCCGCTTGGCGCCGCGCTGAACAGCGTGAAAGCGGTAAGCGGCAGCGCTTATCGGGTCACCATCCCCGCGGTTCTGCATATTGCCTGTTTACGACAAATGCTCCACTCGTCGTCGGGCGCAACTGAAATTGGTGAAAAATACCCCGCCAGATCATAGACAGCCTTTCCGCGCCTCATTATTATGCCGCGCCCCGCCGCCAAGTCGCGGGGTAATGCTTCCCTTTTAATGATAATTTTGAGGAATTATGGGCAACACTAAGTTGGCTAATCCGGCACCGCTGGGCCTTATGGGCTTCGGCATGACCACTATTCTGCTTAACCTGGCGAATAGCGGCCTGTTCGCATTCGATGTAGCTATCCTGGCGATGGGCATTTTTTACGGCGGCATTGCGCAAATTTTTGCCGGCCTGCTGGAATACAAAAAAGGCAACACCTTTGGCTTGACCGCTTTTACCTCCTACGGCAGCTTCTGGCTGACGCTGGTTGCTATTCTCCTGATGCCGAAAATGGGCCTGGCTGATGCGCCGAACGCGCACTTCCTCGGCATGTATCTCGGCCTGTGGGGTATTTTTACGTTGTTCATGTTCTTCGGTACGCTGAAAGCCGCACGCATGCTGCAGTTCGTGTTCCTGAGCCTGACGGTGCTGTTTGCGCTGCTGGCGATTGGTCATCTGGTGGATAACGAAGGCATCGTGAAAGTTGCCGGCTGGGTCGGCCTGGTTTGCGGCGCCAGCGCCATTTACCTGGCGATGGGCGAAGTGCTGAACGAGCAGTTCGGCCGCACCGTGCTGCCGATCGGCGAACCGCGTTAATCTTCCGCCGCCGCCCAGTAACAGGGCGGCGGCTGGTCATCATCGGCAAACCTGCTTAGCGCTGCAGCTCCCCTTCCGGCAACCTCGCCGCCGTCAGCCCCTGACGCAGCCAGATACCTAATCCCAGCCCCATCAGCGACAAGGCCAGCACATACCAGGCCGGGGCCATCGGCGACACCCCCATCAGCATCGTGACGGCAATTGGCGTCAGGCCGCCAAAAATCGCGTACGACAGATTGTAGGAAAAGGAGATGCCGGTGAAGCGCACTTCCGCCGGGAAGGCCCGCACCATAACATAAGGCACCGCCCCCACCACGCCCACACAGAGTCCCACCGTGCCGTAGAGCAGAAACAGCCGCTGCGGGCTGGCGCCAGACAGGTGGTAAAATGCCCAGCTGGCAACCGCCAGCAGCAGGCTGCCGACGATAAAGGTGCGGCTGGCGCCGAAGCGGTCCGCCGCCAGCCCGGCGAGCAGACAGCCGATGCACAACATAATCGTGGCAATGCTGTTGGCCTGCAGGGTTATCGCCGGGGCGAAGCCATAGTGTTTCTGCAGCCAGACCGGCGACATCAGGATCACCACCACCACGCCTGCCGACAGCAGCCAGGTCAGCAGCATAGAGACCGCCACCGCCTTCTGGTGCTTGAGGACGACCGCTTTTACCGGCAGCTCCTGCGCCAGCGCTTTGCGCTGCTGCATCTCAAGAAAAATCGGCGTCTCCTGCAGCCAGCGGCGCAGATACATCGCCACCAAACCAAATACGCCTCCCAGCAGGAAGGGGATCCGCCAGCCGCCGTCGTGGATCCCCTGCGGCGTCAGGCTGGTGTTGATAAGCGTCGCTACCACCGATCCCAGCAGGATGCCTACGGTCAGGCCGGCCGTCAGCGTGCCGCAGGCGATACCAATGCGTTTTTCCGGAACATGCTCGGCGACAAACACCCAGGCGCCAGGCACCTCGCCGCCGATCGCCGCCCCCTGCAGAATACGCATCAGCAGCAACAGCAGCGGCGCGACGATGCCCACCGAGCTGTAGGTCGGCAACAGACCAATCGCCAGGGTCGGCAGCGCCATCAGCAGGATGCTGAGGGTAAACATTTTCTTGCGGCCAACCAGATCGCCAAAATGGGCCATGATGATCCCCCCCAGCGGACGCGCCAGGTAACCGGCGGCGAAAATGCCAAAGGTCTGTACCTGGCGAAGCCATTCCGGAATATCCGCGGGGAAGAAGAGCTCGCCGACGACGGCGGCGAAGAAAACGAAGATGATAAAGTCATAAAACTCCAGCGCGCCGCCAAGGGCGGCCAGCGTCAGCGTTTTATAATCCTGGCGGTTGAGCGGTCGGTTTGCATATGACATAACGCGATTTCATCCTGAGGCGTGCAGCGTATTTTATAGTGTGTAAAGTAAAAAGCACTATATCGTAAATAAAACGGCACACCATCAGTGATGCATGTTATGTCACAAATGCATCAAATTCAGGATAAAGTTTCGCGTCGGGCACTTTTGGGACGAAATGCTTCTACCACACGGCCATCGGTTTCCACATAAGGCCCCTCCAGCAACTGTACACAATAAGGTACACTTGCGAAAATACCGTGCACCAGCACGTTGCCGTCAGCATCTTTCACCCCTTCCAGGGTCTCCTGAATCGCTTTCGGTTGTCCGGGAAGATTGAGGATCAGCGCCTGCTTGCGGATCACCCCGACCTGCCGGGAAAGGATCGCCGTCGGCACAAAGTGTAGGCTAACCTGGCGCATTTGCTCGCCGAAGCCCGGCATCTCGCGATCGGCAATCGCCAGCGTGGCGTCGGGCGTCACATCGCGACGCGCCGGGCCGGTGCCGCCGGTGGTCAGCACCAGATGGCACCCCATCTCGTCAACCAGTTCGCACAGCGTTTGCTCAATAATGACCTGCTCATCCGGGATCAGGCGAGTCTGCAGTTCAAAAGGGGTGGTAAGGGCACGCGCCAGCCACTCTTCCAGTGCCGGGATGCCTTTGTCCTGATAGACGCCGCTGGAGGCGCGATCGGAAATGGAAACTAAGCCGATTCGTAAGGTATTCATGGTTATTCCGTTCAAACTGTGGCGTTAAACGAAATGATACACTGCTGCTGGCGGGACAGACAGTGTAATGTGGCCGACGGGCGTCGGCCACCTGCGGGATTACAGCAGTTCGCCGATCATTTTTTCCAGTTTTTCCTGGTCGATCGCAAACTTACGGATACCTTCCGCCAGTTTGTCTACCGCCATCGGATCCTGGTTATGCTGCCACAGGAACTCAGATTCGGTAATACGCTCCGGACGCGCTTTCACTTCACCGGTATACACCAGTTTACGCTCAACGGCGCCTTCGCTTTCGGACAGCTCTTTCAGCAGCGCCGGGGCGATGGTCAGGCGGTCACAGCCAGCCAGTTCCAGAATTTCGCCAACGTTACGGAAGCTGGCGCCCATCACCACGGTTTCATAACCGTGCTGCTTGTAGTACTCGTAGATTTCGCTGACGGAAACCACGCCCGGATCTTCTGCCGGCGCGTACTCTTTCTTATCGGTATTGGCTTTGTACCAGTCGAGGATACGGCCAACGAACGGCGAAATCAGGAAGACGCCCGCTTCGGCGCAAGCGCGAGCCTGAGCGAAGGAGAACAGCAGCGTCAGGTTGCAGTTGATGCCCTCTTTTTCCAGCTGTTCAGCGGCGCGAATACCCTGCCAGGTGGAAGCCAGCTTGATCAGAATACGATCGTTGCTGATGCCCGCGTCGTTATACAGCTTGATGATGCGCTTGGCTTTAGCGATAGACGCTTCAGTGTCGTAGGAGAGACGCGCATCCACTTCGGTGGAGATACGGCCCGGGATCAGTTTCAGGATTTCGAGACCGATGTTCACCGCCAGCTTGTCGGAAGCATCGAGGATCTGCTGCGCGCGATCGCTGCTCTGGCTACGAGCCCAGGCCACAGCGTCGTCAATCAGCTTACGGTACTCAGGGATCTGAGCCGCGCCGAGGATCAGGGAAGGGTTGGTGGTGGCATCCTGAGGCTGATACAGCTTCATTGCCGCAATATCTCCGGTGTCAGCGACGACAGTGGTGTACTGACGCAGAGAAGTTAATTTATCCGTCATGATATATTTCTCTTAAACAGCAGTTAAGGGGATGTAACCGGTCTGCCCAGATGATAACACGCTGCCGGGTCAGCGCAACCGCCGACGAGAGAAGAGCGCAGAGTGTGATAAACTATGCAGATTAATTTGCTGAAAGCGCAAGGATTGTCACTTAATTGGTAACGCTTACACTGGCGTGCCGGCATGGACAAGAGGATGTTTAATGCCTGATTTTCTCTCATTTATCAATGAAATACTCTGGGGCTCAGTGATGATTTATCTGCTACTGGGCGCCGGTATCTGGTTTAGCTGGCAAACCCGGGGTATTCAGTTCCGTTACGTGCGCAAATTTGGCCGCAGCCTGAAAAAAAGCCTGCACCCGCAGCCGGGCGGTTTAACCTCCTTTCAGGCGCTCTGTACCAGCCTTGCTGCGCGAGTCGGCAGCGGCAATCTTGCCGGCGTCACGCTGGCTATCGCCGCCGGCGGGCCCGGCGCCGTATTCTGGATGTGGGTCTCCGCCCTGCTCGGCATGGCCAGCAGCTTCGCCGAATGTTCCCTTGCCCAGCTGTATAAAGAGCGCGATAGCCGCGGGCAGTTTCGCGGCGGCCCAGCCTGGTATATGGCGCGCGGGCTCGGCATGCGCTGGATGGGCGTTCTGTTTTCGATCCTCCTGCTGCTGGCCTATGGCTTTATCTTCAATACCGTACAGGCCAACTCCGTGGCCCATGCCCTGCGCTATGCGTTCGATCTGCCGGCGGCAGTCAGCGGCGGCGTGCTGGCCGTTGTCGTTCTGCTGGCCATCCGCCGTGGTTTACGCGGCGTGGCGCGCCTGATGCAGTGGATCGTCCCCATCATGGCGCTGCTGTGGATCGCCACCAGCCTGATTATCGGCCTGTGGCATATCACCGCCCTGCCGACGATTTTCGCCACCATCTTTCGCTGCGCCTTCGGCTGGCAGGAAGCCGCCGCCGGCGCGGTGGGCTACACCATCAGCCAGGCGCTGACCAGCGGCTTTCAGCGCGGCATGTTCTCCAATGAAGCAGGAATGGGCTCTTCGCCTAACGCCGCCGCAGCCGCCGCCTCCTGGCCGCCGCACCCGGCGGCGCAGGGTATCGTGCAGATGATTGGCGTGTTTATTGATACCATCGTCATCTGTACCGCCAGCGCGATTATCGTCATGCTGGCGCCTCACCCCGACAATGAGTATACGCTCAACGGCATCCAGGCCCTGCAGCACGCGATGAGCATGCTGGTCGGGGGCTGGGGGGCGGGTTTTATCGCTTTCATCGTGCTGCTGTTCGCCTTTAGCTCTATCGTCGCCAACTACCTGTACGCGGAAAATAATCTGGTCTTTCTGCGTCTGGATAAGCCGCGCTATATCTGGGCGCTGCGGATACTTACCGTCCTGATGGTGCTGCTGGGAACCGTGGTTAGCCTGCCGGTCGTCTGGCAGAGCGCGGATATCATTATGGCGCTGATGGCGATGACCAACCTGACGGCCATCCTGCTGCTCTCCCCGACGGTGCGGATTATCGCCAGTGATTATCTGCGTCAGCGCCAGCTGGGCATTCAGCCCACTTTCGATGCGTCGCGCTATCCTGAGATTCACCAACAGCTGGCCCCGGGCGCGTGGAATGAACTGCCGCGCGAATAGCGCGGCAATCGCAGCTATCGATCCCACCATGCACTTTTTTTGTTAAAATTCGTCGAAATTACCTGCAAGGACTGGATATGCTGATTCTGATTTCACCTGCTAAAACGCTCGATTATCAAAGCCCGCTGGCAACGACTCGCTATACCCAGCCCGAACTCCTCGAGTATTCTCAACAGCTTATCAGCATCGCCCGTCAGCTGACCGCGCCGCAAATCGGCAAGCTGATGAGCATCAGCGACAAGCTGGCGGATCTGAACGCCACCCGTTTCCACGACTGGCACCCTGACTTTACGCCGCAAAATGCCCGCCAGGCGATCCTCGCCTTTAAGGGCGATGTCTACACCGGCCTGCAGGCAGAGACGCTCACCGAGGACGACTTTGACTTCGCCCAGCGACACCTGCGCATGCTCTCCGGCCTGTATGGCGTGCTGCGTCCGCTGGACCTGATGCAGCCCTACCGCCTGGAGATGGGGATCCGTCTGGAAAACCCCCGCGGCAAAGATCTGTACCAGTTCTGGGGCGAGACCATTACCGAGAAGCTGAATCAGGCGCTGCAGGCTCAGGGCGACGATATCGTCATCAACCTGGCTTCCGATGAATATTTTAAATCGGTGAAAACGCAAAAATTGCAGGGCCAGCTGATCAAGCCGGTATTCCTCGATGAGAAGAACGGCAAATTCAAAGTGATCAGCTTCTATGCCAAGAAGGCCCGTGGCCTGATGAGTCGCTACATTATTGAAAACCGCTTAACCCAGCCGGAACAGCTGAAATCCTTTAATAGCGAAGGCTATTTCTTTGATGCGGAGGCGTCGGAGAAAGGCGAACTGGTGTTTAAACGCCACGAGCAGTAAGTAAACGGTCCCCCTACGGCGTTCGACGCAACAGGGGGACGGTAAGGATTTAGCCCATCATCAGCTTACGCAGCGCGGCGAAATCCGCCGGCAGGTTGTGAGACAGCAGCGGCAGGTCGGCGCGGTCGGCCAGCTCTTTCGGCAGCGGCAGGGTCTCCTGCAGGATCTCCTCCACGCTCTCTTTGAACTTCGCCGGATGGGCGGTGCCGAGGAACAGACCGTACTCTCCCGGCTGCAGCTGATCGCGCAGCGCGCGCCAGGCAATCGCCGCGTGCGGCTCAGAGATGTAGCCGATGGCCTTCAGCTCGCGCATTGCCGCTTTGGTGGTCTCATCATCGACCGCGGCATAGCCCAGCTCGCTGAGACGCCAGATTTTACGGCGGAACAGCTCTTCGACACGCGGCCAGTTGTTCGGCTGGCTGACGTCCATGGCGTTGGACAGCGTCGCCTGGGTGGCTTTTGGCGCCCACTCGCCGCCCTGCAGATAGCGCGGAACGGTGTCGTTGGCATTGGTGGCGGCGATAAAGCGTTTGATCGGCAGACCCAGCGACTTCGCCAGCAGACCGGCGGTCAGATCGCCGAAGTTGCCGCTCGGCACGGAAATCACCAGCTGATTGCGGGCTTCCTGCGGCAGCTGCGCCGCCGCTTCGAAGTAGTAGCAGATCTGCGCCAGCAGGCGGCTGATGTTAATGGAGTTAGCCGAGTTGAGCCCCAGCGTCGCCTTCAGTTCTTCATCGTCAAACGCCTGCTTCACCAGCGCCTGGCAGGCGTCGAAGTCGCCGTCAATCGCCACGGTTTCAATGTTGCCGCCGAGAGTACAGAACAGCTTCTCCTGCAGCGGGCTGATCTTGCCGCGCGGATAGAGGATCACTACCTTAACGTTCGGCAGTCCGTAGAAAGCATGCGCCACCGCCGCCCCGGTATCGCCAGAGGTCGCCGTGAGGATGGTGACCGGCTTATCGCCTGCGATATGGGTCAGCATCTGCGCCATAAAGCGGCCGCCGAAATCCTTGAACGCCAGCGTGGGGCCATGGAACAGCTCCAGACAGCCGACATCCTCCTGAACCTTGCTCACCGGCGCCGGAAACGCAAACGCCGCGCGGACCCGCTGCTGCAGGACATCCTGCGGGATCTCATCGCCGATAAAGGCGGATAAAATTTTGGCGCTGCGGGTGACAAAATCCTGCGCCAGCATGTCGTCGATTTCAGTCAGGCTGAATTCCGGCAGATCGTGCGGAAAGAACAGGCCCTGATGCTTGCCAAGTCCCTGGGTAACGGCCTGCGCAAAGCTGACCTGCTCATTGTGATCTTTTAAGTTATACAGTTTCATTGGTTATCCCACTACGCGTGCGCCCGCCGTGTCCAGCCGGCAAATATGAACAAAGCCTTCCTGATTCTGTAGATAGTGCGCGCCAAGCCAGTCGGCGACGCGCTGTGCGGTGTCCGGCTTATCGCACAACGCGAACAGCGTTGGGCCAGAGCCGGAGATGCCGCAAGCCTGGGCGCCCATCTCCATGGCCGCCTGACGCGCTTCGCTAAAGCCCGGCAGCAGTTTGGTTCGGTACGGTTCGGCAATCACATCTTTCATCAATTTTGCCGCCAGCTGCGGCTGGCGGGTGTAGCAGGCGTGAATAAAGCCCGCGAGGTGGCGACCATGGGCGATACAATCCTGACGGCGGTACTGCGCCGGCAGAATCGCCCGCGCTTCGGCGGTGGATACTTTAATCCCCGGATAGGCCAGCACCCACAGCCACTCATCAAACCCGGGCACCTGCTGGCTGATAATCCCGTTCTCTTCGATCATCAACTGCATGCCGCCAAGATAGCACGGCGCCACGTTGTCGTAGTGAATGCTGCCGGAGATACGCCCTTCCATCTCCCCCATCAGCGCCAGCATGCGCGTCTCGTTCAGCGGCTTACCGCAAAACTCGTTCATCGCCACCAGCGCGGCGACCACCGAGCAGGCGCTGGAGCCCAGCCCGGAGCCAATCGGCATGTTTTTTTCCAGGGTCATCGCCACCGGCACCGTTTTACCGATCTCCCGGCAAAAGCTTTCCCAGCACTGGTAAACAATGTTCTCCTGCGGCGCCGTCGGCAGTTTGCTGGCGAAGCGTCCCAGATTCTGCAGGCTGAATTGCTCCGCCGCTTCGACAGTGACGTTGTCGCCCAGCAGCGTGCCATCGACCGGCGTGACCGCCGCGCCCAACACATCAAACCCGACGCTCATATTGGCACTGGAAGCCGGGGCATATACTTTGACCATCTTAAACTCCTAACTTCCAGGAAAGGGTGCGCAGCAGGTCGGCGAATACACCGGCCGCCGTGACGTCGTTCCCGGCACCATAGCCGCGCAGCACCAGCGGCAATGGCTGATAATAGTGGCTGTAAAAGGCCAGCGCGTTCTCGCCATTTTTGACTTTGAACAGCGGATCGTTGCCGTCAACGGCGGCAATTTTCACCCGGCAGGTACCATCCTCTTCGATGTTACCGACATAGCGCAAGACTTTACCTTCATCGCGCGCCTTAGCGATCCGCGAGGCGAACGCATCATCCAGCGACGGCAGGCGGGCCATAAAGGTCTCAACATCACCGCTGGCGTCGAAGTCCGCCGGCAGCGCCGACTCGACGATAATGTCCGACAGCTCCAGTTCACGTCCGGTCTCACGGGCCAGAATCAGCAGCTTACGCGCGACATCCACCCCGGATAAATCGTCGCGCGGATCCGGCTCGGTATACCCCATCTCACGGGCCATCGCCGTCGCCGCCGAGAAACTCACGCCTTCATCCAGCTTGCCGAAGATAAACGACAGAGAGCCGGAGAGGATCCCGGAGAAATGGCGCAGTTCATCGCCGGCGTTGAGCAGGTTCTGCAGGTTCTCAATCACCGGCAGGCCAGCGCCAACGTTAGTGTCATAGAGGAACTTGCGGCGCGAGCTGCTCGCGGCATGGCGCAGCTGATGATAATAATCCAGCGAAGAGGTATTGGCCTTTTTATTCGGCGTGACCACATGGAAACCTTCGCGCAGGAAGTCGGCGTACTGATCGGCGACCGCCTGGCTGGAGGTACAGTCGACGATCACCGGATTCAGCAGGTGGTACTCTTTTACCAGGCGGATCAGGCGACCGAGATTAAAGGGTTCTTTCGCCTCCGCCAGCGCCTCACTCCAGTTTTCCAGATTCAGACCATGCACGCTGGTCAGCAGCGCCTGAGAGTTGGCCACGCCGCAAACGCGCAGATCGATATGTTTGCTCTTCAGCCAACTCTGCTGGCGTTTGATTTGCTCCAGCAGCGCGCCGCCGACGCCGCCGACGCCGATGACGAACACTTCGATCACCTGGTCGGTGTTGAACAGCATCTGATGGGTCACGCGCACGCCGGTGGTGGCGTCGTCATTGCTGACCACCACCGAAATGGAGCGCTCGGATGAACCCTGGGCAATCGCCACGATATTGATATTGGCGCGGGCCAGCGCGGCAAAAAACTTTGCCGAGATACCGCGCAGGGTGCGCATTCCGTCGCCCACCACCGAGATAATAGCCAGACGCTCCATAATGGCCAGCGGCTCCAGCAGCCCCTCTTTCAGCTCGAGATAAAACTCATCTTCCATCGCCCGTTTGGCACGCGCGCAGTCGCTCTGCGGCACGCAGAAACTGATGCTGTACTCGGAAGAGGATTGGGTGATCAGCACGACCGAGATGCCGGCGCGGGACATGGTGGCGAAGACGCGGGCCGCCATGCCGACCATGCCTTTCATCCCCGGCCCGGAGACATTGAACATCGCCATGTTGTTGAGGTTAGAGATGCCTTTGACCGGCAGATCGTCCTCGTCGCGGCTGGCGCCGATGAGCGTTCCCGGCGCCTGCGGGTTGCCGGTATTTTTAATCAGACATGGGATTTGGAACTGGGCGATAGGGGCGATGGTGCGCGGGTGCAGCACTTTCGCGCCAAAGTAGGAGAGCTCCATCGCCTCCTGATAAGACATCGATTTCAGCAGACGCGCATCCGGCACCTGGCGCGGGTCGCAAGTGTACACGCCGTCGACATCGGTCCAGATTTCGCAGCAGTCGGCGCGCAGGCAGGCGGCCAGTACCGCAGCCGAATAGTCGGAGCCGTTGCGCCCCAGCACCACCAGCTCGCCCTTCTCATTGCCGGCGGTAAACCCGGCCATCAGGATCATATGGTCTGCCGGGATCTGGCTGGCGGCGATGCGGCGGGTGGATTCGGCGATATCGACCGTGGATTCCAGATAGTGGCCCACCGCGAGCAGTTTTTCCACCGGGTTAATCACACTGACTTTATGACCACGGGCTTCCAGCAGACCCGCCATGATGGCGATGGAGAGCTTTTCGCCTCGGCAGATCAGCGCGGCATTGACGCTGTCCGGGCACTGACCCAGCAGGCTGATACCGTGCAGGACATGCTTAATCTGAGCAAACTCCTGCTCAACAAAGGCTTTCAGCTGGGCGAGCGGGAAAGCGGGCTGGGCGTCGGCAAGGCCCTGAAGAAGTTCGGTAAAAATGCGTTCAGCGTCGGCAATATTGGGGAGGGCATCCTGGCCGCCAATGGTCTTTTCAATCATCGCTACCAGATGGTTGGTGATCTTCGCCGGGGCAGACAGGACGGTCGCTACCTGCCCCTGCCTGGCATTACTCTCCAGAATATCGGCTACCCGCAGAAACCGTTCCGCATTTGCCACTGATGTACCGCCGAACTTCAACACTCGCATGGTTCTTACCCCTTGATCTCTTGTCAAAAAAAAAGCCCGCACTGTTCAGGTGCGGGCTTTTTTCTGTGTTTCCTGTACGCGTCAGCCCGCACCGTTACCTGTGGTAATGGTGGTGGTGATAATGGTGGTAATCATGCCGATGCGATTCATGGATGTTGTGTACTCTGTATTTTTATCTGTCTGTGTGTCCTGCCTATATTGGTTAAAGTATCTGCCCTCTTAAGTCAATGAATTTCTCAATTAACCTCATTTCAGCGAGCTTACGTATTGCGCCACCCCGACAAGGAAAAACATCCAGATCGGCGGAACACCCCCCGCGAAAACAGCACATACAACCATAATTAAAATATATGACAGAGCTTTATTCTGGCAGGTTTTTTTCAATATCATGCAGCAAACGATGCAACATTGCCGTGTCGCGCTGCTGCAGCAGCCCCATTCGTTGCGACAGCCAGTCGGCCAGTTTGGCATCATCCTCCACGCCCAGACGCGAAAGCAAGGCCAGGGCGCGCAGGCGCAACGCCTGCAGCTGATGATGGTCTGCCGCGGCGGCGGCGGGCGCCGGTTGTTGCATAAGCGATGCTAATTGATAGCAGTAGACCATCACCGACTGACCGAGGTTTAGCGAAGGATAATCCGCGGCCATCGGCACGCCGGTCAGCACATCGGCCAGGGCCAGCTCCTCATTGGTCAATCCGGCGTCTTCACGGCCAAATACCAGCGCGGTATGGGTCATCCAGTTCGCCTTCTCCTCCAGCAGCGGCAACAGCTGCTGCGGCGTGGCGTAATAGTGAAACCGCGCGCGACTGCGGGCGGTGGTGGCGACGGTAAAATCGACGTCGTGCAGCGCCTCGGCAAGGGTGGAATAGGTGGTGATGCCATCGAGGATGTCGCCTGAGCCGTGCGCCACCCAGCGTGCCGCCGGCGCCAGATGGGCTTCACTGTCCACGATCCGCAGATCGCGAAATCCCATGGTTTTCATCGCCCTGGCGGCGGCGCCGACGTTCTCGGCCCGGGCAGGACCGACTAAAATAATCGTTAAACGCATTGCGGTTTTTTTCTCTCTCTCAGGCGTTGTCGAGGCGCGGAGCCCCCCATTTTACGCGGTGAAAATTTACAAATTTGCAACAAAAATCACTAAAATTGCGTTTTCTTACCCATAAAAAAATCTAAACTGTTCTCAGGAGGCCATGACAAGGAGTATGTTAACAGAACCCATTTATCCATATGATGGGCAATGAAATTTCACCTGACGCATCGTTCCAGGCATTGGATTCACTGTAGTTATTAATTTATCCACGCAACTAGTTGAGCCGGGTAAAGATTGTGACTATAAAGAGCATGGCGATGCAATGATTTCACAAGACTGTTAACGTGCTACAATTGAACTTGATATATGTCAACGAAGCGTAGTTTTATTGGGTGTTCGGCCTCTCTTAGCCTGTTATGTTGCTGTTAAAATGGTTAGGATGTCAGCCGTTTTTGACACCGTCGGGTCCAGAGGGAAAGTACCCACGACCAAGCTAATGATGTTGTTGACGTTGATGGAAAGTGCATCAAGAACGCAATTACGTACTTTAGTCATGTTACGCCGCGCATGTTAATTTGCGACATGCAGCAGGCAGGTCAGGGACTTTGGTACTTCCTGTTTCGATTTAGTTGGCAATTTAGGTAGCAAACATGCAGACCCCGCACATTCTTATCGTTGAAGACGAGTTGGTAACACGCAACACGTTAAAAAGTATTTTCGAAGCAGAAGGTTACGATGTATTCGAAGCGACCGATGGCGCGGAAATGCATCAGATCCTGTCTGAAAATGATATCAACCTGGTGATCATGGATATCAACCTGCCGGGTAAAAATGGTCTTCTGCTGGCGCGCGAGCTGCGCGAGCAGGCTGACGTCGCGCTGATGTTCTTAACCGGTCGCGACAACGAAGTGGATAAGATCCTTGGCCTCGAAATCGGCGCTGACGACTATATCACTAAACCGTTTAACCCGCGTGAACTGACTATCCGCGCGCGCAACCTGCTCTCCCGTACCATGAACCTCGGTACCGTGAGCGAAGAGCGTCGCAGCGTGGAAAGCTACAAGTTCAACGGCTGGGAACTCGATATCAACAGCCGTTCCCTGGTCAGCCCGAACGGCGAACAGTACAAGCTGCCGCGCAGTGAATTCCGCGCGATGCTGCACTTCTGCGAAAACCCGGGCAAAATTCAGTCTCGTGCCGAGCTGCTGAAGAAAATGACCGGTCGCGAGCTGAAGCCGCATGACCGTACCGTTGACGTGACCATTCGTCGGATTCGTAAACACTTCGAATCCACTCCGGATACCCCGGAAATCATCGCTACCATTCACGGTGAAGGTTACCGTTTCTGTGGCGATCTGCAGGAATAATGCGATTTATTCCGCAGCCATGATGTGAAAACGGCGCCCCGAGGGCGCCGTTTTTTTATGCCGTCACTCTTTCCAGAGGCGCAGTTTGTCGTCATCGGCAGACGGCGGCGGAGGCACACTGCCTTTCGGTAACGATAACGCATACCAGTCCACTCGCCGGGTCAAAAACATCAGGCTGCTTAGCGCCAGCACCAGCACCCCGGTACCCAACAGCAGCGCGCTGTCCTCGGAATGCAGCAGAAACCACATCACCCCGTCCAGCAGCAGCAGCGCCGCGACAAACAGCAGGCTGTTACGCCATCCCCTGAGCACCGCCTGGAGGTAGATCCCGTTCATCACCGCGCCGGACAGGCTGGCGGCCAGCCAGGCGGCGGTAAAGCCAATGTGCTCCGAAAGCGCCAGCAGCACCAGGTAAAACAGCACCAGCGATAGGCCCACCAGCAAATATTGCATCGGATGCAGGGGGCGATGGGTCAGGCTTTCGAAAGCGAAAAAGGCCATAAACGTCAACCCAATTAACAGGATGGCATATTTTGTCGCCCGGTCGGTTAGCTGATACTGGTCGGCAAGCGACATGACATCGGCACTGAACGCAGGCAGGCGCGACCACGGGATCTCCATATCATCCTTGAAATAGCTGCCCATATCATTGGCGAACCAGCTGCTTTGCCAGTGGGCGCGATAGCCGGCAGCATTCACTTCGCGTTTCGTTGGCAGGAAGCTGCCGAGAAAGCCGGGATGCGGCCAGTTACTGGTCAGCTGCAGCTCGCTGTTGCGCCCGAGCGGCGCCAGTGAAAATGCGCCCGTCCCGTTCAGATCGAGCGAAAAAGCGATCTCAAGCGGCTTGTTGTCCTCCGCCAGCGCAGGCAACGGCATATGGATGCCCGCCCCATCGCCGCTGATCCCCAGCCCAGGCTCCACGCTTAATACGCTGCCGTTAACCTCCGGAGCATGAATGGCGCCAATGCCGCGGGCATCGCCGACGCTCACCACCAGCCGCGGCTGGCCCAGGGAGATATTCGTTTTTCGCAATGACGCCAGACGCAGCGGATCGAAGGTGGCCTTGATCTGCAGGGCGTTATGCCAGACCTGCCCGCTGTAGATGCCCACCCTCCTCGACTCCACGGTCTGTTTGCCGCTGACCGCCAGCGATTCCGGCAGCCAGTAGTACTCCCAGCTCCGCTGATATTCGACCTCTTTTTGGTTCTCCCTGCGGGGCAGCGTCTCGGTTACCGGAATAGCGATCAGCGGCCCGGCGAGTTTTTGCGGGCCGCTGGTGCTCTGTTCAATCGCATCCACAACCTCGCTGCGATAATCAGCCCGCTCATTGATGAGCTCCCTGACTATCATCAAAGGCAGAGATAACAGCACAATACAGCCTATTAACGTGGTGATTTTCCAGAATAACGGTGATTTCAACATAGCTTTCTCCCTATCGTGATGGCCTCACAATAGGGCGGTTGTGTGGGGGGAATTTGAAGCTATGTGAAGGGACGGTGAAGTCTCAGCGTGGCGACCACGCCGCCTTCGGGCCGATTGTGTAGACGGATATCGCCGTGATGCAGGCGCGCGACTTCACGAACGAAGGCCAGCCCAAGGCCGCTGCTCTTATGGCCGTCTTCACGCGGCAGCGAGTAGAACCGATCAAAGATCCGCGTCAGGGCATACTCCGGAATACCGCATCCGTTATCCGTTACGCTCAGTCGCACCTCTGCATTTCGTTTCTCTACTGCCAGGGCGATCTCGCCCCCCTGGGGGGTAAAATCAATCGCGTTGTCGAGCAGATTGCCCAGCGCCTGGGACAGCAGTTCGCCATCGCCATTGACCAGCATCCCACTCTCCTGCCAGCGCAGGGTGATGGCTTTCGCCGCCAGGGCGATGTCGCGCTCTTCCGCCAGGCGTTGGTATAGCGCATCTATCGACACCGGCTGCGGCTTTATCTCCAGCCGGCTTTCCAGTCGCGCCTGCTGGAGCAACCGCTCCACCAACAGCTGCATGCGAGTATTTTGCGCGAGGATATTCTCAGTAAACCGCGCAGCCACCGCAGGCGGCGGCTCTTCGCGCAGGATCTCCGCCGCACCGCGGATGGCTGCCAGCGGACTTTTCAGCTCGTGAGTCAGGTCATAGACATAGTTTTCGATGGCGTTTTTGCCTTCGAGCTTCACCCGCATGCTCTCCAGCGCCTGGGCCAGCTTACGCAGTTCGCTGCTGCCGACCTCCGGCAGCGGCAGCGGGCGGTCAGCGGTCACCGAGTCCGCATAGCGCACCAGCTTGCCGATAGAGAAATTAATCCACCAGACGACGCCGCAGCCAATCAACAGGGCAATGCCCAGCAGAGCGCCGCCGGCCCAAAGGATCCTCCGCTCGCTGCGCTGAATGACCGGCGTCATCGCCAGGTTGGGTTTACCGACGCTCAGCACGCCGATAATCCGCCCCTTATCCATCACCGGCGCGGCGATATACATTACCGAGCTGGCTTCATCATGCGGATCGCTGCGCGTACTGCGCGCGCCGTACTGGCCGCGCAGGGTGAGCCAGACGTCGTTCCAGCGTGAATAGTCCTGCCCTGTCGCCTCTCCGTTCGAGTCAAACACCACCTTGCCCCGGGCATCGGTCAGATAGACGCGGTACTCATTCCGCACCTTTTTAATTCCGCCAATATTGGCGTTGAGCCGCTGCTGGTTGAGCTGGTGAAAGGCCTGCGCCAGCCTGCCCTGCTGCGGGTTTGCCGCCAGCAGGTCCTCACGCGCCAGCGCCGCCAGCAGGGTGGCGGTATCGTTGAGGGTCCCCTCCGTCGCCCGGCGCACGCCCGGCTTGACTTCCTGGACAAAGATCGACAGTACAAACCACGCGGCGATCGCGACGATAAGAAAATAGCCCAGCAGCAGGCGCATGCCGATGCGCATCAGCCGCGCCCCAGGCTGTAGCCCATCCCGCGATGGGTATTGATTGGCGCCACCTCAGGATTAACGACCCGCAGTTTAGCGCGCAGGGTTTTGATGTGGGTGTCGACGGTGCGGTCGAGGCTTTCCCAAGCATCGCTCCACACCAGCTCCATCAGCTGCTGGCGGGAGAAGACGCGACCGGGCGCGTGAAGCAGCGTTTTCAACAGCAGAAATTCATAGCGCGTCAGGTTCAGCGGCTGGCCGAACCAGCTTATCGACGCCGCCTGCTCGTCAAGCACAAACTCGCCGACGCGAACTACCGACGAAGGCACGGCGAATTTTTGCAGCCGCCGCAGCACGCTGCGCACCCGCGCGCAGACTTCGCGCGGCGAAAACGGCTTGGCGATGTAATCGTCAGCGCCGATTTCCAGCCCCAGCAGCTTATCGACCTCGTCGCTCCGCGCCGTCAGAAACAGCACCGGCAGCGCCGGAAAGCGCGTCAGCAGGCGCCGACAGAGCTCGAAGCCGCTGATATCCGGCAAGCCGACGTCGAGAATGGCCACATCGGGCGCCTGATGCGCCGCCGCCTCCAGCGCGGGCAACCCGCGGTCAAAGACGGTGACCTGGAAGCCCTCCTGCTGGAGCATATAAACCAGGGTATCGGCGATACTCTGTTCATCCTCAACTAACCAAATCCGTGGCTGCTGCATGCGCGCTCCCGTTTATTTATTCCAGGGCATAATCGGCACGGCGCTGATGGCGTTCTTCGGCGAACCATCAACCACTTTATCCGAATAGGTCAGGTAGACCAGCGCATTGCGTTTCGCATCATAGAAGCGAACGACCTGTAGCTTTTTAAACACCAGCGAGGTGCGCTTCTGGAACACCACGTCGCCCTGGCTTTTGCCATTTTTGATTTTGTCCGTCAGCTCAATCGGCCCGACCTGCTGGCAGGAGATGGCCGCGTCGGAGGTATCTTCCGCCAGACCCAGCCCGCCTTTGATCCCGCCGGTCTTCGCCCGGCTGATATAGCAGGTCACGTTCTGCACATCCGGATCGTCAAAGGCTTCGACGACAATTTTGTGATCCGGCCCTAACCATTTGAAGACCGTATCCACGGAACCAATCTGCTCCGCCTGAGCGACCTGGCAGCCGGCCAGCAGCAGCAGGCCCATCGCAAACTTCTTGTATTTCATATTGTTACCATTCTTAAAAAATATAGCTGAGTGATTATCACGCACTTTGCGGAAAAGGTTTATAGATCACAGCTTTACAAAAATCTCGTTCAGATCCACGGACCTACCGCATTTAAAAGCAAAAAAAACACTGAATGCTAAAACATCAAAAAATGCTATTATCCGCTACTTTAATATCAGGCACCTGTGTTTAAGGATGGGGACATTTTATGGATCAAGCAGGGATTATTCGCGATCTCCTTAGCTGGCTGGAAGGTCACCTGGATCAGCCGCTTTCTCTGGACAATGTGGCGGCGAAGGCGGGTTATTCCAAGTGGCATTTGCAGCGAATGTTTAAGGATGTCACCGGCCATGCCATCGGTGCCTATATTCGCGCGCGCCGGTTGTCGAAATCAGCTGTCGCATTACGCCTTACCGCCCGTCCAATCCTTGATATTGCGCTGCAGTACCGTTTCGACTCCCAGCAGACCTTCACCCGGGCGTTTAAGAAGCAGTTCTCGCTGACGCCGGCGCTCTACCGCCGCTCGCCGGACTGGAGCTCGTTCGGTATGCGTCCGCCGCTGCGTCTTGGCGAGTTTACCCTGCCGAAACATGAATTTGTCGCCCTGCCCACGACTCAACTGCTGGGGGTAACCCAGAGCTATACCTGTAAGCTGGAGGAAATCTCCGACTTCCGCAACCAGATGCGGGTCCAGTTCTGGCGCGATTTCCTCGGCAACTCGCCGTCGATCCCCCCGGTGCTCTATGGGCTGCATGAACCGCGTCCGAGCCTGGAGAAAGACGATGAACAGGAAGTGTTCTATACCACCGCGCTGACGCCGGAGATGGCTAACGGCCACCTGCAGAACGCCCATCCGGTGACGCTGGAGGGCGGCGAGTATGTCATGTTTACGTATGAAGGGCTGGGTACCGGCCTGCAGGAATTCATCCTGACGGTCTACGGCACCTGCATGCCGATGCTGAACCTGACGCGTCGCAAGGGGCTGGATATTGAACGCTTCTATCCTGAAGATGAAAGCCGGGATCAGGCCACGCCGATTCAGTTGCGCTGCGAATATCTGATCCCGATCCGCCGTTAACGCTGCAGCTCGTCCATCGCGGGGGCGTCAAGATGCGAGACGTCGCCCGCCGTTTCCACCACCCAGCCGGAAGCCAGCCACGGGCTCTGCTGATAATCGACGCGCGAGATAGAGCAGTTGCGCAGACGCAGCCGACGCTCTGCGTACGCCGGCAGCCCTAAAATCGTGCTCACCAGGCAGCCCAGCGCGATACCATGACTCACCAGCAGCGGTCGACTACCGGCCGGTAATTCCAGACAGGCTGCCAGCGCCGCATGCATGCGTTCGCTAAGCTCCTGCATCGATTCGCCCTGAGGAATACGACCATCCGGCGTGCCGTTGACCAGCTGGCGGCGCCAGCCCTCTTCTTCTTCGCTGAGCGAGTCGATATGGCGCTTCTCCAGCACCCCCATATCCAGCTCGCGCAGGCGCGCATCGGCGATCACGCTGCAGCCGCAGGCTTCGGCGATAATCTCTGCTGTGCGGCGGGTTCGTCCCAGATCGCTGGTAATGATATGGGTGATCCCCAGCGTTCTGGCGCGCTCGCCAACCTGCCAGGCCTGGCGCTCACCGTGTGCGGTCAGCGGGCTGTCGGACTGACCCTGAATACGTCGCTCGGCGTTCCACTGCGTTTCACCGTGGCGAACAAGGTATACCTGTAACATGCTTTTTTTCCGTTCTGAACTCGTTATCGACCGCTTTCGGGCATTACCGCCTGCCCTGGGGGTGATTTAGAGTATACTGCGATGACGTTAGTTTATTCTGAGTTGTTTTGATTATGCACCATGTTGTCTCAGCGACCACTAATCCCGCCAAAATTCAGGCAATTCTGCAGGCTTTTGACGAGATTTTCGGCGAAGGATCCTGCCACATTGAGTCCGTATCCGTCGAGAGCGGCGTGCCGGAACAGCCCTTCGGCAGCGAGGAAACGCGCGCTGGCGCACGAAATCGCGTCGCCAATGCGCGCCTCGCCCAGCCCCATGCCGATTTCTGGGTCGCCATCGAAGCCGGAATTGACGATGGCAGTACCTTTAGCTGGGTGGTCATCGAAAGCGCCAGCCAGCGCGGAGAAGCGCGCTCAGCCACGCTGCCGTTGCCTGACGTTATTCTTGAGCAGGTTCGCGCTGGCGAAGCCCTCGGGCCGGTCATGTCGCAGTATACCGGCATCGATCAGATCGGTCGTAAAGAGGGGGCGATTGGGGTTTTCACCGGCGGCAAATTAACCCGCAGCAGCGTTTACCATCAGGCGGTCGTGCTGGCGTTAAGCCCGTTCCACAACGCTATTTATCGCTAGCCAGCAGCGTCTGCTCCAGCCACTGGCGCAGCTCAACCGGCGCCGACTTCAGGCTGTTCGACCCGCGGGTAATGGTCGCAATGCCGGCGCCGAGCTCATTTTTCAGCTCGCGCTGGCTCATCTCGCCGCGCAGCAGCTCTTCGATAATGCGCACCCGGGTTCCCAGCGCTTCGCGCTCATCAGGGGTTAGCATTAGCTGCAGCAGCGGCAGATGCAGATCCTGCGCATAGGCCTGCTGTAGCAGCGCCACAAAGCGCAGCCACTCCTGATGACGTTGTTCGGCAACGGCCGCGGAATAGGGAGATTGTTGGGTCATATCGCGCCACCATATTGAGACGGGCAGCTTACGCTGCCCGTCGAATGTACTCTTCAACGAGTACAAAGCATAACATACTTCCCGGCAATCAGTAACGCTGCCGCCACTCCGCATCGCTGAAGAGCTTATCCTGCTGTCCCATAAAGTAGCGGTTGTAGGCGTCATAGGAGAGGACATTCTTCACGTAGCCGCGGGTTTCCGAGAACGGAATACTCTCGACAAACGCCACGGCGTCGATCCGTCCGGCGCTGTTCCCCTGCCAGGTGCGTACCCGACCCGGCCCGGCGTTATAGGCCGCCGAGGCGTAGATGCGGTTATTGCCGAACTGCTGGTAAACGTACTGCAGATAGCTGGTGCCGATGTTGATGTTGGTTTCCGGATCCAATAGCTGCGACGGGCCGCTGTAGCCGGGAATGCGGAACATGCTGACGGTATGCGTCGCGGTGCCCGGCATAATCTGCATCAGCCCGCTGGCGCCGACCGGCGAGCGCACTTTCGGGTTCCAGGCGCTCTCCTGGCGGGCAATGGCCATCGCGTAGCTCTGCGGAATATCTTTACCGCTGATATAGCGGGCAAACAGATCGTTATAGGCCAGCGGGAAGCGCTCCTCCAGCTGATCCCACAGCTTGCCGGCGATCGTCGCCTGCACGCTCAGATCCCACCAGTGCTGATCGAAGGCATAGCGCGCCAGCTGCGCCTGCTGAGATTTCGTGCGGCTGGTGACCAGATTCGCCCATTCGGTGCGCGCGGTGTTATCCATATTCCAGTACATCAGCTCGCGTACCCGGGCCATCTCCGGACCGGAAGCCAGCGCCGGATCGAGCGTGCCAGTCGCTTTATCGACGCGGAAGGTATACTCCTCGCCGAGACGCTGTGCGGCGACCATCGGGTAGAAACCGCGCTGCTGCATCAACGACCGGAGGATCGCCTGCGCCTCCTCGTCCCTGCCGCGCTCCAGCAACAGATCCGCCTGCCAGTAGCGCCATTCGTCTTTCTCTTTCGCCTCCATCGGCAGGCGCGCCAGCCAGGTATTCAGGCCATGGCGATCGCCCGTCCCCAGCGCCATCCGCACCCGCCGCTCCACCAGCGGCGTGGACTGCGATCGCATAATCGCATCGTCGCGCCAGATGGCCTGCTCTTCGGTCACATCGTTCCCCATCAGGCGCCAGGCGACAATATCGCGTAGCTCCTGGGTCTGATCCTCATTGAGCTGCTGGGCCTGCACCAGCGAAGGGATCATCAAACGGGCATTTTCCACATCCTGACGGGCGACGCTGGCGAAGGCGACGGCGGCCATCTGGCGGGTAAAGTCCGTCGCCCCGGTGGTGCGGGCAAAGGTCAGGACGCTGTTAGGATCGTTAGCCAGAGCGACCACGGCGCTGGCGATGCTCTGGTAATTGGCGGGCATCTGCTGGGCCAGCGATTTCACCAGCCCGATATTGCCGGCCTTCATCGCCAGGCGGATCCGTTCGAGATAAGCCAGCGGATCCTGCTGGCCGGAGTCGCGCCAGGCGCTGAACAGCGGTTCACAGGCGCCGGGCTGGTTCTTGCCCGTCAGCCAGAGGTCTTTCGCTCCGCTCCAGGCCTCCTGCGACTGCCCCACGCTCAGTTTGGCGTAGTAGTAGTTGCACTGCGCCTCGGTGCTGGTCGGCTTATCGGGACTAAACGCCAGCAAGCCGCGCCAGTCGCTGCGCCGGGCCAGTTCATTCACGAAGCGCGAACGTAATGAACGCGCGGGGGGCAGCGTCGGGTTGGCGTCAATAAAGTTTTTCACCACCAGCGCCGGCTGGTTCATCAGATCGTCGGTAATCTGCCGGTACTGCAAATAGGGATACAGGGGATAGGTGCTTAACGTGGGCATCAGCTGGTCAACCACATCCATCTGCCGGTTATCCCACGCCTGCTTAATTTGTGCGTAGCGGCTGCGCTGTTCATCCAGTGAATCCGCATGCGCCAGCTGACTCAACGCCAACAGACCAACGCTGGCAGCCAAAAGATGCCACGCCATTTTTTTGGCTTTTTCCACAAGCTCTTCCTCTTTCAGGTGCATTTTCGCAGCATCGTGCCGCTTAAAAGCCCCTGCCGGTTCGGCAGGCGGCTTTACTTATGCTAATCAGACAACGCTAAACGCGCCATGTCCTGAACATTTTTTTACGCTTCTGTGAATCCTGTCGCCTCGCTGGGATTAGCGCGCGAAAAAGGCTACACTTCGGCTTTGAACTATCTATCAAAATAGAAAGAGGCGAAGTCCAACGTGGCTCAATTCGTTTATACCATGCATCGTGTCGGCAAAGTGGTTCCGCCGAAACGTCATATTTTGAAAAATATCTCCCTCAGCTTTTTCCCTGGCGCAAAAATCGGTGTGCTCGGTCTGAACGGCGCCGGTAAATCTACCCTGCTGCGCATCATGGCCGGTATCGACACCGAGATCGAAGGTGAAGCGCGTCCGCAGCCTGGCATTAAAATCGGCTACCTGCCGCAGGAGCCGCAGCTCAACCCGGAGCACACCGTGCGCGAGTCCGTTGAAGAAGCGGTCGCCGAAGTGGTTAACGCGCTGAAGGGTTTGGACGAAGTCTATGCCAAGTACGCCGAGCCGGATGCAGACTTCGATAAGCTTGCCGCACAGCAAGGCAAGTTCGAAGAAATTATCCAGGCGCACGACGGCCACAATCTGAACGTGCAGCTGGAGCGCGCGGCCGACGCCCTGCGCCTGCCGGACTGGGATGCGAAAATCGCCAATCTTTCCGGTGGTGAACGCCGCCGCGTCGCGCTGTGCCGCCTGCTGCTTGAAAAACCAGACATGCTGCTGCTCGACGAACCGACCAACCACCTGGACGCCGAGTCCGTCGCCTGGCTGGAACGCTTCCTGCACGACTTCGAAGGCACCGTGGTGGCAATTACCCACGACCGTTACTTCCTCGATAACGTCGCCGGTTGGATCCTCGAACTTGACCGCGGCGAAGGTATTCCGTGGGAAGGCAACTACTCCTCCTGGCTGGAGCAGAAAGATCAGCGTCTGGCGCAGGAAGCCTCTCAGGAAGCCGCGCGTCGCAAATCCATCGAGAAAGAGCTCGAGTGGGTTCGCCAGGGCGCGAAAGGCCGTCAGTCCAAGGGCAAAGCCCGTCTGGCGCGCTTTGAAGAGCTCAACAACGTTGAATACCAGAAACGTAACGAGACCAACGAACTGTTCATTCCGCCAGGCGCGCGTCTGGGCGATAAAGTTCTGGAAGTCAGCAACTTGCGTAAATCCTACGGTGACCGCGTGCTGATCGACGATCTGAGCTTCTCGGTACCGAAGGGCGCTATCGTCGGCATCATCGGCCCGAACGGCGCGGGTAAATCTACGCTGTTCCGCATGATGTCCGGCCAGGAACAGCCAGATTCCGGCACCATCACCCTGGGCGAAACCGTTAAGCTGGCCTCCGTCGATCAGTTCCGCGACGCGATGGACAACAGCAAGACCGTGTGGGAAGAGGTCTCCGGCGGCCTGGATATCATGAAGATCGGCAACACCGAGATGCCGAGCCGCGCCTACGTGGGCCGCTTTAACTTCAAAGGCGTAGACCAGGGCAAACGCGTTGGCGAGTTGTCCGGCGGTGAACGCGGTCGTCTGCACCTGGCGAAGCTGCTGCAGGTTGGCGGTAACGTACTGCTGCTCGATGAACCGACCAACGACCTGGATATCGAAACCCTGCGCGCGCTGGAAAACGCCCTGCTGGAGTTCCCGGGCTGCGCGATGGTTATCTCGCACGACCGTTGGTTCCTTGACCGTATCGCCACCCACATTCTGGATTACCAGGATGAAGGTAAGGTGGAGTTCTTTGAAGGTAACTTTACCGAGTACGAAGAGTACAAGAAACGCACCCTCGGCGCCGACGCGCTGGAGCCGAAGCGAATCAAGTACAAACGGATCTCAAAATAAAATGCAAAAAGGCAACGCAAGTTGCCTTTTTTAATGTTTGCTCCCTCTCCCTCCGGGAGAGGGCCGGGGTGAGGGCATCAGCTCGCAGAGGATCTACCCCTGCTCCCCCATCAGCTGCTTCACCAGCTCGACGCAGCGCAGGAAGCGCGTATCGTAGTCCGACTCCTTAACATGGACGAACTCGATCTCATTCTCTTTCAGCAGCGACACCAGCAGCGACTGAAACTCTTTACGATCCACCGAACTCCCAAGGCTGCGTAACCCATCGGCCACCCACGGGGTATTGTTCTCCAGCAGGATCACCAAATCGAAGCGGTATTCATCAATCAGCGCCTGCACGAACGGGTGCTCTCGCCCCTCGTACTTCAGGCAGAACGCCTGAGTGCTGACGAAGTCGGTATCGATAAACGCCACCTTGTTGGCATATTTCACTGCGAAATCAATATACTGGGCATGCCCGAGGGCTATTTTATCGTAATCCGAATACTGGAGCGCCATCTCATCGCCGCCGAGATGCGAAAAGACATAATCCCGGCCATATTCCCAGGCGCTGGTGGTATTGAAGATATTGGCGAGCTTATTAACCAGCGTTGATTTCCCGCTCGACTCGCCGCCGAGGATCGCCACCGTCCGCACAAAGAACGGTTTCACTTCCGTCGGAATATATTCCCAGTAACGGAACGGGTTCTCGCGGATCTGGCCGCCGCTAATATTCATAAAGGTCCGCTTAGGATCGATAAGCACCGTCTCGATCCCCAGATGCTCAAGGTACTGCGGCGCATCGGCCTCTTCCGAGGTATAGATCCGGTTCGGCTCGATCCCTTTTTCGCTCATAAAAGCGCGGATACCATGACTCCACACATCCCAGCCGTGCGGATAGGGTTCCATCCCCTCTTCATTGAAGGCATGGATGCGAATATTCTTCTGATATTTAAAGGTTTGTAGCAGCCAGCGCAGGCGGTCAGGCACCGTCGGCTGCTGCGACATGGCGCTCTCTTCAAACAGCTCGCGGTCGCGAGTGTCGTCATAGCCCATGATGATATGCAGCTCATCGACCTGGCTACAGGCGCGTTGAATCAAATAGATGTGCCCGGTATGCAGCGGGTAAAATTTACCAAACACCACGCCGACGCTTTTCTGTCGGCGGGGAAACTCCAGCCCGAGGAAACGATGCAGCGCTTCTAGCTTCTGCGCGCTCGGGCTTTTGATTTTGGCATTCAACAGTTGGCTGAGATACCCCTTGGTCATCCCGCTGGCTTCCGCCACCTGCTGCAGGGTACAGCCTTTCTGCTTTATGGCGCTTTTTAAATAGTCAAATGACGACATCGCTAATCTCCTTTTAACTTATTATAAGTCGTCAAAAACGCTTAGCGCGTCTGAAAGCTTTTTCACACCAAAGATTTGCATGCCTTCCGGCACTTTTTTCGGCACATTGGCCGCCGGGACGATGGCGCGGCGGAAGCCATGCTTCGCCGCTTCGGAGATACGCTCCTGTCCGCTCGGCACCGGGCGAATTTCGCCAGCCAACCCCACTTCGCCAAAGACCACCAGGTCCTGCGGCAGCGGGCGATCGCGCAAGCTGGAGACCATCGCCAGCAGCAGCGCCAGATCGGCGCTGGTTTCCGTGACCTTCACCCCACCGACCACGTTGACGAAAACGTCCTGATCGGCCATCTGCAGGCCGCCGTGGCGATGCAGCACCGCCAGCAGGATCGCCAGACGGTTCTGTTCCAGCCCCACCGCCACGCGGCGCGGGTTGGACATCATCGAGTGATCCACCAGCGCCTGGATCTCCACCAGCAGCGGGCGGGTCCCTTCCCAGACCACCATCACCGAGCTGCCGGAGGTGATTTCATCTCCCCGGCTGAGGAAGATAGCGGATGGGTTGCTCACTTCGCGCAGCCCCTGCTCGGTCATGGCGAAGACGCCCAGCTCGTTCACCGCGCCAAAGCGGTTTTTGTGGCTGCGCAGAGTGCGGAAGCGGGAGTCGGCATCGCCGTCCAGCAGCACCGAGCAGTCAATACAGTGCTCCAGCACCTTCGGGCCGGCCAGCGAACCGTCTTTGGTGACGTGGCCGACCATGACGATCGCCACGCCGCGTGTTTTGGCAAAGCGCGTCAGGTAGGCCGCCGTTTCACGTACCTGGGCGACGCTGCCCGGCGACGACTGAACGTCGGCCATATGCATCACCTGGATAGAGTCGATCACCATCAGCTGCGGTTTTTCTTCCTCGGCAATCTGACAGATCTGCTCAATGCTGGTTTCCGACAGCATGTTCAGGTTCGCCGTCGGCAGCCCAAGGCGATGGGCGCGCATCGCCACCTGCTGAAGGGACTCCTCCCCGGTGACGTACAGCGTTTTCATCCCTTCCGCCAGCTTGCACAACGTCTGCAGCAGCAGCGTCGATTTCCCCGCGCCGGGGTTACCGCCAATCAGGATCGCGCTGCCCGGCACCACGCCGCCGCCGAGTACGCGGTCGAACTCTTTAAAACCGGTGGAGAAACGCGGCAGCGCTTCCAGGCTGATGTCTGACAGCTTCTGCACCTTCGAGACGCCGGCGTGACCGGCGTAGCCTGACAAACGCTCGTTTCTCGCCACCTGCGGCGACGCGGCGATGCGCATCTCGGTGATGGTATTCCAGGCATGGCAGGCGCTGCACTGCCCCTGCCAGCGCGGGTAATCCGCACCACATTCATTACAGACAAATGCGCGTTTTGGAGCTTTCGCCACGTTTACCTCTTACTTTTGGTTCATGCTGCCCGAGAGAATACAGAATACCCCCATCAGGTCAGCGTGGCGGATAGTCACTTCCGCCTGTTCATTCACTTTAGGCTTAGCATGATACGCGATGCCAAGCCCGGCAGCCTTAATCATCGGCAGGTCGTTGGCGCCATCGCCGATGGCCACGGTCTGCGCCGTTGGGATCGCATACTTTTCCGCCAGCTTGCGCAGCGTATTGGCTTTGTATTTGGCATCGACGATATCGCCGAGCACGTTGCCGGTGAGCTTGCCGTCGCGGATCTCCAGTTCGTTGGCGAACACCGCGTCGAGATGCAGCTTATCGCGCAGATACTCGGCGAAGAAGGTGAAGCCGCCGGAGGCGATCGCCACCTTCCAGCCCAGCGTTTCCAGCTTGAGCACCAGCTGCGCCAGGCCCGGCATCAGCGGCAGCGCGTCGCGAACCTGCAGCAGAATGCTGGCATCAGCGTCTTTCAGCGTCGCCACGCGCTGGCGCAGGCTGGCGGTGAAGTCCAGCTCCCCGCGCATCGCCCGCTCGGTCACTTCCGACACCAGCTCGCCGGTGCCGGCCAGTTTCGCGATCTCATCGATGCATTCGATCTGGATCGCCGTGGAGTCCATATCCATCACCAGCAGTCCCGGGGTGCGCAGATGAGGGATTTTACCCAATGGCGCGACGTCCAGCCCCGCCTCATGCGCCAGTCGCGTCGCACGGGGGGTCAGCGAACCGGCCAGGCGGATCACCTGGTAATCTTCGACCACCCAGGAGGCGACGATCACTAACGCGGCGCCCAGCTCACGCTGCCAGTCCGTCAGACGGCGTTTATCCAGCCCACGCCCGTACAGCAGCCAGCCGCTGCGCCCGGCGTGATAATCCAGCGGCATGACCTCGTCACCGCTCAGGGAAAGCGGCAACCCAGGCCACAGGGAAACGTCTTCAGGCAGGTCGCACCAGGTCAAACTGTTAGGCATTACGGCTCCACATCTCTTCATTCAGGCGAGGAAAATAACGCATGAGGCTACCTTGTAACCAGCGCTTCTGGCAACATTAAGCTGCAAATTTTCAAAGGTGGAATATGGTTCGCGCAAAACTGAAATTCCGGCTGCATCGTGCGGTCATTGTCCTTATCTGTCTCGCCCTGCTCGTCGCGCTGATGCAGGGCGCCTCGTGGTTCAGTCAGAACAGTCAGAAACAACGCAATCCGCAGCTGGAAGAGCTGGCCCGCACGCTGGCACAGCAGGTGGTGCTGAATCTTGCGCCGCTGATGCGCAGCGAGACGCCGGACGAAAAGCGCATCAATCAGCTGTTGACGCAGCTCACCCACAACAGCCGCGTACTGGACGCCGGGGTATATGACGACCAGGGCGACCTGGTGGCGCGCTCTGGCGAAAGCGTCGAGGTTCGCGACCGGCTGGCGCTGGATGGTAAGAAAGCCGGCGGCTACTTCAACCAGCAGATTGTCGAGCCGGTACCGGGAAAAAACGGTCCGTTGGGCTACCTGCGTCTGACCCTCGATACCCATACGCTGGCGACCGAGGCGAAGCAGGTGGATAATACCACCAATATCTTACGCCTGATGCTGTTGCTGTCCCTGGCCATCGGCGTGGTACTGACCCGCACGCTGCTGCAGGGCAAACGCACCCGCTGGCAGCAATCGCCCTTCCTGCTCACCGCCAACAAGCCGGTTGAGGATGAAGACGATGAAAAGAAAGGAAATCTATAATGTCCACACTGCGCCTCCTGCTTTCTGACTCTTACGACCCGTGGTTCAACCTGGCGGTCGAGGAGTGCATTTTCCGCCAGATGCCCGCCACCCAGCGGGTGCTGTTCCTGTGGCGCAATGCCGATACCGTGGTCATCGGCCGCGCGCAGAACCCGTGGAAGGAGTGTAATACCCGCCGCATGGAGGAAGATCATGTGCGGCTGGCCCGTCGCAGCAGCGGCGGCGGCGCGGTGTTCCACGACCTCGGCAATACCTGCTTTACCTTTATGGCAGGCAAACCGGAGTACGACAAAACCGTCTCCACCGCTATTGTGCTGGCGGCGCTCAATTCACTTGGCGTAACCGCCGACGCCTCCGGGCGCAACGATCTGGTGGTCAAAACCGACAGCGGCGACCGCAAAGTCTCCGGCTCCGCCTATCGTGAAACCATGGACCGCGGTTTTCACCACGGCACCCTGCTGCTCAACGCCGATCTAAGCCGTCTCGCCAACTACCTCAACCCGGACCAGAAAAAGCTGCAGGCTAAAGGCATTACCTCGGTGCGCGGGCGGGTGGCGAACCTGGTTGAGCTGCTGCCGGGCATTACCCATCAGCAAGTTTGCGAGGCGATCCAGGAGGCGTTCTTCAGCCATTACGGCGAACGGGTAGACGCCGAGGTGATCTCCCCGGACAACACGCCGGACCTGCCGAACTTTGCCGACACTTTCGCACGCCAGAGCAGCTGGGAGTGGAACTTCGGCCAGGCGCCTGCCTTTTCCCACCTGCTGGACGAGCGCTTCCCCTGGGGCGGCGTCGAGCTGCATTTTGACGTTGAGAAGGGCCATATCACCCGCGCGCAGGCCTTTACCGATAGCCTGAATCCGGCGCCGCTGGAGGCGCTGGCGGAACGCTTAATCGGCTGTCAGTATCGGGCTGAGGTTTTGCAGCAGCAGTGTGAGGCGCTAATGGAGGAATTCCCGGAGCAGGAAGCGGAACTCAAAGCGCTGTCGGTGTGGATTGCCGGCGCGGTACGCTAAAAAAAGCCCGCTGGCGTAGCGCTTAGCGGGCCTGGAAAACCGCAGGCCGGGTCAGGCGAAGCCGCCGCCCGGCACAACAGCTTTTACTCTTTATCGCCCAGCAGCACGGATTCCAGCGCGATTTTAATCATGTCGTTGAACGTGGTCTGACGCTCCGCGGCAGTGGTCTGCTCGTGGGTACGAATATGGTCAGACACGGTGCAGATGGTCAGCGCTTTCGCCCCGAATTCCGCCGCCACGCCGTAGATACCCGCCGCTTCCATTTCCACGCCCAGGATGCCGTATTTTTCCATCACGTCGAACATGGACGGGTCCGGGGTATAGAACAGGTCTGCAGAGAAGATGTTGCCGACGCGCGCGTCAACGCCCAGCGCTTTCGCCGCGTCTACCGCGTTACGCACCATGCCGAAATCGGCAATCGCCGCGAAGTCGTGGTCTTTAAAACGCAGACGGTTCACTTTGGAGTCGGTGCAGGCTCCCATACCGATCACCACGTCGCGCAGTTTGACGTCTTCGCGCACCGCGCCGCAGGAGCCGACGCGGATGATTTTCTTGACGCCGAAATCGGTGATCAGCTCTTTGGTGTAGATAGAGCAGGACGGAATACCCATCCCGTGGCCCATGACGGAGATTTTGCGGCCTTTATAGGTGCCGGTGAAGCCCAGCATGCCGCGCACGTTGTTCACTTCACGCACGTCTTCGAGAAAGGTTTCTGCAATGTGCTTGGCGCGCAGCGGGTCGCCCGGCATCAAGACTACGTCAGCGAAATCGCCCATTTCTGCGTTAATGTGAGGAGTTGCCATCTTCAGTTCCTTTTACATTGTTGTTTTTGCCGGGCGGCTACGCCTGACCCGGCCGACAAAACCGTAGGCCCGGATCGCTGAGCGCCACCGGGCAATTGCATCACAGCATGTTTTTACCGTAGGCCATTGGCGAGGTACCAAAGTATGTCGCCAACGTCTGGCCGATGTCCGCGAAAGTTTCGCGGTGGCCTAACGATCCTGGTTTCACTTTCGGGCCGTACACCAGCACCGGAATATGCTCGCGGGTGTGGTCGGTACCGGTCCAGGTCGGGTCGCAGCCGTGGTCGGCGGTGAGGATCAGGATGTCGTCTTCCCCTACCAGCTCCATCAGCTCCGGCAGACGGCGGTCGAACAGTTCCAGACCCGCCGCGTAGCCGGCGACATCGCGACGGTGGCCCCAGGAGGAGTCAAAGTCGACGAAGTTGGTGAAGACGATAGTCTCGTCGCCGGCTTCCTTCATCTCTTTGATGGTCGCGTCAAACAGCGCGTCCAGCCCGGTGGCTTTCACTTTTTTGGTGATGCCGCAGTTTGCGTAGATGTCCGCTATCTTACCGACAGACACCACGTGGCCGTTCTTCTCGTCAACCAGCTTCTGCAGCACGGTCGGCGCCGGCGGTTCGACCGCCAGATCGTGACGGTTGCCGGTACGCTGGAAGTTACCGGCTTTATCGCCGATAAACGGACGAGCGATGACGCGGCCAATGTTGTAGCCGCCTTCGGTCAGCTCTTCACGGGCGATTTCGCACAGCTCATACAGCTTGTCGAGGCCAAAGGTCTCTTCGTGACAGGCGATCTGGAACACGGAGTCAGCGGAGGTATAGAAAATCGGTTTCCCGGTTTTCATATGCTCTTCGCCGAGCTGATCGAGGATCACCGTCCCGGAAGAGTGGCAGTTGCCGAGGTAGCCCGGCAGGTTGGCGCGTTTCACCAGCTTATCCAGCAGCTCCTGCGGGAAGCTGTTTTCATGATCGCTGAAGTAGCCCCAGTCAAACAGCACCGGCACGCCGGCGATTTCCCAGTGGCCGGACGGCGTATCTTTACCAGAAGAGAGTTCATGCGCCCAGGCCCAGGCGCCAATCACTTCGGCATTGCCATTCATTCCGGCGGCAATTTTACCGGTAGAGCCTTCATGCGCTTTCACCAGCCCCAGACGGGTCAGGTTCGGTAAATTCAGCGGGCCTTTGCGGCCGTGGTCAGCCTCGCCTTTGGCGCAGGCTTCCGCAATGTGGCCCAGGGTATCGGCGCCGACGTCGCCAAAGCGGTCTGCGTCTTCCGTTGCGCCAATCCCAAAGGAGTCCAGCACCATGATAAATGCACGTTTCATCTTGTTCTCCATACATCTTGCGCTGCAAAAAAGCGATCAGATCAGTATATCGCTATTCGGTGATACGGCGATAGACTGTCGGTGTAATTTCCGGAGCTTTATCGTCCAGTTTAATGGCCGCTTTGACCGCTTTCGCGGCCTCCTGCCAGCTGTTCTCGTCTTTGGCATGGATCACCGCCAGCGGACGCTGTCCGTCCACGCGGTCACCCAGACGCGCCATCTCGGTAAAGCCAACGCTATAGTCAATGGTGTCTGATGCCTGACGGCGGCCGCCGCCCATAGAAACCACTGCCATACCCAGCGCGCGTGTATCCATCGCGCTGACAAAACCTTCGGTATCAGCATAGACTGCTTTGCTCAGCATCGCCGTCGGCAGATAATGATCATAATTCTCGACAAAGTCGCTCGGTCCTTTCTGCGCCGCGACCATACGGCCAAAGACTTCCGCCGCTTTACCGTTATCCAGTACCGCCTGCAGCTTCGCGCGCGCGTCGGCATCGTCCGCCGCCAGCTTGCCGGAAATCAGCATCTCCACACACAGCGCCATCGTCACGTCGAACAGACGCGGATTGCGGTATTCGCCGGTCAGGAACTGGACCGCTTCGCGAACTTCAACGGCGTTCCCGGCGCTGGAGGCCAGCACCTGGTTCATATCGGTCAGCAGCGCGGTGGTGCGCACGCCGGCGCCGTTGGCGACCCCGACGATCGCTTCCGCCAGCGCGGCGGAAAGTTCATAAGTCGGCATAAACGCGCCGCTGCCGACTTTGACGTCCATCACCAGCGCATCCAGCCCTTCCGCCAGCTTCTTGGCAAGGATCGAGGCGGTGATCAGCGGGATGGAGTCCACCGTCGCGGTAATATCGCGGGTGGCATAGAAACGTTTGTCCGCCGGAGCGAGGGAGCTGGTCTGCCCGATAATCGCCACGCCGACATCTTTAATAATCTCGCGGAAGCGGTTGTCGTCCGGGAAGATATCGAAGCCCGGGATCGCTTCCAGTTTATCCAGGGTACCGCCGGTATGGCCGAGTCCGCGGCCGGAAATCATCGGCACATAACCGCCGCAGGCGGCCACCATCGGCCCCAGCATCAGCGAAGTGACATCCCCGACGCCGCCGGTGGAGTGTTTATCGACGATCGGGCCGTTAAGGTTGAGGCTTTTCCAGTCCAGAACGGTACCGGAATCCCGCATCGCCATGGTCAGCGAAACGCGCTCCGGCATAGACATATCGTGGAAGAAGATGGTCATCGCCAGCGCGGCGATCTGCCCTTCTGAGATAGTATTGTCGCGGATGCCGTTGATGAAAAAGCGGATCTCTTCATCGCTTAATGCCTGACCATCACGTTTTTTACGAATAATTTCTTGTGCGAGAAACACGGTAACCCCCATGAGGAATCGGGTGAATGGTGGCGGGTGGCGCTACGCTTACCCGCCCTACGATCCTGTAGGCCGGATAAGCGAAGCGTCATCCGGCAATGTCTGACAATCAGTAGCTGCTGGCGCTCTTGCCGTCGCCGTGACCCAGGGCTTTCAACAGGCTGGCCAGCAGGCTGGAGGCACCAAAGCGGTAGTGACGGGCATCGGCCCAGTCGGCGCCAAACAGCTCATCGGCGATCGCCAGGAACTGCTGCGCATCTTCCGCGCTGCGCACGCCGCCCGCCGGTTTGAAGCCAACGGTTTTCTCAACGCCCATATCGCGGATGACTTCCATCATGATGCGCGCGCTTTCCGGCGTAGCATTCACCGGCACTTTACCGGTCGAGGTTTTGATGAAATCGGCCCCGGCTTTGATAGAGATTTCAGACGCTTTACGGATCAGCGCTTCTTCTTTCAGCTCACCGGTTTCGATGATCACTTTCAGCAGCACGTTGGCAGCCGCGCAGGCCTCTTTACAGGCTTTCACCAGCTCGAAGCCGACCTGCTCGTTACCGGCAATCAGCGCGCGGTACGGGAACACCACGTCCACTTCATCGGCGCCGTAAGCGATCGCCGCGCGGGTTTCCGCCAGCGCAATGTCGATATCGTCATTACCGTGCGGGAAGTTGGTGACCGTAGCGATGCGGATCTCCGGCGTTCCCTGCTCGTTCAGCGTTTTACGGGCAATCGGGATGAAGCGCGGATAGATGCAGACCGCCGCGGTGTTACCCACCGGGGTTTTCGCTTGATGACACAGGGCAATCACCTTCTCATTGGTGTCGTCGTCGTTCAGGGTGGTCAGGTCCATCAGTTTTAACGCGCGCAGGCTGCTTGCTTTTAAATCAGTCATTTCATACTCCGCCGGCGCAGTGCCGGTTCAATAGTTTGTTCACCTTGCGAGTCTGTTACTATTGTAACATTCACTCGCCGCTACACTTCGACATTCATCACAGTTAATGAAAACTACTTACTAATTTGCATTACTGTAATGTGACTTTAATCACAAAATATCAGCGCATACCGCGGCAATTATCCTCACGCCCCTCTTAAGCATAATCGAAACTCCGCACCCAATGAGGATGTGATAATTCTAACACACAATGACAGAGACTCTCGACACCGTGGCGCACATTTTGCCCACCCAGCCGGTGGTACAATTATTATATTTTGAAATATAAGCTATTTTTCTGAAAGCCAGAAATGATGGGATTTTCACAAATTCAATAAAACCAGCGACGCGGCGGCCGCTGGTTGAGGGAACTGGCTTAGAGGGCGAGGAAAACCCCGGCGATGGTGGCGCTCATCAGGTTAGATAGCGTCCCCGCCGCCACCGCACGCAGCCCAAGCTGGGCGATATCCTGACGCCGGTTGGGCGCCATCCCCCCGAGGCCGCCAATCAGGATGGCGATCGATGACAGGTTAGCGAATCCGCACAGCGCGAAAGAGATAATGGCTTTAGTGTGATCTGAAATAACCTGCAGCCCGGCCGCCGCCACCTCGGCGTCCGCCTTCAGATACTCGCCAAAGTTCATATAGGCCACGAACTCGTTAATGATCAGCTTCTGGCCGATAAACGACCCCGCGACCGTCGCTTCGTGCCACGGCACGCCGATCACCCATGCCAGCGGTGAGAAGACCCAGCCGAGGATCATCTGCAGCGACAGCTCCGGATGGTTAAACCAGCCGCCGACGCCGGACAGAATGCCGTTCAGCAGGGCGATCAGCGCGATAAACGCCAGCAGCATCGCGCCGACGTTGAGCGCCAGCTGCATACCAGACGCGGCGCCGGAGGCGGCGGCGTCCAGCACGTTGGCCGGTTTATCCGCGTCTGCGCTCTGGCGGTCATGAGCCGGGTTATCGTCCGGCGTTTCCGTTTCCGGTACGATAATTTTGGCAAACAGCAGTCCACCCGGCGCCGCCATAAACGACGCGGCAATCAGGTACTCCAGCGGAACGCCCATCTGCGCATAGCCCGCCAGCACGGAACCTGCCACCGAGGCCAGGCCGCCGCACATGACCGCAAACAGCTCCGAGCGGGTCATAGTGGCGATATAAGGACGCACCACCAGCGGCGCTTCGGTCTGACCAACGAAGATGTTCGCCGTGGCCGACAGCGATTCGGTACGCGAGGTCTTCAGTACCGCCCGCAGCGCGCCGCCGAGAATGCGAATGACCAGCTGCATAATGCCCAGGTAGTAAAGCACGGCAATCAGCGACGAGAAGAAGACGATCACCGGCAGCACGCGCAGGGCAAAGACAAAGCCGCCGCCGCCAAACACCTCGAACATTTTATCGGAGACCAGCCCGCCGAAGATGAAACCGATCCCTTCATTGCCATAGGCAATTACGCGGGCGACGCCGTTCGACATCGCTAACAGCGCCGAGCGCCCGGCCGGTACATACAATATCAACGCGCCGATACCCACCTGGATTATCCAGGCGCCGAGCACAGTACGCAGGTTAATGGCTTTTCGATTATTGGAGAGCAGCACAGCAATGGCCAACAGCGCCACCATGCCGATAAGTCCCATGAGGATTTGCATACAGATTCCCTGTGTTTTGATAGTCCAGCACTAACGGCGTGATTATATCGGCATGAAACTATCCTGCCTGCCAGGCTTCACACATTTTACGCAAATCAATGATATAGATGAACAATTATGAGAATTCGATCACCATACAGTGGCGGAGGGCAGGGAAAATAAGGCGAGCGTGTTGCGCATTATCCCTTCGGCTATGGCTGCCGGCGGCTCCGACCGGAGTTCGCACAGGGCGTCAAATACCCGCGCAGCTTGCTCCGGGCGATTGGGCTGTCCCTGGAAGCCATTGAGCGGCATATCCGGGGCATCGGTCTCCAGCAGCAGGGCTGAAAGCGGCAGACGCGCCATCACCTCGCGGGTTTTGCTGGCGCGGGGATAGGTAATGGTGCCGCCAACGCCGATCTTATAGCCAAGCTGCACGAAACGCTCGGCCTGCTGCAGGCTGCCGGCGAAGCCATGTACCACCCCGGTACGCGGTAGGGCATGTTTTTTCAGCAGCATCGCCAGCTTATCGTGGGTGCGTCGGGAGTGGAGGATCACCGGCAGATCGTAACGCTTCGCCAGACGCAGCTGCGCTTCCAGCAGCGCCTGCTGACGATCGAACTGCGGCTCGTCGCGATAGAGATCGAGACCAATCTCCCCCACCGCCACCAGTTTTGGCGGGCGCTGCGCCAGCGACGCCTCCAGTTGCGCCAGCCCCTCATCGGTGTGCTGCTCGATGACAATCGGATGCAGGCCCAGCGCGGCATACAGCGCCTCGTGCTGCGCCGCCAGCGCCAGCACGCGGCTAAAACGCTCAGCGGAGATGGCCGGAACGATAATTCGCCCGACGCCGGCCTGCGCCGCACGCGCCAGGCTGGCGACCTCATCTTCCGCGAAGGGGGGAAAATCGAAGTGGCAGTGGGTATCGATAAAACGGTGCGTCACGCCAGATCCTCATGATTAAAGCTTGCGTCATTGGCCTGCGGCGCAGCGATGATGGTCGCCTGCGGCGCTTCATTGGCCACCGGCACCGGCGGCACCACCACCGGCGCAGGCCGGGCGATACGCGGCGCGTGGCGCAACAGCGGCGGCCGGTCGGCCAGCAGTTTACCCACGGTGGCCAGGAAATAACGGCCGCACTGGCGTCCGGTTTTGTAGTCCTCCAGCAGCGCCGGCAGTCGGCTGCCAAGCGCCATGCTGCGCAGCGGCCGCTGGGGATAGATTTCGAAGATCCGCAGTTTGCCGGGCGGTTTTTCGATGAACTGCTGGATGGCGCGATAGGTGGTTTCGTGATGATGCACCAGATTGACCAGCGGCTGCAGGCTGCTCTCCCCCAGCCAGCGCTCCATCCGCTTAAACCACTCCGGGGTGTAAAACATCTGCGAAGGGACAGTGCGGATCACCACGATAGTCTGAGCGCCGCGGCGGGCCGCCTCCTGTACCGGGATCGCATCGCTGACGCCGCCGTCAAGGTAGCTAACGCCGTCAAGCAACACGCCGCTGCGGTAAAAACCGGGGATGGCGCTGGAGGCGCGGATCAGATCCAGCCAGGTTTGCGGCGTCGGTGAAAAATAGCTGGCGGAGTAATCGTCGCCGCGACAGGCGCACATCCACAGCTCTTTGCCCAGCGCGAACTGCGTTTCGGCATAGTTCATGGCCAGCGGCATCTGCTGCGAGGTGGCCTCCACCAGCCAGTCGAGATCGATAAGGTTGCCGCCGCGCACAAAGCGCATCGGATCGAAAAACTGGCGTGAGGTGGTGTAGCGTGTGATGACTTTGCGGGCATAGCCTTGCTGATTACACATGTAAGCGGAGAGGTTTTGCGCCCCCGCGGAGGTCCCCAGCATCAGGTCAAAGGGGTTAAATCCGGCGCGCATGAATTCGTCCAGAACCCCGGCGGTGAAAATCCCTCGCTGTCCCCCGCCTTCACACACCAGCGCCAGCTTGCCTGGTCGGAAGGGTTTAACCGCCAGCGGGGCGATATTGCCCAGCGTAACGGGAATGCGTTGCCCCACCCTGCTTTCCTGTTCGATTAGTCTTCTCCTGACAAGGTAACGCAATTTGCCCATCGCTTAAACCGCGAAAGCCAGTCCGCAGGACTGGCTTTGTGTAAGACGACGTGTCAGTAAAAACGCTCAGGCTTCAGCATCGCCCGGATTGTTGTCCCTCTACGGACGTCTGCGTCCTGTAAACAGGCTCACCAGGAACAGGATAATCCCGACGACAAAGACGATTTTCGCGGCGCCAGCGGCAGTACCCGCCAGACCACCAAAGCCCAGGGCCGCAGCAATTAATGCAATGACCAGAAAAATAATTCCCCATCGAAACATACTTTTCTCCTTACCATAATGGACGGTGAACAGCGGTTTGCGCACCCTTTCTGGAAAGCTCATCGCTCAGTGGGTGCTGCTATTCGTTCGGCAACCTTGGCCAGACAACACTTTTGTTAATAACTCGATTTACTTCACGCTAAGATCGTTGCGGACGCTTTTCACACCGGAAACCGCTTTCGCAATCTCTGCGGCGCGCTCAGCCTGCGCCGCGGAAGCCACCGTACCGGTCAGATGCACTGCGCCGGCGTTAGTTTCGACTTTCACATTGCGCGAAGGGACAATGTCATCCGCCAGCAGCTTAGCCTTCACTTCGCTGGTAATAGCGGTGTCCCCGGCATAGCCTTTCAGCGTCGCCGTCTCACTCGACGATTTGTGCTGCACCGTCAGCTTGTCGTTGACCTGAGAGACGCCTTCGACCGCTTTTGCCACGCTCAGCGCCTGACTTTTCTGTTCAGCACTGGTGACGTCGCCGCTGAGGGTGACCACTTTGTTTTCCGTTTTCACCGAAATATCGCCGGAGTTAATATCTTTATGGTCGATCAGCGCCGCCTTTACCCGTGCGGTAATAGTGCTGTCGTCCATAAAATCGCCGACTTTATTAATCGAATTGTCTACCGCCTCTCCCGCATTGCTGGCAGCTGACTTCGCACTGTCTACCGTTGTTTTTTCCGTCTCTGCCGAGGCGTTCAACGCGGCTAAGCCTAAGAAGAGCGCCAGCAACATATTGGCATTCTTTAGTCTGGTCATCGTGATGTCCTCGTTTTTTCACCAGCGCTGGCGTCTTATCGCAGTGAATTACGCCAGCATTTTTAAAAACACGAATTAAATATAGTAGACAGGCGAAGGGGTTGCGGAGGATATGGATAAAAAACAGACGAATTAGCGGCGTTTTAAGAACTTTCCAGAAGGAGGGAAGCGCGGGCGGAAGAAGAAAAAAGCGCGGCCTGCGCCGCGCTTCGTCAGGGATTAGTGCTCGCGCGTTTTGCGGAACACCACGTCAGGATAACGCTCCTGCGTCAGGTTCAGGTTGACCATCGTCGGGGCGATGTAGGTCAGGTTATCGCCGCCATCCAGCGCCAGCTGAACTTCGTTTTTACGTTTGAACTCTTCGAATTTCTTCACGTCAGTGGATTCAACCCAGCGCGCGGTGGCCACGTTGACCGATTCGTAAATCGCTTCCACGTTGTATTCGCTTTTCAGGCGCGCCACGACGACGTCAAACTGCAGCACACCCACGGCGCCGACGATCAGATCGTTATTGGCGATCGGACGGAAGACCTGCACCGCGCCCTCTTCAGAGAGCTGAACCAGCCCTTTCAGCAGCTGTTTCTGCTTCAGCGGATCCTTCAGGCGAATACGACGGAACAGTTCCGGTGCGAAGTTCGGAATACCGGTGAACTTCATCATCTCGCCCTGGGTGAAGGTATCGCCAATCTGAATGGTGCCGTGGTTATGCAGGCCGATGATATCCCCAGGATAGGCTTCTTCAACGTGCGAACGGTCGCCGGCCATAAAGGTCAGCGCGTCGGAGATCACCACGTCTTTACCGATGCGCACCTGACGCAGCTTCATGCCTTTCTCATATTTACCTGACACCACGCGCATGAAAGCCACGCGGTCGCGGTGTTTCGGGTCCATATTGGCCTGAATTTTAAACACGAAGCCGGTGAACTTCTCTTCCGTCGCGGTGACTTCACGGGTGTCGGTGTTACGCGGCATCGGCGCCGGCGCCCACTCCACCAGGCCATCCAGCATATGGTCAACGCCGAAGTTACCTAACGCGGTCCCGAAGAACACCGGGGTGATTTCCCCGGCCAGGAACAGATCTTTATCGAACTCGTTCGACGCGCCCTGCACCAGCTCCAGCTCGTCGCGCAGCTGCTGCGCCAGATCTTCCCCCACCGCCGCGTCGAGATCCGGGTTGTTGAGCCCCTTCACGATGCGCACTTCCTGGATGGTATGGCCTTTACCGGTCTGATACAGGTAGGTTTCATCTTTGTAGAGATGATAGACGCCCTTGAACAGCTTACCGCAGCCGATAGGCCAGGTAATCGGCGCGCAGCCGATTTTCAGCTCGTTCTCCACTTCATCCAGCAGCTCCATCGGATCGCGGATATCACGGTCGAGTTTGTTCATAAAGGTGAGGATCGGCGTATCGCGCAGACGGGTGACTTCCATCAGCTTACGGGTCCGATCTTCGACGCCTTTTGCCGCGTCAATCACCATCAGGCAGCAGTCCACCGCCGTCAGGGTACGGTAGGTATCTTCCGAGAAGTCTTCGTGCCCCGGGGTATCCAGCAGGTTCACCAGACAGTCATGATAGGGGAACTGCATCACCGAGGTGGTGATCGAGATACCACGCTGCTTTTCCATTTCCATCCAGTCGGATTTCGCGTGCTGGCTGGAGCCACGACCTTTTACGGTACCGGCGGTCTGAATCGCCTGTCCGAACAGCAGCACCTTTTCGGTGATGGTGGTCTTACCGGCATCCGGGTGAGAAATAATGGCAAAAGTGCGGCGTTTGGCCACCTCTTGCAGATAAGGAGACAACGTCATAATTAATCTTCTAAGTAAACGCGGCCATGAGCCACGCATGTGGAATACGAAAAATTGCGGCTATTTTACCCATCAACGGGGGGGAGGCAATCAGTGTTTACACAGGAGCTGCTCCAGTTCGCTTAACGAGGTCACCGTCCAGTCCGGCTCGAGGTCCGCCGGCAGCTCGCGCTGATGCGCATTGAGCCAGCAGGTCGCCAGTCCGGCATTCACGCCGCCGCGAATATCCGACTCGGCGGTATCGCCGACCATCAGCACCCGCGAGCGCGGTGGGTTACCCGCCTGCGCCAGCGCGTAATCGAAAATGCGCGCGTCCGGTTTGGCGACACCCACTTCTTCAGAAATAATCAGCAAATCAAAGTGATCGCGTAAACCGGTCCGCTCCAGACGAGTCTGCTGCAGCGAGGTAAAGCCGTTGGTAATGATGCCCATCTTGACCTTGCCCTGCAGCGCGTTGAGCAGAGAGACCGCGCCCGGCAGCGGCGCACAGATTTCCGCCATCGCATTCATAAACGCGTCGTTGAGTTCCCCCGGCGGCACATTCAAACGTTCCGCCCAGCTGTCAAAGCGCTGGTGCTGCAGCTGCAGCGAGGTAATGGAGCCGTTCTGGTAATCCACCCATAGCGGCTTATTCACGGCCTGATAGTCCTGAAAATCTTCGGCGGTAAAGGTCACGCTGTAGTCGAGAAACATCCGCTGCAAGCCGCTGAAAGAATCAAACGTAAACAGCGTTTCATCGGCATCAAAGAAAATCCAGTCCCATTTCATCGTATCACCTTGTCTTACATACTGATTGGCAGAGCCATAATAATGGCGTCTTCGCGCCCGTCGGCCGTCGGGTAGTAGTTGCGGCGAATCGTCGCCTCATTGAAGCCTAAGCTTTCATACAGCGCGATAGCGGCAACGTTGGAGGCGCGCACCTCCAGCCATAGCGTGACGACGCCGAGCCTTTCGACTTCATCAATGACGTGTTCCAGCAGCGCTCGCCCCAGGCCACGGCGCTGGTAAGCGGGATCGACCGCGATATTGAACAACGTCGCCTCATCCAGCACCACTTGCGTAATGGCGAACGCCGCCATTTCGCCATCCACCGACAGCTGATAGTTACGATAGCGTTCCCCCTGGTTACTGGCCAGGGTCTGTTCGCTCCACGGGAAAGCGTGGGCGCGGGTTTCGATTTGCCAGGCTCGGGTTAAATCAGCCGTGCTGAGGGTAGAAATCGTGTTCATGTGCGCAGATTTGTTGCCAGAGCGCCCTGCGAGCCGGCGCGCTGGTCTGGAGTTCATCAAAAGCGGGGGTGGACACCTGGGCGCCCGCCAGCGGCAGCGACGCCTCTGTGCCCAACCGCCAGCTGTTGCAGCGGCTGTCCTGCGGCAGCATCGCCACCCGCTCCGGGGTCAGCTGCAGGACCTGATCTGGCGTCACGGCCAGCGCGCGCAATACGTCGCCAATCAGCGGCTCTGTCAGCGACGGCGGGGTTTCCGCCACCATCACCAGACGAATATGTTCAGGAAGCGAGATAGCGATTTCGCCCTGCAACGCCCCCGGTCGGCGCAGCGACCACTGGGTAATGCCCAGCTGCTGTAGTTGCCAGTCTCGTCGGGATGTCATAGCGAAACACTCCTGTTAAACAAGCGCGCAATATAGCAAATCCGTCGTATCTGCGCCAACAAACTACTATAATCGGCGCCAGTCTTAATGAAGGAGTGTTTCATGTCCGCTTTTACCCCGGCAAGTGAAGTCTTGCTGCGCCACAGTGATGATTTCGAGTCCGCCCGCGTTCTGTTTGCCGGTGACCTGCAGGATGACCTGCCTGCGCGTCTGGATACCGCGGCCAGCCGCGCCCACACCCAACAGTTCCACCACTGGCAGGTCCTCAACCGCCAGATGGGAGACACCGTCCGTTTTAGCTTAGTGGCTGAGGCCGCTGACGTCGCCGAATGCGACACCCTGATCTACTACTGGCCAAAAAATAAACCAGAGGCACAGTTCCAGCTGATGAACCTGCTCTCTCTGCTGCCGGTGGGAAGCGACATTTTCGTCGTCGGTGAAAACCGCAGCGGCGTCCGCAGCGCAGAGCAGATGCTGGCTGAATACGCGCCATTAAACAAAGTGGATAGCGCCCGCCGCTGTGGCCTCTATCATGGCCGACTGGAAAAGCAGCCCGCCTTCGACGCCGATGCCTTCTGGGGCGAATACACACTGGATAATCTGACGATTAAAACCCTGCCTGGCGTCTTTAGCCGCGACGGGCTGGACGTCGGCAGCCAGCTGCTGCTCTCCACCCTCGAGCCGCATACCAAAGGGAAAGTGCTGGACGTCGGCTGCGGCGCAGGCGTGCTGGCCGCCGCGCTGGCCAGCCATTCGCCGAAAGTGCGCCTGACCCTGTGCGACGTCAGCGCTCCTGCGGTCGAAGCCAGCCGCGCGACGCTTGCCGCCAACGGCCTGGCTGGCGATGTGTTTGCCAGCAACGTCTTCTCCGAGGTCAATGGTCGCTTCGACATGATCATCTCCAACCCGCCATTCCATGACGGGCTGCAGACCAGCCTCGAAGCCGCCCAGGCGCTGATCCGCGGCGCGGTTCGCCATCTGAATAGCGGCGGCGAGCTGCGCATTGTCGCCAACGCCTTCCTGCCGTATCCGCAGGTGCTGGATGAGACGTTCGGCTTCCATGAGGTGATCGCCCAGACCGGACGTTTTAAGGTCTATCGCACCATCATGACCCGTCAGGCGAAAAAATAGTCGCCTTCTCACGCCGGCGGCCCGTTTCTGGTACCGCTGGCGCTTCCTGCGGGCAAATCCGCCCATTTTTGCAGCAATCGATACAACCTGCATAATTAACTATTGACGTGTCGCCGAAAACCACTAGAATGCGCCTCCGTGGTAACGATACTTTCATAGTGTCGATGGTATGCGAAGGTGGCGGAATTGGTAGACGCGCTAGCTTCAGGTGTTAGTGTCCTTACGGACGTGGGGGTTCAAGTCCCCCCCCTCGCACCATAATCCACGAAGATATTGCTCGCACTGGGCGAAGGTGGCGGAATTGGTAGACGCGCTAGCTTCAGGTGTTAGTGTCCTTACGGACGTGGGGGTTCAAGTCCCCCCCCTCGCACCAACGAGGCAATATCTAAAGAAAGAATACTGTGCGAAGGTGGCGGAATTGGTAGACGCGCTAGCTTCAGGTGTTAGTGTCCTTACGGACGTGGGGGTTCAAGTCCCCCCCCTCGCACCAATATTCTTCCCTCTCCCGGCGTTATCCCCTCAGTTTGATATCCACAAGCATCAGCATTATTCCACCAACCAGTGCAACACACGATGGCAGCAGAATAAAATGGCGCAGTTGACGATGCCATATCATCGCCGCGGACATCAGCATGCCCACCGCGACCAGCGTCCGCCATACGTCAGCCGACACCCCGGCATACCCGAGAGCGACAATCAGCGCGCCGGGAACGATGACTCCCCAACCGCTTCCTAATGCTCGCTGCAGCATGGTTTCACCTCTCACAACGATAATGATAACCAATATCATATGATAACTTTTATCATTTGTCATTTGCGATGTGCTCTGCGCCTTATTCTTTACGTTCGCGGTAATGACATACATTCATGAAGGTGATAAATTAAGCGGATTATCGATATATATTAAATATTTTTCTTATTTTGCAAATAACCTTTTTTTGCACATTGTTATCAGACTCTTCATTTTTGGCTTTCATCATTTTGAAATTTAACGACTAATAATGATTCTTCCGATATGACTGCACAAACCTGGCGAGCACACTACGCACAAAAATATCAATATTCCTTACGGCTTTTTTTACTGCTTAATTTCATTTCATCCTCTCTGTCGCTGGTCACCCCCCTATTTACGGTAGTTCGTTTTACGCTGCCTTGCGCCCTGATCGTGGCCTGCAGCGGGTTGCTGCTGCTCTGGCACTGGAAATGGCCGCAATCGAAAATAAATATTCCCGCTATCTCGTTGTTATTTGGCATGCTATGGGCATGGCACGTAGTGACAAAGGCGATGCTATTGACACCGCCGCATTTTAACTTTCTGGTGATCGCCCTATTAAGCATTCTGTTTATCGGCACCATCGCTTTTTCCAATAATATCACTGCCTTTACCCTCCACTCTTTACCGACTTTCCTTGCCTGCCTGATAATGGCGGAGGGGGAACAATGGTTGCGCATGACTTACTGTTTTATGCTGCCTATTGCCGGTATTACCCTGCAAAATATTATCCAGAAGCGCAGCGATGCCTTCACACAAGGATTAATGGATAAACTCATGCAGGAACGCAACACCCTCAACGATCTCAGTATGCTGGATCCTCTGACCGGTTTGTATAACCGCCGCGGACTGCAGAATCGCCTCGATACCCTGCTGGCGCTGGACGGCGACAACCACTTCGTGCTGCTCCTCGATATCGATCATTTCAAAGCCTATAACGATCACTATGGTCATATGATGGGCGACCAGGCGCTCATTCGCGTCTCTGCTGCTATTCGCAACGCCGTACGCTCGCGCGATATTGTCGCCCGCTTTGGCGGAGAGGAGTTTATGGTGCTGCTGACCAACAGCAGCGAAGAAACGGCCTGGCAGGCTGCCGAACGTATTCGGCAGCGGGTCTATGACCTGAAAATCCCGCATATGTTTAATGAGAGCGTCGCCACCAACGTGACCATCAGTATTGGCCTGACGCCGCTCATTGATGACAATATTGAGCAAGCGCTGGCGCGCGCCGACGGCGCACTCTATGACGCTAAGAATAAAGGCCGCAACATTATTCTGGCCAGTTAACCTGCGCGCGCCGCGGCATCGTGGCGCCGACAAAATTCTTGCCATGCCGCCTGCAAACAACTAATATCAGGAATCATTATCATTTAGATTTGTATCTGGAAATCGAATGGCCTGGCGTTCCCTTCCTCTCAGCGATGAACTTATCTGGCGGGCCCCTTTGCCGACGGCTGAGCGCGCCCTGGCGGAGAGTATTCGGGAAAAAATCGCCACCCTTCGCCCCCATCTGCTCGATTTCCTGCGCCTGGATGAATCCGCTCCAGGGCACGCTTTGACGCTTGCCGAGTGGTCGCGACCCACCGCCTTACGCTCTCTGCTGGCCACTTATTCCGATCATATCTATCGTCATCAGCCAACGCTGACACGGGAAGCGAAACCTCTGCTCTCGCTCTGGGCGCAATGGTATATCGGTCTGCTGGTGCCGCCGCTGATGCTGGCGTTGCTCAATGAACCACAGGGTCTCAGCCTGGCGCCGGAACATTTCCACGTCGAATTTCACGAAAGCGGCAGGGCGGCCTGTTTCTGGATTGATGTCCATAGCGATGCCGGTATTGAGAGACTGTCACCGCTGTCGCGAATGGATGCCCTGGTGACGCGCACCCTGCAGCCGGTTATTGAGGCGCTGGAAGCCACGGGCGAGATCAATGGCAAACTTATCTGGAGCAATACTGGCTATCTGATTAACTGGTATCTTGGGGAAATGCGCGCGCTGTTGGGGGATGAGCAGCTTGCCGCCCTGCGCCAGCACTGTTTCTTCGAAAAACAACTCGCCGATGGTCAGGATAACCCACTATGGCGAACGGTTGTGCTGCGTGAAGGACAGTTAGTCCGACGCACCTGCTGCCAGCGCTATCGCCTGCCGGACGTCCAACAGTGCGGCGACTGCACGTTAAAATAACGCCCTGTCTACAATAAGCAACGGGCGGCCTGTGGCCGCCCGGTCACTATTTATGCGGTCTGCTGACTCTCCTGCTCCGCCCGTTCAGCCTCTTCCGCTTCCTGAGCAAGCAGCTGCTTCTCATACACCTTAAAGAACGGGAAGTAGATAATCGCCGACACGCAGGCCAGAACGATGACCAGAATCGCCGCCCGGAAATCCCAGCCCAGCGCCCAGGCACCGCCAATCGGCGCCGGCGCCGTCCACGGTACCACGGAGATGACGCGGCCAATCAGATCCAGCTTCATTGCCGCCCAGGCCAACACCGCATTCACCATCGGCGCCAGCAGGAACGGAATAAAGAACACCGGGTTCATGACGATAGGCGTCCCAAAGATGACCGGCTCGTTAATGTTAAACAGGCTTGGCACCACGCTTAAACGCCCAATGGAGCGCAAATGCGCTGAGCGGCTGCGCAGATAGCAGAACACCAGCCCCATGGTGGCACCGGAACCTCCGACCACGATAAAGAAGGTCCAGAACGCCTCCATAAAAATATGCGGCAGAGGCGCACCCTGGGCCAGCGCCTGCTGGTTCATACCAAGGTTGGTCAGCCAGAACATCTGCAGCATCCCGGAAACGATCGCCGCACCGTGGATCCCGGCAAACCACAGCAGGTGGCCGATGAGGACCGCCAGCAGGATCGCCGGCAGGGAATCGGCTGCCGAAACCAGCGGTTTGAAAATTGCCATAATGGCCTGCGGGATCAGCATGTCAAAATGATGCTGAATAAACAGGCTCAGCGGATAGAGCGTCAGCACAACCACCAGCACCGGGATCAACAGATCAAAGGAATTTTTGATCATCGGTGGGACCTGATCCGGTAGACGGATACCGATATTATGCGCCTTGAGAAAACGCATCATCTCCACACAGTAGATCGCCACCAGAATGGCGGTAAAGATCCCTGTTCCGCCGAGGCTATCCACCGGCAGCGTGCCATTCGTCTTCGGCGCGGCAATCAGTAAAAAGGCCATGATCGACAGCATCGCGCACATAAAGGGATCGAGCTGATTGGATTTCTCGTAGTGCTTACCGAGGTTGTAAGAGATTGCCGCGCAGATGTAGATCGACATGATCCCCATCGTCATATCAAAGGGGGTCAGAATGCGCCCCTCAAACTCTTTTGCCAGATCCAGCCAGGCGCGGGCAAAACCCCAGGTGGTATCCGGGGAGAAAGGAGGATAAGCAAACACCAGCAGGAACGATCCGACGATCATAAACGGCATCGCGGAGATAAAACCGTCACGGATAGCCATGACGTGACGCTGCGATGAGATCCGCCCTGCTATGGGGCTTATGTAATTTTCTACAAAGCGAAATATCAAATTAAACGCAGCATGGTTAGCAGACATAGTAGCCCTCCTGACAGGCTATTGATACTGGCCCAACAACGATTACCCTGCCGTTACGATGACCGCTTATTGATGCAGCACGCCGCGGGTGGATTACCGGCTATACTGCCCATAACACAACGATTCATACACGGCTCTTTTGTTATAAATAAAAGGAGAAGTGACTGTTCCAGTATTCATCTCAATGCAGATAACCGCAACCGGTTACTGTAACCGGTTACGGTGAATGTGAAGGAGATCGACAAAATAGAAAGAATCTGGATTGTCCGCGCTGATATTTACACTCCGCCAGGCTTGTGACAGATTTAACCAGCCTTAAATCAGGAGAATCCAATGAGTCTGCAGTCTGTACGGCAGTTTTTTGCCGAACACGCCCCCGATATCGAAATTATTGAGTTAAACCAGAGTACCGCCACTGTGGCGCTTGCCGCTGCCGCGCACAACGTTGAGCCGGGACAAATAGCCAAAACGCTGTCGCTCAAGATCAAAGATAAGATTGTACTGATCGTCGCCAGGGGCGATGCGCGGCTGGATAATAAAAAGCTGAAAGAGACCTTTGGCGCAAAAGCGCGTATGTTGAGCAGCGACGAGGTGGTAACCTGGACCGGCCATCCGGTTGGCGGCGTGTGCCCGTTTGGTCTGGAAAATCCGCTGGCCGTCTTCTGTGACGTCTCGCTCAGGCACTATCAGGAAGTGCTACCCGCAGCGGGAGCTATTCACAGCGCCGTTCGCATTGAACCAGAACGAATGGCGCAGCTCACCGATGCAACATGGGTAGACGTATGCATATAGCCGCGTTATGCCACCTGTTTAACGGCGCTGGTCGGGCCGCTTATCGGTAAATGCAGCAAGATATCCGCCGCGTTTAATAAACCAATATCAGAGCGAACCCCGAGCTTGGTCATGGCGTTGAATTTATGCGCGCGGATGGTTTTAATGTTCCGGTTCAGCTGCACCGCAATTTCCGCAAGCGAATATCCCCACGACATATACCGAAGAATGGCGTGCTCCGTCGGGCTTAGCGGATCGTTGCATGCCTCTCTGCCGCAAAAGTGCTCTTTGCCGGCGAGGGAATGATTATCCAGCAGCTGTAACAAATGCTCCTGCAATCCGCGTCGCGGCGCGGATTTATTTAATATACCCTGCAGGCAGGCCGGCATTAAATGGCCGATCAGACGCATTTCGCTTTCATTATTAGCCAGAATAATCGTTTGTACTTCCGGTCGGATCCTCGCCATTTCGTGAAGAAAAAGCAGGCTCTCGGCTCTGGACGAACGACTCCCCGAAAGTGAAAAGATGATTGCTGACCATGGGAACGACGTTTCCACCGCCCTGAGCAAATTGATATTTTTAAAAAAATGAATGCGGTATTGGCTGCTCTCTTCACGGCTAAAGGTATAGCGCCAGGCCATTTCCGTCATCACACATTTTTCTACGATGGCGACATGACGGGTTGTGCTATTTTTTTCCATTCCATTTGTTCCCCGTAAGCTGAATTGATATTCAGCTCTTGCATTCCCTGCGCACTGTTGATCCAGGCATACATTTCAGCGTTGCTGCGTAGCGATAAACGACGCATTGCGCTATTTTTCTGCGCGCTAATCGTCTTATTACTCTTTTTCAACAGCGCGGCGATCTGGTTAATTCCCCATCCCTTCGCCAGAAGGCGCAGAACTTTCCGCTCTGACAGGGTCAGCATCGCCGCTGAGTGGTAGCTAGCGATATCGCTGTCCACATCCCCGGTAAACAACGTACGGCTAATCTGCTCAGCCGCACGGCTACCGGCGCAAATCACCTCAATCAGCCGGTCAACCGGCTCGCTCTCGGAGATCAGCGAGCTTTCGGGACGAATTAAAAGCTCAACGGCTAATGGATAGAGGCTGTCGCTGACCATAAAAACCCAGTGAATATCTCGATACTGGGTCATGAGGGAGTAATAACGCTCGCAGACGGCCCGGGGCTGCGCAATCTCGCCGGAGATATCCGCAACGACCAGCACCGCTCGCCGCAGTTGTAAAAGGGTGAGCTCATCATGAGTGCGACAAAAACTGAGTTCGTAATCCGGGAGGTTCTCATTGAAGATCACCTTTAACCCTGACTGCATGACGGGGATTTTACTAATAACGACGCCAAACTTACCTTGTCCTGGTAACATAACACCTCCGCTTCCTGTCGAAGTTTCTTCGCTTGCCCGCAAACGATCGGCGAGTGACTCGATCGCCATACCATTTACTGGATGAATATTAAAAGCATATTCATGGCCCGCGTACACGATATACTGCATGACCGAACCGTGGTCATATCAAGTAAATATTATTCCTGTGTATACTTGCGATGAATATTAGCACAGACGCCCTGCGCTAATAAATTAGAAAAGATAAAACCATTATTTAGCAAAAATAATTTCAGGCATGAACATTATGAAGCATTCTCTTTAATTGCTTCTCTAAATGCTTTAGGCGACATACCGCTATAGCGGCGGAAAAAGCGAGAAAAATAGGCGACGTCGCTAAAGCCCAAATAATCAGAGAGTTGCGTTATCGTCATGCGGGTGTATTGCAGATTACGCCGCGCCTCAAGCATCAGTCGCTGATGCAATACCCCAAGGGCGCTACAACCATAGAACTCGCGACATAAATAGTTTAAATGCGTGACCGACAGCCCAATCAACTTCGCATACTCCGCCAGCGGGAGGTGCTGTCGGTAGTGGCTCTCAATAAGCCGGGAAAAATGACGCATCATACTGCGCTTTCGCTCCGCTTTATCTTCCGCGGGCGGTGCGGGGCGGCACTGCCGGTTCAACCAGGCCAGCAGCGTCCCCAGCAGCGAATAAAGCATCATTTCCCGGGCATCATGATCGGCACTGTACTCCTCGCGAAGCGCTGAAAACAGCGTATGCATACGCCCCCGGGAACGCCCCACCGGCAGACACTGCGCAACGCTAAGCACATCCAGCGGTCGGCCGAACTGATTTTCAAAGCGGCTCAGCAGCGGCAGCGCCAGGGAGAGCACAAATCCGTGCGTTCCGGGTGAGAAATGAAAGCCATGAATGCAGAGGGCGGGCACCACCTGGATGCAGGACTCCGTCATCACCGAGGTGGTGCCTTCAATTTCGATCTCCGCCCGACCTTTATGCAGATAGAGGAGCTGGACCATTTCGGCGTGCTGGTGGACGCGAATATGCCACTGATACAGGCTGCTGCGCTGCAAAATCGACTCGCAGTGCAGCAGGTCCGGCGTCGGCCAGCCGCGCTCCTCGCCATACAGCTTAAATACCGGAACAGTTTGGACGGGCGGCATAGTGACTCCTGTTCAGTCAGACGACACGCTCCATGGGCAGGCCCACGTAGTTTTCCGCGATAGTGGTCAGCCCGGCTCGCGAGCCCAGATAGTAGCGGCGATCGGCCGCCTGCATTTTGGCGTCGAACTCGCTCTGCTGCGGGAAATCGTGCAGCAGGCGGGTCATGAACCAGCTAAAGCGTTCCCCTTTCCAGACCCGATCCAGCGCCAGTCGCGAATAGGTCGCCAGCAGATCGCTCCGGCCGTGATGGTAGTATTCACGCAGGATCCGCCACAGATAGTTCACGTCCGATGCCGCCAGGTTCAACCCTTTAGCGCCGGTCGGCGGTACGATATGCGCGGCATCCCCCACCAGGAACAATCGCCCATATTGCATTGGCTCGACGACGAAGCTGCGCAAGGGAGCGATGCTTTTCTCAAGTGAGTGACCAGTCACTAACTTTGATGACAGATCCTCCGGCAATCGGCATTTCAACTCCTGCCAGAAGCGTTCGTCCGACCAGTCCTCCACCTTATCGCTCAGCGGAACCTGCAGATAGTAGCGGCTGCGAGTAAGTGAGCGCTGACTACATAACACGAATCCCCGCTGATGATGCGCATAGATCAGCTCCGGATTGACCGGCGGCGTATCCGCCAGCAGGCCTAACCAGCCGAACGGCCAGACGCTCTCGTAAGTCTTGAGGATGTCAGCGGGAATACTTTGCCGCGACACGCCATGGAAACCGTCGCAACCGGCGATAAAGTCACACTCCAGGCGGCAGAATTCACCTTCGCTAAGATAGGTGATCGTCGGCCGGTCACTTTTTGCGTCATGGATAGTCACTTCGCTGACGCCGTACACGATCGGCGCGTCGTTGGCGGCCCGGGCAGCCATCAGATCGCGGGTCACTTCAGTCTGGCCGTAAACCATCACGCTCTTGCCGTCGGTCAGCTCGCTCAGTGAGACGGGCACCCGCTGGCCGTCAAAGAGAAACTCCACCCCATGATGCACCAGGCCTTCGATATCCATCCGCTGCGCCACGCCCGCTTCACGGAGCAGATCGACGGTACCGCTTTCCAGAATTCCCGCACGGATGCGCCCCAGCACATATTGCGGCGTTTGACGCTCAAGAATGACCGTGTGGATCCCGGCGTTGTGCAGTAGCTGCCCCAGCAGCAGCCCGGAAGGGCCAGCGCCAATAATCGCGACCTGTGTTTTCATAGGATTGTCTCACTTTTGCAGGGTTAATTATTTGTATAATTTTTGTTTAATAAAAGTGCTTTCCTGCATTTTTGATAAGTCAGACGGGAAAAAGAAGGGATGAACGGCGACAAAAATTGCACTTTTCACCAAACTGGCAAAAGTGTGGGACGCTTCAAATTCCGCCACCCCGGCGGACGGGAGATTTTTGCACATTATTTGATCCCACCCCCCTCAGCCGCCCCGGCGCTTCAGGTTAAAGTATCGGCAGATACCAGGCGTCGCGGACAGCAGAGGAAATATGCAGGTTGATCGGGCACAGCAGCGGGCAATCACACGATTATGCATCCAGTGTGGTCTTTTTTTGTTACAGCACGGCGCCGAAAGCGCGCTGGTGGAAGAGCTTTCAACGCGTCTCGGGCTGGCGCTGGGGATGGACAGCGTCGAAAGCGCCATCTCCTCCAACGCTATCGTCCTGACCACCATTAAGGATGGCGAATGTCTTACCTCAACGCGTAAGAATGTCGACCGCGGCATTAATATGCATGTGGTGACGGAAGTGCAGCATATCGTGATCCTCGCCGAGCATAAGCTGCTGGACTATCGCGACGTCGAGAAGCGCTTCGCGCAGATTAGGCCCCTGCGTTATCCCCGCTGGTTGCTAGTGATCATGGTGGGCCTCTCCTGCGCTTGTTTCTGTAAACTGAATAACGGCGGCTGGGATGGAGCGCTGGTCAGCTTCTGCGCCAGCACGGTGGCCATGTACATTCGCCAGGTGCTGACCCACCGTTCTATGCATCCGCAGATCAACTTCTGCATCACCGCCTTTGTGGCCACCACGATCTCCGGGCTACTGCTGCGCCTCCCGACCTTTGCCAGCACCCCGACCATTGCCATGGCCGCCAGCGTCCTGCTGCTGGTCCCGGGCTTTCCGCTGATCAATGCCGTCGCCGATATGTTTAAAGGGCATATAAATACTGGCCTCGCCCGCTGGGCGATCGCCAGCCTGTTAACCCTTGCCACCTGCATTGGCGTAGTGATGGCAATGACCGTATGGGGGCTGCGGGGATGGGCATAATTTCGTTTATTTTCGCACTGGCGGAAGACATGCTGCTGGCGGCGATCCCTGCCGTCGGGTTTGCGATGGTCTTTAATGTCCCGCAGCGCGCCCTGCGCTGGTGCGCGCTGCTGGGAGCGATCGGCCATGGTTCGCGCATGGTCATGATGAGCGCTGGTTTTAACATTGAATGGGCCACGTTTCTCGCCGCCCTGCTGGTGGGCTGCATCGGCATCCAGTGGTCGCGCTGGTATCTGGCGCATCCGAAGATTTTTACCGTCGCCGCCGTGATCCCGATGTTTCCCGGTATTTCCGCTTACACCGCGATGATCTCCGCGGTAAAAATCAGCCATTTTGGCTATTCTGAAGAGATGATGATTTTGCTGCTGAGCAATTTTTTAAAGGCCTCTTCGATCGTGGGCGCCCTCTCCATTGGCCTGTCGATACCCGGTCTGTGGCTGTATCGTAAGCGCCCTCGCGTCTAACCCCGGCGTCGCGGCAGAGCCGCGACGCTCCTTCCGCGACGGGCTCTGTGCTACTATGTGCAGATCACCCCACTCTTTGCAGTTCAGAGTTGAGATAGAGTTATGTCTTCGCGAATTTTAACCTCCCATTTTAGCGGCCTGGAAGAGTTCCTCCAGCAGCACGCGGCGCTGCTGGCGAAATCGACTGACGGCACCGTCGCCGTTTTTGCCAACAACGCCCCGGCGTTCTATGCGCTGACACCAGCCCGGCTGGCGCAGCTGCTGGAGCTGGAAGCCAGGCTGGCGCGCCCCGGCAGCGACATCGCGCTTGACCCGCAGTTTTTCGACGAGCCCGCCGCGGCGCCGGTTGCGGTGCCGATGGGCAAATTTGCCATGTATGCGGCCTGGCAGCCGGACGCCGACTTTCAGCGTCTGGCCGCGCTGTGGGGCATCGCGCTGAGCCAGCCGGTCACCCCGGAAGAGCTGGCCGCTTTCGTCGCTTACTGGCAGGCGGAAGGTAAAGTGTTTCACCACGTGCAGTGGCAGCAGAAACTGGCTCGCAGCGTGCAAATCAGCCGCGCCAGCAACGGCGGGCAGCCGAAGCGCGATGTGAACAGCGTTAGCGAACCCGACAGTCATATTCCGCGAGGTTTCCGAGGATGAGCATGAAAAACGTTGGCGATCTGATGAAGCGCCTGCAGAAAATGATGCCGGCTCATATCGAACCGGCGTTTAAAACCGGCGAAGAGCTGCTGGCCTGGCAAAAAGAGCAAGGCAAGCTGCGTTCCGAAGCACTGGAGCGGGAGAACCGCGCGATGAAAATGCAGCGCACCTTTAACCGCTCGGGGATCCGCCCCCTTCATCAGAACTGCTCCTTTGATAACTATCGCGTCGAGTGCGAGGGGCAGATGAACGCCCTCGCCCGCGCGCGTCAGTACGTGGAGGAGTTCGATGGCAATATCGCCAGCTTTATCTTCTCCGGCAAACCGGGCACCGGCAAAAACCACCTCGCTGCGGCTATCTGCAACGAACTGCTGCTGCGCGGGAAGTCGGTCTTAATCATCACCGTGGCCGATATTATGTCGGCGATGAAAGATACTTTCGGCAACCGGGAGACGAGCGAAGAGCAGTTACTGAGCGACCTCAGCAAGGTCGATCTTCTGGTCATTGATGAAATTGGTATGCAGACAGAGTCTCGCTATGAAAAGGTCATTATCAATCAGATCGTTGACCGCCGATCTTCATCCAAACGGCCCACCGGTATGCTGACCAACAGTAATATGGAAGAGATGAATAAGCTGCTCGGCGAACGGGTGATGGACCGTATGCGCCTGGGCAACAGCCTGTGGGTTATCTTCAACTGGGAAAGTTACCGGCACCGCGTCACCGGCAAGGAGTATTAAGAGATTTCCGGACGACGACGGCGTTATACTAAAGCGATTCTTCAGTCACGCTTATGAGTCCGTCTATGAAATCGTTAAAAAATGGCTTACTTGCCGCGCTTACCCTCAGCGCATTTACCCTCTCCGGCGCCCACGCCGCCTCCTGGCAGGATTCTCTCAACAGCGCCGCCAGCCAGCTCAGCGGCAGCAGCACCCAGGCCAGCGGCGGCGGAATGTCCATCTCCTCTCTGACCAGCCTGCTCAACGGCAGCAGCCAGTCGCTGACCGCCAGCAGCATGAATAACGCCGCCGGGATCATGTCATATTGCGCCAAACAGAAGCTCGCCTCGGCGACCAGCGCTGATAACGTCAAAAACCAGGTGCTGGATAAGCTGGGGCTCAGCACGCCGGAAAAACAAAAACAGGACACCAGCTATCTTGATGGCCTACAGGGGCTGCTCAACAGCAATAATGGCCAGCAGCTTGACCTGAATACCCTCGGCAACAGTTCGCTGGCGAAACAGGTGAAAACCAAAGCCTGCGATCTGGTCTTAAAACAGGGCGTTAACTTTCTCTCCTGACGCAGAGGGCCAATGCCGCGTTTGTCGCCTTCGCGACGGCAGCGCGGCCTGAAACGGCTTTTTTCGCCTTTTTCTCCTTGCGCTTCCCCGCCCCGCCCGTTGCGACGCCGATCAAAAAAGGCAACTTCTAAACCAATTCTGAATAACTGCACACTTTCATGACGCTAGAATTGCAGCAAGATGGCGCTGCAATTACAGTGTGGCTTGAAAAGTAATCTGTTCTGCCAGCCGATAACTGGCGTTAATGAGGATGAGCTGTGTCAGAGTTGTTATCCATCGCCTTATTTTTAGCTTCGGTGGTGCTTTATGCCTGGAAAGCGGGTCGTAACACCTGGTGGTTTGCCGCCACGCTCACGGTGTTAGGTCTGTTCGTGGTGCTGAATATCACCCTCTACGCCAGCGACTACTTTACCGGCGACGGCATCAACGACGCGGTACTCTACACTCTGACCAACAGCCTGACCGGCGCCGGGATCGGTAAATACATTCTGCCGGGCGTCGGCGTGGCCGTCGCGCTGGTTGCCGTCTTTGGCGCCCTGGGATGGGTGCTGCGCCGCCGTCGGCATCATCCTCATCACGTCGGCTACAGCCTGGCGGCGCTGCTGCTGGCGCTGGCCTCGGTCGACGCCAGCCCGGCCTTCCATCAAATCAGCGAGCTGGTGAAATCGCAGTCGCGGGAAGGAGACCCGGACTTTGCCGCGTACTACAAAGAACCGTCGAAGCGTATCGACAATCCGCAGCTGAATCTGGTCTATATCTATGGCGAAAGCCTTGAGCGCACCTATTTTGATAACGATGCTTTCCCCAACCTCACCCCTGAGCTTGGCAGAATAAAAGATGAGGGCATTGATTTCAGCAATACTATGCAGCTGCCGGGGACCGATTACACCATCGCCGGCATGGTCGCATCACAGTGTGGCATTCCGCTGTTTGCCCCGTTTGAAGGCAACGCTTCGGCCTCGGTCTCCAGTTTCTTTCCGCAGAATATCTGCCTTGGCGATATCCTGAAAAACTCCGGTTACGAAAACTATTTTGTGCAGGGAGCTAACCTGCGCTTTGCCGGCAAAGACGTGTTTCTCAAATCCCACGGCTTCGATCACCTGTTCGGGGCGGAAGAGCTCAAAACCACGGTAGCCGATCCAATCTACCGCAACGACTGGGGCTTCTATGACGACACGGTACTCGACGAGACGTGGAAAAAATTCGAAGAACTGTCGCAGTCCGGAAAACGCTTTTCACTGTTCGCCCTGACGGTGGACACTCACCATCCCGACGGTTTTATCTCGCGTACCTGCGAGCGTAAACGCTATGACGTGGACGGCAAGAAAAACCTCTCCTTCAGCGCCGTTAGCTGCAGCCAGGAACATATCGCCGCGCTGATCGAGAAGATCAAAGCCTCTCCCTATTTCAAAAACACGGTCATCGTGGTCTCTTCCGATCACCTGGCCATGAAGAACAGCGCCTGGGATTACCTCAACAAGCACGATCGCAGCAATTTGTTCTTTGTCCTGCGCGGCGATCGGCCGCAGCAGGAGACCCTGGCGGTGAAACGCAACACCATGGATAACGGCGCGACGGTGCTGGATATTCTCGGTGGCGATAACTATATCGGCCTCGGGCGCAGCAGTCTCTCTGGCCAGTCGCTCTCCGGTATTTTCATGAATATGAAAGAGAAGGTCCTGGCCTGGAAACCCGACGTGATCCGCCTGTGGAACTTCCCGAAAGAGATGAAAAACTTCACCATCGACTCGCAGAAGAACATGATCGCCTTCTCCGGCAGCCATTTCCGTCTGCCGCTGCTGCTCCGGGTGTCGAACCAGCGCGTTGAACCGCTGCCGGAGAGCGAATACTCGGCGCCGCTGCGCTTCCAGCTGGCCGATTTCGCGCCGCGGGATAATTTCGTGTGGGTCGATCGCTGCTATAAAATGGGCCAGCTGTGGTCTCCTGAGCTGGCGCTCTCCACCGACTGGTGCGTCTCGCAGGGACAGCTGGGGGGTGAGCAGAAGGTCCAGCACGTTGATAAGCCACAGTGGCAAGGTAAGACCGCCTTCAGGGACACCCTTATCGATATGGAGCGCTATAAGGGCAACGTCGATACGCTGAAAGTTGTCGACAACGATATTCGCTATAAGGCCGACAGCTTCGTGTTTAACGTTGCCGGCGCGCCGGAAGAGGTGAAACAGTTTAGCGGCATTTCGCGGCCCGAGTCCTGGGGTCGGTGGTCCAATGCCCAGCTGGGCAGCGACGTGAAGATTGAATATAAAGAGCCGCTGCCGGAGAAATTTGATCTGGTGATCACCGCCAAAGCCTACGGTCCCAATGCCAATAAGCCGATCCCGGTGCGGGTTGGTCAAAGTGAGCAAGTGCTTACACTGGTCAATGATGTGACCACCACGACGCTGCATTTCGACAACCCAACGCGCAGCAATACGCTGACCATCACTCCGCCGGACCCGCAGTCCACCAACGAGGGCAATATCCTCGGCCACTCCCCGCGTCAGCTGGGGATCGGTATGGTGGAGATCAAAGTGGTGAAAAGCGAAGGCTAAAGCCACCTTGCCCGGCGGTTTTTGGCGCCGGGCAACGGTTTCCGTGGCAGGATGTTAACAATACAGCGGCTTGAGGTCGTCAGCCGACAGTCCGGTAATTTTCTGTACCGTCTCTTTGTCGAGGCCATTCTGTAACATGCTGCCGGCAATGCGCAGCGCCTCACGCCGGCTCCCTTCCTGTAAGCCCTCAAGGCGCCCTTCCAGGCGCCCCTCCTGTCGGCCCTCATGCCGACCTTCCTGTCGACCTTCCTGCTTAAGCTTTTGCGCGATAGACATCAATGTATCCTCATACTGTGGCAGACGGCGGGCCAGCCGGCGGAGAAACACGCCCGGCTCGGCCGTGTTACCGTACTGCAGCATATAGTGAAACAGCATTCTCAACTGCCGGGGGTTAGTGTATCCCAGCATCACCACGGCCGCCAACGACTCCGTTATGCCGCTGAGATCGCGCTGGCGAATATGCTTTTGCATCAGCTCCAGCAGGGCGACCCGCCGATGCTGCACGATTTCATCGTCCGGCATGACCGTGACGTCGATCAATGGAAACTGACTGCCGTACAGCCTCTTCGCCAGCTGCGGGTCGGCAAATTCATCCAGCCAGTTGAGGGAAAAAGGATACGGACTGGTTGCGCCATGATAAAAAAGCATCGGCACCACCAGCGGCAGCGTTTTGTGCCCGGCGTCGAGGTGTCGCTGCATCGCGGCAATCGCATAGCGCATTAGACGAAAAGCCATATGATTATCCGGCGAGCTCTGATGCTCTATCACCACGTAAATATATCCCGCCCCGCAGGTGGTTTGCACCGACCACAGCACGTCCGAATACCAGGCGCGTAGATCCTCATCGATAAAGCTCGCCGATTGCAGCCTCAGAGTAGCGAAATCGCACCGCTGGCGGATCGCTTCGGGAAGATAGAGCATGAGAAAATCATTCGCCGTCTCCGGGTGGCGAAGAAATCGTTTAAACACCGCATCATGCGGCGTGGCGGTTATTCGTTTTTTCATGGCCATCCGCTTGCCTGAAAGAGAAGGAAAGCCGGACTCTACCACCGGTTTTTAACCGGTTGGTTTTGACGATGATTTTCTGGGAAGCGCCTCGGAGAATAGCGGAGCGGCCAGTCTGACTGGCCGCCATAGGCAAGATTTAGTAATCAAACTGCCGATAATAACGGCGGATATTCAGGTCGTGGCCGGTATGGTGCTCAAAGTGGGCCGCCAGCCGGTCCACCAGCAGAGTAGACACCACGCACGGCGCCATAATCCAGCGGAACGCATCATCAATGCCGTTCAGCGGATAGTCGCGCGGGTCGATCACCACCAGATGGTCAGTTATCTTTTCGGCAAAGCGTTCGACGCGCTCGTCCAGCGCCCGGCATTTCCCCTCGCCCTTCACCAGAAACAGCGGGACCTCTTTTTCCAGCAGCTCCAGGGTGCCGTGGAAAAATTCAGCCGAGCTTACCGACTTGGTCCGCTTCCACTGCATCTCTTCGAGAATACACATCGAGAACAGGTAGACCTCACCCCACATTTCCGCGCCGCCAATCCACATCATATAGTCGCTGTCATGGTATTGCGCGGCAATGCTGTCCGCCTGGGGATCGAACTGGCGTTTGGCCTGCAGAAGATTTTCCGGCAGCAACTCGAGCTGGCTGGCAAAACGCGCATAATCCGCAAACTCGCCGTGACGATAAATGACGCGGAAGAATAACCAGTACAGCAGCATATATTCATATTCCACGCCATTTTTGTGGCACATCGGAATATGCCAGCTGGCGGCGGCAGCCAATGGCGAATCGGCATGAGGGGTAATGGCTACCACGCGTATCCCCTGCGCCTTGCACCATTCGGCAATGGCCACCGACTCTTTGGTATCGCCGGATTTGGATAACGTCACCACCACTGCATCTTTATTTAATTTTTTATGCCCGCGATGAATTAATTCCGCCGCCTGCTCAAGATAAACCGGCACGCTGGTTAATTCTTTGGCAAACTCATTAATTGCCATCATCGGAGCTAAAGAACCGCCTACCGAGGCGAAAAATAACGCGCTGCAGCCGCTGTCATAAATAGCGTCGGCCACGGTTTCAGCCTGTTTACGCGCAGCGATGATCTCGCGAGCACTGGTCAGGTACTCGTCCTGATTAAAACCCAACATAGTTTTCTCCTGAATAATCAGATTTTACTTTTTAATACGCGGTCAAAATCGTCGAAAATACGTATCGCCAGATCGATGCCTTTTAGCCCGGCGGTATGCCAGGCGAGCATCTGCACTGGGACAATCAGCAGCAGCGGCGCCAGGTGATGCTCGCACGGGCAGTTAAGCGCCAGCGTTTGTTCATCCTCTTCGTCCCCCAGCGTCAGGGTAAAGGCGCGGGCAATGGACGGCGCCATATAGTCGCGCAGCGCCCGGGTTCGCGCGTCCGGCGAGTCTTCCATAAACAGCATCACATGGCGGGCATTGGCTTCCAGATAGGGGCCGTGCATATAGGCTTCCAGCTCAAAGCCGCTGGAAGGTACCCGCACCGTCTCAGTAAATTTGGTTTCGAACTCTTTCGCCACGCCAACCAGCGCGCCATAGCCGGTGGCGACAAAGCGCTCGCCGCGCCGCAGCGTTTCGCTATGCTGGTCGATAAAGCGCGAAGTGCGGGCGATGACCTCCGGGATCGCCGCCGCCAGTCGCTGGAATTCGGCAAGATAGTGCTGCTCCTCGGCTTCACTGGCCTTCCCCTGGCTGCGAGCAATCATCAGCGCTATCAGCAGCAGATTGAGCACTGTCGCGCTAAAGCCGCGGGTGACAAACCCTACGCTCTCGATCCCGGTATTGATATCCAGAACGCCATCGCAGGCCCGCCCGGTCGGGCTTTGCGGATCGGAGGTCAGGGCAAATACCGGCAGTCCTGAGGCCTGTACCTTACGCATCGCCTCCAGCGTCGACGCGCTTTTTCCGCTCTGTGAAATCGCCACCACCAGATCGGTATGCGGGTCGATAGTTTCGTAATGGGTAAAATTGTACGGCTCTTTTATGTCCACCAGCACGCCAAAGCGTTGTTCAAAGAAATAGCGCGCGCAAAGCGCGGCATTCAGCGACGATCCGGTCGCCAGCAGCAAAATACGCCGCACCGGCTGCTGGCGGGCGAAGGTCTCAATCGCCGCCAGCTTGCGCCGGTAGTCGCGCAGGATCTGCGCCAGACAGGCCGGCTCTTCGCTGATATAGGTCATCATTGTTGGTCGCATAGCTCACTCCCGTTAAAACAATCCGATCCACGAACCCAGAATGCCCACCAGCGCCATTCCGCCGATAATAGAGAGCGGTTTAACCTTCCGCCCCAGCAGCCAGTAGACGATGCCGAAACTCACCAGCGGCAGCATGCAGGGCAGAATGTCGTTGATGATGTCCTGCACCTGAGTTTTGGCCTCCCCGGCCCCGAAGGAGACAGGGATGGTGATATCGATCATTGAGGCGGTCATCGCCCCGACCACCATCAGGCCGATAATCGACGCCCCGTAGGTCAGGCTCTCCATCATTCCGCTCTTCTGGATCCGCTGCAGCACCCCAGTGCCCAGCACGTAGCCCCAGCGGGTAAAGCACCAGCGCACCAGAATGTGCGGCACGTTAAACACCAGCAGAAACAGGATCGGCCCGAGAATATTGCCCTTTAGCGCCAGGCTGGTGCCGATGCCGGTGGCGATCAGGCGCAGCGTTCCCCAAAAGAAGGAGTCTCCCAGCCCGGCCAGCGGCCCCATCAGCGAGGCTTTGACGTTATCAATCGCGTTGGCATCCATATTTTTCTGCTGGCTGTTTTTCTCCTCCATCGCCGTCGTGATCCCCAGCAGCAGGGTGACGATATGCGGCGTGGTATTGAAGAACACCAGATGGCGTTTCAGCGCCCCGGCCAGCTCCTCTTTGCGCGGATAGAGCTTCTTCAGCACCGGGATCAGCGCGTAAACAAAGGCGAGATTCATCTGTCGCTCATAGTTCCACGAGAACTCCATCTGGAAGGAGCGCCAGAACACCCGGCGTAAATCACGCGGCGTAATTCGCGCTTCTTCCTGCTCCTGCGGCTGCAGGGTCTCTTCAGAAATCATCTTCGTCGTCATCGCTGACTCCTTGTTCTGTCGTGGTACGAGGTGCGCTCAATGCGGTGACGTTAACCATCACCACCGCCACGATGGCGCCGAGAATGGCGATACCGGTCACCGGGATTTTCAAATAGGCCATCAGTACAAAGCCGAGGAAAAAGTACGGCGCCACCTTCTTGTTAATCAGCAACCTGGCGAGCATCGCGAAGCCGAGAGCCGGAATGATCCCGGTGGCCACGCTGAGTCCGTGTTTAATAAATTCCGGGATCGTATCGAGCAGGGATTTCACCGCGTTGCTGCCCACCAGGAATGAGACGGTCACCACCGTGGCAAGCATCAGCGACAGGCCGAATCCGGCAATCAGATGCATCCGCTCAATGCCGCGCGTATCCGCCCGTTCCGCATAGCCGTCCGCTTTCTGGCTGAGCAGCGGAATAAACATCCCCAGATAAACGTTTTTCAGGATCAGGGTCAGGGTGGCGATAGGCAGGCCGAGCAACAGCGCCGTTTCCGTGCCCGCGCCGGAGGTGATGGCGAACGCCACGCCGAGAATACCGCCGGTCACCACGTCGGGCGGGATCGAGGCGCCAACGGAGAACGAACCGATAAACGCCAGCTCCAGCGTCGCGCCCATAATGACGCCGGTCTGCACATCCCCCAGCACCAGACCGGTCAGTAGCCCGGTGACGATAGGCCGGGAAATCAGCGACGTCCCTAAGGCATATTCCGATTGCGCGATAAACGCCACCAGACCCAGTAAGAGAGCCTCTACCATAATCTGTCCTCCGGAATCACACGCATTCCGTAAAAAGCTGTTTGCGATCGTTCGGGACCTGGCGAATCTCCACCTCGACGCCTTTGCCCACCAGTTGTTGCAACTGCTCTATTTCCTCCGGCAATAAATTAATCGCCTTAGAGATATTTTTACTGCCCTCTTTGGCCTTAATCCCGCCGAGATTAATACTTTTTATGTCCTCAACGGCGCTGGCAATACGCCAGGCGTCATTGACCGATTCCACAACAATAAATAAATTATATTTATCGGTAACCCCGCTTTTTATCGCCTCAATTGAGTCATTTATATTTTTAATCACCAGCTTCACCGAGGGTGGTTTAGCTAGCTTAATGGTGGTTTTCCGCAGTTCATCCTCAGGGACACTGTCGTTGGCGATTAAAATACAATCGGCGCCGACATATTGGGTCCAGGAAAAGGCTACCTGGCCGTGAAGTAATCGATGGTCAACCCTTAATAACGTAATCATTATGCATCCTCATTTCAGAAGTCTTTATCCATAGTCATCGCCCCGGCAATAGTCTGATTGCAGTACTGAATGCTCTCTTTAGCGTTGATTAATGCTTCAGAAATTAATTTTTCGGTATTCTCTTCCGCTGCAGAAATAAGCAGATCAATAATTAATGGTAGATTTAACCCGGACAATAAATGGAAGTGCGGGCGCGATAAAAAACGCACAAACTCATTATTCACGCTACCGGCGAAAATATCCGTAATCACAATCAGCTCATCCTGCGCCGGGAAACGCGCCAGCAGCGCCTCCACCTGCTGCGTCAGATCGACCTCCTCTTCCACATAGGCGCACAGAGTATGAATATCCGGCTGTTTACCGAGGATCAGCTCCACAGAGTTCAACAAACCGTTAGCAAAGGTGCCGTGGCTGGCAAAAATATAGTGTCGTTTCATCCTTACCTCGAAAGCGCATTCCACTGCTTTCTTAATTGCAACCGACGTGCCAGAAACAGTGGCGCGTCGGCTAACGTAAGGACAAAAGGGAGAGAAGCGTTAAAATTCTTGATCTTCCTGAATAAATTCCGTTTCCCGCGTCAGAATATCGTGAATGTAGTACAGTTCTACGGCGGGGATTTTGACACTATATCCGCTCTCTATGACACTAAAGGCCTCGCGCAGCGTCGCCAGCTCGCGCTCCGGACACTGCCTTCCCGCATAATGGGTTGGGGAAGCGTGGCGAATTAACCGCTCTATCAGACAGCTGATATGCACATACAGCGCCACCTTACGTTCGTTGGGCACCTCGTACCCGGCCAAATGCTCATAGCGCAGCAAAAACTGCTCAACCTGGTTGATCACCTTCGCGGTATCGAGGATCGTCACCGACTCGATCACCCGCCGCAGCGAGAAGTTTTTCAGGATCAGGTTGTTGATCTCGCTGACCTGCTCCGCTGTCGCCAGTTCGCCGAAGATACGCATTAGCGGGCGACTTCCCTCCCCCGAGATCAGCGAATCCAGCGAGATCCACGGGAGATCGGCAAGATGCGGATCGAGGGTGCCGACGATCGCCAGCACGTCGTAGCGGCTGAGCATCGGCTCCCGCCGCGCGGGGTCGGCCAGGGTCTCCACATCGCAGGCCACAATATCAACGCCGAGCGCTTCAGGGATGCTGGCTTTTAACAGCGCCGACAGGTTCGCCGCAGCGCCCAGGCCGGTGGCGCAGGTGGTCAAAATCGCCCGCGGTTTATCGGTCTGCGGGTAATAGAGCTGGTGCTCAACCGCCAGATCGTCGCCGATCTCGCGGACGATATCTTCCAGCATATCGCCGTGTAAAATCCGCTCCCCGACGTACATCGCCATGCCGGTGGAGACATTGTTAATAATCGCCACCGGCGTATTCAGGCGACGATTAAAATGGCTGTGAATAGCGTTCAGCGATCCCATATCGACCAGAATGATCAGCCCTGACGCCAGCGCGTGGCGCTCAATATACGCCATCACCTGATTAGCGATAGCCTCCGGCGTCACGTCGAGCGGCATGTCGAATGACTCAAACAGCGGGCTTTTCAGCAAGCGGTTCGCCACGCTGGCGATGCTGCTGGCGGTGGCGTAACCGTGAGCGAGAATAATCGCGCGGGTCACCTGCTGCTGGCTGATTGCGCCGTTTTTCTGGAACCATAGCACCAGCAACAGCAGGTCAATACGCCGGGGCTCAATATCCAGCTTCAGCGCCAGCGCGTCGAGGATCGCTTCGCAAAAGCGATACAGCAGCGGGAATTTGTTTGCCAGAAAATCCGCCAGCAGACGGATTTTCTCATTGCTCATCGTGGACGCCGCCTGACGGGAGCGATGGATCAGGTAGTGGCTCAGGGCGTAGAGACAGTTGCCGTTAAACTGGATATTGAAGCGTTTTTCCAGGCGATAATACTCCTCCCGCACCTGATGGGCGATCAGCAGCAACATCTGCGAGCTACTGGCATCCTGGTTATCAAAGATCAGCCGATCGAAGAGGGTTTCAATCTCCTCCCCCATGCTTCTTTGCGCCTCTTCCCAGACCGTTTTTTTATTTAGCACTGCTTCATACAGCGCCAGAATCCGACACTGAACGTCATGGATCAGCCCCTGAACCGGATCGCGCGCCCGCAGCAGCCAGACCAGACTGGTCTGCGGCTCGATAAGCAGCGGCTCCTTCTGGCCCATGGCTTCACTGAGCGCCGGCGTCGCCGCCATGATATTTTCCGGCAGATCGTGCAGCGTCACGGTCAGCATCTCGCTGCCCGGAGACCTGGCCCAGGCCGATGCAACGGCGTACTTCACCACATTCTTCAGCTCGCCGACGTTGCCTCGATAAACGTACTGCGTCAGAACCTGCAAAAGCCGCGGCGTGAGCTGCAGCCTGGCGGCAAGCGTCCGCGCCTCCTGCCAGAAAAACTGCAGCGTTAGCGCCTCCTTCTCCTCGCGGCTGCGGTGTTGAAGATCGGGCAAGCTGACCAGGATCGGAATACGACGAAGAAAGGTGGTCAGAAACGTGCTGTGAATATCTTCGGTGGTGGCAAACACCAGCCGCAGGGAAATCGGCAGGCCATGGGCGGTCTCTCCCACCCGGTAGATCTCCTTGCGGTCCAGCCAGGTGAAGAGCTTCTCCTGCCCCTGAGCATCCAGTCGATGGACCTCGTCGAGAAACAGCATCCCGCCGTTTGCCGCCTCGAACGCCCCGGCTTTATCGCTCTGCGCGCCGGTAAACGCGCCTTTGACATAGCCAAACAGGTTGGCGGCCAGCAGCTCCGGGTTACTGGCATATTGCGCGCAGTTGAAGCTGACAAAGGGCGCATCGGGCGCCAGCAGGCCCTGGGCGATCGCGAACTCGTGCATCAGCTCCGCCATATAGCTTTTGCCGGTTCCGCTGTCGCCGACGATCAGTAGCGGCAGGCCGCCGTTGGGATAAAACAGCGCGGTTTTCATCTGCTCGATCGGTTTACGCAGGCTGCCGTCATGCCCGGTCAGCAACGAAAAATGGTCCGCCTGTTCCGGCTGGCGGTCACTCTCCGCGAGCAGCTCCGCCATGCTGGCGTACTCGCTGCGGGAAAGGGGGAAGAACTGCTGGCAGAAGGCTTTTTTATGCAGAAAATAGACCGGCCGGGTGTTGATCTTCACCAGCACGTCCTGGGCGACCAGCTGATTGAGATAGTGGCTGGCGGTATTTCTTTGCATCGCGAAACGCTGAGCCAGCCAGCTGGCGGTAAAAACGTCGCTCAGGTTATCCGGATCGAAAAAATCGGTCTGATTTTGCAAAAAAGCCAACAGTTCCGTTTTACGCATTACATCCCCCTCGTCGCCATTACGAAGAGATATGATGCGGCAAAAGAGAGGTTTATCGACGCCCCGTGCTGTTTTTTGCGGCCCAGCGCACACTCCCGCCTAAGCGGACTTCGCTGCGGCACACTCCATCGTCATTTCATACTGCTGCAGCGATAGCGGCGCATATCCCGCCGCGGCAAACAGCGGCGTAAAGGTTTCCGGGACCGTCACCGACGTGCCGATCCCCGGGAACTGCTGCGCCAGCGCCATCAGCAGCGCTTGCGCCAGCCCCTGGCGACGGGCGGCGGGTTCCACCCATAAAAACTGCAGTACAGGCCGTGAGCCCGAGGTGCTCAGTACCGCGAAGGCGCGCTGTTCCAGGGTCACGACGCGGCATGGCAGGGTGGCGAAGGTAAGCGGATCCATCAGCCAGGGGAGCTGACTGTTACTCTCCTCAACGGCGCGTCGAAGCAGTGCCAGGATCGGATAAGGCTGTAACACGCCAGGCGCCGCAGCCAGAGGCTCTGCGCTCAGGTAGCCGCAGAGCCCATAGCGCCGCGTAAAGCCTAACGACTGATACAGCGCGACGGCCGCGTGGTTATCGCGGATCACCTCCAGGGAAACCGTCTCGATCTCCTGCTGCTGCAGAAACGTCAGCAGCTCCTGCATCAATTTCCGCCCAAGACCTTTGCCGCGCCAGGCCGGGCGCAGGGCAAAGGCCGCCAGGCGAGCCATATTCCCCCGACGCGCGACGATCGCGATCGCCGCCGGTTCATCTCCGGCCAGCCAGACGCGGGAATCGATCAGGCTCATCCCCTCGGCGCTAAAGCGCTGAACAAATCCCTCCACAGACTGGGTCACCGGTACCAGATAGGCTTCAAAACAGGCGTTAAGAATATCCGTTAACTGCACGCTGCTGAACTGCGTGGCGGGAACGGCGGTCAGCTCCATATTTTTCTCCCGAAGGCTGCTATGCTCAGGTGATGAAAACTAACACTATAACTGCCGGCGCCGGATTACGCCTGACCGAGGAGAGTGATATCGCCCTTCTGCCGGCCATTGAACGTTCCGCCGCTCAGGCATTTCGTCAGATCCCCGCTCTCGCCTGGCTGGCGGACAGCGAGGTAATTAGCGTTGCGCGCCATCATGATTATCTGGAAACGGAACATAGTCTGCTGGCGGTGGCCGCCGGGCAGCCGGTTGGTTTTATTCTTACCGAACCGCTCGACGATGCCTTATTTATCGCCGAAATCGCCGTCCACCAGGCCTGGCAGCATCAGGGCATCGGGCGGATGCTGCTGGAGCAGGTTATCGAGCGCGCCCGGCAAATGGCTTACCCGGCGGTGACCCTCACCACCTTCCGCGAAGTGCCGTGGAATGCGCCGTTTTATACCCGCCTGGGATTCGCCATACTCGATGAGCTGACCCTGCCCGCCGGGCTGGCGGCGAAAAGAGAACAGGAGACCCGGCACGGACTGCCGCCGGAGACGCGCTGCGCCATGCGCCTGGCGTTGTAGACGCCAGCGCTGAATTTAGCGGCGATATATGGTACAAAGTACCAATCAAAACTTACCTGTTGCTACCCGTATGTCCTGGTCAATTGATATTATTTCCTGTATTACCGATCGCTTTGTGGAGCTCACGGCGACCGAAAAGCGCATCGCGCAGTTTATTCTCGATGATGTCGCGGCGGCGGCGGAGCTACCCATCGCCGAGATCGCGCGTCTGACTCAGACCAGCCAGGCGTCGGTCACCCGTTTTGCCCGGGCGCTCGGCTGTAAAGACGTCCGTGAGCTAAAGATGAAGCTTGCGCAATCCCTTGCGGTCGGCCAGCGGTTTATCCTCGATGTTCCGGACCTCGAAGGCGTACAGGGGATCTATGAGTCAATCATCAGCGTGCTGGAGACCAATCGCCGGGCGCTGGATATCGAGGCGTTGAAGCGTGCGGTGAGCTGGTTGAGTGCAGCGCGGCAGATCCTCGCCCTTGGAATGGGCGGCGGGTCAACCATCTGCGCTCAGGAGATTCAATATCGCCTGTTTCGTCTTGGACTTCCGGTCGTCAGTCAGAGCGACGGTCTGCTGGTACGCATGATGAGCTCGGCGGTGACGCCGCAGGATGTGGTGATTGTGCTGTCTCTGGGCGGCTATACCCCGGAGATCATCGAGAGCGCGGCGATTGCCAGCCAGTACGGCGCGAAGGTCATTGCGATTACCCCCGCCGGGACGCCGCTGGCTGAGCAGGCGGATCTGGTGCTGCCGCTGCTGGTGCGGGAAAACGACTATATCTTCAAGCCCAGCACTTCGCGTTATGCGATGCTGGCGATGGTCGATGTGCTGGCCACCGAACTGGCGATGGCCAACAAAACTCAGGCAAAAGGCAAATTACGTCGTATTAAGCTGGCCCTCGACAGCCACCGCGGCGGTGTCGATCGCCAGCCTCTTGGCGACTAGCCACCGGCAGCGGCGATAAACCTCTCCGCCTGCAGGCGGGTACGTTCCACGGCCTGTCCGGCGCGATACAGATCGCTGCCCAGACCGGCTCCGGCGCACCCAGCCCGCATCCAGGTTGCCAGATTCTCCGGCGTCACGCCGCCCACCGCCAGCACCGGCACCTCCGACGGCAACACCGCTTTTAACGCCCGAATGTAGTCCGGACCGAAAGCAGAAGACGGAAATATCTTCAGCCACTGCGCCCCGGCATCCAGCGCGTTAAACGCCTCAGTCGCGGTGGCGCACCCGGCACAAACCTGCATTCCGTGCGCCACTGCCTGACGGATCACCGCAGGCTGGGTATTCGGCGTCACGATAAGCTTCGCCCCGGCCTCAGCGAGAAAATCGACCTGTTCCACGCGCAGTACCGTTCCCGCGCCTATCATCGCCTGCTCGCCAAACCGCGCAACCATCTGCGGAATACTCTGCTGCCAGTCTGGCGAATTGAGCGGGATTTCGATATAGCGAAAGCCTGCATTGATTAGCGTCTCAATATGATCTGCCGCCTCAGCGGGTTGAATGCCGCGTAAAATCGCCACCAGCTTAATCTTGTTCATGCATTATCCTCGCCATGCCAGCCAGCAATGCCTCATCGCCACTGCAGCTGTTAACCGTCATTCCGCGCGCCTTCATCGCCCGACCGTAGCGGGCATTCAGCGCCGGGTCGCCAACCAGCGTGACGGCAGAAGCACGGAAACGCTGCCCCAGGGTCGCTACCTCCGCGCCAATCAGCAGCCCGGAGAGGTAATCGCTGACCGAGCTCGCCGCCAGACCGCCCAGCACCCGGGCGGCCCTGGCGACAAACAGTTCGCTAATCAGCGACGGCTGCGCCAGCCCTTTTTCCAGCCCCCGTTCAAACGCCGCCTCGTCCGGCTGCTGGGCAGGCAGCCCTTTGCCGATCAGCGATTGCGTCATCAGCAGATGATGCAGTTCGCCGGTCATCGCCGTGGCAAAATGACGCACCGCGCCGCCCGCCACCTGGACCCATTTGCAGTGGGTGCCCGGCAGCACGTAACACTCCGCCGGCGCCAGCTGGCAGGCCCCCAGCAGCTGCGTCTCTTCGCCGCGCATCACGTTGAAATCCCCGTCCTGTTCAATCTTGAGGCCGGGAATAATCCACACGCCTTCAGCAACGGCGCATAGCTGCCGCCCGGGCGCGTCGATCGCCGCCGGACAGTCCAGATACGGCACCGCCTGCCAGCCCGCGTCGCTGCCGATCATCCCGGCCATCAGCACCGGCAGCGCCTGTGCGCCGCGCCAGGGGGCCAAATGCTCCGCGAATACATCGGCAGGCGATCGTCCGTTCAGGCGGGTAATACCCAGCGGCAGCTGCTTCGTTTCGACGCACTGGCCGTTGCGAATCAGCCAGCCGCGCAGCTGGGTAGAGCCCCAGTCGACGGCAATATAATCCTTCATTGTGCTTCTCCTGAGACCTGCACCGCCGTCTTCGCCGGGATCGCCTCCCCTTCCCGCTCCTGGGTAATCATTTCCAGCGCCTGCTGACGGCTGATTTTGCTGGCTGGCGTCATGACGGTGACAAAAATAGCGGAAACAAAGCTGCCAACGACCGACGGAATGCACGGATTGCCCCAGTAAGCCAGCCAGTCGGCCTTAACCAGAACCACAATAGACACCAGCATGCCGCTCAGCAGCGCGGTGAGCGCCCCCTGCCAGTTAAAGCGCAGCCAGAAGCGGCCGAGAATGGAACAGACGAAGAGCCCGGACATCAGCATGGAGATCATTTTGGTGATATAGCTGATGATATCGTTCGAGGTCAGGGCGAAGATCATCGCCAGGCCGATGACGAACGCCAGCATCCAGCGAGAGAGCGTTATCGCCTTATGCGCCGGCGGCATTTTTCCGGTAACAAGGGTGTAGACATCCCGCATCATGATGGCCACGGCGGCTATCGCATCGGAGCTGGCCGAAGACATGGTGGCGGAAAGTCCGGCAATCAGGACCACCAGCCCGAGGATCGCCGGTAAGAAGCTGGTGGCGAACAGGAAGGCGTAGTTACTGTTCTCAAGATTGGGGTTCATCGTCCAGGCCGCCATGCCGATGATCGCCGGCAGCACCGAGAAAAACAGATACAGCACGCCGGTATAGACAAACGAGCGCCGCACCGAAGAGACGTCTTTTCCCGAGTAAATACGCTGGCGATAGGAAGGGGTCGCCAGCACGCCGACGCCGATGACCATCGCCAGCGATAGCGCCGGAATGGTCCCCAACTTATCGACCGCAAACAGGCTCATCGCCTTGGGATCCATTGCCTGAACGATGGCATCCCATCCCCCGACGTGAACCACCGCCAGAATCGCCATCAGGATAAAACCGAAAAACAGAATTAATGCCTGAATGGTGTCTGTCCACACCACAGCAGAATAACCGCCGATAATGACGTAAATCGCAAACGCCATGGCAATAATAATTTTTGCCACCGTCAGATTAATTCCTGTCGCCCAGGCTAAATACATACTCCCGCCAAGAATATGCGCCCCCAGCCAGCCAATTGAGGCAATAAATATCATTATCCCGACGAGGTTTTTAATTAAATGGCTGCCACCAGTGTAATAAGAAAGCTCTTCGCTCATGGTCATAAAGCGTAGCTTGCGCACCGGCGCAAACAGCCAGGCCACCAGTAAAATACCGATGGCGCCGCCCACGCCGTAGAGCATCCCGGCCCATCCATTGCTGTAGCCGAAGCCGACAGCGCCCATGCTTGAACCGGTTCCCACCATGGTCGCCACGGTAGACCCCAGCGTCAGGAACAGCGGCAAAGAACGGCCGCCGAGTAAAAAATCCTCACCGCTTTTTTGATGACGGGACACGTACCAGCCAAGCCAAATCATGGCCAACGCGTAAATAATAAAGCCGACTAAAAAGACATGACTATTCATAATTCACATCCTGCCAGTTAATTTTGTAAAGGTAAAAGGCTACGAAGCGCTGAATTATTTCAGCGCTCAAAATGACTATTTATATTTCTGGTTACTAACTTTTTATGCGCGAGAAGCGTTATAACAGGTCACATCCACTTCGACTTTACAATCCACCACCAGGTCCGCTACGCAGCAGATGCGGGCAGGCGGGTTGTCGCCAAAGAACTCGCGGAAGACTTTATTGAAAGACTGAAAATAGCGCGCATCGGTGAGGATCACTTTAACATGCACCACGTCGGCCAGGGTGTAGCCCGCTTCGGTCATGATATCTACGCAGTTCTGAATCGCCAGACGCGACTGGTCGACAATCCCGCCTTCCACCACTTCCCCGTCCTTCATCGGCGTCTGGCCGGACACGTATAGCCAGCCTCCCGCTTCCACCGCCCGCGCGAACGGCAGGTGCTGCCCGCCGGTACCGGTACCGCCCTCTACGCCATAACGTTTAATACTCATTTTTCACTCCTCAGTTCATTCGGCGGCGCAGGAAACGCCCCGCGCGCCCGATAATCTTTTTGTCGCTGCCGTAGCTCATCACGCCGTTAACCATCACCGCCTCAATACCGTCCGCCGGACGTTTCGGGTCGGAGAAACTGGCGACATCGCGCACCGTCAGCGGGTCAAACAGCACCAGGTCGGCGTAGTAGCCCACTTTTACCAGCCCACGATCCGCCAGCTGGAAGCGCGCCGACGACAGCCCGGTCATTTTGTGGATCGCGGTAGTCAGCGGAAACAGGCGTTCATCGCGGCAGTAGTGGCCCAGGACCCGCGGAAACGCGCCCCACAGCCGCGGATGCGGCATCGGGTCGTTCGGCAGCCCGTCGGAGCCAATCATGGTCACCGGATAACCCAGCACCCGCCGTACGTCCTGCTCGTCCATGTTGTAATAAATAGCGCCTGCCGGCATCAGCCGCGCCGCGGCGTCGTGCAGGCTCACCTGCCATTCATCGGCGATCTGCTGCAGCGTTTTTCCGGCCTGCTCGGGCTGTGCTTCCGACCAGGTGATGACGATATCGAACTCATCGGTGACCTGCTTCATATCCAGCGTCGACGAGCTGGCGGAATAGGGGTAACAGTCACAGGCGATCTCCTGGCGCTGGCGCATCTCATCGAAGAAAGCCAGCGTCTCCTTCGTGCGACCCCAGTTTTTCGCGCCGGCGCACTTATGGTGCGAGACCACCACCGGCACGTTGCCGTGGCGACCAATACGGAACGCCTCGTCGAGCGCCTCCAGAATCGGCTCGAACTCCGAACGCAGGTGGGTGGTGTAAATTCCCCCCTCTGCCGTCAACTCCTCAGAGAGCGCCATCACTTCTTCGGTGGTCGACTGGAAGGCGCTGGCGTAGGCAAGTCCCGTGCTCAGTCCTAAAGCGCCCTGCCGCAGCGCATCGCGCAACTGTATGCGCATGCCGGCGATTTCCGTCTCGCTCGCCGGGCGGAACAGGTCATCCATATGGTTATTGCGCAGCGCGGTGTGCCCAATCAGCGTCCCGACGTTAAGCGAGGGTCGCGCGGCCTCTACCGCATGGGCATAGGCTTCGACGGTGGGATAGATAAAGTGCTGTCGTTCGCCGAGAAGATTCATCGGGTCTGGCACCTCGCCGCGCATGGTGGCGGTTGCCGCGCTGATCCCACAGTTGCCGACGATCACGGTTGTCACCCCCTGGCTGAGCTTAGGCAGATACTCCGGCATGCGGATGACGTTGATATCGTCATGGGTGTGAACATCGATAAAGCCAGGCGCCAGTACCCGCCCCTGGCCATCAATCACCTGCTCCGCCGCGACATCCAGCGCCGGGGCGATAGCCATTATTCGGTCGCCCTTCACCGCCACATCGGCACGGTATTGCGGCCCGCCGCTCCCGTCGATCACCGTGACGTTTTTGAAAAGCCAGTCAACTTTCATAGCAATTACTCCCTTTCGACATACCGACAAGTTAACCATTTACAAGTGCAAAAAACAGTGGAAAACTACGCAAAAACCAGATCATTTTGTGATACTTTTATTCAAAATAAACAAAAGTTATTAATTAAAACCATTATTATCAAAGAGTTATAACTGATACCCAGCAACTAACCGATTATAAACCCTGAAAGGATAGTGTTATGAAATACCATTCAGCACCGCTCATTCCGCACAAATCCGCCCTCATGTCCGCGCCGGCTAATCTGCTGGCGGAAGAGGGCTGTCTGCCTGCCGCGCTGCTAAAAAAGTCGGCGCTGGAAAATAATATTTCATGGATGCAGCGCTACGCCGATGCCCGCGGCGTATCGCTGGCGCCGCATGGTAAAACGACAATGACGCCATGGATATTTCAGGCGCAGCAGCGAGCGGGAGCGTGGGGGATCGGCGTGGGCAGCGCCTGGCAGGCCAGCGCGGCGATGGCCAGCGGCATCCAGCGCGTCCTGATGGTCAATCAGCTGGTCGGTAAGGCCAATATGCAGGTGGTCGCGCAGCTAAAAGCCCACTACCGGGCAGTGGATTTTATCTGCTGTGTCGATAGCGAGGCCAACGTGCGCGCCCTCTCCGCGTTCTTCGCCGCCCAGGGACAAACGCTGGATGTGCTGATTGAACTTGGCGTGCCGGGCGGACGCTGCGGCTGTCGTAGCGTGGATGACGCGCTGGCATTGGCGCAGCGGGTCAGCGACCTGCCGGGGCTACGGCTACGCGGTCTGGAATTGTATGAAGGGGTCCTGCACGGCGACGATCCGCAACCGCAGGTGGAAGCGCTATTACAACAGGCTGCAGCGCTAGCCTGCCGCATGGAGCCGCTGGTTGACGGCGAATTTATTCTCACCGGCGCGGGCACCGTCTGGTATGACGTGGTGTGCAACATCTGGCTGGCGGCGGCAAAACCGCGCCGCTGCCGTATCGTCATTCGCCCTGGCTGTTATATCACCCACGATCGCGGGATCTACGATCTCGCCCAACAAGCGCTGATCGCCCGCGATCCGATTGCCTGCGATCTCGCCGGCGATCTCACTTCAGCGCTGGAGCTGATGGCAATGGTGCAATCGGTGCCTGAGGCGGATCGCGCGGTGGTGAATTTCGGCAAGCGCGACTGCGCCTTCGACGCCGGGCTGCCGCAGCCGATCGCCCATTATCGTCACGGCAGGGAGTTAGCGCTGCGCGCTGAGTCGATCGTCAGCATCGGCATCATGGATCAGCACTGTATGCTGCGCCTGGCGCCGGGCAGCGATGTGCAGGTCGGCGATATTCTGCTGTTCGGCACCTCGCACCCCTGTCTGACCTTTGATAAGTGGAAGACGTTGCTGCTGGTCGATGACGACTACAACGTGCTGGACGAGCTCGACACGCTGTTTTGACAGGCATCCCGGGTGGCGGCGCTTCGCGCCTTGCCCGGGCTACACAACCCGCGACGTTCGGTAGCCCGGCTAAGCGTAGCGCAAGCCGGGGGATGTCCCGGGGGACGGCGATTCGCGCCTTACCCGCCCTGGCGCAAGGCGCAAATCTCATCATGCAATGAACGGCTGATGACGACCCCCTGCTGCTCACTCTGCTGGCGACAGGCGAACCGCCGCTCTCCCGGTAACCGTGCCCCTTGCTCCTGCATCCCTCTGAACAGGGTTTCGGCGCGCGCCAGTTGCTCCTGTGCCTGCGCGCCGAGAAAACGCTGCGGATCCAGCGCCAGAATCAGTTCTCCGCCGTAGGGTAAACCGCCCGCGCCGTTATCCCACGCCAGCGATTCGGCGCTGGTCATATCGCCGATAAGCGGCCCGGCCAGCAGCTCAACCATTGCCGCCAGCGCCGAGCCCTTATGGCCGCCGAAGGTTAACATCGCGCCGTTCAGTACCTCTGTGGCATCGGTAGTCGGCTGCCCCTGGCTGTCGATTCCCCACCCTTCCGGTAGCGCTTTGCCAGCGCGCTGATGCAGCTGGATCTCGCCGCGCGCCGCGGCGCTGGTCGCCATATCAACAATAAACGGCGGCTCCTCCCGCCGCGGCCAGCCAAAGGCGATAGGGTTGGTGCCGAACAGCGGACGGGTGCCGCCCGCCGGGGCGACCCAGGCATGGCTTGGCGTACAGGCCAGCCCCACCAGCCCTGCCTCAGTCAACGGCTCAATATCGGCAAACAACGCGGAAAAATGGACGCAGCGGTTAATCGCCAGCGCCGCAATACCGCTGTGCCGCGCTTTCTCCAGCAGCAGCGGCAGCGCGCGTTCGTAGGCCAGCAGCGAAAAGGCGCCCCCGGCATCCGCCCGCACAATCGCCGGCGCCTGGTCGTGGATCTGCGGCTCGGCATCAGGCGAAACCTTACCTTTACGCAAGGTATCGACAATGCCCAACAGCCGCCACAGGCCGTGGGAAGCGCAGCCGTCGCGCTCCCCGGCAGCCACGTTACGGGCGATGGCCGCCGCGTGGTCGGCGCTGAATCCATTGGCGCTGAGCACCGCCAGCGCCAGGTCATAAGCTTCTGGTAACGATAGAGTTACCGACCCCATACTGTTCTCCTTTACTCTTCTTCGTCTCCGCTAAAATTAGCCTGCGGCAGACAGCTGCGCGCGCCCCAGTAATAAATCCCCAGCGACATCGCCGCCACCAGCACCGTATCCCAGGGGTGACCAATAACATTAAGCCCGCCGAAGCTGCCCAGCCAGGAAAAGAGGATAATCAACGCATAAAAAGCGATCAGCCACAGCGAAGACTTCACCTGCTGCGCCAGACTCACGGTATGTTCCGGCACCTTGCCTTTGCACATCACATACACCACAAACATCACGATCTGCAGCCCCAGCAGCCACGAGAGCGTATTCCAGCCGGACCAGTAGACGATCAGCGCCGAGACCATAAACGACACCGGGCCGATGATGCCGAAGGCGCGCACGCGGAACGGCCGCGGCAGATCCGGGGCGTTGCGGCGCAGCCCGGCGGCGGTCACCGGGGCGATGGCGTAGCTCAGCACCAGGGCCGCCGACACCACGCTTATCAGCTGTTCCCAGGAGGGGAACGGCAGCGTCCAGAAAATCGACAGCCCAAAGGTCAGCCACAGCGCCGGGCGCGGAATACCGGACGCTTTATCAATATGGGTAAAGGCTTTAAAGAAAGTACCCGCCTTCGCCCAGCCGTAGATCACCCGCGGCGTCGCGTTCATATAGATATTGCCGGTGCCGCTCGGGGAGATGATCGCATCGCTTATCACCATAAAGGCCAGCCAGCCCATGCCGAGGGTAATGGCGATATCGCGATACGGCAGCGAGAACTGTTTGCTCACTTCGGCCCAACCGCCGTTCAGCATCTCGGTGGGAATACTGCCAAGGAACGCCAACTGCAGCAGCACGTAGATAATCGTCGACAGCACCACTGATAAAATCAACGCGATAGGGATAGTCCGCTGTGGCTTTTGTACTTCGCTGGCCACCGAGATAATCGGCGTCAGTCCCAGATAGGCGAAGATAATTCCCCCGGCGCTGATCGCCGCTTCCACCCCGGACATACCAAACGGCGCAATGCCCTGAGCATGCAGGTTCTCAGGTTTAAAGAAGGCGAACAGCGTGACCACCACCAGCAGCGGCACCAGAAACTTGAGCACGCTGATGAAGTTGTTCGAGCGGGCGAAGGTCTTGACGCTGTAGTAGTTCAGCGCGAAGAAGAAACAGAGCAGCAGGAACTGCACCCCCCACCCCAGCAGCGTCGGCGAGCTGGAGCCCGGCTGGGTCAGCGCCGGAAACCAGGCCGCGGCATATTGCCGGGCGGCGACAATTTCTATCGAGATCAGGCTGGAGAAGGCGATCAGGGTGATGAACCCCAGCAGATAACCCATCAGCTCACCGTGGGAAAAGACCGGGTAACGAATAATGCCGCCGGCGCGCGGCAGCGCCGCCCCCAGCTCGCAGTAGACAATCCCCAGCAGCAGCACCGCAAAGCCGCCGATCACCCACGACGCGATACCGGCCGGACCGGCAATGGATGCCACATGGCTGGCGGCGAATAACCATCCGGAGCCGAAGATCGCCCCCAGGCCGATAAAGGTGAGGTCGGTCAGGGTCAGCTGTTTTTTAAACTTACCCGACTCCGCAACGCGGGTTTGACTGTTATGCGTAGTGTGAATGGTCATGGTGATGCCCTTGCGTCAATGAGAGGAGGAAATCGCTTCCCGGGTCCACTGGCCGTTGACCAGGCGCAGCAGGTTTAAAGGGTTCGCATCCTGCAGCGCCGGCGGTAACAGGGCGGCCGGCGCATTCTGCAGGCAGACCGGGCGCAGAAAACGCTCAATCGCCCGGCTGCCGACCGACGTCCCGCGCGCATCGGTCGTCGCCGGCCATGGGCCGCCGTGGACCATCGCATCGCACACTTCCACGCCGGTGGGATAACCGTTAAACAGCACCCGTCCGGCCTTCTCACACAGCAGCGGTAGCAGACTCGCCGCCAGCGGGCCGTCGTCCGCTTCCGCGTGCAGCGTCGCGGTGAGCTGTCCTTGCAGCGCTTTCACCACCGCCTGCAGCTGGGCCGCGTCGTCCACTTCCACCAGCAACGATAGCGGGCCGAAAACTTCGGTCTGCAGCAGCGTATCCTGCGCCAGCAGATCCTCGACCTGAGCCTGCCACAGCTGGGTTTGCGCCTCCCCGGCGTCGGCGGCGAGGCCGCTCGCCAGCCTCTCGATACGCGGATGCGCCGCCAGCGCCGCCACGCCCTGGCGGTAGTGCTGAAGGGTCGGCGCATTGAGCAACACCTGCGGCGCGCAGCCCGCTACCGCCGCGCACAGCGCCGACTTAAAGCGTTCCAGTCCGGCGCCGCGCAGCGCCAGAATCAGCCCCGGACGGGTACAGAACTGGCCGCCGCCGAGGGTAAATGACGCCACCAGCTCGTTCGCCAGCGCCTCGGCCCGCGTCTGCAGCGCCTGCGGCAGAATAATCAGCGGGTTAATCGCCGACATTTCAGCAAACAGCGGGATTGGCTGTGGGCGCTGCTGCGCCAGCTGATATAGCGCCTTACCGCCGGCCAGCGAGCCGGTAAAGCCAACGGCCTGAATCGCTGGATGGCGGACTAATTCGGCGCCGATATCCGTCCCGAAAATCATATTGAATACGCCGCCGGGTAACCCACACCGCGCGACCGCCCGGACGATCGCATCAGCGGTCAGCTCGGCGGTGGCCATATGGCCCGCATGGGCCTTCACCACCACCGGGCAGCCAGCCGCCAGCGCCGAGGCGGTATCGCCGCCAGCGGTGGAAAAGGCCAACGGAAAGTTGCTGGCGCCAAACACCGCCACCGGCCCTAACGCCTGCTGATATTGACGCAGGTCCGGGCGCGGCAGCGGCTGACGGTAGGCTAAGGCGGTATCAATACGGGCGGCGAAGGTATCCCCGCGCAGGATCACGCCAGCAAACATCCGCAGCTGGCCGCTGGTTCGCGCCCGCTCGCCCTGCAGCCGCGCCAGCGGCAGCGCGGTCTCCTGTTCGGCGATAGCAAAAAACGCCTCCCCCAGCGCGTCCAGTTCATCGGCAATGGCGCAGAGAAAGTGCGCCCGCTGCTGCGGCGCGGTCTGTGAATAAACGGCAAACGCCTGCTGCGCCGCCTCCGCGGCCTGGGCAGCCTCCGCGCGGGAAGCCGGATAAAAGCGATGGCCGGTGGACTCGCCATCCACCGCCCGCAGGCTCAATAGCGTCGCTTCGCCGCTGGCAACGCGGCGTCCGGCGATAAACTGCCGTCCCGCCGTGGTTTGAGATGCATTCATATTGACTCCTGTGCTCAGAGGCCAACGTCCGGCAGGGCAGGACGAGTCGCCAGCGCCTGTTCCACGATCGCCACCACCTGCTGGCGCGTTTCGCCTTCCAGCGCCAGACGCGGCGGACGAGTCACAGCGCTGCCGCGTCCGAGTAGCTCTTCGCACAGCTTGATGCACTGCACCAGATCCGGACGCGCATCGAGATGCAGCAACGGCATGAACCAGCGGTACAGCGCCATCGCTTCTTCGTAACGCTGCTGGCGGGCGAGACGGAACAGCGTTTCCCCTTCGCGCGGGAAGGCGTTTGACATTCCGGAGATCCACCCTTCCGCGCCGACGGCGATGCTTTCCACCACCACGTCATCCAGCCCGGCAAACAGCACGAAGCGGTCGCCAACGGTGTTACGCAGGTCGATAAAGCGGCGGGTATCGCCAGAGGAGTCTTTAAAGCAGACGATGTTGTCGCAATCGGTCAGGGTGGCGAGAATGTCCGGCGTCACGTCGTTTTTGTAAATCGGCGGGTTGTTGTAGACCATGATCGGCAGGTCGGTGGCGGTGGCCACGCTGCGGAAGTGGGCGGCGGTTTCATGCGGTTTTGAGGAGTAGACCAGCGCCGGCATCACCATGATCCCGTCGACGCCGACGCGCTCCGCCTCTTTCGCCATCTTCTGGGCAAAGGCGGTGGTGAACTCGGCCACCCCGGCGATCACCGGAATTTTGCCGCCGGCGGCATCTTTCGCCACCTCGATAATCTGCAATTTTTCATCAGTGCTCAGGGAGGTGTTCTCCCCTACGCTGCCGCACACCACCAGCCCGGAAACGCCATCTTTGACCAGGTTTTTCATCACCGCGTGGGTGGCGTCTAAATCGAGGGAGTAATCGCTACGAAACTGCGTGCTCACCGCCGGGAATACGCCGCTCCAGTGAATCGCTTTATTGCTCATGCTCGGTTCCTTGTCGTCATTTTGTTAAGTCGAGGTGAATGATTGGTGAATATTCACTGACAGATTGACGCGTCGCGGAACCGGCGGCTTGTCGGTTTTCCCTTAATCCGATGACGAAATTAGCACAGTCGACAAAAGTGTGAGCCAGCCGTTATCCCTGCAGCGTCAGGCGAAAATCGCGCGGCGTCGAGCCGGTCATCGCTTTGAACTGGCGGCTGAAGGCGCTGTGATCGGTATAGCCGCACTGCAAGGCGATATCGGTAATCGGCGTATCGCCGGCCAGCAATTCGGTGGCTTTTTCCAGACGCACTTTGTGGATCATCTGCCGCGGCGTGAGATGAAAGATCCGTTTGCAGTAGCGCTCGATCTGCGCAATCGACATCCCGCTCAAGGCGGTCAGCTCTTCCATGGCGATCGGACGGTGATAGTGGCGGCGGATATGATCGTCGACGATCGCCAGCCGCTGCCACGCCGGATGACGGGCGTGGGCCTCCTGCAGATCGTGAGAGATCCCGGCCATGCCGATCACCTGTCCGCGGACATCGCGCAGCGCCAGCTTCTGCGTCAGGCACCAGCCGCGTTCCCGGCCATTGTAGAGATGCATTTCCAGCTGGTCGCGCAGGGTCACGCCCTCCCGCAATACCCGAAGATCCTGTTCGGTGTAACCCTGACCCAGCGCGGAAGGAAAGACGTCGGCGGAGGTTTTCCCCAGCAGCGAGGAGACGGTTTTAAAACCGCAGCGGCGGGCCAGCGTCAGATTCGCCAGCAGATAACGCGCTTCGCTGTCTTTGATAAAAAAGACCACGTTGGGGATGGCATTGAGCAGGGGGGCGATCAGCGCCAGGGCATTGAGCAGCGCCGCCATATTCTCCGGCCGCTGGCGCGCCAGCCCTTCGCAGATCTGGCTCAGCTCATCGACCGCCAGCTCCGGTTGATTGACAGCGCGCGGCGGCGCCGCTTCAGACACACCGATCATAGGGCTTCCTCATGGTAAGTGACCGAAGGATATTTATTCACTTCCTGTTAACACCTCAAGCGGCAACCGCCGGTTTTGCGATCCTGGATCCGCTTTACGCCTTCCCCTGGTTTATCCACTGGCGCAATCGCCACTTTCGGTTTACCACGCCATTAACAGAGTGATTAATAAGAAATAATTATGCATCACATGAACATCCCCCCGGCGCTATTATGCCGATTTCGTCATTATCTCTGCCGAAAGCGTTCAAGCCGCCCGTCACGGGTTGCGCCAGCATGATGAAACATGTTGTTAACTTCCGGAGAGCAGAATGACCGCGCCACGCCCCCCTATTGCGCTGAGAGCCATTGATTCACACACCGGCGGCGAACCCACCCGCCTGATCGTTGACGGCTTCCCCGACCTCGGCGGCGGCAGCATGGCGGAGCGTCGCGACCGTTTCGCCCGTGACTTCGATCGCTGGCGTCAGGCGGTGATTCTCGAACCGCGCGGCAGCGATGTGCTGGTCGGCGCGCTGCTTTGCAAACCGGTCTCGGCGGCGGCCACCGCTGGCGTCATTTTCTTCAACAACGCCGGTTTTCTAAATATGTGCGGCCACGGCACCATCGGGCTTATCGCCTCGCTGGCGTGGCTTGGCCGTATCCAGCCAGGCGTTCATCTGATTGAAACCCCGGTCGGCGACGTAAGCGCCACGTTGCACGACGATGGCAGCGTATCGGTGCAAAACGTCCCGGCCCGCCGCTGGAAAAAGCAGGTCCGCGTGGAGACCGCGCGGGGTCCCGTCATCGGCGATATTGCCTGGGGCGGCAACTGGTTTTTCCTGATTAACGATCACCCGTTCGCCATTACCCCGGCGCACATTCCACAGCTCACCGACTACGCCTGGGCGGTGCGCGAGGGGCTGGAGGCCGCGGGGATCCGCGGCGACGACGGCGGCGTTATCGACCATATCGAGCTGTTCGCCGATGACGATGCCGCCGACAGCCGTAGCTTTGTACTCTGTCCGGGAAAGGCCTGGGATCGTTCGCCGTGCGGCACCGGCACCAGCGCCAAGCTGGCCTGCCTGGCGCAGGATGGCAAACTCCAGCCGGGAGCGATCTGGCGCCAGGCCAGCATCATCGGCAGCCAGTTTACCGCCAGCTACCAGCGCGCCGCCGCAGGCATCATTCCAACGATCCGCGGCGAAGCCTGGGTGTGCGGCGATAACCAGTTGATCCTCAACCCGGACGATCCCTTCTGCTGGGGGATCGCGCCGTGAAGCCGTGCGATGTCATCGTGATCGGCGCCGGGATCATCGGCGCCGCCTGCGCGTGGCAGCTGGCGAAGCGGGGGCAGAAAGTGACGCTTATCGATGACGGTCAACCCGGCGCCACGGCGGCGGGTATGGGCCATCTGGTGTGTATGGATGACGACCCCGCCGAACTGGCGCTGTCGGCGTGGTCGCTGGCGCGCTGGCGCGCCATCACCCCGCGGATGCCCGCCACTTGCGCCTGGCGCGGCTGCGGCACGCTGTGGCTGGCGGAAAGCGAAGAAGAGATGGCCGTCGCGGGTGAAAAACAGCGGCGGCTGGCTGGCTATCAGATCCACAGCGAACTGCAGACCCCACAGCAGATCGCCGGGCGCGAGCCGCTGCTGCGCAGCGGGCTGGCCGGCGGGCTATGGGTACCAGGCGACAGCATCGTCTACGCGCCAAACGTCGCCCGCTGGCTGATGGCCGATGCCGGAGACCATCTAACCTGCCTGCACGACAGCGCGCAGGCGATTACCGAACCGGAGGTGCTGCTCGCCAGCGGCAAACGGCTACAGGCGCGGGCCATCGTGGTGGCCTGCGGCCTGGAGGCCAATACGCTGTTGGCGGAAAACTGGCTGCGGCCCAGGAAGGGTCAGCTGGCAATTACCGATCGCTACGGGCCGCGGGTGCATCACCAGCTGGTTGAGCTGGGCTACGGCGCCAGCGCCCACGGCGGCGGTACCTCGGTAGCGTTTAACCTGCAGCCGCGGCCCACTGGCCAGCTGCTGATTGGCTCTTCGCGCCAGTTCGATAATCGCGAGCGCCAGCTGGATCTCCCCTTGCTGGGGCAGATGCTCGACCGCGCCCGCCATTTTGTGCCGGCGCTGGCGACGCTGAATATCATCCGCTGCTGGAGCGGCCTGCGCGCCGCCTCGCAGGATGGCAATCCGCTGATCGGCCCGCACCCCACGCGCCGCGGTGTATGGCTGGCGCTGGGCCATGAAGGACTGGGGGTCACCACCGCCCCGGCGACGGCTGAGCTGCTGGCGGCGCAGATCCTCGGCGAACGCTGCCCGCTGGCGCCTGAGGCCTGGCTCCCGGCCCGTCTGTACCATCAGGAGGCGATCGCATGAATAGCACGCTCAATATCACTGTCGATGGCGAAGCGCTGACGGTGCCGGAAGGTATCAGCGTGGCGGCAGCGCTGGCGTTGACCGGCGATCCCACCACCCGCCAGGCGGTTAACGGCGACCCCCGCGCGCCGTTTTGCGGCATGGGGGTCTGCCAGGAGTGCCGGATCACCGTCGACGGCCGGCGGGTGCTGGCCTGCCAGACCCTGTGCCGGGCCGGTATGCAAATAGAAAGGAGCCGCTATGTACACGCTGCGCTGTGACATTTTAATCCTCGGCGCCGGCCCCGCCGGCATGGCGGCAGCCCTCGCTGCCGCCGCCTGCGATAAACAGGTCATTATTCTCGACGATAACCCCGCCCCCGGAGGGCAAATCTGGCGCGCCGGCCCGCAGGCGACGCTGCCCGCCCTGGCCCGGCGCTACCGCGACGCCATCGCCGCGTCTGCCGCCATCCGGGTGGTGAACGGCGCGCGGCTGATTGCCCGCCCCTCCGCGCGCAGCATGCTGTTTGAAACCGCCGACGGCGGTGGCGTGGTTTACTGGCAGAAACTGATCCTCTGCTGCGGCGCGCGCGAGCTGTCGCTGCCCTTTCCCGGCTGGACCTTACCCGGCGTGACCAGCGCGGGCGGCCTGCAGGCGCAGATCAAACATGGCCTGTCGCTGAAAGGCGAAAAAGTGGTGATTGCCGGCAGCGGCCCGCTGCTGCTGGCGGTGGCGGATACGGTGAACAAGGCCGGAGGCCAGGTAACGAATATCGTTGAGCAAGCGCCGCTCCCGGCGCTGCTGCGCTTCGCCAGCGGGCTGTGGCGCTGGCCGCAGAAGCTGCGCCAGTTAGCGACGCTGGCTCCGAAAGGCTATCTTAGCGGCGCCCAGGCGATCCGCGCCCACGGCGCAACGCGGCTGGAAGCCGTGACGCTGCGCCAGCGCGGCGTCGAGCGGACTGTCGCCTGCGATCGGCTGGCTATCGGCTACGGGCTGGTGCCCAATATCGAGACGGGGCAGCTGTTCGGTTGCGCCGCAGCGCAGGAGGCGATCCAGGTTAACCGCTGGCAGCAGACCAGCCTCGCGGATATTTACGCCGCCGGGGAGTGCACCGGTTTCGGCGGGAGCGAGCTGGCGCTGGCGGAGGGCGAAATCGCCGGGTATGCCGCCGCCGGGGCCAGCCAGCAGGCCCAGGCGTTATTTGCCCGTCGCGCCCGCTGGCAGCGCTTCGCCACGGCCATCAACCGCACCTTCCGGCTGGCGGAGTCGTTGAAAAACGCGGCGACGCCGGAGAGCCTGCTGTGCCGTTGCGAAGATGTGCGCTGCGGCGATGTGGCAGCCGCCGACGACTGGCTACAGGCCAAGCTTACTCAGCGCTGCGGAATGGGCGCCTGTCAGGGGCGCACCTGCGCCGCCAGCGCCCGCTGGCTGTATGGCTGGCCGCTGCCGCAGCCGAGAGAGCCGCTGTCCCCCGCCCGCGCGGAAACGCTTATTGCCCTCGCCAGGCTGAGCGCCGAGCCATAACCGCTACTCTTCTTCATCACCGCGCCCGGCAGGGACGCCAAGCGCAATAAACTCCTCCAGCAACGAGGTCAGTTGCTGCAGCTTTTCCGTAGTGAACTGAGCCTCCAGCAGGCGATAGGTTTCTTCCACCTCCGCCTGGGCGCTTTCGTACAGCGCGGTTCCGGCAGGCGTCAGCGAGACGTACAGCTTGCGCTGATCGTTAACCGGCTTCAGCCGCAGCACCAGTCCATCCCGCTCCATGCGCGTCAAAATCCCGGTCAGACTGGGGCGCAGAATACAGGCGCGAAAAGCCAGATCGTGAAAGTCCATCGACGGACGTTCGGCGAGGATACGCACGATCCGCCACTGCTGTTCGGTGAGATTGTGTCGTTTGACGATCGGTCGAAAGTAGGCCATCGCCGCTTCACGCGCCTGCAACAAGGCAATGGTTAATGAATCATGCATAGTATCCCCTCAACGGCCTCATCTAAAACTTATTAACAACTTAATAATTAGCTTTAATCCTGCCATGTACAACCGGTTTCTGCACCTGAAAAGTACCAGCCTTTCCCAGAAAAATATTCAACCATTTGATTAATAACGAATAAGTTATTGAAGTGTAAATATTGTGTTAATCCGATCACAAAACATTCACTTCCAGTTGCTAAACCTCATCGCAAAGCATAAAAGATGATCATTAATATATTAACGAAATCCCTTTGAACCAAAATCAGTCCCAGAGGAGTGGTGAATGAAAGGTACCATCTTCGCCGTTGCGCTCAATCATCGCAGCCAGCTCGACGCCTGGCGCGAGGCGTTTCAACAGGCCCCCTACAAAACGCCGCCGAAAACCGCGGTCTGGTTTATCAAGCCGCGCAATACCGTGATTGGCGATGGCGAGGCGATCCCCTATCCGCAGGGCGAAACCGTGCAAAGCGGCGCCACCGTGGCGCTGATTGTCGGCAAAACCGCGCGCAAGGTGGCGGCGGAAGAGGCGGCGAACTATATCGCCGGCTACGCGCTGGCGAACGACGTCAGCCTGCCGGAAGAGAGTTTTTATCGCCCGGCGATCAAGGCCAAGTGCCGCGATGGTTTCTGCCCCGTCGGCGCGCTGTCGCCGGTGCGCAACGTCGATAACCTGACCATCATCACCGAAATCAACGGCCGCGAAGCGGACAGCTGGCATACCGGCGATCTGCAGCGTAACGCCGCGCAGCTGCTGAGCGCCTTGAGCGAGTTCGCCACCCTCAATCCCGGCGACGCGATCCTCATCGGTACGCCCCACTCCCGCGTTACGCTGCGTCCCGGCGATCGCGTACGTATTCTCGCCGAGGGCTTCCCGGCGCTGGAAAACCCGGTTGTCGCAGAAGGAGAGCTGGCATGAAACAGGCACGTATTGAATGGCAGGGACAGGTACGCGATGCGGTGGTCGATGAACGCGACCAGGTGCGCCTGGACGATGGCACGGTATTGAAAGAAGGTGAATTCCGCTGGCTGCCGCCCGCCGACGGCACGCTGTTCGCGCTGGGGCTGAACTACGCCGACCACGCCAGCGAGCTGGCGTTTAAGCCGCCAACCGAGCCGTTGGTGTTTATCAAAGCGCCAAACACCTTTACTGGCCACCAGCAGCAGTCGGTACGCCCGGATAACGTGGAATACATGCACTACGAAGCCGAGCTGGTGGTGGTGATCGGTAAAACCGCCCGCCGCGTCAGCGAAGCCGAGGCCATGGACTATGTCGCCGGCTATACCGTCTGCAACGACTACGCGATCCGCGACTATCTGGAAAACTACTACCGGCCAAACCTGCGGGTGAAAAGCCGCGACACCCTGACGCCGATCGGCCCGTGGATCGTCGGCAAAGAGGCGATCCCGGATCCGCATAATCTGGCCCTGCGCACCTGGGTCAACGGCGAGCTGCGCCAGCAGGGCACCACCGCCGATCTGATCTTCAGCATCCCGTTTCTCATCGCTTACTTAAGCGAATTTATGACCCTGCAACCGGGCGACATGATCGCCACCGGCACGCCGAAAGGGCTGTCCGACGTGGTGCCAGGCGACGAGGTGATCGTTGAAGTCGAGGGCGTGGGCCGCCTGGCCAACCATATCATCAGCCAGCAAGCGTATGAGGAGACACTGTCATGAAAAAGATTAACCATTGGATCAACGGTAAAAACGTTGCCGGCGCAGACTATTTTCATACCACCAACCCGGCCACCGGCGAAGTGCTGGCGGAAGTCGCCGCCGGCGGAGAAGCCGAAGTCCATCAGGCGGTAGCGGCGGCGAAAGCGGCCTTCCCGAAGTGGGCTAACCTGCCGATGAAAGAGCGCGCGCGTCTGATGCGCCGCCTCGGGGATCTGATCGACCAGAACGTCCCGGAGATCGCGGCGATGGAAACCGCCGATACCGGTCTGCCTATCCACCAGACCAAAAACGTGCTGATCCCGCGCGCCTCCCACAATTTCGAGTTTTTCGCCGAAGTGTGCCAGCAGATGAACGGTAAGACCTATCCCGTCGACGACAAGATGCTGAACTACACCCTGGTGCAGCCGGTGGGCGTCTGCGCGCTGGTGTCGCCGTGGAACGTGCCGTTTATGACCGCCACCTGGAAGGTGGCGCCGTGCCTGGCGTTGGGGAATACCGCGGTGCTGAAGATGTCCGAGCTGTCGCCGCTGACCGCCGACCGTCTGGGCGAACTGGCGCTGGAAGCGGGTATTCCGGCGGGGGTACTGAACGTGGTGCAGGGCTACGGCGCGACGGCGGGCGATGCGCTGGTACGCCACCATGACGTGCGCGCGGTATCGTTTACCGGCGGTACCGCCACCGGGCGCAACATCATGAAAAATGCCGGGCTGAAAAAGTACTCCATGGAGCTGGGCGGCAAATCGCCGGTGCTGATTTTCGAAGACGCCGATATTGAGCGCGCCCTCGACGCCGCGCTGTTCACCATCTTCTCGATCAACGGCGAACGCTGCACCGCCGGCTCGCGCATTTTCATTCAGCAGAGCATCTACCCCGAGTTCGTTAAACGCTTCGCCGAGCGCGCTAACCGCCTGCGCGTCGGCGATCCAACCGACCCGAACACCCAGGTCGGCGCGCTGATTAGCCAGCAGCACTGGGAGAAAGTCTCCGGCTATATCCGCCTCGGCATTGAAGAAGGGGCGACCCTGCTAGCCGGCGGCGCGGATAAGCCCGCCGATCTGCCTGCCCATCTGAGAAACGGCAATTTCCTGCGCCCGACGGTGCTGGCGGATGTCGACAACCGCATGCGCGTCGCGCAGGAAGAGATTTTCGGCCCGGTAGCATGTCTGCTGCCTTTTAAAGACGAGGCGGAAGGGCTGCGCCTGGCCAACGATGTGGAATACGGCCTGGCGTCGTATATCTGGACCCAGGACGTCAGCAAAGTGCTGCGTCTGGCGCGCGGTATTGAAGCCGGGATGGTGTTCGTCAACACCCAGAACGTCCGCGACCTGCGTCAGCCGTTCGGCGGCGTGAAGGCCTCCGGCACCGGCCGCGAAGGCGGCGAGTACAGCTTTGAAGTGTTCGCCGAAATGAAAAACGTCTGCATCTCGATGGGCGACCATCCGATCCCGAAATGGGGAGTCTGATATGGGTAAGTTAGCGTTAGCAGCAAAAATCACTCACGTGCCGTCGATGTACCTGTCTGAGCTGCCGGGGAAAAACCACGGCTGCCGCCAGGGCGCTATCGACGGGCATAAAGAAATTGGCAAGCGCTGCCGGGAAATGGGCGTCGATACCATCATCGTGTTCGATACCCACTGGCTGGTCAACAGCGCCTACCACATCAACTGCGCCGACCATTTCCAGGGCGTCTACACCAGTAACGAACTGCCGCACTTTATTCGCGACATGACCTACGACTATGACGGCAACCCGGAGCTGGGTCAGCTCATCGCCGACGAGGCGGTGAAGCTCGGGGTGCGCGCCAAAGCGCACAATATTCCAAGCCTGAAGCTGGAGTACGGCACCCTGGTGCCGATGCGCTACATGAATAGCGATAAGCACTTCAAGGTGGTGTCCATTTCCGCCTTCTGTACCGTTCACGACTTTGCCGACAGCCGCAGACTGGGCGAAGCGATCCTCAAAGCCATTGAGAAATATGACGGCACCGTGGCGGTGCTGGCCAGCGGCTCGCTGTCGCACCGCTTTATCGACGATCAGCGCGCCGAAGAGGGGATGAATAGCTACACCCGCGAGTTCGATCATCAGATGGATGAGCGGGTGGTGAAGCTGTGGCGCGAGGGCAAATTTAAAGAGTTCTGCACCATGCTGCCGGAGTACGCCGACTACTGCTACGGCGAAGGCAACATGCACGACACGGTGATGCTGCTTGGCCTGCTGGGCTGGGATAAATACGACGGCAAGGTGGAGTTTATCACCGAGCTGTTCGCCAGCTCCGGCACCGGCCAGGTTAACGCCGTGTTCCCGCTGCCGGCGCAGGCGTAAGGAGGCCCCATGCCGCATTTTATCGCCGAATGTACCGACAACATCCGCGAGCAGGCCGATCTGCCTGGGCTGTTCGCCAAAGTCAACGAGGCGCTGGCCGCTACCGGCATCTTTCCGATCGGCGGGATCCGCAGCCGTGCCCACTGGCTGGATACCTGGCAGATGGCCGACGGCAGGCAGGATTACGCCTTTGTCCATATGACGCTGAAGATCGGTGCCGGGCGCAGCCTGGAGAGCCGTCAGGACGTGGGAGATATGCTGTTCGCGCTGATCAAATCCCACTTCGCGGCGCTGATGGAGAGCCGCTACCTGGCGCTGTCGTTCGCCATGGAAGAGCTCGATCCGACGCTGAACTACAAACAGAACAACGTGCACGCTTTATTTAAATAACGTGCAAATTGCCCGGCGGCGCTGCGCTTACCGGGCCTACAGCGGCCATGAATTGTAGGCCGGATAAGCGAAGCGCCATCCGGCAATACAATGCCACAGGAATCACTATGCTCGATAAACAGACCCGAACCCTGATTGCCCAGCGGCTGAATCAGGCCGAAAAACAGCGTGAACAGATCCGCGCGATCTCGCTGGATTATCCGTCGATCACCATTGAGGACGCCTACGCCGTCCAGCGCGAGTGGGTCGAGATGAAGATCGCCGAAGGCCGCGTACTCAAAGGCCACAAGATCGGCCTGACCTCAAAAGCCATGCAGGCCAGCTCGCAGATCAGCGAGCCGGACTACGGCGCGCTGCTTGACGATATGTTCTTCCACGACGGCAGCGATATCCCCACCGACCGCTTTATCGTTCCGCGTATCGAAGTCGAGCTGGCGTTCGTGCTGGCCAAACCGCTGCGCGGCCCGAACTGCACCCTGTTTGACGTCTACAACGCCACCGACTATGTGATCCCGGCGCTGGAGCTGATTGACGCCCGCTGCCACAACATCGACCCGGAAACCCAGCGCCCGCGTAAAGTGTTCGACACCATTTCCGATAACGCCGCCAACGCCGGGGTGATCCTCGGCGGCCGCCCGATCAAGCCCGACGAGCTGGATCTGCGCTGGATCTCCGCCCTGCTGTATCGCAACGGCGTGATTGAGGAGACCGGCGTCGCCGCGGGGGTGCTCAATCACCCGGCCAACGGCGTGGCCTGGCTGGCCAACAAACTGGCGCCGTACGATGTCCAGCTCGAAGCCGGGCAAATCATCCTCGGCGGCTCCTTCACCCGTCCGGTCCCGGCGCGCAAGGGCGATACCTTCCACGTCGACTACGGCAACATGGGCGCCATCAGCTGCCGCTTTGTCTGAGGAGAGCAACATGAACAACGCTTTTAAAGCGGCGCTCAAGGCCGGGCGCCCGCAAATCGGCCTGTGGCTGGGGCTGTGCAGTAGCTACAGCGCCGAACTGCTGGCCGGCGCCGGCTTCGACTGGCTGCTGATCGACGGCGAACACGCGCCCAACAATGTGCAAACGGTGCTGACCCAGCTTCAGGCCATCGCCCCCTACCCCAGCCAGCCGGTGGTCCGCCCGTCGTGGAACGACCCGGTGCAGATCAAACAGCTGCTGGATATCGGCGCGCAAACCCTGCTGGTGCCCATGGTGCAGAACGCCGACGAAGCGCGGCTGGCGGTCAGAGCCACCCGCTACCCGCCCGCCGGCATTCGCGGCGTCGGCAGCGCGCTGGCCCGCGCCTCGCGCTGGAATCGGGTGCCGGATTATCTTCACCAGGCCAACGACGCCATGTGCGTCCTGGTACAGATTGAAACCCGCGAAGCGCTGAAAAATCTGCCGCAGATCCTCGATGTCGACGGGGTGGATGGCGTGTTTATCGGCCCGGCGGACCTCAGCGCCGATATGGGCCATGGCGGTAATCCGCAGCACCCGGAAGTGCAGGCCGCCATTGAACAGGCCATCCAGCAAATCCGTCAGGCCGGTAAGGCGCCGGGGATCCTGATGGCCAATGAAGCGCTGGCGAAGCGCTATCTCGAACTGGGCGCGCTGTTCGTCGCCGTCGGCGTCGATACCACCCTGCTGGCGCGCGGCGCAGAAGCGCTGGCGGCCCGTTTTACCCACACCGCAACGACCACAACCGATAACAATAAATCCGTCTATTGAACGGATAATGTGGAGCGCAACATGACTACCTCTACCCTGCAACACAATGATAATAAAGCCGTTGAAGTAGAAAACCGGGTGATCAAAAAGCTGTTCCGCCGCCTGATTACCTTCCTGTTTGTTCTCTTTGTTTTCTCATTTTTGGACCGCATTAATATCGGCTTCGCCGGCCTGACGATGGGCAAAGACCTCGGCCTGACCTCCACCATGTTCGGCCTGGCGGCGACGCTGTTCTACGTCACCTACGTGCTGTGCGGGATCCCCAGCAATATCATGCTGGCGAAAGTCGGCGCGCGCCGTTGGATCGCCGGAATTATGGTGGTCTGGGGGATCGCCTCGACCTGCACCATGTTCGCCACCAGCCCGCATACGCTGTACATCCTGCGCATGCTGGTCGGCATCGCCGAGGCTGGTTTTCTACCGGGGATCCTCGTCTATCTGACCTGGTGGTTCCCGGCCTACCATCGCGCCCGCGCCAACGCCCTGTTTATGATCGCCATGCCGGTGACCATGATGCTCGGCTCGATACTTTCCGGCTATATTCTGGCGCTCGACGGCCTGTGGAACCTGAAGGGCTGGCAGTGGCTGTTTCTGCTGGAAGGCCTGCCGTCGGTGGTGCTCGGCGTCGTCACCTGGTTCTTCCTCAACGACACGCCGGATAAAGCCAACTGGCTCGATAGCGAAGAAAAACAGGCGCTGAAGGCGATGATCGATCGTGAACGGGAAAATGCGGCGGTCGTTCCGGCTTCGCCGCGTTCCACGCTGCGCGAAGTCCTGACGCCAGCGGTGCTGATGTATACCCTGGCCTACTTCTGCCTGACCAATACCCTGAGCGCCATAAATATCTGGACGCCGCAGATCCTGCAGAGCTTCAACACCGGCAGTAGCAACATCATGATTGGCCTGCTGGCGGCGATCCCGCAGTTCTGCACTATTTTCGGCATGATCTGGTGGAGCCGCCGCTCCGACCGGCGCAAAGAGCGCAAGATGCATACCATCCTGCCCTACCTGTTCGCCGCGGCGGGTTGGCTGCTGGCTTCGGCCACTCACCACAGCCTGATCCAGCTGATCGGCATTATTATGGCTTCGGTGGGATCCTTTACCGCGATGGCCATTTTCTGGACCACCCCGGATCGGGTGATCAGCCTGCAGTCGCGCGCGGTGGCGCTGGCGGTAATCAACGCCATCGGCAACGTCGGCTCTGCCGTCAGCCCGCTGTTGATCGGCATTTTGCGCGATACCACCGGCAGCTTTAGCTCCGGGCTGTGGTTTGTCGCCGGGCTGCTGATTGTCGGCGCGCTGGTGCTCACCCGCATTCCAATGAGCCAGCGTGAGGACGCCGCCGCCGCGCCGGACTTAGCGGCGCAGAAAGGCCACTAAGGAGCGGGTATGTGCCAGCATTCCATCGCCAATATCGATATCAATAAAGATTACGACGAGAGCCTGGGCACCGAGGAGGTGCACTATCAGTCGTTTTCCCGCATGGCGGCCTTTTTTGGCCGCGACATGCAGGCGCATCGCCACGACCGCTATTTCCAGATGCACTATCTTGATACCGGGCAGATTGAGCTGCAGCTTGATGACCATCGCTATTCGGTGCAGGCGCCATTGTTTGTGTTAACGCCGCCCTCGGTGCCGCACGCCTTTATTACCGAGTCCGATAGCGATGGCCATGTGCTGACGGTGCACGAAGAACTCATCTGGCCGCTGCTGGAGGTGCTCTATCCCGGCACGCGGGAGACCTTCGGCCTGCCGGGGATCTGCCTGTCGCTGGCGGATAAACCCGACGAGCTGGCGGCGCTGACCCACTACTGGCAGCTGATCCGCCGGGAATCCACCGCCCAGTTGCCGGGGCGCGAGCACACCCTGGCGCTGCTGGCGCAGGCGGTCTTTACCCTGCTATTGCGTAACGCAAAGCTCGACGATCACGCCGCCAGCGGCATGCGCGGCGAGCTGAAACTATTCCAGCGCTTTAACCAGATGATCGACAGCCACTACCATCAGCACTGGACGGTACCGGATTACGCCAGGGAGCTGCACCTGACCGAATCGCGGCTGACCGATATCTGTCGCCGCTTTGCCAACCGTTCGCCCAAACGGCTGATATTCGACCGCCAGCTGCGCGAGGCGAAGCGCCTGCTGTTGTTCTCCGATAGCGCCGTCAATGAGATAGCCTGGCAGCTGGGGTTTAAAGACCCCGCTTATTTTGCGCGCTTTTTTAGCCGCCAGGTCGGCTGCTCGCCCAGCAGCTACCGGGCGCAAAAAGTACCGGTATCGTAATTCCCCGCTGGCGCTGCGCCTGCCGGGCGATAGTCCACAGGTCGGTTCAGCGCCGCGCCAGCCGGTAAACGCTGCAGAGATCACAAAATTCACTCCCGCCTGAAAAGTACCCGTCGTTGTCGCAAACGTCCCTTCACGACAAGCGCAATAACCGCTTCAATTGAACAACAAAAACAAAACATATATTTAACATCATTTTCCGATAAATACTGAAGAGGCCCCTATGAAACCTGAAGATTTCCGCGCCGACGCGAAACGCCCGTTAACTGGCGAAGAGTATTTAAAAAGCCTGCAGGATGGCCGCGAAATTTATATCTATGGCGAGCGCGTGAAGGATGTCACCACCCACCCGGCCTTCCGTAACGCCGCGGCCTCCGTCGCTCAACTGTACGATGCGCTGCACAAACCGGAGATGCAGGATTCCCTGTGCTGGGGCACCGATACCGGCAGCGGCGGCTACACCCATAAATTCTTTCGCGTGGCGAAAAGCGCCGACGATCTGCGCCAGCAGCGCGACGCCATCGCCGAGTGGTCGCGCCTAAGCTACGGCTGGATGGGCCGCACCCCGGACTACAAAGCCGCCTTCGGCTGCGCGCTGGGCGCCAACCCGGCGTTTTACGGCCAGTTCGAGCAGAACGCCCGCAACTGGTACACCCGCATTCAGGAAACCGGCCTGTACTTTAACCATGCGATCGTCAACCCGCCGATCGACCGCCACAAGCCGGCCGATGAAGTGAAGGATGTCTACATCAAGCTGGAAAAAGAGACCGATGCCGGGATCATCGTCAGCGGCGCGAAAGTGGTCGCCACCAACTCGGCGCTGACCCACTACAACATGATCGGCTTCGGCTCCGCGCAGGTGATGGGCGAAAACCCGGACTTCGCGCTGATGTTCGTCGCGCCGATGGACGCCGAAGGCGTCAAGCTGATCTCCCGCGCCTCCTATGAGATGGTCGCCGGCGCGACCGGCTCCCCGTACGACTATCCGCTCTCCAGCCGTTTCGACGAGAACGACGCGATTCTGGTAATGGATAAGGTGCTGATCCCATGGGAGAACGTGCTGATTTATCGCGACTTCGACCGCTGCCGCCGCTGGACCATGGAAGGGGGGTTCGCCCGCATGTACCCGCTGCAGGCCTGCGTACGTCTGGCGGTAAAACTGGACTTTATCACCGCCCTGCTGAAGCGCTCGCTGGAATGTACCGGCACCCTCGAGTTCCGCGGCGTGCAGGCCGACCTCGGCGAAGTGGTGGCATGGCGCAACATGTTCTGGGCGCTGAGCGATTCCATGTGCTCGGAAGCGACGCCGTGGGTCAACGGCGCATGGCTGCCGGATCACGCCGCGCTGCAGACCTATCGCGTGATGGCCCCGATGGCCTACGCCAAGATCAAGAACATCATCGAGCGCAACGTCACCAGCGGCCTGATTTATCTGCCGTCCAGCGCCCGCGATCTGAACAACCCGCAGATTGACCAGTATCTGGCGAAGTATGTGCGCGGCTCCAACGGTATGGATCACGTTGAACGTATCAAGATCCTCAAACTGATGTGGGACGCCATCGGCAGCGAGTTCGGCGGCCGCCACGAGCTGTATGAAATCAACTACTCCGGTAGCCAGGATGAGATTCGCCTGCAGTGTCTGCGCCAGGCGCAGAGCTCCGGCAATATGGACAAGATGATGGCGATGGTCGACCGCTGCCTGTCCGAGTACGACCAGAACGGCTGGACGGTGCCGCATCTGCACAATAACACTGATATCAACATGTTGGATAAGCTGCTGAAGTAATTCGCAGCGGGAGGTCATAATGCAATTAGATGAACAACGCCTGCGTTTTCGCGATGCCATGGCCAGCCTGTCGGCGGCGGTTAACGTGGTCACCACCGCAGGCGAAGCCGGCCGCTGCGGGATTACCGCCACGGCGGTGTGCTCGGTGACGGATACGCCGCCCTCGGTGATGGTGTGTATCAACGCCAACAGCGCGATGAACCCGGTGTTTCAGGGCAACGGCAAGTTGTGCATCAACGTGCTGAACCATGAACAGGAAATCATGGCCCGTCATTTCGCCGGGATGACCGGGGTGACGATGGAAGAGCGTTTTGCCCTCAGCGGCTGGCAGCAGGGCGCGCTCGGGCAGCCGGTGCTGAAGGGGTCGCTGGCCAGTCTCGAAGGGGAGATTAGCCAGGTACAAACCATCGGCACCCACCTGGTCTATCTGGTAGAAATCAGGAACATAACCCTGAGCCAGCAGGGCCACGGGCTGATCTACTTTAAGCGCCGCTTCCACCCGGTAATGATGGAAATGGAAGTCGCAGTGTAATCGCCTTGTCTGCTCCTCCCCGGTTGGGGAGGAGCGTTAACCCACAGCGTCGCAGGCCACAATCTCCTGTGATCACAATCACATAATCCCGCCCTGTTCACTTCGTAGCCAACCGCTTACCCCTTCCAGTAACCGCTTAACCTCCTATACAACCACTCACCCATTTACTCATCTTTACGCGCGCGCCGGTCTGGCAAGATCGCAGGCAGCCTAGCTAATCAATACCTCCATCAACTCTTACTTAAAACCAGACGGCTTCGGCCAATTATTCATCTCATTAACGCCAGGTTTTACTATGGATACCAAAAAACTATTCAAGCACATACCCTGGGTGATTCTCGGGATCATCGGGGCATTTTGCCTCTCAGTCGTCGCCCTGCGCCGCGGTGAGCACGTCAGTGCCCTGTGGATCGTGGTGGCGTCGGTTTCCGTGTATCTCGTCGCCTACCGTTATTACAGCCTGTATATCGCGCAGAAGGTGATGAAGCTTGACCCGACGCGCTCCACGCCGGCGGTCATTAATAACGATGGCCTGAACTATGTGCCGACCAACCGCTACGTGCTGTTTGGCCACCACTTTGCCGCGATTGCCGGCGCCGGTCCGCTGGTGGGCCCGGTGCTCGCCGCGCAGATGGGCTACCTGCCGGGTACCCTGTGGCTGCTGGCGGGCGTCGTGCTGGCAGGCGCGGTACAGGACTTTATGGTGCTGTTTATCTCCTCGCGGCGTAACGGCGCCTCGCTGGGCGAGATGATCAAACAGGAGATGGGTCCCGTACCGGGCTCCATCGCGCTGTTCGGCTGCTTCCTGATAATGATCATCATCCTCGCGGTGCTGGCGCTGATCGTGGTGAAAGCGCTGGCGGAAAGCCCGTGGGGCGTCTTCACCGTCTGCTCGACGGTGCCAATTGCCCTGTTTATGGGGATCTACATGCGCTTCCTGCGCCCGGGCCGCGTAGGCGAAGTATCGGTCATCGGTATCGTCCTGCTGGTGGCGTCTATTTACTTCGGCGGCGTGATTGCCCACGACCCGTACTGGGGCCCGGCGCTGACCTTTAAAGACACCACCATCACCTTTACCCTGATTGGCTACGCGTTTATCTCGGCTCTGCTGCCGGTATGGCTGATTCTGGCGCCGCGCGACTACCTGGCGACCTTCCTGAAAATCGGCGTCATCGTTGGCCTGGCGCTGGGTATCGTGATCCTTAACCCGGACCTGAAAATGCCGGCGGTGACCCAGTACATTGACGGTACCGGTCCGCTGTGGAAAGGCGCCCTGTTCCCGTTCCTGTTTATCACTATTGCCTGCGGCGCGGTATCCGGCTTCCACGCTCTGATCGCCTCCGGCACCACGCCGAAGCTGCTGGCCAACGAAACCGACGCCCGCTTTATCGGCTACGGCGCAATGCTGATGGAGTCCTTCGTGGCGGTGATGGCGCTGGTAGCGGCCTCAATTATCGAACCGGGCCTCTACTTCGCAATGAACACCCCGCCGGCGGGTCTGGGCATCACCATGCCGAACCTGCACGAAATGGGCGGTGAAAACGCGGCGCTGATTGCCGCCCAGCTGAGGGATGTCACCGCTCACGCGGCAGCGACCGTCAGCTCCTGGGGCTTCGTGATCTCACCTGAGCAAATCCTGCAAACCGCGAAAGATATCGGCGAACCTTCCGTACTGAACCGCGCGGGCGGCGCGCCGACGCTGGCCGTGGGTATCGCTCATGTGTTCCACAAAATCATCCCGATGGCGGATATGGGCTTCTGGTACCACTTCGGTATCCTGTTTGAAGCGCTGTTTATCCTCACCGCGCTGGATGCGGGGACCCGCGCAGGCCGCTTTATGCTGCAGGATCTGCTGGGTAACTTCGTGCCGTTCCTGAAAAAAACCGACTCGCTGGTCGCCGGGATTATCGGTACCGCCGGCTGCGTCGGGCTGTGGGGCTACCTGCTGTATCAGGGCGTGGTCGACCCGCTGGGCGGCGTGAAGAGCCTGTGGCCGCTGTTCGGTATCTCTAACCAGATGCTGGCCGCGGTGGCGCTGGTGCTTGGCACCGTGGTGCTGGTCAAAATGCAGCGCACCAAATATATCTGGGTCACCGTGATCCCGGCTGCATGGCTGCTGCTGTGCACCACCTGGGCGCTGGGCCTGAAACTGTTCAGCACCAACCCGCAGATGGAAGGCTTCTTCTTTATGGCTCAGCAGTATAAAGAGAAGATCGCCGCCGGTGGCGAGCTGACCGCCCAGCAGGTGGCCAACATGAACCATATCGTGGTCAACAACTACACCAACGCCGGCCTGAGCATCCTGTTCCTGGTAGTGGTGTACAGCATCATCTTCTACGGCATCAAAACCTGGCTCACTGTCCGCAACAATAAAGTGCGTACCGACAAAGAGACCCCGTACGTGCCGGTACCGGAAGGCGGCGTGAAGACCTCGTCACATCATTAACCCCGATGCCGGATGGCGCTACGCTTATCCGGCCTACAAAAAAGCGCATCAACGTAGGCCGGAGAAGGCGCTAGTCGCCATCCGGCTTTATTCGTTATCTGGAACTTACAATGTTTGGTAACTTAGGTCAGGCAAAAAAATATCTCGGTCAGGCAGCGAAAATGCTGATTGGCATTCCGGATTACGACAACTACGTCACCCATATGCAAACCAACCATCCGGATCAGCCGTACATGACTTATGAAGAATTCTTCCGCGAACGCCAGCAGGCCCGCTACGGCGGCGACGGCAAAGGCGGCGTCCGCTGCTGTTAATGGAGGCAATAATGGCACCGATTGCAGTCACCCTACTCACCGGTTTTCTCGGCGCAGGTAAAACCACCCTGTTGCGCCATATTCTCAACGAACAGCACGGCTTTAAAATCGCCGTGATTGAAAATGAATTTGGCGAAGTCGCCGTTGACGATCAGCTGATCGGCGACCGCGCCACGCAGATTAAAACCCTGACCAACGGCTGCATCTGCTGTACGCGCTCCAACGAACTGGAAGACGCCCTGCTCGATCTGCTCGACAGCCGCGACCGCGGTGAAATCGAGTTCGACCGGCTGGTGATTGAATGCACCGGCATGGCCGACCCGGGGCCGATTATCCAGACCTTTTTCTCCCACGAGGTGCTTTGCGAGCGCTATCTGCTGGATGGCGTGATCGCCCTGGTGGATGCGGTCCATGCCGACCAGCAGATGGATCAGTTCACCATCGCCCAGTCGCAGGCAGGCTACGCAGACCGCATTTTGCTGACCAAAACTGATGTTGCCGGCGACACCGAAAAATTGCGCGAACGGCTGGCGCGCATTAATGCCCGGGCGCCGATTTATACCGTCATTCACGGCGATATCGATCTTAGCCAGCTGTTTAACACCAGCGGCTTTATGCTGGAAGAGAACGTCGTAAACAGCAAACCGCGTTTCCACTTTATGGCAGAGAAGCAAAACGACGTGTCATCAATCGTGGTTGAGATGGATTACCCGGTGGATATCAGCGAAGTGTCGCGAGTAATGGAAAACCTGCTGCTCTCCTTCGCCGAGCAATTGATGCGCTATAAAGGGATGCTGTGGATCGACGGCGAGCCAAATCGCCTGCTGTTCCAGGGCGTGCAGCGCCTCTACAGCGCCGACTGGGATCGCCCGTGGGGCGATGAAACGCCGCACAGCACGCTGGTGTTTATCGGCATTCAGTTGCCGGAAGAGGAGATTCGCGCGGCATTTGCCGGGCTACGACGCTAATTTGCCCGCCTGCGCGCTAAGGCGCAGGCCCTCTTCTCTCCCCGTACATCGTCAAAGACAGGGATAACACGTCGTCATCGCGTCGAAAAATGTAAATCAACGTTTTTATAAGTAACAGCAGAAACACTTTTGGAAATAATAAGAAATTCAATGAATAGGATGCTTAATAATTAATGCCCACCCTGTTCAGTTTCTGTTTAGCCCACCCATTAAACTGCGGCTAAACAGACCAAATTTGATGATTGACCTCGCCATAACTCAACGTCATTACAACATTTTCAAAACACTCCCCTGACAAATACAGCATAAAAAATCGACGCAAGTCACATTTGCAGAGGTAAACATCGATTGTTAAGGTGCCCTCAGACAAATTTAATGACGAGGAGCAAACCATGAAAAAGCTTAACATCCTGATTGTTGCTGCCCTGACCGCGGTCTCTGGTTCCGCCATGGCAATGGGGTATACCGTTGAACAAGGAAAGAATTTTACCAACCTGAATATGGAAATGGGTAAATCTTCTTCCGGTCTGTATGTCGAAAGCCACTGGCTGAAGAATACCGATGATGGTAGCCAGACCGGCGGCGTTGGCGCGGGTTACAATCTGGAAGTTGGCCCGGTGATGCTCAACGCTGGCGCGAAAGCTATCTATCTGGGACCGAAAAAAGGCGATAACGGCGTCGCGTTTCCGGTCGGCGGCGGGGTGAACGTGGCCCTGACTGACAGCATCAATATGTTTGGCGAAGGGTATGTCGCGCCGGACGGCCTGAACAACAGCGTGAAAAACTATGTTGAAGCGAACGGCGGCGTGAGCTGGTCCCCAATTGGCCCATTAACGCTGAAAGTGGGTTACCGTCACGTGAGCGTTGACGGTAAAGAGGGCCGTCCTAACCACACCCTGATTGATGGCGCCTACGTGGGCGGCGGGCTCTCCTTCTGATGAAATCACGTCTCGCCGCGCTCTCTGCGCTGAGCCTGGCGTTGCTGCTCACCGGCTGCACTCAGTATACCTAGGTGAAGCCGGGTTTAAGCGATGCCGAGATGCATAAAAAGCTCACCGAATGTGAAGCGCAGGCCCTGGTCGATCTCCCTCCGGATAACGTGGTGACCGGGTCCAGTTCAGAAAAAACCGACAAAAAGCATAAGAAACAGGATGTTGAAACAAGTTATACGGTAGAAGACGCGAATGAATATCAGCGGGAGACCTTAGTCGACAGCTGTATGTTCAAAAGCGGCTGGGATAAAGTCGAAGTGCAATAAATCTATTATAAAAAAACCTGCCGGATGGCAGGTTTTTTTATGGTCGGGCTTAGCGGCGAACCACCACCAGCTTTTGGTTCACAAACTCTTTGATGCCGAGATCGGAGAGCTCCCGGCCATAACCGGAACGCTTCACGCCGCCAAACGGCAGTTCGGGCGCGGTATCGGTCAGCCAGTTGATATAGACCATCCCGGTTTCAATGGCGGATGCCATCCGTTTAGCGCGTTCGATATCCTGACTGAACACCGCGCCGCCCAGGCCATAGTGAGAATCGTTGGCAAGCGCAATCGCCTCCTCATCGTTTTTCACCACGTAGATCTGCGCCACCGGGCCAAAGAACTCTTCGAAGTACGCCGGGTTGTCGCGGGTGATACCGGTCAGGATAGTGGGTTCAAAGAAGTTGCCGTCTCGCGCCACGGGCTTGCCGCCCAGATGCAGCGTGGCGCCGTTTTTGACCGCCTCGTCAACCTGCTTGCTTAAGGTTTCCAGCGCATCTTTAGAGGAGAGCGGCCCCAGCGTGGTGCTTTCATCCAGCGGATCGCCTATTTTTACCTGGCGAAACGCCTCGCTAAATTTCGTCAGAAACGACTCAGCGATGTTCTCATGCAGGATAATCCGCTTGGCGGCAGTACACACCTGGCCGGCGTTGTTCAGCCGCGCCTGGACGCCGATTTTCACCGCGCGATCAAGGTCGGCATCGTCGAGCACCACAAACACATCGTTGCCGCCGAGTTCCAGGGTCGATTTTTTAATATGCTTCGCCGCCTGCGCCGCCACTACGCTGCCAGCTTTTTCCGACCCGGTCAGCGCCGCGCCCTGCACACGATCGTCGGCGATAATCTTCGCCACCTGATCCTGGGAGATAAACAGATTGGTCCACGCCCCATCTGGTGCGCCGGCCTCGCGCACCAGATGAGCAAAGGTTTCCGCGCAGTGCGGCACAATGCTGGCGTGTTTGGCGATAACCGGGTTCCCGGCCGCCAGGTTTGGCGCCAGGACGCGCATCAGCTGGTAATAGGGGAAGTTCCACGGTTCCACCGCCACTAATACGCCGATGGGATGGTGTTCAACCCAGGCGTCGCCGAGTTCGGTGGGGTATTTCACCGGCGCCAGCATCGATTTGGCGTTATCGGCGTAATAGCGGGCGATTTGCGCGCACAGTTTCACTTCGCCGCGGCTCTGCTTAATGAGTTTCCCCATCTCCTCGCTGGCGATTTTCGCCAGATCTTCCGCCCGGCTGTCGATCAGATCCGCCAGCTTATGCAGCACCGCCAGACGCGGTTCAATATTGCCTTTCGCCCAGGCCGAATGATAGAGCGCATCCGCCTGCCGCAGCGCCGCCTCCACGTCCGCATCGCTGTGCGCCGGGTACGTTTTAATAAGCTGATTGTTCGCAGGATTCACCGTCTGATAGGCCATATCGCATGTCTCCTTGTTATCGCTATTAAGGCAGTCAAAAATGCCGTTAAGGATATTAAGGGTAGTCGAGATGGCTGGCGATGCGGGTAAAGTTAGGTATATCCGGAATATTCCATAACGGTGGCTAACCGGGGCGACCGTCAGGCCGTCCCGGCGTTATCAATGCGCCAGCGCGGCGATCTCATCGACGGTCAGGCCGGTGATTTTCACCACCGTCTCGCGGGCAATGCCGTCGGCCAGCATCCTCTGGGCAATGCGCAGCGCCTCGGCATGCTGTCCTTCTTGCCATCCTTCAAGCCGGCCTTCCCGTTTGCCTTTTCTGCGCCACACTTCCTGTAATCGTTCGGCGATGGTCATCAATCTCTCCCTGTGCTGAGGAACCCGTTGCGCCACTTCCTGGATAAACCGGCCAAAGCGACGCGCGTTGCCAGTCTGCAGTAGATAATTAAACAGCGTTTTTATCTGCCTGTCATTAGCGTCACCGCTAAGTAAAATCGTCGTCAGCTGCTCAACAATCGCCATTAAATCGCGCTGGCGAATATGCTTCTGTATCAGCTCGAGTAATGCCACCCGCCGGTGACGAACGATCTCATCGTCGGGGATCACCGTGATATCCACCAGCGGAAAGGGCGAGGCATAAAGCTCCCTCGCCAGCTGTGGATCGGCAAAGCAGTCCAGCCAGCTGAGCGACCACGGGTATGGCGTGGTCGCTCCGTGATAAAACAGCATCGGCACCACCAGCGGCAGTCTGGTATGACCGCTATCCAGATGGCGCTGCATCGCGGCGATGGCGTAGCGCATCAGGCGAAAAGCCATTTGCACGTCCGGCGAGCTCTGATGTTCGATAACCACATAAATGTATCCCTTGCCAGACGCGGTTTTGAGTGACCACAGCACATCGGAGTACCAGGCCCGCAGGCTCTCCTCGATAAAGCTTGCCGACTCCAGCTGTAAGGTATCGAGGTCGCAGCGCTGACGCAGCGCAGGCGGTAGATGGATCGCCAGGAAATCACGCGCGATGTCGGCCTGAGTGAGAAACTGTTTAAACACCGCATCATGCGGCGTCGAGGTGGTGCCCTTTGCCATCGGCTCATCCCTGCCTGCTTATCCTGCAGGGACTCTACCTCCCATGAATGTCGCTGACACCCCGGAAACCGGGATTTTACATTCCGCGACGAAAACATATTTCCCCGGACTGCAAGCGTGACATCCTTTTTCGACGCGGTACGCAAATCCCGGCGGGCGACAGCCTCGGCGCAGCATGCTATAAACGATTTATCCCCTCAGCAAAGGTCGATGCGGTGAACCATACCCGAGATATTCCCCAAACCTTCTGGCGAGACGATCGCCTGCCGTGGCTGGAGCTGCGCAGCACCTGGCGCAGCCGTCAGGCCTATAAGCGCCACAGCCACCCGCAGCTCTCGGTGGGGGCGATTATCGATGGTGAAACGCGCTGCCTGTGCAATGGTCAGGAATATCTCCTGCAGCCCGGGGATCTGATCGTGATCCCGCCGCACGCGCCGCATAGCTGTAATCCGCTGCGTGACCGGCCGCGCAGCTATCATATGCTGTATCTGGAGGCGGCATGGTGCCATGCGCAGCGTCCGGATATTCCCCCTGGCGCCAGTATCACCTCGCCGCAGCCGCTGCTGCGCGACAGCCCTCTCTTTGCCTGCTTCCAGCAGATTGTCGCCCTGATGAGCCGCGGCCGCATTGAGCAACTGCCCGCCCGGCTGGCGCAGCTCCTGCACGCGCTGCCGCTGTGCGCCGCCGCGCCGCAGGCGCCACATCACGCCAGCGCCCTGCTGTTTCAGCGCCTGGCGACAGATCTGCCGGCGCCGCCATCGCTGGATAAGCTGGCCCACGACAGCGCGCTACGTAAAGAGACCGTTATCCGCGCCGTGAAACAGGATACCGGCCTGACGCCCGCCAGTTTGATCAATATGGCGCGCATTGAATATGCGAAAACGCGCTTACGTGCCGGGGACCCTATTGCCGACGTCGGCTATCAGGCCGGCTTTGCCGATCAGAGCCATTTCCATAAAACCTTCGTCAGCTATACCGCCGCCACGCCGCGGCAGTATGCGCAAAGCCGATCAATTTCCGACAATAAGTAATTTTCCACCTGACGTAGGGTGGCCTCAGCACCATTATCGAGGCCACTATGAATACCTTATCGACTCTCTTCCCCGCCGCCTTTCCGGCGTTAGCCCTGTCCCACTTTGTCGCTCTGCTCAGCCCGGGCCCCGATTTTTTTCTGCTGGTCGGTTACGCTGTACGCTACCGGATCCGCGGCAGCCTCGGACTGTGTCTCGGCATCGCCGCCGGGAATGCGTTGTATATTGTCCTGGCCATCGTTGGCTGGGGGCTTCTGCGCCAGGCGCCGCTGCTGTTTTTGCTCATCGAGCTGCTGGGCGCAGGCTATTTACTGTGGATTGGCAGCCTGCTGATTCGCAGCCGTCCCGCGGCGCTGGCGGTGGAGAGCGTTCGCGCATCGTGTCCGGGGTTCGGCAAGCAGCTGCTGCTGGGGCTGGGGTCATCGCTGCTCAACCCGAAGAACGCGCTGTTTTATCTGGCGCTGATGACCTCCCTGCTGGGGCCGGCGGTTACCTTGCTGCAGCAAACGGTAAGTGGCCTGTGGATGGTCAGCGTGGTGTTCTTCTGGGATTTACTGCTGGTGAGCGCGATTGCGCTGCCGCTGGTGCAGCACCGCCTGAGCGCCATCGTCTGGCGGGTCGAGCGGGCGGCGGGGGCGATCCTGATGATGTTCGGTCTGTGGATTATCTGGCGATTTTTGCACGACCTCGCCGTCAGGTTATATGCTTAAGTTTATGGAAAAACTCGCTGAACTGAAACGCGCCAAACTGCTGGCGCTGTCGCTGCTGCTGATCGCCGCCGCGCTATTTATCACCACCCTGCTGCTGCCGCCGACGCCATGGGTCAGCGCGCTGAAGGCCATTTCCGAAGCGGCGATGGTCGGGGCGCTGGCCGACTGGTTTGCGGTGGTGGCCCTGTTTCGTCGTATTCCGCTGCCCTTTGTCGCCCGCCATACCGCGATTATCCCGCGCAACAAAGATCGCATCGCCGACAACCTCGGCCGCTTTGTGGAAGAGAAGTTCCTCGATACCCCGTCGCTGGTGGCGCTGATCCGCCGCTATCAACCAGCCCTGATGCTCGGCAACTGGTTCAGCCAGCCGGAGAACGCCCGGCGGGTCGGCCAGCACCTGCTGCAGGTGATGAGCGGTTTTCTCGAACTGACCGATGACGCCCGCATTCAGCGTCTGCTGCGGCGCGCGGTGCATAAGGCGATCGATAAGGTCGACCTGACGCAGACCAGCGCCATGATGCTGGAGGGGCTGACCCGCGACAACCGCCATCAAAAGCTGCTGGATTCGCTGATAAATCAGCTGATCGCCCTGCTGCAGCGCGACAGCTCCCGCGCCTTTATCGCCCGCGGCATCGTGCGCTGGCTGGAGACCGAACACCCGCTGAAGGCCAGGCTATTACCCACCGAGTGGCTCGGCGAGCACAGCGCCGAGATGGTCACCGACGCCGTGAATACCCTGCTGGACGAGGTCACTCACGATCGCACCCATCAGATCCGCCAGACCTTTGACCGCGCGACGCAAAAGCTAATCGATAACCTGAAGTCCGACCCGGAACTGGCGCAGAAGGCCGATAACATCAAAGCCTGGCTGAAAAATGATGAGACCTTCAACCGCTATCTGGGCGAAGTGTGGGGCGACCTGCGCGGTTGGGTAAAAAACGATATCAGCAGCGACGACTCGCGTATCAAGCAGCGCATCGCCGAGGCTGGCCAGTGGTTCGGTGAAACCTTACTCCGCGACGACGCGCTGCGCGAATCGCTTAACGAACACCTGGAGCAGGCGGCGCACCGGGTGGCGCCGGAGTTCGCCGCCTTCCTCACTCGGCATATCAGCGACACGGTGAAGAGCTGGGACGCCCGCGATATGTCGCGGCAGATCGAGCTTAATATCGGTAAAGATCTGCAGTTCATCCGCATCAACGGCACCCTGGTCGGGGGAACCATCGGCCTGTTGTTGTGGCTGCTCTCGCAGATACCGTCGCTGCTGCATCTGCATATTGGTTAGCAATGATACTATCTGAACAATAGCGCTGAAAAATATTCCACAGGGAGGGCGAGATGATGCACCGGATGATCCGCTGGCTAACCCGGCACGCCGCCGCGCTGTTCTTCCCGGCGGCGCTCATTCTGTATGATTTTTCCGCCTATCTCACCACCGACCTGATCCAGCCGGGGATCCTGCACGTGGTGCGGGATTTCAACGCCGATGTGGCGCTGGCTCCAGCCTCGGTGAGCCTATATATGGCCGGCGGCATGGCGCTGCAGTGGCTGCTGGGGCCGCTCTCTGACCGGATCGGACGGCGTCCGGTACTGCTCACCGGCGCGCTGATTTTCACCCTCGCCTGCCTGGCGACGCTGTTCACCACCTCCATGACCCAGTTCCTGATCGCCCGCTTCGTGCAGGGCACCAGCATCTGCTTTATCGCCACCGTCGGCTACGTCACCGTACAGGAAGCCTTTGAGGAAAAAAGGTCGATCAGGCTGATGGCGGTGATCACCTCCGTCGTGCTGGTGGCGCCGATCGTCGGCCCGCTCTCCGGCGCGGCGCTGATGCATTTTATCCACTGGAAAGCGCTGTTCGGCATTATCGCCGCCATGGGGCTGGTGGCCTGGCTGGGGCTGCTGTTGACCATGCCGGAGACGGTGCGCCGCGGCGATGTGCCGTTCTGCCCCCTGGGCGTGCTGCGCGATTTTCGCAACGTCTTTCGCAACCGCATCTTTTTGCTCGGCGCCGCCACGCTGTCGATGAGCTATATTCCGCTGATGAGCTGGGTGGCGGTATCGCCGGTGATTTTAATGGACGCCGGCGGGCTGACCACCAGCGAGTTCGCCTGGAGCCAGGTGCCGGTCTTCAGCGCCGTCATCATTGCCAACCTGTCGGTGGCGCGCTGGGTAAAAGATCCCACCCGTCCGCGCTTTGTGCTGAGCGCGGTGCCGGTACAGATGCTCGGCCTGGCCATCCTGATCGTGGGGAATCTGGCCTGGCCGCACGTCTGGCTGTGGTCGGTGCTCGGCACTTGCTTCTACGCCTTCGGCATCGGGCTGATTTTCCCGACGCTGTTCCGCTTTACCCTCTTTTCCAACGACCTGCCGAAAGGCACGGTCTCCGCCTCGCTGAATATCGTGATCCTCAGCGTCAGCGCCTTATCGATTGAAGGCGCGCGCTGGCTGTGGTTCCATGGCGGGAGACTGCCCTTCCACCTGTTGGCGGTGGTCGCGGGGCTCGCCGCCGCCTGCTGCCTCGCCGGACTGTTACGCCACCAGCGCCAGTGTGCACAAGCGGTCATTGAAGCCCGGCAGTCGTGACCCCTTTTACGGAGAAAGCCCTATCATGAGTGAGATTGAACTCAGCCCGGCGCAGCGCGACCTGCTGCGCGACAGGCTCAGCAAGTACTGCGAAGAGACGTTTAACCTCGAACTGGAGCAGTTTGACGCTGAATTTTTTGTCGACTTTATCGCCCAGGAGCTGGGGCCGCTGTTCTACAACGCCGGTATCGAAGAGGCTATCCGCACCCACCTGGCATGGAGCGAGCGGATCCAGGAAGAGATGGATTTAAAGAAGGTCTATTAACGCCGCGCGCAGACGCAGGAGATCAATAAAAGCATACAAACAACAGGGTTATAATGGCGACTCTTTCAGCATCTCCCGTGTACGGGGAAGGAAAACCATGTCGCTTATCACCGATCTACCCGCCATTTTTGACCAGTTCTCGGAAGCTCGCCAGAAGGGCTTTCTCACCGTCATGGATCTTAAAGAGCAGAACGTGCCGCTGGTGGGCACCTACTGCACCTTTATGCCTCAGGAGATCGCCATGGCGGCGGGGGCCGTGGTGGTCTCGCTGTGCTCTACCTCCGATGAAACCATCGAGGAAGCGGAAAAAGATCTGCCGCGCAACCTCTGTCCGTTAATCAAAAGCAGCTACGGCTTCGGCAAAACCGATAAATGCCCCTACTTCTATTTCTCTGACCTGGTGGTTGGGGAAACCACCTGCGACGGTAAAAAGAAAATGTACGAGTACATGGCCGAGTTCAAGGCGGTCCACGTGATGCAGTTGCCGAACAGCGCCAGCGACGCGGCCTCCCGCGCCCTGTGGAAAGCGGAGATCCTGCGCCTGCAGCAGGTGATTGAGGCGCAGTTTGGCGCGCCGATTAGCGAGGCGGCGCTGCGCGAGGCCATCGTGCTGAAAAACCGCGAACGCCGGGCGCTGGCCCACTTTTATCGTCTCGGGCAGCTCAATCCGCCGGCGCTCAGCGGCGGCGACATCCTGAAAGTGGTGTATGGCGCCACCTTCCGCTTCGACAAAACCGCGCTGATTGACGAGCTCAACGCCATGGCGGAGCGCATCCGTCAGGAGTGGCGGCAGGGTAAACGACTGGCCTCACGCCCGCGCATTCTGATCACCGGCTGCCCGATCGGCGGGGCGGCGGAGAAAGTGGTTCGCGCCATCGAAGAAAACGGCGGCTGGGTGGTGGGCTATGAAAACTGCACCGGCGCGAAGGCGACCGAGCGCTGCGTGGCGGAAGAGGGCGACGTCTACGATGCCTTAACCGATAAATATCTCGCCATCGGCTGCTCCTGTATTTCCCCTAACGATCAGCGCCTGCAGCTGCTGAGCCAGATGGTGGAGGAGTACCAGGCCGACGGGGTAATCGACGTCATCCTGCAGGCCTGCCATACCTATGCCGTGGAATCGCTGGCCATTAAACGCCATCTGCGCCAGCAGCACGACCTTCCTTATATGGCGATTGAAACCGACTATTCGACAGCGGACCTCGGCCAGCTCAGCACCCGCGTCGCCGCCTTTATCGAAATGCTGTAAGGAGCACGCGTGATCTACACGGTTGGTATTGATTCCGGCTCCACCGCCACGAAAGGCATCCTGCTGGCGGACGGGGTGATTACGCGTCGTTTCCTCTGCCCGACCCCCTTTCGCCCTGCCGACGCCATCCATGAGGCCTGGGAGACGCTGCGCGCTGGCCTCGCGGAAACGCCCTTTTTAACCCTCACCGGCTATGGCCGCCAGCTGGTGGATTTTGCCGATAAACAGGTGACGGAGATTTCCTGTCATGGCCTCGGCGCCCGCCTGCTGGCGCCGGACACCCGCACGGTGATTGATATCGGCGGCCAGGACAGCAAGGTTATCCAGCTGGATGCCGGGGGCAACCTCAGCGACTTTCTGATGAATGACAAATGCGCCGCCGGTACCGGCCGTTTTCTGGAGGTCATTTCACGAACCCTCGGCGCCAGCGTCGAACAGCTGGACGTCATTACCGACGGCGTGGAACCGCACGCCATCACCAGCATGTGTACGGTATTCGCCGAATCGGAAGTCATCAGCCTGCGGTCGGCCGGGGTCGCGCCGGAGGCGATTCTGGCGGGGGTGATTAACGCCATGGCCCGGCGCAGCGCGAACTTTATCGGCCGCTTATCGGCGCAGGGACCGCTGCTGTTTACCGGCGGCGTCAGCCACTGCGCCGCCTTTGCCCGCATGCTGGAAAGCCATGTCGGCATGGCGGTGACAACCCATCCCGACGCCCAGTATGCCGGGGCGATCGGCGCGGCGCTGATCGGCCAGCGTCAGCGGAGGCGCGGATGACAACCTTTCTGTTTTTATTTCATTCCACGGTGGGAGTGGTGCGCACGCGCAAAGCCCTGCAGGCGGCGGGAATGACCTTCGAGGTCAAAGATATTCCCCGCCAGCTGCGCAGCGGCTGCGGGCTGTGCATCCTGCTGGAAGGGACGGAAGCCGATGCGCGAAGCTGGATCCTGCCGGAGCTGACGGCGGCGTTGTATCAGCAGGACGGGGAAGCGTGGCGCTGTCTCGCCACCTTCCCATCGGCAGGTTAATCGCTTACCACAAAGCGCGTCGCCGCGAAGCAGTTCAGCAGGCGGTGCATCAGAAAGACCAGGGTCAGCGTCACCACCAGCGAGACCGTCACCGAGGTGATGCGGTACAGATCGCTGAATACCAGATCCTGATAGGGATGCAGATTCTGGCCAAACATAATGCCGATGGTGGTGATGCTGGCGAAGCCCACCCCGGCGCCCACTTTCTCCATCACGTGCAGACGGGCGCTGAAGGCCAGCCCGAGGCCAATCAGCGGCATCATCAGGACCATGTGGTTGCTGAAGTCATAGATAATCAACTGCACCACCAGAATATAGAGACAGGCCAGCACCACCCCCGCCACGCGCCAGATCGAGCTGATCACTGCCCCGCGATAGTGCATCGGGAACAGGATCAGGATCCCGGCCATCAGCGCTGACAGCGAGTCGCTGAGATCGCAGATCTGAAACACCACGAAGATGATCGTCGCCACCGTGCCGGAGAGCAGCGACTCGTGGCGGATGCGGGCGGCGTCTTTTTCAAGGCGCGGCGGCGGCTTGCGCGGCTCGACGTCCGGGATCAGGTAATGCAGCAGCGCGCTTAGCGCCACCGCCAGCACGCACGCTTCCATGTTGGAGAACATCAGGGTGTGCCAGTTGCTGGTCGGGTAGCTCATAAAGTTGAGCATCGTGCTCTGACACACCACCCCCATCGACCCCAGCAGAAACAGCGGCCCCTGGCTCATAAAGCGAAAACGCATCACGTACAGGGCGAACACCACCAGCGTCATGATCACCGGCCACTGCGACAGATAGCCAACGATCAATACCATTTCGACGCAGTTCACCGCCGCGCTGAATACAAACTGGCGGGCGACATGGCGGTTGAACACCGGCACCAGCGACATCAGCATCAGCGGATAAACCACAAAAAATACGCCGTACTGCACGTCGTAGAAGGTGGAGATGCTGAGGGCAATGGTCCCGGCCACGGCGATACGCACCGTCTGGCGAAAATCATTCGCCGTGTAGACGATATTGTCGTGCGGGGTAAAGACGTGCGCCAGGGTATTAATAGACATAGTGCAACCAGCTCACCAGATGGATCTGCAGGCCGGCGAAGGTGCGGGCGAAAGGTCCCTCGCTATTGTACAGCTGCACCGTGGCGCGGGCGCCGGTCGGCAGCGGTTTCTCCAGCGGCTGATCCAGCGCGACGTGAATGCGCATTCGCTGGGCGTCGCGCACCCAGCGGGTGGACTGTTCCGGCTGCGACAGCTGACCGTTAACCGCCTCCTGCCCCGCCAGAATCCCGGCATCGCTGCTGGTGACATGCGCCGGGAAGACTTCCCCCGGCAGGGCGTCAAAGACCACCGCCGCATCGGTGTTTACAGCGGTGTGGCGCAGGCTCTTCTCACGGAAGTCAGCGACGATATCGGTATTGTTGTTGACCAGCGCCAGCACGGCCGTCGCCGCGGTGGCGTAGATCCCAGGGTTAAGCTGCAGGTTGCTGACCATGCCGTCAGTTTCCGCACGCACTTTGGTCCAGGCCAGGTTCAGCTGCGCCTCCTCCAGCGCGTTGCGGTATTTCTGCAGGGTGACGTTGCGCTTATCGTCGCGCTCGCCGCGCTGGATCAGCAGGTTCTGGATCTGCGCGTTCAGCGCCGAGACCGACTGCTCGCTGGTCTGCCAGGTGGTCCGCACCTTGTCGAGATCGGACTGCGAGACGTTCTGCATGGTGCTCAGGCGCTGATAGCGATCGAGCGTGACCTTATCGTTACGGGCGGTGTACTGCGCGGTGCGCAGGTTGGCGCGGGCGGCGGCGATTTGCGCGTCCAGCTGCTGGTTGCTCAGCTTCGCCTGTTCAAGGGCGATCTGTGCCGCTTCAACTTTATTAATGAATGGCGTTGGGTCGAGCTCATACAGCAGGTCGCCCTTTTTTACCTGGCTATTGTTATGCACGTAGACGTGCGAGACATAGCCGGAGACCCGCGACGAAACCGGGGTCACCACGCGCATGACGGTGGAGTCCGGCGTCAGCGGGATCCAGATATCGGCAACGATAAACCAGGCGAATATTCCCAGAAAAGCGGCAATACTCACCCGTACCCAGCGGGCAAATTTTTGTTCAGGCGTCATCATAGTGTGTTAGATCTTGTTATCTTCTTCGCGGATAGTCCGCAAACGGCAGGCGATTTGATTTAACGTGGCGCTGAAGGTGGCGAGGTCGGCCTCCGGGATGGTCTGGGTTACGCGCTCCTGATAGGTCTCGATCACGCGGCTCAGTTTTTCCAGAATAGCCCGCCCCTCGGCGGTCAGCGTCAGCAGGCGAATGCGTTTGTCATATGGCGATGTGGAACGCAACAGATAGCCCTGCTTTTCCAGTAATGAGAGGGTGCGCGTCAGCGGCGGCAGTTCAATCCCCTGCACCTCCGCCAGTTCGCTGACCGAGACGTTGTCTCCCAGCTGATGCAGCTGCATCAGCACCGTCCAGCTGGACTGGGTGAGTCCCGTATCGGTGATAGCGGAGTCAATAATCGCGCGCCACTGGCGCACCACCATGGCCATCCGCATCCCCAGCGGGCGGCGGGCAAACAGTTCGTCTTCAGTCACAGCTTTTCCTCTCATTGTTGAGAAGAAAATAATACTTATCAGGGTAAGTATCAAGAAACGGAAGGTCGCGTCGCATCAATTGATAAATTTCGTGAATGTTTCCCCGGCGTCGCCAGCGCTTACCGGGGCAAAGAAGAAATGATGTCTGAAAAAAACCGCACTTTTTAATTGATCTGATCCCGACGCAGGCCGATATCTTTCAGCTGTTCGTCGCTCATTTTCTGCAAAGCTCTGCGCGTTTGCTCCTGAAGCCACCATTTTTTGACAAACCGCACCAGCAGTACGAAACCGATAAATGGCTGTCTTGCCCTGTTCTCGTGAAATTCCATCCTCTACCTCCTCACCTTGCCAGAGGCTTTATCTTCACGGATTTGGGGGTGAGGAATACAGATTCACAAAACACTTTTCTTTAACATACAGATTAGCTAAAACGTACAGCAGACCCCACTTTTTACGGCCATCTGTACTGGTTATTCCATCTGTATGGCGGCAATTAAGGATACACATGACCCGCTATCAACATCTCGCGACGCTGCTGGCCGAACGCATTGAACAGGGCCTGTATCGCCACGGCGAAAAGCTGCCGTCGGTGCGCAGCCTGAGCCAGGAGCACGGCGTCAGCATCAGCACCGTCCAGCAGGCCTATCAGCTGCTAGAGCAGCAGCAGATGATCGTACCGCAGCCGCGATCGGGCTATTTCGTCGCCCCCCGCAAAGCCCAGCCGCCGGTGCCGCCGATGTCGCGCCCGGTGCAGCGCCCGGTGGAGATCACCCAGTGGGATCAGGTGCTGACCATGCTCGACGCCCGCTACGATAAAACGATCATCCCCTTCGGCGGCGGCTCGCCGGACGTGACGCAGCCAAGCCTGAAGCCCATCTGGCGCGAACTGAGCCGGGCGATCCAGCACAACCTCACTGAGGTGTTGAACTATGACGAACTGGCCGGGCGCCGTGAGCTACGGGAGCAGATCGCCCGCCTGATGCTCGACGGCGGATCGGTGGTGACTGCCGACGATCTGGTGCTCACCAGCGGCTGCCACAGCGCGCTGTCGCTGGCCCTGCTGTCGGTGTGCCAGCCAGGGGACATCATCGCCGTGGAATCCCCCTGCTACTACGGCACCATGCAGATGCTGCGCGGACTGGGATTAAAGACGATTGAGATCCCCACCGATCCGGAAACCGGGATCAGCATCGAGGCCCTGGAGCTGGCGCTGGATCAGTGGCCGATCAAAGGGGTGATCCTGGTGCCGAACTGCAACAACCCGCTGGGCTTTATCATGCCGGACGCTCGCAAGCGCGCAGTGCTGAACCTGGCCCAGCGCCACGATATCGTTATTTTCGAGGATGATATCTACGGCGAGCTGGCCACCGAGTACCCGCGCCCGCGCACCATTCACTCCTGGGATATCGACGGCCGGGTGATGCTCTGCAGCTCCTTTACCAAAACCATCGCCCCCGGCCTGCGCATCGGCTGGATCGCCCCCGGTCGCTACTACGACAAGCTGCTACAGATGAAGTACGCCGCCAGCGGCACCAACGTCCCCTCCACTCAGCTGGCGGCCTGTAACTTTATTCGCGAAGGCCACTACCACCGTCACGTGCGGCGGATGCGGCAGATCTATCAGCGCAATATGGAGATCTATACCTGCTGGCTGCGGGAATTTTTCCCCTGCGGGATCTGCGTCACCCGGCCGAAGGGGGGTTTTATGCTGTGGGTGGAGCTGCCGGAGCAGGTGGATATGGTCTGTGTCGCCAAACAGCTGTGCCGGCTGAAGATCCAGGTCGCGCCGGGCTCGCTGTTTTCCGCGGCGGGCAAGTATCGCAACTGCGTCAGGATCAACTGCGCCCTGCCGCCGACCGAGAAACATAAAGCGGTGATGGTGAAGCTGGGAGAAGCGGTGAAGGTGGCGATGGAGTGAAGCTGCGGCATTCCCACAATCTGCGAGCCGGTAACCCGGAAAAGGCGCGGTAAGCGCCGCCTCCGGGCAAGATATACGCTCTTTAAACATTCTAAAATCACTCTTACAAATACGAAAAACAAAACAATTCATATAAACAATATTTCATTATTATTGAATAACAATTTTTGTGGTGCAAAACCATAAATACCAATATATATTGGCCCATTCACAAATACATGGTGGCATTTTAAGTAATGCCGTTAAAAAGCATGACTATTAACTTTTAAAGTATAAGCGTAGTCATACAGTTAGCTGAGAGCAAAATGGCAACGATCATCCCAACCATCGGAAGCTGCGGTAACAAGATTACTGCCGGAGAAAAGCGTCTTGCGAGAATTTTTGAAAGCAATCTGAGTAGCGATTGTACTTGTTGGTATGACATTCCTACTGGCGAAAAACAAACACATCCTGATTTCATCATTCTGGATCCTCAGCGAGGGCTGCTTTTTATTGAAGTGAAGGACTGGTATATTTCAAAAATAAAATCCGCTAATAAAACACATGTGATATATGAAACATCAGATGGTGACATTTCTCTAACCCATCCCATAGAACAGGTCAGACAATATTCTTACGGCGCAATTAACTATCTAAAGCGGGACCCACAACTTCTTCAGGACAACGAAAAATATAAAGGACAATTTTGCGCCCCCTACGGTCATGGAGTCTACCTCAGTAATATTACACGTAAGCAGTTAGATAAATACTTTTCCAATAGTGATATTTTTCCTTCTGATATCGTGATTTGTAAAGATGAAATCACCGAGTTTATGTCATCTGAAGAAATATCATTACGCCTATTTTCTTTGGTCAAACATACATTTTCTAAAGAGATAAGTAATAAGCAAGTAGATCGTATACGTTGGCATTTATACCCTGAAATTCGCATCACCCACGCTCTCGATAAACCAGAGAGTTCTGCCAAACCAATATCTGTACTCCGAACGCCGAATATTATAAAAATAATGGATACTCAGCAAGAATTACTCGCCAGAAGCCTTGGTGAGGGGCATCGGATAATTCACGGCGTCGCCGGCTCAGGTAAAACCTTAATTCTCCTTTATCGTTGCCTACACCTGGCGAAAGATAATAATTTAAAGAAACCTATTCTTGTCGTGTGTTATAATATAATGCTGGCCCAAAAATTAAAATCTCTAATAAAAAGCCATCAACTTACGGTTCCGGTTGAAATTACCAACTTCCATGCATGGTGTTATAAGCAAGCAAAAATTAAAAATATTCTCCCTAACTCAAAGCAAAATTTTATAGAAAACCTTGAGCAAGCTGTTATTACTGGTTTTCAAAATAAAACAATAGCAGCAGAACAATATAGTGCGGTATTAATTGATGAGGGGCATGATTTTAAACAGGATTGGCTAAAAATACTTTCTGGAATGGTTGATAGCGAAACTAACTATCTATTATTTCTATATGACGATGCGCAATCAATTTATCAGAAAAAAAGCTCACTTGATTTTACGCTTTCCAGCGTTGGTATCAAAGCTCAAGGGCGTACAACTATTCTTGACATCAATTATCGAAATACACAGCAGATTCTCCACTTTGCTACCAGCATTGCATTTGATTATTTAAATGATCATATTGAGGATAACTTTAAATATCATAAACCAGATGCTGGTGGACTTCAAGGCCAGGTTCCAAACATGCTTGTTTTTGATAACCACCAACAAGAAATCATCCATATAATTAAATGGCTAAAGCAACAACATCATACTGGTGTTAGCTGGAATGACATGGCTATATTATGTCCCTCGACCGCACATCTTTCTGCAATATTAGTAAAAGAGTTAAGGGATTCAAAAATCCCGCACTACTTTATAGCAAGCTCGGAAGATAAAAAACGCTACTCACCACAAAGCGATTTTTTGTCTATTATACCTTTGCCTAGTAGCAAAGGTCTCGAGTTTCATTCAGTCGCAGTGATAGATAGTTCAAACATAATGGGTAATAGCGATGATCTCAGCGACGAGATCAAGCGACTATATGTTGGTTTCACTCGGGCAACCAATAATTTGCTTGTGACTTTACATCAAAAAAATGTGCTCAGCAGACATTTAACCTCAACTTATAATCAAATCTATAACAATGCATAGTAGCCCCCTGTCACTCATCAAAAAACACCATCCCCTTATACGGCTGTTCGCGGCAGGCGGCCAGACGCTGGGCGAGGTTGCCGACGTGCAGCTCCAGCTTATGGCCGTCGGGGTCGAGGAAGTAGTGCGAGGCGCCTTCGCTGCGGTTCAGCTTCCACACCGCCACGCCGGCAACCTCAAGGCGAGCGGCGAAGCAGGCGAAATCCGCCTCGCTAATGCTAAACGCATAATGGGTGTAGTCGCTCTCCTCCGGCGGGGTGATGCGCCGCTGCGGATCCAGCGACAGGCATAGCCACAGATCGCCGCAGGAGAGATAGGCGCCGCTCTCCCAGCGGGCGTGCAGCGTCATACCCAGCAGCTGCTGATAAAACGCCACGCTCGGCGCCAGCTGGCTGACCGCCAGGGTCAGGTGATTCAGTCCGCTCAGCATGTCTGTTCCTCCAGTGAATTCACAATGAACTGGCGCAGCCATTGATGCGCCGGGTCGCGGTGCCAGCGCTCGTGCCACAGCATCAGCATCTCAAAGCCGGCGACCGCCAGCGGCGGCTCAACGACCGCCAGCCCGCTCTGCCCGCGCACCAGCCGCTCCGGCAGCATCGCCACCAAATCGCTGTTGCGCAGAGTCTCCAGCATAAACAGGAAATGTGGCACGGAGAGGACAACCCGCCGCGTCAGGCCAAGGTTCGCCAGCGCGGTATCGGTCGCCGCGCTGAAGCCGCCCCCGTCCGGGGAGACGATCGCTTGCTCCAGCTGACAGAACGTTTCCAGACTCAACCCTTGCCGCAGCGCCGGATGCCCGGCCCGGCCCGCCAGCACGTAGCGCTCGCGAAACAGCAGGCGTTGATGCAGCCCCGGCGGCGCGCCCTCGCGGGTATGGAAGCAGAGATCCACTTCATCGCTGGCCGCCTGCTGCTCCAGACGCGCCGGCTGGAGCTCAAATACCGCCAGCCGACTGCCGGGAGAGGCCAGGCGTAGCCTGCCCAGCATCGGCAGGAGGATCGCCGAGGCCATATAGTCCGTCGCCGCCACCCGCCAGGTCTCCGCCGCCGTCGCCGGATCAAAAGGGCTGACCGGCGCCACCGCCTGCTCCAGCGCGGCTAACGCGGCGCGCAGCGGCTGGCGAAGCTCATCGGCGCGGGCGGTGGGCTGCATGCCGCGCGGGCCCGGCATCAGCAGCGGGTCGGCAAATATCTCCCGTAACCTGGCGAGCTGAATACTCACCGACGGCTGCGACAGATTCAGCCGCTGCGCCGCCCGGGTGACGTTGTTTTCACTGAGCAGCACGTCGAGCGTGCGCAGCAGATTGAGATCCAGACGATGTAAATTAATCACAGCTATACCTGGGATTGAAGTAATTAATTTCTACTATAGCGCCAGCTTTCCTACTCTGCAGATCTTCCCACTTCAGAGGTGATGTTATGAAAGTACTGCTGATTTACGCCCATCCGGAACCGCGCTCCCTCAATGGCGGACTCAAAGATTTCGCCATCCGTCATCTGCAGCAGGCCGGTCATGAAGTCCAGGTGTCCGATCTCTACGCCATGCGCTGGAAGGCCGGGTATGACGCCGACGACAGCGGCGCGCCGCCGGTCGGCGAGTTCTGGCGTCCTACCCTTGATTCAAAACAGGCCTTTTCGCAAGGAACTCAAAGCGCGGATATCGCAGCCGAGCAGGAAAAGCTGCTGTGGGCCGATACGGTGATTTTTCAGTTCCCGCTGTGGTGGTTCTCGATGCCGGCGATCATGAAAGGCTGGATCGATCGGGTATACGCCTGGGGTTTTGCCTATGGCGTCGGCGAGCATAGCGACCGCCACTGGGGCGATCGCTATGGGGAAGGCACCTTCGTCGGCAAGCGGGCAATGCTGATCGTCACCGCCGGCGGCTGGGCGGAACACTATTCACCGCGCGGGATCAATGGCCCCATCGACGACATCCTGTTCCCCATTCAGCACGGTATGCTGTTCTATCCCGGCTTCGAGGTGCTTCCGCCGCTGGTGTTCTACCGCACGGACAAAACCGATGCCGCGCAGTTCGCCGACCAGTGCGCCACCCTGGCCGGGCGGCTGGACACCCTGTGGCAAACGGAGCCCATTCCATTTCGCCGGCAAAATCATGGCGACTATCTGATCCCATCGCTGACGCTTCGCCCGGAGCTGGCGCCGGGGCAAAGCGGCCTGGCGGTGCATTTGCGTAGCGAGTAGCAGACAAACGCTGCCCGTCTTCGCCACCGAGGATGGGTAGTTTATCCGACTCTCTCCAGCCCCAGCATGCCTCGCGCCTGGATAAAGCACAGCAGCAATCCCCCCCACAGCGCCATCGTCAGATAGGGGCTGATACCGAGGATATTGAACCCACTCTCAATGATCTGCAGCAGGAACAGCGCTAGCACCATCCCGACGATGCGCCCGCTGCCGCCATCCGGATTCACGCCGCCAAGCACCGCCGCGAGGATCGACACCAACAGATACGATTCTCCATAAGACGCTTTGGCTGAGTTCAGCTTCGACATCATCAGAAACGCGGCCACAGCGCAGAGCAGGGCCGAGATGACATATACCCACATCAACACCCGTCGGGTATTGATCCCGGAATAATGTGTCGCCCGCTCGTTGGATCCGATCAACATGATCGCCCGACCCAGCGGGCTTTTCTCCAGCAGCACCCACAGCCCGATCGCCACCACCGCAAAAAGCCACATTGGTAGCGGAATACCAAACCACTGGGCATGATTCAGCCACAGTACCCACTGAGGATAGTTAGCGATGGCGCTGCCGCCGGTGATCAAAATATTTATCCCTTTGAGCAGGGTCATCATACCGAGGGTCGCCAGGATCGGCGAAACACGGATCCCGGCGATCAGTATCCCGTTGCACAGGCCAATGATCATCGCCGCCCCTCCGCCGGCCAGCAGCGTCGCCAGCGCAGTGGCGGCACCCGGTGGATAGCTTGTCGCTACCCAGGCCATCACCAGCGAGCAGGCATTGGCGGTCGCGATAATTGACAGATTAATGCCGCCGCAAAGCATGGTCATTGCCATCGCCAGCGCCAGGATCCCCAACACCGGCATTTGCGAGGCAATCGACTGGAAATTAGTGACAGACCAGAAGATGTTTGGCATGGCAATGCTAAAAGCGATAACCGTCAGCAGCAGCAGGCCGATCAGGTAAAACTCAACGTTATTGCGCCATGATTTTTTCATAACAAGCTCCGGTTCTGATGCTGGCTCCAGGCCGTTACGCTGATACTGACGACGATGATCGCCCCGGTAATCAGGGTCTGCCAGTAGGAGGAGACCCCCAGCAGGTTCAGGCCGTTCTGCATCACCGCCAGTAAAATCACCCCCAGCAGCGTACCGGTGAGGGTTCCGCGCCCGCCAATCAGGCTGGTACCGCCCAGCACCACCGCGGCCAGCACCGTCAGCTCATAGCCCAGCAATGAATCCGGCGCGACAGTCATCACTGTCCATGCCTGCACGACACCTGCGGCCCCCGACATCAACCCCATATAGCCATAAACGAACAACTGCAGGCGGAGCACACTGAAGCCGACGCGGCTGGCGGATTCCCGGTTGCCGCCCATGGCATAGATCTTGCGGCCAACGGTGGTGAAATTCATGATAAACGCGGTCAACAACACCACCGCTATCATCGTCAGCAGCGGCAGCCCCAGGCCGTAATCGTAACCATCGGCATCGGTGTATTTGAACAGCATGACCCCCTTTTCAAACCACGGGGGGAAGTCATAGAGCCAGACACCTTTGCTTAACCACAGCAGTAAACCGTAGAAAATATTGAGCGTGGAAATGGTGATAATGATCGAGGGGACCCGCAGACGATTGACCAACAGCGCGTTAACCAGCCCCAGTAGCACGCCGATACCGCCGGCAAGCACAAAGGCCACCGCGAAGTTGCCGCCCACTTTTTGCAGCATCACCACCATGCCGTACTGGGCGATAATGGTCATGGCCGGGAAGGAGATATCAATCCCGCCGGCGATCAGCACCACGAACAGGCCACAGGCGAGGATAGTCAGCATCGCGTAGTTATTAGCGAGGTCGTAAATATTACCGAAAGTGAAAAATTCCTCACTGCGCCAGCCCAGCATCAGGCACAGCGCGATAATAAACATACCTAACCAGAATTCATGTTGTTTCAACAGATTAGCCATTAACCACCTCCGCTATCTGCTGTTGGTTACTGCTGTCCGGCAGGAAGCTATGCGTCAATTCGCCCTGCTTCATCACCAGGATGCGATGACTCTGGTACCACGCCTCTTCGATCTCGTCACAAATCATCAGCACGGCGATGCCATGGGCAGCCAAATCGCTGATGATATGATAGATCCCGGCTTTGTTTGCGATATCCACCCCCACCGTCGGGCTATCAAGGATCAGCAGCTTAGGGGCGATCGCCAGCCATTTGGCGATAGAGACGCGTTGGGCATTGCCGCCGGAGAGGGTATTCACCGGCAAATGCGTATCCGGCGCTTTAATGGTCAACGCGTTGACCATTCTCGTGACCAGTTGCTGAGCTTTACTGTCACTCAATAGTCCGCAAGTGCCTTTCACTTTATGAAACACCGTGCTGATGATGTTATTTTCAATCGACTGACTCATCACCAGGCCGCGTGACATACGGTCCTCAGAGACATAGCCGATACCGTGGCGGATAGCGTCCTGATTGCTACGCAACCGCACCGGTTGGCCATTTATCAGGATCTCGCCGCTGTCGGGGCGGGTCATGCCGAAAAGGCTCAGGCACAACTCTGTTCGCCCCGCACCCAGCAGGCCGACTATCGACACCACTTCTCCGGCTTCGACCTTCAGAGAGACGTTGTGATATTCCCCCTTGCGGCTGAGATTGCGCACTTCCAGTACCGGCGTGCTGCCCTTCCCTTGCCACAGGTCGCGCACCTGATAATCAAACTCCTGGCCCGTCATCAGAAAACCGAGTCGCCGAGTAGTCACCTCTGCTGCCGGTAAGGTGCCGACCAGATTGCCATCCTTCAGCACGCTGATGCGATCCGATACGGCCATGACCTCTTCCAGACGGTGGCTAACGAAGACGATGCAGATCCCCCTCTCACGTAGCTGGCGCACGACATTCAGTAGTCCCTCCACTTCCTGATGGGTCAATGAGGCCGTGGGTTCATCCATAATGATAAGCCGGGCGTCCTGCGCCAGCGCGCGGCAGATCGCCACCAGCTGGCAGCGGGCGATGGAGAGCGACTCAACGGTGGCATCAAGCGGCAGCGAGACGTTAATACTCCGCATCGCCTGCTCCGCACTGCGCCGCAGTTCGCTGCGCTTTACCAGCACGCCGCGGTGATAGTGGTTGATGGCAATGTTCTCCCACACGCTGAGATTGGGAAACAGCGACAGATCCTGATAAATCACCTGGATCCCATGGGCGACAGAGGCCGCAGGCGTCAGTCTGGGCCACGTCTTGCCGCCCAGCTCCATCGCCGCGCCCTCATCCGGGCGATAGACGCCGGAGATAATTTTGATCAACGTCGACTTCCCGCAACCGTTCTGCCCGGCCAGGCAGTGCACTTCCCCGGGCATAAAATCGATGCTGATATCATTGAGCGCGCGGTTGGCGTGGAAGGTTTTGCTGACGTGACGAAGGGAAAGGAAAGGTTCCATAGCATCCCCTGGCAGGTTAAGCCGGGGCGCCAGGCGCCCCGGAAGATGGATTAGTAGAGCGAATCAATATTGTCTTTATTTACCAGCAGCACTTTATGGAAGCGGATAATATGCTTGTCGCTATCGACATCCGCTTTACCGAGCTCTTTCAGTTCAAATCCTGGCTCAATGGATTTGCCGTTCAGCAGGGTGCTGGCGACGGCCGCGAGGGCATAGCCGGCTGTCGCCGGATCGTAGGTAATGCCTTCTGTAATATCACCACTCTTAATGAGGGAGGCCGCCTGCGATGGGATCATCATCCCGTAGACCGCAACTTTGTTTTTCGCACGCTTCTCTTTCACCGCGCGCCCCGCGCCAATCGGACCATTCGAACCAAAAGAGACCACCGCTTTCAAATCCGGGTAAGTTTTCATTAGATCGAGCGTGGTACGGCGGGAATCATCAACACTTTCCGCTACCGGCATGCGGCGGGTGACTTCATGCATGTCCGGATAATGCTCTTTTTGGTATTTCACCAGCAGATCGGCCCACAGGTTGTGCTGCGGTACCGTAAGACTACCTACATAGATAACGTAGCCGCCTTTGCCACCCATCCGCTTGGCCATATGCTCCACATATTCAGCGGCGAACTTCTCGTTATCGATGATCTCCACATCCCAGTTGGCGCTCGGCTGCCCGGGCGATTCGTTGGTCAGCACGACGATGCCGGCGTCACGGGCTTTTTTGAATACCGGCTCCAGCACGTTGGCATCGTTAGGCACGATAGTGATGGCATCCACTTTACGTGCAATCAGGTCCTCAATAATTTTCACCTGCTGCGGCGCGTCGGTGCTGGACGGCCCAACCTGAGAGGCGTTGAGGTTAAACTCTTTCCCAGCCTGGACTACCCCTTCACCCATCCGGTTAAACCATGGCATGCCATCTACTTTTGAAATATTGACTACCGTTTTTTCCGCCGCATATACCGGCGCGGAAATAAGCGCAGCCCCCAACAGCAAGGATGAAAAAATATTAACGACCAGACGTTTATGCATAATAATTAGCCTCAATACGTTGTAGTCAGACAGGGGTATGACGCAAAATGGAAAAAAGATATAAATAGTAATAATGTTAATAATTTAGAAGAGAATAAACACAAGCTGTAACAGCAGACAGGTAATATCCAGCTATAAATATGGATAATAATACTATAATCCTGTGACGTGAGCTTTTTCACAAAAAGCCTGCAACATACTTTATTGTTCCATAATAATTATCAGGTCTATGAGAAAGCCTATTTTCCCGTCTGGTCATTTACCGCAAAACAACAAAAAAATAATACCAGAAAAATCATATGGTTTTTGATTGCGCTCTTGGCCTATTCCGTGGCACGATAAAAAGATGAACAGAAACGCGATCGTAACCTATCCCCGCCGTTGGTGGCTGCCTGCATAACAGGCGGCACGATACACGTTTCCATTTTCAAAGCCGCCGGAAGGCGGCTTTGGTGTTTTCAGGACGTCTTTCGGCTGAACAGTCTGATAAGGAGTCCCTGATGAACCATCCGCAAACCATCCTCACTGGCGACCGCCCCACCGGCCAGCTACATCTTGGCCACTACGTCGGCTCGCTGCGCCAGCGCGTCGCGCTGCAGCACGACCACCAGCAGTTTATCCTGATCGCCGACCTGCAAGGGCTCACTGACAACGGCAGCAACCCGCAAAAAATCAGCCATCATATTCTCGAAGTGATGGCCGATTATCTGGCCGTCGGCATTGACCCCAGGCTCACCACGCTCTGCCTGCAGTCCGCCCTGCCCGCGCTGGCGGAGCTCAGCGCGCTGTATATGAATATCGTCACCGTCGCCCGCGTGGAACGTAATCCGACGGTCAAAAATGAGATTGCCCAGAAGGGATTCGCCCGTTCGCTGCCGGTGGGCTTTCTCGCCTATCCGATTAGCCAGGCGGCCGATATCACCGCCTTCAAAGCCGAACTGGTGCCAGTGGGCGACGATCAGCTACCGATGATTGAGCAGACCAACGAGATCGTCCACAAGATGAATAGCCTGACCGGCGCGCCAGTGCTGCGCCACTGCAAGGCGCTACTCAGCGAAGTGAGCCGCCTGCCGGGCGTCGACGGCAACGCCAAAATGTCGAAATCGCTGGGCAATACGCTGACGTTATCGGCCAGTGAAGAGGAGATCCACCGCGCGGTCAGCGCGATGTATACCGACCCGACGCACCTGAGAGTCAGCGATCCGGGGCATGTCGACAGCAACGTGGTGTTCACCTATCTCGACGCTTTCCATAGCGATAAGGCACTGGTGGCTGAGATGAAAGCCCACTATCAGCGCGGCGGGCTGGGCGATCGCCAGTGTAAAAATGAACTGGAAACCTGCCTGCAGGCGCTCCTGGCGCCGATCCGCGAACGGCGGGCCACCTTTATTCAGGATAAAGGGATGCTGCTGGAATTGTTGCGTCAGGGCAGCGAGCGCGCCCACCAGTTGACGCAGCAGACGCTGCATGAGGTGAAACGAGGTCTGGGGCTGCCAGTCCTGTTCTGAGGTGATGAAAGGTTTCCGGTAGTGGATATTTTGTTAACGCGTCGACAAGACCCTGCCTTTCATGTGGACAACACCGCCGCGAATGTTACTATCGCGTTAACGGTAGCTCTCACTATGCGTGTTTCATTAAGGCCTGGATCGCTGATGATGACCACATAAGTAGTACAGCGTTCGGCTGCGCATCGACGCGGTAGAGCGCTGCGTCAGCGGCCCTTCCCCACTCATTCGTCCTTCGCAAGGAGGACGCTCCGCCCGCCGGAGAAGACACGCGTATCACTTCGCACAGGGAATCAAGCGAGTCGCGTATGGACAAAATAAAGAAACGTTGGACAGGGTATTTTGTCGGCTTACTGGTGGTACTCGCCGCCGCAGCATGGTGGCTGCTGCGCCCGCCGGGCCTCCCGGAGGGTTTTGCCAGTAGCAACGGACGAATCGAAGCCACCGAGGTGGATATTGCCAGCAAAATCGCCGGGCGTATCGACACCATTCTGGTCAAAGAGGGTCAGTTCGTGCACCAGGGAGAGGTGCTGGCGAGAATGGATACCCGTGTACTGAACGAGCAGCGTCTTGAAGCCGCCGCGCAAATCAAGGAAGCGGAAAGCACGGTCCTGGCCGCCAGAGCCTTGCTCGATCAGCGGCAAAGTGAAATGCGCGCCAGCGAAGCGGTAGTGAAGCAGCGTCAGGCGGAGCTCGACTCCACGGCGAAACGTCACGTCCGCTCGCACACACTCTCCCAGCGCGGCGCCGTCTCCGCTCAGCAGCTGGATGACGATCGCGCCGCGGCGGAGAGCGCTCGCGCGGCGCTGGAGTCGGCGAAAGCCCAGGTCTCTGCCGCCCGCGCCGCCATCGAAGCCGCCCGCACCAGCATTATTCAGGCGCAAACCCGCGTCGAAGCCGCCCAGGCGACCGAGCGGCGGATCCTGGCCGATATTGACGATAGCGAGCTGAAGGCGCCCCGCGACGGCCGTATTCAGTATCGCGTCGCCGAGCCCGGCGAAGTGCTGGCCGCCGGTGGTCGGGTGCTGAATATGGTCGATCTCGCCGACGTCTATATGACTTTCTTTCTGCCCACCGAACAGGCAGGTCTGCTGGCGCTCGGCAGCGAAGCGCGCTTGATCCTCGATGCCGCTCCGGATCTGGTGATCCCGGCCAATATCAGCTTTGTCGCCAGCGTCGCCCAGTTCACGCCGAAAACGGTGGAGACCCGCGACGAGCGTCTCAAACTGATGTTCCGCGTCAAAGCGCGTATCCCGCCGGAGCTGCTGGCGCAGCACCTGGAGTATGTCAAAACCGGTCTGCCCGGCATGGCTTACGTGCGGCTGGATAACCAGCAGTCCTGGCCTGAAGCCCTGACGGTGAGGTTGCCGCAATGATACTGACGCCACAGGATACTTCGCCTCCCGTCGCCCGGCTGGACAACGTTGGCCAGCGCTTCGGCATCACCGTGGCGCTGCGGGATATCAGTCTGGCGATCCCGGCGCGGCGCATGGTCGGCCTGATTGGCCCGGACGGCGTCGGCAAATCGAGCCTGCTCTCTCTCATCGCCGGGGCGCGGGCCATTGAGCAGGGTAACGTGATGGTGCTCGGCGGGGATATGCGCGACGTTCATCACCGCCGCGAGGTGTGCCCGAAGATTGCCTGGATGCCGCAGGGGCTGGGGAAAAACCTCTATCACACCCTTTCGGTGTATGAAAACGTCGACTTCTTCGCCCGCCTGTTTGGCCACGATAAAGCCGAACGCGAATCTCGTATCAACGAGCTGCTGCAGAGCACCGGGCTGGCGCCGTTTCGCGATCGCCCGGCGGGTAAGCTCTCCGGCGGGATGAAGCAAAAGCTGGGGCTCTGTTGCGCCCTTATCCACGACCCGCAGCTGCTGATCCTCGATGAACCCACCACCGGCGTCGACCCGCTTTCCCGGGCGCAGTTCTGGGAGCTTATCGACAGCATTCGTCAGCGCCAGCCGGAGATGAGCGTACTGGTGGCTACCGCCTACATGGAAGAGGCTGAGCGCTTTGACTGGCTGGTGGCGATGAACGCCGGCGAGGTGCTGGCGACCGGTACCGCTGCGGAGCTGAAAGCGCAGACCGGCAGTCAGACGCTGGAGCAGGCGTTTATCGCCCTGCTGCCGGAAGCGCAGCGCCAGGCGCATAAGGCAGTGGTAATCCCGCCGCGCGACGACCGCGAGGAAGAGATCGCCATCGAAGCCCGTGGGCTGACCATGCGCTTTGGCGACTTCGTCGCCGTCGACCACGTTAACTTCCGCATCGCCCGCGGTGAAATCTTCGGCTTCCTCGGCTCCAACGGCTGCGGCAAATCCACCACCATGAAGATGCTCACCGGCCTGCTGCCCGCCAGCGAAGGCGAAGCCTGGCTGTTCGGCCAGCCGGTCGACCCGAAAGATATCGCTACCCGCCAGCGGGTGGGCTATATGTCGCAGGCTTTCTCGCTCTATAGCGAACTGACCGTCCGGCAAAACCTCGAATTGCACGCCCGCCTGTTTCATATTCCGGACGGCGAGATCCCCGGGCGGGTGGCGGAAATGAGCGAGCGCTTCATGCTCAGCGAAGTGGAAGACGCCCTGCCCACCGCCCTGCCGCTGGGCATCCGTCAGCGTCTGTCGCTGGCGGTGGCGGTCATCCATCGCCCGGAAATGCTGATCCTCGACGAACCCACCTCCGGGGTCGATCCGGTGGCACGGGATATGTTCTGGCAGCTGATGGTCGACCTCGCGCGTCAGGATCGAGTGACCATTTTTATTTCCACCCACTTTATGAATGAGGCAGAACGCTGCGACCGCATCTCGCTGATGCACGCCGGCAAGGTGCTGGCCAGCGATACGCCGCAGGCGCTGGTCGAGCAGCGCGGTGCCGCCAGCCTCGAAGAGGCGTTTATCGCCTGGCTCCAGGAGGCGCAGCCAACCGCCGCAGCTCCTGAGGAACCTGCGCCAGCTGCAGCATCCCATCCAGAACGCGCGGCCCCGCGCCAGGCCTTCAGTCTGCAACGGCTGTTCAGCTACAGCCGCCGCGAAGCGCTGGAACTGCGCCGCGATCCGGTGCGCTCGACGCTGGCGCTGCTGGGAACGGTGATCCTGATGTTTATCATGGGCTATGGGATCAGCATGGACGTCGAGGATCTGCGCTTTGCGGTACTCGACCGCGATCAAACCCTCAGCAGTCAGGGCTGGTCGCAGAATATCGCTGGCTCACGCTACTTTATCGAACAGGCGCCGCTGCGCAGTTACGATGAGCTCGACCGGCGGATGCGCGACGGCGAGCTGGCGGTGGCGATAGAGATCCCGCCGAACTTTGGCCGCGATATCGCCCGCGGCACGCCGGTGCAAATCGGTGTCTGGGTGGATGGCGCAATGCCAAACCGCGCGGAAACGGTACGCGGCTACGTGCAGGCCATGCATCTGGCCTGGCTGCAGGAGATGGCCGCCCGGCAGAGCAGTCCGCAGCGCGCTACCTCTCTCATCTCCATTGAGACCCGCTATCGCTATAATCCGGACGTGAAGAGCCTGCCGGCCATCGTCCCGGCGGTGATCCCGCTGCTGCTGATGATGATCCCGGCGATGCTCAGCGCCCTGAGCGTGGTACGCGAGAAGGAGCTCGGGTCGATCATCAACCTGTACGTGACGCCGACCACCCGCAGCGAATTCCTGCTCGGCAAGCAGGTGCCTTACATCGTACTGGGAATGTTTAACTTCTTTTTGCTGTGCGCGCTGTCGGTCTTCGTCTTTGGCGTATCACATAAGGGCAGCTTCCTGACGCTGAGCCTGGCGGCGCTGCTCTATGTCACCATCGCCACCGGACTGGGACTGCTGATCTCAACCTTTATGAAGAGCCAAATCGCCGCCATCTTCGGCACCGCCATCATTACGCTCATCCCGGCGACCCAGTTCTCCGGGATGATCGATCCGGTGGCGTCGCTGGAAGGCCCCGGGCGCTGGATTGGACAAATCTACCCGACCAGCCACTTCCTGACTATCGCCCGCGGCACCTTCTCCAAGGCGCTGAATCTCAGCGATTTGTGGGGCTCCTTTATTCCCCTACTGATTGCGGTGCCGCTGGTGCTCGGGCTGAGCGTGTTGCTGCTGAAGAAACAGGAGGGGTGATGCGCGGATTACGTAATATTTATAACCTCGGCGTCAAAGAGCTGCGCAGCCTGCTGGGTGATAAAGCGATGCTGGCGCTGATCGTGTTTGCTTTTACCGTGTCGGTGTACTCCTCAGCTACGGTGATGCCCGGCTCGCTGCACCTGGCGCCGATTGCGGTTGCCGATATGGATAAGTCGCAGCTCTCTTCACGCATCATTAACGCTTTCTACCGCCCCTGGTTTCTCGAACCGGAGCTGATCACCGCCGATGAGATGGACGCCGGCCTGGATGCCGGGCGCTACACTTTCGCCATCAATATTCCGCCAAATTTCCAGCGCGATGTGCTGGCCGGCCGCCAGCCGGAAGTGCAGGTCAACGTCGACGCCACGCGCATGAGCCAGGCCTTTACCGGCAACGGCTATATCCAGAATATTATTAACGGCGAAGTAAACGGCTTCATTGCCCGCTACCGGGAGAACAGCGTGCTGCCGGTAGAGCTGGCGGTAAGAATGCGCTTTAACCCTAACCTGGAACAGGAGCGCTTTGGCGCGGTGATGGCGATCATCAACAACATCACCATGCTGGCTATTGTCCTCACCGGTTCGGCGCTGATCCGCGAGCGCGAGCACGGTACCATCGAGCATCTGCTGGTGATGCCGGTTACGCCGTTTGAGATCATGATGGCCAAGATCTGGTCGATGGGGCTTGTGGTATTGGTGGTCTCCGGGCTGTCGCTGCTGCTGATGGTTCAGGGGATTTTGCAGGTGCCCATTGAGGGGTCGATTCCACTGTTTATGCTGGGGGTGGCGCTCAGCCTGTTCGCCACCACCTCGATCGGCATTTTTATGGGCACCCTCGCCCGCTCGATGCCGCAGCTGGGGCTGCTGATGATCCTGGTGCTGCTGCCGCTACAGATGCTCTCTGGCGGCTCCACGCCGCGGGAAAGTATGCCGCAGCTGGTTCAGGATATCATGTTGACCATGCCGACCACCCACTTCGTCAGTCTGGCGCAGGCGATTCTCTACCGCGGCGCCAGCTTCAGTATCGTCTGGCCGCAGCTCTTAACCTTGCTGGCTATCGGGGCGGTGTTCTTTACTATCGCCCTGCTGCGTTTTCGCAAAACGATTGGTCAGATGGCGTAAGGGCTTAAGAAGGGCCGTCGACTCCCGGCGGCCCGAATGGTTTATTTGTGGCGATTCATAAAGTGGCGAAGACCCCAGGTGAAGGCCATCGCCATGCTGAAGAGAATGAACAGCAGCACCACCCAGCTGATGGAGATGCGCAGCAGCGTGCCGGGGGTCATAAACGGCTGCAGATAGACAGTGAAGGACTGGGCGGGTGATTTCCCCAGCAGTTCATACAGGTTATCCGTCAGCCACACGCCGACCCGGCAGAACAGCCAGATTATCGCTGGCCAGCAGAGCAACACCAGAAAGGTAAAGCGCTCCTGAAGGTAAGTGAAGAGCCGGCGCAATGGCGACCAGTTAAGCAGGATTTTCATTTCTATTCTCATATCGCCAGCCGATAACCAGAGCAGATAACGCAAGGTACGTCGGACAGCATCCATACAGGCAATCATCCCTCTTTGTATATCAAATTTGCTGTCATATAAACCAGATCAAGTTAACAAAGTGTTAATGATATAGCGGATCAAGCCCAAAAACCGGCAAGATGCATACCCATTGTTGCAATAAATGGGGAGTGAAGTCCTCAGCGGCGGAAATAATTTCGTAATTTCGCTAACGCGTTAATATTCCGAAAGAAGAAGCAGCGCTATTATTTCGCAGAGCACAAGATAATAGCGCTGAAATAGAGAGAGATATTTAATCGTAGCCACTGATAATTATTTTTCGACTCGTATCATTGGATAAATTCACGGTACGAGCGACCACACCACGCGCGTAATTCTCAGTATTTTGCGAGGCAAAAAGATAGGTATTTTTCCCGCAGCGTTGCAGAGATTGTTTATTCACCATACCCGTGTTGCAGGTTTCTGACACCACCCGCCCGGAGAGCGTCAGGTTGGCGGATTAGCGAAGCAGTAGCAGGACTTCAGGCGATATTTTTCCTGAGTCGGTGCTGCATATCTTGTCCGCGCCACAGGGGCGTAGCCCCATGTCAGATCCGTAGCCCCGGTAAGCGCAGCGCCACCGGGGGAAGCATGCCGGCACCCTCGCCGGAGGACAAAAACGCAAAAAAGCCCGGTCTTTCGACCGGGCTTTCTGCTTTATTTGATGCCTGGCAGTTTATGGCGGGCGTCCTGCCCGCCACCCTCCGGGCCGTTGCTGCGCAACGTTCAAATCCGCTCCCGGCGGATTTGTCCTCCTCCGGAGAGCGCTCACCGACAGACAACAGACGAAACAAAAGGCCCAGTCTTTCGACTGAGCCTTTCGTTTTATTTGATGCCTGGCAGTTCCCTACTCTCACATGGGGAGACCCCACACTACCATCGGCGCTACGGCGTTTCACTTCTGAGTTCGGCATGGGGTCAGGTGGGACCACCGCGCT
>NZ_JBKIUU010000004.1:0-394266 GCF_046603115.1 Klebsiella sp. 1SOBk5mer | reverse complement strand
GGTAAGGCGAAAGCCGCCACCCGGCAGACATGCGAGCACAATAACGAAACAGGTTTGTCATCAGCCAGAAAAAGGCAATTGTCATTGCCTTTTTGCGTTGACCTTGCCCTCACCCCAGACCTCTCCCCCAGGGAGAGGGAGCAAACCCTAAAAAAGTGCAATCTTCTGGGATTGCCCGGCGGCGCTGCGCTTGCGCGGGCCTACAGATAACCGCATGACGGTTTGATATTGCAGTCTTTTGTAGGCCGGGTAAGGCGAAAGCCGCCACCCGGCAGACATGCGAGCACAATAACGAAACAGGTTTGTCATCAGCCAGAAAAAGGCAATTGTCATTGCCTTTTTGCGTTTACCTTGTCCTCACCCCAGATACTCAATCACCGACAGCCCGCCGTTGTAATCGGTGCTGTAGATAATGCCCTGCGCATCGACAAACACATCGCAGGACTGGATCACCCGCGGGCGGCCGGGACGGGTATCCATCATCCTCTCAGGAGCAGCCGGCACCAGCGCCCCGGTCTCCAGCGGACGATACGGGTTGGAAATATCGTACGCCCGCACGCCGGCATTCTGATAGGTGGCGAAGATAAGCGTTGAGCTGACAAAGCTCCCCGGCCGGTTCTCATGCAGGTTATGCGGCCCGAAGTGCGCCCCTTTCGCCACATAGTCGATTTCGTCAGGCTGTGGGAAAGTTGAGATACTCACCGGGTTCGCCGGCTCGCGAATATCAAACAGCCAGATCAGCTTCTCGCCGTCCTCCTGATTGTCGAGCACCGCTTCATCCAGCACCACCAGCAGATCGCGATCCGGCAGCGGCAGCGCGGTATGCGTTCCGCCGCCGAACGGCGGGCTCCAGTTGCGATGGCTAATCAGCGTCGGCTGGGTACGGTCTTTGACATCCAGCAGCGTCAGGCCGCCGTCGCGCCAGCTGCCGTAGGCGGTATCCCCGGCAATAATGGCGTGGTGCAGCGCATAGCGTTTACCCTGCGGCCAGTCCGGTGTTTCACCGCCCGCCTGGTGCATCCCCGGCAACCACCAGCGCCCGGCAACCTGCGGTTTACGCGGATCGGCCAGAACGATGGTCAGGAAGATGTAGTCGGTAAAACCGTCGATCAGCGCGGACACATACGCCCAGCGGCCGCCGACGTACCAGATGCGGTGAATGCCGATACCGCTCAGCGACAGAAAGCCAATTTCACGCGGCTTATCCGGCGTGGAGATATCAAACACGCGCAGCCCGGCGCTCCAGCCTTTGTCCTGCACATCGCTGACCGTGTCACCCACCGAGCGGGTGTAGTACACCTTCTCATCGGCAAAACGGGCATCGGCAAACAGATCCCGGGCGTTGATCACCAGCAGCAGATCGTCATGCGCCTGGAGGTGCACGTTCCAGGTGCCCGGCGGCGCGGCAATATAGTTGACCGTGGTGGGCCGGGTCGGATCGCGAACATCGACCACGGAAAAACCCTGCGACACCATATGGCCAATATAGGCGAATCCGCGATGCACCATCAGCTGGACGCCGTCCGGACGACCGCCCTGGTCGCTATGGCCGATCAGCCGCATATTGCGGCTGTATTCTGGGGAAGGTAATGCTGACATAGGGAATTCCTTTCGCCCGGTGGCGCTGCGCTTACCGGGCCTACGGGCGCTGTTGGTTTTCCCCCTCTCCCTGTGGGAAAGGGCAACAGGCCGCCCCCGCCGCCACCCGGCTTCGTTTTATTTGTTTTTCGCTTCCAGCGTCGCAAACCACGGCGCGATAAAGTCTTCCGTCTGGCCCCAGCCCGGAATGATTTTCCCCAGCGTGGCCACGTTCACCGCCCCCGGCTGGGCCGCCAGCAGCGCCTGCGGGATCGCCGCCGCCTTGAAGTCGTAGGTGGCCGGCGTCGGCTCGCCGGCGATCTTATTGGCGATCAGCCGCACGTTGGTCGCGCCGATAAGCTTCGGATCCACCGCCACGCTCACCTTCCACGGGCTGCCGGCTTCGCGCATCAGCTGCAGATCCTGGTTGGAAATATCAATACTGTAGAGTTTGATCTCGGTGCGGCCGTTCTCTTTCAGCGCCTTATAGGCCCCCTGGCTAAAGGCATCCCAGGTGCCCCAGATAGCGTCGATTTTCCCTTTCGGATATTTGGCGAGGATCGCCCCCACCTTGTTGGCAGTGTCGCCCTGCACATCGGACGAAACGGCGCCGATCGACTCCAGCTCTTTAATCCCCGGATTTTGCTTCAGCAGCGTCTGGTAAGCCGCCTGACGGCGCTCCATTGGCGGGAAACCCGCCACCCACAGCTTGACGATGTTGGCTTTGCCGTTGAAGTCTTTCACCAACTGGCCAAAGGAGAGATCGGTCAGTGAGGCGTCATCCTGCTGGCTGACCGTCACGCCGGGGATCTCGCCGCTCACCGCGGTATCGAACACCGCCACTTTGATCCCGGCGTCCACCGCCTTCTTCACCAGGGCCGTCGAATAGGGGTCACGCCCCTGGGAGAGAATAATGCCGTCGTATTTCTGGCTGATCGCCTGGTTGACGAAGTCCTGGAATTTGGCGTCATCGCCGTTGCTCAGGAAGGTGCTGATTTTGAAACCGAGCTTTTTGCCTTCCTGCAGCGCCCCGGCGACAAACTGGGTGGTGTTATCGTCAGACCCCAGGTTGCGGATCACTGCAATGCGGATCGGGCCATTGTGTTCGGCAATGGCCGCCGGCACCGGCGTCGGGGCGGTGGCCAGCGCCGCCGTCGACTGCAGCAGACCCAGCGTAATGAGAGAGAGTGCGATCTTTTTCATGCGGTTTACCCTGTAAAATGTTAAGTACGGCGCTGAAAATAGGTCAGTGCCAGCGCGCCAGCCAGTACCAGCCCTTTAATAATGTCCATCGCGTAATACGGCACCGAGAGCATCACCAGCCCGTTGGAGAGCACGCCGAGGATCACCGCCCCCACCAGCGTCCCCAGGGCGTTCGGTTTGCCGGAGCCGGCCAGCGAAAAGCCGATCCAGGCCGCCGCCACCGCGTCCATCAGATAGCCGCCGCCGGCGTTAACCTGCGACGATCCGATACGCGAGGCCAGCAGAATGCCGCCGAGCCCGGCCAGCAGCGAGGCAATCACGTACGCCGCCACTTTATAACGCGTGATCCGCAGGCCGGAGAGCCGCGCCGCCTCCGGGTTGCCGCCGATGGCGTACATCCGCCGGCCGTGGGTGGTGAACGACAGCGCCAGCTGGGCGACCAGCGTCACCACCAGCATGATGATGACGATGGTCGGCACCTGGCCCAGCGCGCCAAATGCCGCCGGGAGGGTGCCTTCCGCCATCTCGCCGCTCGGCAGCACCATGTTTTCGGTAATCGACCCGCCGTAGCTGTATGTCATTGCCACCCCCTGAATCACAAACAGGCTGGCCAGGGTGGCGAGCATGTCGGGGATGCGCAGCACCACGATCAGAAAGGCGTTAAACAGCCCCACCAGGGTGCAGAGCGCGAGGGTGATCAGAATGGCTTCGGTGGTCCCCAGGCCGTGCCAGACAAACAGAGAGATCACCAGGGCGTTGGCCAGCGACGCCGTCGATCCGACGGAAAGATCGAAGCCGCCGATGGTGAGGGAAATCGACACCCCAATGGCAATCACCGTCACGATGGCTATCGAGCGCAGAATGTTGATGATGTTGAACGGGTCAAGGAAGTTGTCCGAGGCGAAGCCAAAGACCGCCACCAGCAGCACCACGGTCAGCAACATGCCCCACTTATAGAGAAAATCAAAAAATCGCTGACGGCCCGATACCGTCGCGTTCACTGCCAGGGCCTTGCTCACGCTGCCGCTCCTCCGGTTGAATAATAAAGCAGTGTCTCTTCCCGGGCTTCCGCGCCGGGGATCTCCGCCACGATCCGTCCGTCCCATAGTACGCAGATGCGATCGCATAAACCGACCAGCTCGGCGAATTCACCCGAGGCATAAATCACCCCTTTGCCTTCCCGCGCCAGACCATCGATCAGCATGAACAGATCGGTTTTCGCTTTCACATCGACCCCTTTGGTCGGTTCGTCAAAAATCAAAACGTTGGCATCGCCGCGCAACCATTTGCCAATGGCCACCTTCTGCTGATTGCCGCCGGACAGACGGCGCAGCGTCTGACCGGGACCGGTGGCGCGCACGCCGAGGCGGGCTATCACCTCCTCCGCCCAGCGCCAGGCCTGGCGATGGCCGAACAGGCTCCAGTGCGAAAAGTGGTTATCGGCGCTGACCGCCAGGTTCATCGCGATCGGCTCTTCGATGAAAATGCCCTCTTTGCGCCGCTCCTCCGGGACCAGCACCAGGCCGCGCCCCACCGAGTCGGCGGGATCCCGTGGTCGCCACGGCTGGCCGTTCAGCTCGCCGCGCTGCACCCGGCTTTTGCTGGCGCCGAACAGCGCTTTGCACAGCTCGGTTTTGCCCGCCCCGGCCAGCCCGGCGATCCCCAGAATTTCCCCCTTACGCAGGCGCAGCGAGATATCCTGCAGCAGCGCCTCATCGTGCAGCCCTTCCACCTGCAGCAGCACGTCTTCACCGTGCGGCGGACGCGGCGGCGGGAAGATATCGCTCAGCTCGTGGCCCAGCATCTTTTCGACAATCTGTTCCCCGCTCAGCGGCGCCATCGGGCCACTCTCAATCAGACGCCCATCGCGCAGCACCGTCAGGGTGTCGCAGATCGCCTTCAGCTCGTGGATGCGGTGCGAAATAAACACCACCCCGATCCCCTGCTGCTGCAGACGGCGTACCACCGCAAACAGGCGTTCGCTTTCATGCTGATCCAGCGGCGCGGTGGGTTCATCGAGGATCAGAAAGCGGCAATGGTGCGACAGGGCGCGGGCCAGCAGGATCTGCTGTTTTTCGGCGAGCGTGCAGCTGTCAATAGAGCGCCTGACGTCCAGCGCCACGTCCAGCTGCGCCAGCGCCTCGCGCGCCAGCTGCCGAACCCGCGACCAGCGGAAGGTCGTCCCCGGCTCCGCCAGCCTGTCCAGCATGATGTTTTCGGCAATGCTCAGGCCCGGCACCAGCGCCACGTCCACCTCCTGCTGCACCAGGTGGATCCCCAGCTGTTTGGCATCCCGCGGCGAACGAATGGTGACCGGCTGGTTATTGATCGTCACTTCGCCCTGATAATGGGCGTGGGTGCCGCACAGCACCGCCATCAGCGTCGACTTACCCGCGCCGTTGGCGCCGGTCAGGGCATGCACCGACCCGCCATGAAGGGTGAAGGCCACCTTGTTCAGCGCCTGAAAGCCGGAGAAGGCCAGGCTAATGTTATGCATCTCAAGGCGATTCGCGCTCATCACTGCTCCCGTGCGGCAATTAATCTTCTGATTTAACGAATTTTTCATAGCCGCCGCTGGCTGACAACTGCGTAAAAAGCATAAGATACAACGAAATAATATTAGCCATCTGGATGTCCAGACATAACATCAGGTTAGCCCAACACCTATAAGGACAGCTTTCATGAGCAACAGCGAGATCCGCGTCGTGCCCGGCCCGGCCAACTATTTCTCCCACCCTGGCAGCCTTCAGCGGCTAAGCGATTTTTTTAACGCCGACCAGCTATCGCGGGCGGTGTGGGTCTATGGCGAGCGCGCCCTGGCCGGCGCCGAACCTTTTCTGCCGGCGGCCTTCCACCTGCCGGAGGCAAAAAAGATCCGCTTTACCGGCCACTGCAGCGAACGCGATGTGGCGGCGCTGGCGCAGGCCTCAGGTGACGATCGGGCGGTAGTGATTGGCGTAGGCGGCGGCGCGCTGCTCGACAGCGCGAAAGTGCTGGCCCGCCGCCTGGGAGTTCCGCTGGTGGCCATCCCGACCATCGCCGCCACCTGCGCGGCATGGACGCCGCTGTCGGTGTGGTACAGCGACGCCGGACAGGCCCTGAATTTTGAGATCTTCGATGACGCGAATTTCCTGGTGCTGGTCGAGCCGCGCATCATTCTCAACGCCCCGGCGGAGTACCTGCTGGCGGGCATTGGCGACACCTTAGCCAAATGGTATGAGGCAGTGGTGCTGGCGCCGCAGCCGGAGGCGCTGCCGCTCACCGTGCGGCTGGGGATTAACGGCGCGCTGGCGATCCGCGACGTGCTGCTGGCCAGCAGCGAAACGGCGCTGGCGGACCAGCGCCGCGGCGAGCTGACCCAGGCGTTTCGCGATGTGGTGGATGCGGTTATCGCCGGCGGCGGGATGGTTGGCGGGCTGGGGGAACGTTACACTCGGGTCGCCGCCGCCCACGCGGTGCATAACGGGCTGACGGTGCTGCCGCAAACGGATAAATTCCTCCACGGCACCAAGGTGGCCTACGGCATTCTGGTGCAAAGCGCCCTGCTCGGTCAGGATGAGGTCCTGGCGCAGCTGGTGCAGGCCTGGCAGCGCTTTAACCTGCCGGCGACGCTGGCGGCGCTGGAGGTCGATATCAATAACCGCGCAGAGCTTGACCGGGTCATTGCCCATACCCTGCGCCCGGGCGAGTCGATTCACTATTTACCGGTGACGTTAACCCCTGAGGTTCTGCGCGCGGCGTTTGAGAAGGTGGAATCCTTCAGCCGTTAATCACCCCGACCGTCTATACCTAATGATGATTCTCACCACTCTCGCAACGAGGTTATCATGCAGATCGATTTAACAGGTAAGAAGGCGCTGGTTACCGGCGCCAGCCGTGGGTTGGGTCGGGCTATCGCCCTGTCGCTGGCGCGCGCCGGCGCCGATGTGGTTATTACGTATGAAAAATCGGCCGATAAAGCCCAGGCGGTCGCCGACGAAATAAAAGCGCTGGGCCGGCACGGTGAAGCAGTGCAGGCCGACAGCGCCAGCGCGCAGGCGATTCAGGATGCCGTCACCCATGCGGCGCGTTCCCTCGGCGGGCTGGACATTCTGGTCAACAACGCCGGGATCGCGCGCGGCGGCCCGCTGGAGTCCATGACGCTGGCGGACATCGACGCGCTTATCAACGTCAATATTCGTGGGGTGGTTATCGCCATCCAGGAGGCGCTGGTGCATATGTCAGACGGCGGGCGCATCATCAACATCGGCAGCTGTCTGGCTAACCGCGTGGCGCAGCCGGGCATCGCGGTTTACTCGATGACCAAGTCCGCCCTCAACTCCCTTACCCGCGGCCTGGCGCGCGATTTAGGCCCCCGCGGGATCACCGTTAACCTCGTCCATCCCGGCCCGACCAACAGCGATATGAACCCGGAAGACGGCGAGCAGGCCGATGCCCAGCGTCAACTTATTGCGTTAGGTCACTACGGCCAGCCGGAAGACATCGCCGCGGCGGTCACCTTCCTCGCCAGCCCGGCCGCCGGGCAGATCTCCGGCACCGGGCTGGACGTGGATGGCGGTTTGAACGCCTGATCGCACATTTTCTGCAAGCCTCTGTCGCCCGGCAGAGGCCTTTTCGAGCCGCCTCGACGGGTTGCGTTTTGCCGCTTACCTGCGTTTTTTCTCGCTCTACCCTACCCCATAAGAAATTCGGAATTTATCTAATAGTCTTATTATTTCCTTATATTTAGTGTGGTCGTACAGTGGAGGTACGGATGAAGATTGTCTGGTCAAAAACGGCAGATAAGCCATTTTCTAAAATCGATAGTGGCGGTTAAACGCCGAACCACCACCACCTACCTGCATGAGGAGCATGCCGAATATGACTATTCAGTACATCAAGGATGAAGAAGGAAAAGACCAGTATGTCGTCATTCCTTACAGTGATTACTTTCGTATGCGCCTGGCTCTGCTGGAGTACGACGACGAGGATGAAAGCGACTGGGAAGATATTCCTTATGAATCAGACATCTATGATAACGTCATGCTGCCAGGCGAAGTATGCGACGTGATGCATAAAGAAAACGTCAGCCTGCAGGCTGCGTGGCGCATCCTGCGCGGGATGTCCCAGCAGGAGGTCGCCGAAAAGCTCGGCATCAGCCAGTCCGCCGTGTCACAGCTGGAAGCGCTGGACTCCCGTCCGCAGAAGCGCACCCGCGAGAAGCTAGCGGCGCTCTACGGCTGTAAGCAGGAGCAGATCAGCCTCTATCTGCCGAAAGAGGGTTAACAGCACTTCGCCCCGCCCTTGCCGCCGTAGCGGGCGTCCTGGCGTTCGCGGAAAAATGCTTCGTAGGTCATTGGCGTCTGATCCGGATGGTTGACGCGCATGTGCTCGACGTAGTTGTCGTAATCCGGCACGCCGATCATCATTTTGGCGGCCTGGCCCAGGTACTTACCTGCTTTGGAAAGGGTGTCGAACATAATTCTGATCTCACAGAAAAAGTACGCCGGGTAAGGCGAAGCCGCCACCCGGCACACAGGTTAATGCGCCCCTTTCGCCTGGGTCACTATCGCGTCCAGGTTTTCAGGCATTGGCTCATACGGTGTCTCTTTCGCCGTCGGTTTATTCTCTTTCAGCGCCGCCAGCGCGGTTTTAATCGAGAACAGCGCCAGCACCACCACCACGATCATAAAGAAGATGGTCAGCCCGGCATCGAGACGGTTGTTAAACACCAGCTGCGCCAGCTGCGACTCGGTGTACTGCGCCGGGATTTTGCCGCTGTCGATCATCGCCTGGAACTTGTTGGCAATCGCCAGGAAGCCCACTTTATTGTCCGGGCTGAAGGCCTTCTGCCAGCCGGCGGTGAGGGTACAGATCAGCAGCCAGGCAGTCGGCACCAGCGCCACCCACGCATAGCGCTGACGTTTCATCTTGAACAGCACCACTGCGCAGAGCATCAGCGCCATCCCCGCCAGCATCTGGTTGGCGATACCGAACAGCGGCCACAGGGTGTTAATGCCGCCCAGCGGATCGACCACTCCCTGATGGAGGAAGTAGCCCCATGCCAGCACGCACAGCGCCGTCGCCAGCAGGTTAGCCGGTAACGAGTCAGTACGCTTCAGGTTCGGGGATATCACCCCCAGCAGATCCTGCAGCATAAAGCGCGCCGCACGGGTGCCGGCATCCACCGCCGTCAGGATAAACAGCGCTTCAAACAGAATGGCGAAGTGGTACCAGAACGAGACGTCCATCAACCCGCCCAGCGCGCCGTGGAGAATGTAGGCCATGCCCACCGCCAGCGTAGGCGCCCCGCCGGCGCGGGAGATGATGGACTGCTCGCCCACCTCATTCGCGATATGCGTCAACGTTTCCGGGGTAATCGCAAAGCCCCAACCGCTCACCACCTGCGCCGCCGAGGCCACCACATCGGTGGTTCCCGCCGGCGCCAGCACCGCCATCGGGCTATTCATCGCGAAGTAGACGCCCGGGTCAATGATACAGGCGGCCACCAGCGCCATAATCGCCACGAAGGATTCCATCAGCATGCCGCCGTAGCCGATAAAGCAGGCCTGATTTTCATTCGCCAGCATCTTCGGCGTGGTACCGGAGGCAATCAGGGCGTGGAAGCCCGACACCGCGCCGCAAGCGATGGTGATAAACAGGAACGGGAACAGGTTGCCAGTCCATACCGGGCCAGTGCCGTCGATAAATTTGGTCAGCGCCGGCATGGTCAGGGTCGGACGCATAATCAGAATGCCGATCGCCAGACCGACGATAGTGCCGATTTTCAGGAAGGTGGAGAGGTAGTCGCGCGGGGCGAGCAGCAGCCAGACCGGCAGCACTGCGGCGACAAAGCCGTAGCCCACCAGCATCCAGGTGAGCTGGACGCCGGTAAAGTCAAAGAACGGCGCCCAGGTCGGGCTTTCCGCTACCCAGCCGCCGGAGATAATGGCGAACACCAGCAATACCAGCCCAATCACCGACACTTCGCCAATGCGCCCCGGGCGCAGATAGCGAATATAGATCCCCATAAACAGCGCCAGCGGAATGGTAAAGGCCACGGTATAGGTTCCCCACGGGCTGTGGGTCAGCGCTTTCACCACGATCATCGCCAGCACCGCGAGGATGATCACCATGATCATAAAGGTCGCCACCAGGGCAATCACCCCGGCGGTCGCCCCCATCTCCTCTTTCACCAGCTCGCCCAGCGAACGGCCGTCGCGACGGGTGGAAACGAACAGCACCATAAAGTCCTGCACCGCCCCGGCCAGCACTACGCCGGCGAGGATCCAGATCATCCCCGGCAGATAGCCCATCTGCGCGGCGAGCACCGGGCCCACCAGCGGCCCCGCGCCGGCGATGGCGGCAAAATGGTGACCGAACAGCACTTTTTTGTCAGTCGGGACATAGTCGAGGCCATCGTTATGCCGCACCGCGGGCGTCATGCGCGTCGGGTCGACGCCGAGCACGGTTTTGGCGATATACAGGCCGTAAAAACGATACGCGATCAGATAAACGCAGACTGCCGCGACGACAATCCACAGCGCGTTGATCTGCTCACCCCGGTTTAAAGCAATGTAGCCGAGGGCAAAGGCTCCGATCACGGAGAGCAGTGCCCAGATAAGGTATTTCCCTGAATTATTCATTGTTGTGGTCCACCGGTAGGGTAATCAGGATGTTACAGTTTGTTTCTAGAACACAACGCAGAATTTAACAACATCGAAACAGCGCAGATGCCGTCCACCCACAGAGATTTGTCTCACATTGCTAGCGAGATCACTTAAGGCAGGAAAATGAATGAAAGGATTATCGTGAACGGTGCCGTTTGTTTGTCGGGTGGCGGCTAACGCCTTACCCGACCTACAGATCCGTAGTCCGGCTAAGCGCAGCGCAAGCCGGGGAAACAGCGGCTTCCTGACCGAGAAACCGTAGCCCTGCTAAGTACAGCCGAGCAGGGATATTCCCGGATGGCGGCGCGCTGCGCCTTATCCGGGCTACCCATTGCGCCGATACGTAGCCCGGCTAAGCGCAGCGCAAGCCGGGGAAACAGCGGCTTCCTGGCCCAGAAACCGTAGCCCTGCTAAGCGCAGCGCGAGCAGGGAGATTCCCGGATGGCGGCGCGCTGCGCCTTATCCGGGCTACCCATTGCGCCGATACGTAGCCCGGCTAAGCGTAGCGCAAGCCGGGGAAAGCGTGGCTACTTAGCCCAGCACCGCGGTGCCCAGACGACAGGTGCAGCAGCGCCGCCCCTTCTCGTCATACACCACAATCTCCCAGCTCTGGCTCTGCCGGCCAAGATGCAGCGGGCGGCACTCGCCGCGCACTTTCCCGCTGGAGACCGCCCGGTGATGGGTGGCGTTCAGCTCGGTGCCCACCACGCACTGCCCCTCTTCGGTCATCAGCCAGCCGGCCATCGACCCCAGCGTCTCCGCCAGCGCCGCTGAGGCCCCGCCGTGCAGCAGGCCAAACGGCTGATGGGTGCGGGCATCCACCGGCATTTCCGCCTCCAGCAGCCCCGCCTCCAGCCGGGTGTAGACGATCCCCAAATGCGCCACCAGGGTGTTTTCGCTGCTGGCGTTCAGCGCCGCCAGCGTGAGCGCTCGTTTCCAGGCCATTTACGCCCCCAGCGTCGAGCCGCCGTCCACCACGATATCCTGCAGGGTGATATGGCTGGCATGAGCAGAGGCGAGGAACAGAATGGTATTCGCAATCTCCTGCGGGCGGGCAATTTTACCCAGCGGGATGCCGAGCTTAAACTGCTCGCCGAAACCGCGGATCCGTTGCTGCTCCGCATCGTCGCTGACCCACAGCGTGCGCTGCATATCGGTATCGGTAGAGCCCGGCGATACCAGATTACAGCGCACCCCGCTGCCCGCCAGCTCAAGGCCGACGGTCAGCGCCAGGCTTTTCAGCGCCGCCTTCGAGGCGCCATAGGCGCTCATGCCGATGCGCGGCGTGTGCGCGGCATCGGAGGCGACGGTGACGATGGCCCCGCCCCGCTGGCGACGGAACTGGGCCATCGTCTGCTGAAACAGGTTGAACGCCCCGCCGACGTTGACCGCGAAGGTCTGCTGCCAGTCTTCCGCGCTTAGCTGGTCGGTGGCGCCCATGCGCAGGATCCCGGCGGCGTTCACCAGCACGTCTAACCGCTCGGTGTTCGCCAACAGGCGGCTGCACACCTCGCGCACCCGGTCGGCATCGGCGACGTCCAGCGTTTCGGTCGCAAACGGGTAGCGTTCGCCGTCAAAGGCGAGGTCGAAACCGGTGACGTTGGCGCCGGCCTCCACAAAAGCCAGCGCGGTGGCATAACCGATCCCTTTACCTGCGCCGGTCACCCACACGGTCTGACCGCAAAAATCCAGCGCCGCCATTATCGCACCTCGCGGGAAAGCAGCGCCCACCAGGCGTCGATGGTCGGGTTTTTCGCCAGCATCACGAAGTCGATATCGCCGTGCACTTTGCGCCAGCGGGCGGCCAGGGCCATCATCCGCACCGAATCCAGACCGTAGTCGATCAGGTTTTCATCATCCAGCGGTTCGTCGGATTCGTCGAGCAGCGGCAGGATCAGCGCGCGCAGCGCCGCTTTGGAGGCCGGCAGCGGCAACAGCGCTTCGGTCATCACCACGCGGCCGGAGCGGCCGGCGACGTATTTCAGCGCCATCAGGTGCTCTTCGCGGCTGAAGTCCGCCAGCGCGTCGGCGACAAAGAACGGTTTGATATCGCGCATAAAGGCGTCGGTGGCGGTGGTCATGCAGCCGATATGGGCATACACGCCGGTGATGATCAGCTGGTCGCGGCCGCTCTCCTTCAGCATCGCCTCCAACGGCGAGCGATGAAACGCGCTGTAGCGCCATTTCACCAGCACGGTGTCGTCTTCATCCGGCGCCAGGGCGGCAATCACCTGCTGCTGCTCCGGCGAACGGGTCAGCCCCGGCCCCCACATATCATTCAGCAGCGCGCGATCTTCATCGCTCTGCTCTTTCGGCTGGGCGGTGTAGTACACCGGAATGCCGTTCTGTTTGCAGAAGTCGCGCAGGGCGGCGATATTGGCCACCACTTTCTCCATCATCGCGCTGTTTTCGCCCCAGAAATTGAGGAAATACTCCTGCATATCGTGGATCAGCAGCGCGGCGCGGGAGGGCTCAAAGGCCCAGCTGACTTTGTTCGCCGGGATATCGCTGGCTTCCGGCAGCGCGTAAGCCTGTAATTTAGGGATTGCCATTTTCTGTTCTCCTTCAGCCCAGCTTGCCTTCGGCCAGCCACTGACGTAATTGTTTCTTATCGACTTTGCCCACCGGCGTCAGCGGCAGCGCGGCAACGCACTCCACGCGGTCCGGCAGTTTAAATTCAGCCACCCCCTGCTCGCGCAGGAAGCGGCGCACCGCGACGGCGCGCAGCGGCGAGGTCGCCACCAGGTAAGCGCAGCTCTTCTCGCCCAGCAGGTTGTCTTCAATGCTGACCAGCGCGGCGTGGATCACCGCCTCATGGCGCAGCAGCAGGTTTTCGATCTCTTCGGCGGCGATCTTCTCGCCGCCGCGGTTGATCTGGTCTTTTTCCCGGCCCTGGACGGTGATATACCCGTCTTCATCGATCGATATCAGATCGCCGGAACAGTAAAACCCGTCGGCGTCAAAGGCTTCCGCGTTATGCTGCGGGCTGTTGTAGTAGCCGCGGAAGGTGTACGGCCCGCGGGTCATCAGGCGGCCCACTTCGCCGCGCGGCAGCGGGTTGCCGTCGGCATCCGCCACCCACACTTCATCGTCCGGGCACATCGGGCAGCCCTGGGTATGAATGATCCGCTCAGGGCTGTCGTTAAGGCGGGTGTAATTCACCAGCCCCTCCGCCATGCCGAACACCTGCTGCAGCTGGCAGCCAATTTCCGCCGGGATGCGCGCGGCAAGGGTCGCCGACAGGCGCGCGCCGCCGACCTGCAGCAGCTGCAGCGACTGCAGCTGGGCATTGCCGCCCCATTCATGGATCGCCTGCAGCCACAGGCTGACCGCCGGCGGCACCAGCGAGGCGACGTTGATCTGATGTTTTTCAATCAGCGGGAAACAGAGGGTGGCGCTGGGGTCGGCGGCAAGGATCACTCGCCCGCCGGCGAGGAAAACGCCCAGCGACCCCGGGGAGCTCATCGCATAGTTATGCGCCGCCGGCAGCGCGTTGAGGTAGCGCGTCTCAGCGTTAATCCCGCAGATCTCGTTGCTGCGGCGGATACTGTAGTCGTAGTCGTTATGGGTACGCGGGATCAGCTTCGGCGTCCCGGTGCTGCCGCCGGAGAGCTGGAAAAAGGCCACTTCGTCGGCAGGGGTTGGGTTAGCGATAAAGTTATCCGCCGGGCGGTTAATCTCCGTCGCCAGATCGCGCTCGCCGCCGTCGTTACGCAGCAGCGCCACGCGCAGGGAAGGATGTTCAGCGATAAACGCGTGAAGAAAGCTATCGTCGGCAAAGAGCGCGTGCTCGCGGTCGGCGATCAGCAGCGCCGGTTTAATCTGCGCGGCGTAGGCGTTAAGCTCGCTGCGCTGGTGGCTGAACAACGCGTTCACCGGCGCGACGCCGATGCGCAGCAGCGCGAAGAAGGTGATGTAAAACTCGGCGACGTTGCCCAGCTGCACCAGCGCGGTTTCCCCGCGCTTCAGTCCCTGACGCTGCAGAGAGCAGGCAAGGTTGTCCACCCGCTGGTTAAACTGGCGGTAGCTAATGTGTCGATCGCCATCGATAATCGCCACGGCGTCGTTTTCCGCGTGACGGGTGATCAGATTGGTTAATGGCAGATCCTGCCAGTAGCCTTTTTGGCGATAGCGGGCCGCGAACTCATCCGGCCAACGGGTAAATGCAATCATCCTTGCCTCTTAATTCAAGCCAAATACGTTAAGCATGGTGGTCAGTTTGACGCCGGTTTCGCGCCATTCGCCCAGCGGCGAGGAGGCCGGAACGATGCCTGCGCCGGCAAACAGGCGCAGCGTACGCTGCTGCAGACGCGCGCAGCGGATGGTCACCACCCATTCGCCGTTGCCTTCATCGTCACACCAGCCGACGATGCCGCCGAACAGCTGGCGGTCGAAGGGTTCCAGGTCGGCAATCAGGCGCTTCGCCGCCTGGTGCGGGAAGCCGCTCAGCGCCGGCGTCGGGTGCAGCAGGCAGGCCAGCGACATGGCGTTTTCTTCCGCCAGCGCCGTGCCCTCGATCGGCGTCGCCAGATGCCAGAGCGTTGGGGTGGTGATCAGCTGCGGCGATGCCGGCAGCGACAGCTGGCTGCTGCGCGGGCCCAGCACGCTCTTCATCGCCTGGGTCACCAGTTCGTGCTCGTGGCGATCTTTGCCGGACGCCAGCAGCCTGTTGCCCGCTTCGCGGTCCAGCACATCGTCCGGCTGGCGGCGGGCGGAGCCGGCCAGCGGCAGCGAGCTGAAGTGCGGTCCTTCTTTGCGCAGCAGCAGCTCCGGGCTGGCGCCCAGCAGCACGCCGCCGTCGGAGAGCGGCACATGGAAGTTGAAGCTGGCGGGGTTCTGGGCGATCAGTCGCTCCATCAGGGCGCCGCTATCGACAGGATCGCGGGTGGTGATATCGATAAGTCGTGATAGCACCACTTTGTCCACTTCCGGAGTGGCGGTCAGCGCGGCGGCGCGTTCCACCATGGCTAAAAACGCATCCTGTTCCGGGATCTCCCGGCGCTCCACCACCTCCATCGTCTCCAGCGGCGCGGCATAGCGGGCGGAACGCTGTTTTTCCGGGCGCGAGAACGCTTCCCAGCGCTCCGGGATATAGAGCTCGGAAGGCTGACAGGTGTCGAACGGGATGGCCCCAACCATCACCGGCTTGCGGATCCCCGCCGCCCGGGCCTCGGCAAAGGCGGCGGCCATCTGCTGCTGGAACTCGCCATTCAGCGCATCGCCGCCGTCGGCGGGCGCTGAGAAGCGGCGGAAGCAGCCTGAGGTGCTAAAACTGCGGTACGGCGACATAAAGAAGAAGCTGTCCGGCGATAAGGTCCGGGTAGATTTCTGTACATCCTCAGCCAGTGACGTTTCCATATCATCCTCCAAAAACGATAAATATATTACGAATAATTATCATTTGTATTTTGGTTGGCTAACCTAAAAGGTATTGCCCGTCATGTCAACCGCGTTACGTCATCGCGCCGCCACTTTGGCTTGCATCCTGTCGGCGCAAAGTTGAAAATGAGACGCATTTATTACCCTTCGAATCAGGATGCGATGACGTGAACTTCTCTTCTTTTTACCGCCGCGGTGCGCTGGCCGGCATGCTGTTGTTTTTAGGAATTACCTCAGCCCAGGCGGCGGACTGGCCGCGCCAGGTCACCGACAGCTACGGAACGCACACCCTGCCGAGCCAGCCGCTGCGCATTGTCTCCACCAGCGTGACCCTCACCGGCTCGCTGCTGGCGATCGACGCCCCGGTGGTCGCCAGCGGCGCCACCACCCCGAACAACCGCGTGGCCGATAGCCAGGGCTTTCTGCGCCAGTGGAGTGAGGTCGCCAAAGCCCGCAAGCTGACGCGGCTGTACATCGGCGAACCGAGCGCGGAAGCGGTGGCCGCCCAGATGCCGGATCTGATCCTGGTGAGCGCCACCGGCGGCGACTCCGCCCTGCCGCTGTACGATCAGCTCAAAACGATCGCCCCGACGCTGGTCATCAACTATGACGATAAAAGCTGGCAAACGCTGCTTACCCAGTTGGGGCAGATCACCGGCCATGAGCAGCAGGCCAGCGCGCGCATCGCCGACTTCAATAAACAGCTCGTTTCGTTAAAAGAAAAAATGAAGCTGCCGCCGCAGCCGGTCACCGCCCTCGTCTATACCGCCGCCGCGCACAGCGCCAATATCTGGACGCCGGAATCGGCCCAGGGGCAGATGCTCGAACAGCTGGGCTTTAGCCTGGCGACGCTGCCGGGCGGCCTGCCCGCCAGCCATAGTCAGGGCAAACGCCACGATATCGTGCAGCTGGGCGGGGAGAATCTGGCCGCCGGTCTGAACGGCCAGAGCCTGTTCCTGTTCGCCGGCGACCAGAAAGATGTCGATGCCATTTACGCCAACCCGCTGCTGGCGCATCTCCCGGCGGTCGAAGGCAAACGCGTTTACCCGCTGGGCACCGAGACCTTCCGTCTTGACTACTACAGCGCCCTGCTAGTGCTCCAGCGTCTCTCCAGCCTGTTCGGCTAACGCGGGCCGTGCCATCGGGACGGGTACGCGGCCTGAACGCTTTGCCGGGCGGCGCTACGCTTGCACCGGCCTACAATGCTTGCGCCCTCCAGGCCAGACCCCAGGCCCGGTAAGGCGTAGCCGCCACCGGGCATCAGGACGGGTACGCGGTCGGAACACCTTGCCGGGCGGCGCGGCGCTTGCCCGGCCTACAACGCCCGAGGCCCCAGTACCGTAGGCCCGGTAAGCCGTAGCCGCCACCGGGCAATCGCACCGTACTCAGCTTTCGTTGACTATTTCCGGGCGCTGGAAACGGCGCAGCTCGCGTAGCAGCCCCACCAGCAGCACGCCGACGAGGGCCAGCGCCCAGCCGCTGGCGCTGGCGGAAGCGACCGGCGTCATCACCGCCCCTAACCCGCCGAGCAGCGCCGCGCCGATGGCGTCGCCGGTAACGTTCTGCGCGGTCCACAGACCGTTAATTCGCCCGAGCATATGTTCCGGCGTCTGGGTCTGGATCAGGGTGTACTGCAGCAGCGAGCTAATAGCGCTCAGCCAGCCAAACAGCGCCAGGCACAGCGCGCCCAACGCCCAGTGCGGCATCAGGCTGAACAGCGCAATGGCGACAAAGGAGCACACCGTCGTCGCCAGCATCAGCGCGCCCGGCCGCACGGTCTGGGCCAGCTGGCCGCTGGTCAACGCCCCCAGCGCCGCGCCGAGCGGAATCGCGGCGTACAGCAGGCCAATCTGCCCGGCCGACATCTGCCAGCTCCCGGCCAGCGCCGGATAGAGCACCCGCACCGCGCTGGCCATGGTCAGCAGGCCGCCGAGCAGCGCAATCCCGCCGATAAGCGGACTCTGGCAGAGGAAGGTCAGCCCCGCCAGCAGGGCACGCAGCGGATGCTCGCGCGGCTGCGGAGGCGGCGGCAGCTGTGGCAGACGCAGCAGGGTTAAGGTGGTGATAAAGGTCCCCGCCGCCGCCAGGCCGAAATTCCAGGCCACACCGCCGGAGGCCAGCAGCAGGCCGCCGATCATCGGCGAAATCACCGAGCCCAGACGCACCGTGAGCATAGTGATGGCCCCGGCCTGCATCAGATTTTCCCGCCCCACCAGCGCCGGCGTCGCCGCCAGCAGCGCGGTCACCCCCAACGAGGCGAAGAACCCATCCCAGATCCCCAGCAGGTAGATCGCCGCCAGCGACGGCTCCGGCAGCAGGGCGTTCAGACACAGGCCGACAAAGCCCACGCCGCAGGTGCCGCGCGCCAGCAGGATCAGGCGTTTGCGCTCATAGCGGTCGGCCAGTACCCCCCCCACCATCAGGCCAATAAACATCGACGCGCCGGTCAGCGTCACCGACAACCCGACCTGCCAGGTCGAATGGGTCATCATCTGGATCTGCACCGGGATGGCCACGCCCAGCAGGCCAAGCGACAGAATAGAGATAAAGCGAGCGATAAAAACGGCGCGAAACGCCGGGTGAGTTTTCAGCAGGCTGAGGTTGAGCAGCCAGGATTGTCGGTTCATTACAGCGCCTTGTCGTTATTTTTAATACCCTTTTTACTGTGGGTCATGCTACCATAGCTGAATAAAATCGATAACGATAATTACTATCATTATCATATCAGGGATGTCAGTTATGTCGTTTTCTACGACCGCGGTACGCTCTGTCGCCGTGCCCGGATTGTTGCTGTTACTCGCCTTAGCCGCCGCGCTTAGCCTGACCATCGGCGCCAAATCGTTGCCGATCGGCACGGTATTCACCGCCTTTAGCGGAACCTGTCAAAGCGCCGACTGCACCATCGTGCTGGACGCGCGCCTGCCGCGCACCCTGGCCGGTCTGCTGGCCGGCGTCGCCCTCGGCCTCGCCGGCGCGCTGATGCAAACGCTCACCCGTAACCCGCTGGCCGACCCCGGCCTGCTGGGGGTCAACTCCGGCGCCAGCTTCGCCATCGTCCTCGGCGCGGCGCTGTTCGGGATCACCTCCCCGCAGGAACAGCTGCTGCTGGCGTTTTGCGGTGCGCTCTGCGCCTCGCTGCTGGTGGCCTTCACCGGCAGTCAGGGCGGCGGCCAGCTGAGCCCGGTGCGCCTCACCCTCGCCGGGGTCGCCCTCGCGGCGGTACTGGAGGGGCTGTCCAACGGCATCGCCCTGCTCAACCCGGACGTCTACGATCAGCTGCGCTTCTGGCAGGCCGGTTCGCTGGATATCCGCACCCTGCAGACGCTGAAAATTGTCCTGCTGCCGGTGGCGATGGCGGGGATCGCCGCCCTGCTGCTGAGCCGGGCGCTTAACAGCCTGAGCCTCGGTAACGATACCGCCACCGCCCTCGGCAGCCGCGTCGCCCGCACCCAGCTGATCGGCCTGATTGTGATTACCGTCCTGTGCGGCAGCGCTACCGCCGTGGTCGGGCCGATCGCCTTTATCGGCCTGATGATGCCGCATATGGCCCGCTGGCTGGTGGGGGCCGATCATCGCTGGTCGCTGCCGGTCACCCTGCTGGCCACCCCGGCCCTGCTGCTGTTTGCCGACGTGATTGGCCGCCTGCTGGTGCCCGGCGAACTGCGGGTATCGGTGGTGAGCGCCTTTCTCGGCGCGCCGGTGCTGATCTGGCTGGTGCGGCGCCAGCCGCGCGGAGGTGGCCAGTGATTGCCCCGTCCCGCCGCCTGATAGCCAGCTGTCTGCTGCTGATGGCCGCCAGCCTGTTGATTTCCCTGCTCGGGCTGGCGCAAGGCCCGGTGCCGCTAACGATTGACCAGGTCTTCTCCGCCCTGTTCGGCGACGCGCCGCGCAACGTCGCGATGGTGGTGAACGAATGGCGGCTGCCGCGGGTGTTAATGGCGCTGCTCATCGGCGCCGCGCTCGGCGTCAGCGGCGCCATTTTCCAGTCGCTGACCCGTAACCCGCTCGGCAGCCCGGACGTGATGGGCTTTAACACCGGCGCCTGGAGCGGCGTGCTGGTGGCGATGGTTCTCTTCGGCCAGAACCTGACGGCGATTGCCCTGGCGGCGATGGCCGGCGGGGTACTCACCTCGCTGGTGGTCTGGCTGCTGGCCTGGCGCAATGGGATCGAGACCTTTCGCCTGATTATTATCGGCATCGGCGTGCGCGCCATGCTGGTGGCCTTCAACACCTGGCTGCTGCTGCGCGCCTCGCTGGAGACCGCCCTTTCTGCGGGCCTGTGGAACGCCGGATCGCTTAACGGCCTGACCTGGGGTAAAACCTGGCCGTCGGCGCCGCTGATCCTGCTGATGCTGGTGGGCAGCGCCCTGCTGGTTCGTCGGATGCGGCTGCTGGAGATGGGCGACGATACCGCCTGCGCGCTGGGCGTGCAGGTCGAGCGTTCGCGCCTGCTGCTGATGCTGGTGGCGGTGGTGCTCACCGCCGCCTCGACGGCGCTGGCCGGGCCCATCTCATTTATCGCGCTGGTGGCGCCGCACATCGCCCGCCGCCTGAGCGGCACGGCCCGCTGGGGATTGAACCAGTCGGCCCTGTGCGGCGCGCTGCTGCTGGCGCTGGCCGATTACGGCGCCCAGCGGCTGTTTATGCCCTGGCAGCTGCCGGTGGGCGTACTAACCGTCAGCCTCGGCGGTATTTACCTTATTGCATTGTTGATTCAGGAGTCCCGCAAAAAATGAGTGCTGTCCCCTCCCGTTTGCGCGGCGAGCAGTTAACCCTGGCCTACGGGAACAAGACCATCGCCGAGTCGCTGAACGTGACCATCCCTGACGGCCACTTCACCGCCATTATCGGCCCCAACGGCTGCGGCAAGTCGACACTGCTGCGCACCCTCAGCCGTCTGATGACGCCGGCCAGCGGCCATGTCTGGCTCGACGGCGCGCAGATCCAGCAGTACGCCAGTAAAGAGGTTGCCCGCCGCATCGGCTTGCTGGCGCAAAATGCCACCACCCCTGGCGATATTACGGTGCAGGAGCTGGTGGCCCGCGGGCGCTACCCGCACCAGCCGCTGTTCACCCGCTGGCGCAAAGAAGATGAAGCGGCGGTGAATAATGCGATGCGGGCCACCGGGATCAGCGACCTGGCGCTGCAGAGCGTCGATACGCTTTCCGGCGGCCAGCGGCAGCGGGCGTGGATTGCGATGGTGCTGGCCCAGGAGACGGCGATTATGCTGCTGGATGAGCCGACCACCTGGCTGGACATCAGCCATCAGATCGACCTGCTGGAGCTGTTGAGCGAGCTGAATCGCGAGAAGGGCTATACCCTGGCGGCGGTGCTGCACGATCTGAACCAGGCCTGCCGCTATGCCACCCACCTGATCGCCCTGCGCGACGGTAAGATCGTCGCCGAGGGGGCGCCGAAGGAGATCGTCACGGCGGATCTGATTGAACGGATTTACGGTCTGCGCTGCACGATCATTGAGGATCCGGTGGCGCATACGCCGCTGGTGGTGCCGCTGGGCCGCCGGTAATTTCCCCTTTCCCCGGCTTGCGCGACGCTGAGCCGGGCTACCTGCTGTAGCCCGAACTCAACCGTTATCCCAGAATCTCCCTGACTACCGGGCCGATGGCTTCAAAGGCCTGCGGGGAGATAATGTCGACGTGGGCGCAGTTCTGGCTGAACACCTCCAGCTCGCCCACCCACGGGCCCCATACGACCTGCGGATCCATCCCCGCCTGCCGCGTCTTCTCCGCCACGAACAGCGTCGCCTTGCCGTCAAACTTCGCGCTGTGCGCGGTGGTTAACAGCCGCACCGCGTCGGCATAGTTGCCTTCGATGGCGCTGAACAGCTCGCCGGAGGCTTGCCCTTGCTGGGCGGCGAGGAACGCTTCGCGCTCGCGGGCAATTTCCGCCAGCACCGCCGGATCCAGCCCGTTCGCCTCTTTCTCCGCCCAGTTTTGCGTCTCCGGCGGCCAGGTATCCAGCAGGCCGAGGAAGGCCACCGCTTCGCCGCGCTGGCGCAAGCGGGCGGCAATGCCCTGGGCTAAGGTGCCGCCGAGCGAATAACCGAACAGATAATAAGGACCGTGCGGCTGCTGCGCCAACAGCGTTTGCAGATGATGCTCGCACACCTCGTCGAGGCTGGCGGCGCCGGCCATCGGCCCCTGCGGGCGCGGCGACTGAATACCGGTAATCGACCAGCGCGGGCTGAGATAGCGCGCGAGCACGCTGAACTGCCAGGCGAAGCCGGAGGCCGGATGGAAACAGAACAGCGTTGGGCCGTCGCTCTCGCGCAGCGGCAGAAGCGCATCCAGCCCCAGGCGCTGAGCCTGCTCATCGCTGAGATCGGCGGCCAGCAGCACGCTCAGTTTGCCCACCGTCGAGGCCACCATCACCTGCCCCGGGGTCACCTGCCGCGCCAGCTGGCGGCTGAGCTGCGCCGCCAGGCGCATCGCCAGCAGCGAATGGCCGCCGAGGGCGAAGAAATCAGCGTCGATATCATTCACCTCGCAGCCCAGAAGCTGACTGAAGGCGGCGGCGACAACGGTTTCCATCCCGGGCTCCGGCGGCCGGCCGCTGCGCTCGCCGCCGAGGGTCGGCAGCGGCAGCGCTTTGCGGTCCAGTTTGCCATTGGCGCTGAGCGGCAGGTCGGGGAGCTGCATCAGCACCACCGGGACCATATGCGGCGGCAGCTGTTCCGCCAGCCGCGCTTTCAGCGCCGCGGTATCCAGCGGCAGGCCGGAGTCAGAGACCAGATAGCCCACCAGCTGCCGGGCATCGCCGCCGGTCGCCGCCGCCTGGTTGAAGACGCAGGCGTGACTCACCGCCTGCGCCACGTCCGGCAGGGCCGACATCACCCGGTCAATCTCGCCAAGCTCGATGCGCTGCCCGCGGATCTTCAGCTGATCGTCGCTGCGGCCAAGATACTCCACCGCGCCGTTCGCCAGCCAGCGCGCCACGTCGCCGGTGCGATACATCCGCTCGCCGGGGGCAAACGGGTCGGCGATAAAGCGGCTGGCGGTGAGGTCCGGACGCCCCAGATAGCCCTGCGCCAGCTGAATGCCGGTGAGATAGAGATCCCCCGCCACCCCCGGCGGCACCGGGCGCATCGCGGCATCGAGAATGCGCAGCCCGGTGTTCCATACCGGCCAGCCAATCGGCACGCTGCTGCCGGTCACCGCCGCCAGCTCAGGCCCGCAGGCCGGATACCAGCTGACGTCCACCGCCGCTTCCGTCGGGCCGTACAGGTTATGCAGCGGCGCGCCGGTCAAGCGCTCCCATTCGCGGCACAATTCTGTCGGCAGCGCTTCGCCGCTGCAGAATACCCGCCGCAGCGTGCGGCAGGCGGCCACGCTGTCGGCATCCAGCGAGGCGACAAACGCCGCCAGCATCGACGGCACAAAGTGGGTGGTGGTCACGCCGTAGTGGGCGAAGAACTGCTGCATCGCCTGCGGGTCGCGGTGCGCCTCCGGCTCGGCCATCACCAGCTGCGCGCCGGCGATAAACGGCCACCAGAACTCCCACACCGAAACGTCAAAACTGCACGGCGTTTTCTGCGCCACCACGTCGTCGGCAGATAACGGATAACGATCCTGCATCCACAGCAGGCGGTTGACGATGGCGGTCTGGCCGACCATCACCCCTTTTGGCCGCCCGGTGGAGCCAGAGGTAAAGATGATATAGGCGGTATGCTCCGGTTTTGACAGCGCCAGCGGCGCGTCATCCGCAACGGCCAGCGGCTGCTGGTAGCAGAGGCTCTCCAGCCCGGGGATATCGCTGAAGCGGGCCAGCTGATCCTCCGTGGCGATCAGCAGCGACGGCCGGGCGTCTTCCAGCATCATCCGCAGGCGGTCGTCCGGGTAGCCAGTGTCCAGCGGCAGCCAGGCGGCTCCCGCTTCGACAATGCCGTGCAGCGCCAGGGTCAGGAACACCGAGCGCGGCAGGGCCACCGCCACGCTGTCGCCCGGCTTCACGCCGCGCTGACGCAGCAGCTGCGCAAGCGCCACTACCTGCTGACGCATCTCACGATAGCTGAACTGCCAGTTAGCATCCGCCAGCGCCGGAGCATCCGGGGTCTTCCGCGCCTGGTCGGCCACCAGCGCGCTTAGGGTGGTGGCGGGCAGCGGCATAGCGGTATCGTTGACCGCCGCCAGCCGGGCCTGCTCGTCGGCGGAGAGCATCTCCGCTTCGCCGCAGCGTAGCGTCGGATCGGCGGCAAACTGCGCCAGCAGCGCGGTCAGTCTCGCCATGTGGCGACGCAGCTCGGCTTCATCGTACCGGGCCTTGTTAGCGAGGATCTCCAGCGACAGCCCGCCGGTCTCATCCGGGAACAGCGCCAGCTCGAGGTCGTTGACCGGGCCGGTGGCGAGGGTGTGAGTCACCGCCTCGACGCCGTCGATATCCACTTGGTAATCAAAGACTTTGACGTTCAGCACCGGGCCGAACAGCGGTTCGTCCCCGGCCGCTTTGCCGCTGTCGCGGACGATCTGCTCGGCGTCATAGCGCTGATGGCGGCGCATCTTTTTCAGCTGCGCGGCGAGGCGCATCGCCAGGTCCGCCAGCGTCTCCTGGGCGTCAATATGCACCGCCAGAGGCAGGACGTTGAGCACCGGCCCCGCCGAGGTCAGCGCCGCTGAGCCCATCCGGCGCATAAAGATAAAGCCCGCCGCGTAGTTCATCCGGTTGCACAGGCGGCCCAGCCACAGCGTGGTGAGCGCCAGCGCCAGGTCAGCGGGCTGACACTGCGGCGCATGGCCGGCCAGGCGGCGGAAGGCGTCGGCGTTCATCGCCAGCTTCATCCGCCAGATATCGCTCCCGGCGGCGCGCCCGCCCAGCGGGGCGGCAGAGAGCGAGGCGGGAGCCGGTAACGCCTGGCGCTGGGCCTGCCAGAAGGCTTTATCCCTCTGCCAGGCCTCGCTGCCGGCGTAGCGCTGGTACTCGTCCACCACTTCGGCAAAGGGGGTGAAAGGCGATTCCGGGGTGGCTTCTCCACGCTGCCAGGCGCGGTAAATGGCGGCGATCTGTCGGGTAATCGCCGGGAAACTGAAGCCATCCACCAGCAAGTGGTGATAGCGCTGATACCAGTACCAGCGGTCGTCGCCGACGCGCAGCAGCTGATGGCACACCAGCGGGTTGCCGCCATCGACGCGCAGATCCTGCGCCAGATCCGCCTGCATCCGCTCCGTGGCGGCGCTGTGCGGATCCGGCGCCGTACGCAGGTCAACGATCGGCGGTTCGCCAAAGGTGCGTTCCGCCGCCAGCCACTGCCAGACTTCCCCTTCCTCTTCCTCAAAGCGCAGGCTGAGGGTATCCGCCTGCTGCAGCCCGGCGACAATCGCCTTACCCAGCAGCGCCGGGTCGAGCGCGCCGCGCAGTTCAACATAGTGGGCCACGCTCCAGGCGCCAGGCAGAGTGGAGAGGCGCTCGGCCATCCAGATCCCCGGCTGCGCGGCAACCAGCGGTAAACGAGTGGTCATGGTCAGCTCCTTATGCCGCATGATGGGCGGGGGTCAGTGTCGGCCAGTTGGCCGCCAGCCAGGCGTTGCACGCCTCGACCGACTGCGGAGGGCACACCACCGTCCAGCCGGCAGGCAGCGCGCAATGCCCCGGCCACAGGCTGAACTGCCGCTGGTCATTGCGCAGAATGTAAAACTGCCCTTGCGGATTGTCGAAGGGGTTACTGAATTGCATATCAAACTCCTGTCGTAAAGCGCTGTGCTAAGGGGGCGACAGCAGAGGCTGCCAGAGCTGGATCAGCCCCGCCGTCAGCCCGCCGCGCCAGCAAAGCGCATCATGCCCGCCGTCAACCTGACGCCAGAAAATCGTCTGCTGCGTTGTGGTGAGTTGCGCCAGCAGCGCCTGGTTGGCGCGAAAAATAATCGGTTCACGCTGGCCCGCTTCCAGCCAGATGCGCAGCCCGGCCGCGGACGCCTCGCCCTGGCGGAGACGTTCGCCGATAAAGCCCGTCCCGCTGCCATCGCGATGCGGCCACCAGTAGGAGCCTGACTGGCTGAGCACGCAGCCAAAGCGCTGCGGCCAGTTGAGGGCGGCGAACATTGCCGCCAGGCCGCCGAAGCTTTGCCCGGCCACCACCGTCCGCTCCGGGCGGTCGCTGAACGGGACGTGACCGCGGACCAGCGGCAGGAGCTCCTCCTGCACCGCCAGCCAGAAATCGCGATGACAGGGCAGCTCAACCCCGCGGCGCTGGTTGTCGATCGCGTCGATCAGCAGGTAGACCGCCGGCGGCAGCCTCCCCTCGCGGGTCAGCGCGGCCAGCGGCGACCACACCGGCATGCTTTCGGCCCAGAACTGGCCGTCAAGCAGGATCGCCAGGGGCCGCGTTTGCGGGTCGACGGCCTCGCCGGGGGTGTAGATCCAGACCCGGCGATGGTTGCCCAGACGCGCGCTGCGCCACTCAAGGCAACGGGCGGGAGGATGCGCCTCATTAAGCAGATCCCAGCCGGGTTGCGCCGGCGCCTGCGGCATCTCCAGGGCGGAGACGCCATGGCCGCGTCCGCCACGCCAGCTGTGCGGGTTCAGCGGATCGGCTATCGCCCGCGGCAGCAGTTTGCGCCAGCCTTCGCGCAGCAGCGCGCGGTCCGGCTTATCGGCGCTGAACACCTCAGGGGAAAAATCATCGTCACGGTCGGAGGGAATAAAGCAGTAGCTGCCGCGCCAGGTCGGCGACAGCGTGGTTCGCCAGCACCAGGCGTCGGTCCCGGGCAGACGTTGCAGCGATTGCGGTCGCGCATTTTGATGGTGGTCGGTCACGCCGGTGATATAGAGCCATACCCGACGGCGTGGAGAACGCGTTTCATCCCCCGCCGGATCCCGCCACCAGAACGTCACCTCGATGGCGTCATCCACCGCCCGGGACTGCGGTCCCTGCAGGGTTCGCCACCACTCCTCGCTTCCTGTCGTTAACATTCAGTCATTAACCCTATGTATCGCGTGACTTTTTTAATTAATTGTCATTCTTTATTGATAATATTATTGATAACTATTTGCATTTGCAATAGCGTATTAGCGCGCCGTGGGAAGCGCGTCTTTCACAACACATGTCGAAGAGAGCTTATTCAGCTAGCGACGGAGTGCCTTTGCCCTCTTCCGGCAACATTTATGCCGCCTCCCCTCCCGGTGGGAAGGGGCGTTTGGGGAACGTGGCGACAAAAAAGCAGGAATAACAATGAATAACAGGATCAAATCCCTGGCCTTGCTGGTCAATCTGGGAATTTACGGGGTTGCTTTTCCGTTAAGCGCAGCGGAAACCGCCACCGACGATAAAAACAGCGCCGCGGAAGAGACCATGGTGGTCACCGCCGCCGAGCAGAACCTGCAGGCGCCGGGCGTCTCCACCATCACCGCCGATGAGATCCGCAAACGTCCGCCGGCGCGCGACGTCTCGGAGATCATTCGCACCATGCCGGGGGTCAACCTGACCGGCAACTCCACCAGCGGCCAGCGCGGGAATAACCGCCAGATTGATATCCGCGGCATGGGCCCGGAAAACACCCTGATCCTGATCGACGGCAAGCCGGTCACCAGCCGCAACTCTGTGCGTCTCGGCTGGCGCGGCGAGCGCGACACCCGCGGCGACACCAGCTGGGTGCCGCCGGAGATGATCGAACGCATCGAAGTGATTCGCGGCCCGGCCGCCGCCCGCTACGGCAACGGCGCCGCCGGCGGCGTGGTGAATATCATCACTAAAAAAACCGGCGATGAGTGGCACGGCTCCTGGAACACCTATATGAACGCCCCGGAGCACAAAGACGAAGGCTCCACCAAGCGCACCAACTTCAGCCTCAGCGGCCCGCTGGGCGGCGATTTCAGCTTCCGCCTGTTCGGTAACCTCGACAAAACCCAGGCCGACGCCTGGGACATCAACCAGGGCCATCAGTCCGAACGTACCGGGATCTATGCCGACACCCTGCCGGCCGGGCGCGAAGGGGTAAAAAATAAAAACATCGATGGTCTGGTGCGCTGGGAATTCGCCCCGATGCAGTCGCTGGAGTTTGAGGCCGGCTACAGCCGCCAGGGCAACCTCTACGCAGGCGACACCCAGAACACCAACTCCAACGACCTGGTAAAAGAGAACTACGGCAAAGAGACCAACCGTCTGTACCGCAACACCTACTCGGTCACCTGGAACGGCGCCTGGGACAACGGGGTGACCACCAGCAACTGGGCGCAGTACGAACGTACCCGCAACTCACGCAAAGGCGAAGGCCTGGCCGGGGGGACCGAGGGGATCTTCAACAGCAACCAGTTCACGGATATCGATCTGGCGGATGTGATGCTGCACAGCGAAGTCAGTATCCCGTTCGACTATCTGGTTAATCAGAACCTGACGCTGGGCAGCGAGTGGAACCAGCAGCGCATGAAGGATAAGGCCTCCAACACCCAGGCGCTGTCGGGGGGAGAAATTCCGGGCTACGACAGCACCGGCCGCAGCCCCTACTCGAAGGCGGAGATCTTCTCCCTGTTCGCTGAGAACAACATGGAGCTGACCGACACCACCATGCTGACCCCGGCGCTGCGTTTCGATCATCACAGCATCGTCGGCAACAACTGGAGCCCGTCCCTCAATCTGTCTCAGGGCCTGTGGGACGACTTCACGCTGAAGATGGGTATCGCCCGCGCCTATAAAGCGCCGAGCCTGTATCAGACCAACCCGAACTACATTCTCTACAGCAAAGGCCAGGGCTGCTACGCCAGTAAAGACGGCTGCTATCTGCAGGGGAATGAAGATTTAAAAGCCGAGACCAGCATCAACAAAGAGATTGGCCTCGAGTTTAAACGCGACGGCTGGCTGGCGGGCGTAACCTGGTTCCGCAACGATTACCGCAACAAGATTGAAGCTGGCTATGCTCCGGTCTATCAAAACGGTAAAGGTACCGATCTTTACCAGTGGGAAAACGTGCCGAAAGCGGTGGTGGAAGGCCTGGAAGGTACGCTGAACGTCCCGGTGAGCGAGACCGTGAACTGGACCAACAACATCACCTACATGCTGCAGAGTAAGAATAAAGAGACCGGCGATCGGCTGTCGATTATCCCGGAATACACGCTGAACTCCACGCTGAGCTGGCAGGTACGCGATGACGTTTCGCTGCAGTCGACCTTTACCTGGTACGGCAAACAGGAGCCGAAGAAGTACAACTATAAGGGTAAACCGGTCACCGGCAGCGAGAAGAACGAGGTCAGCCCCTACAGCATCCTCGGCCTGAGCGCGACCTGGGACGTGACCAAATACGTTAGTCTGACCGGCGGCGTGGATAACGTCTTCGACAAGCGCCACTGGCGCGCGGGCAACGCCCAGACCACCGGGGGCGCCACCGGCACGATGTACGGCGCCGGCGCCGAGACCTACAACGAATCGGGCCGCACCTGGTATATGAGCGTCAACACCCACTTCTGATAGCGGGTTCTCCCTCCCCCGCCCTTGCAGGATAAAGGGCGGGGACAACCGCGGTATACTTGCCTTATGCGCATTCTTCACTCCACCCTGCTGCTGGCCGGCTATCGCTTGCAGCACGTCGACTTCGACCCGGCGACTTTTCAGGCTGCCGATCTGTTGTGGTTGCCCTATCACGCCAGCCTGAGCGGCTGGAGCCGCAAGCGGCAGGCGGAGCACCTGGCCGGGCGCATCGCCGCGGTGTACGCCCTGCGCGAGGTGGGAGAAAAACGGCCTCCCGCGATTGGCGATCGGCGCCAGCCGCTGTGGCCCGCGCCCTGGTTCGGTAGTATCAGCCACTGCGGCCAGCGCGCGCTGGCGGTGGTCGCCGACCGGCCGGTGGGCGTCGACATCGAGCGCCGGTTTACTCCACAGCTGGCGGCGGAGCTGGAGAGCAGCATTATCAACGAGGCGGAAAAAAAGGTGCTATTGCACAGCGGCCTGCCCTTCCCGCTGGCGCTGACGCTGGCCTTTTCGGCGAAAGAGAGTGGGTTTAAGGCCTGGTCCTCTCACGCTTTAGCCCTGCCCGGCTTCCACAGCGCCCGGATTGTGGCACTCACTGCGCAGCAGATCCATTTACGTTTTACCGCCAGCTTCTCCGTACAGCTTGCTCATTTCACATTGCAAATCAACCATCTGATAAAAGACGATTTCGTTATTACCTGTACCTGCCCGCCTCGCGAAGCGTGATCCTTTTCGCTTTTTAAGAAATTACCTGTGCAAACCGTAGACAGTTCTGGCTGGCCGCTTTATGGTTACATTGAATAATAAATCATTATTGAATATATATTCAATGCGGAGATAATAATGAAAACCACCCTGATAAAGTCTGTTCTGTTTGCCTCCATGATGGCCGCATCTGGCTCACTTTTCGCCGCCGATAATGGCCTGATCGCAATCATTACCCCTTCACATGATAATCCGTTCTTTAAAGCCGAGGCTGACGGCGCAGCGGCGAAAGCGAAAGAGCTGGGTTACAGCACCCTGGTCGCCTCGCACGACGATGACGTCAACAAACAAAACCAATTGATTGAAACGGCTATTGCGCGGAAAGCCAAAGCCATCATCCTGGATAACGCTGGCGCGGATGCCACCGTCGGCCCGCTGGAAAAAGCAAAAGCGGCAGGTGTGCCGGCATTTTTAATCGACAGAGAGATCAATAAAACCGGCGTCGCCGTGGCGCAGATTGTCTCTAACAACTATCAGGGCGCCCAGCTTGGCGCGGAAAAATTCGCCAGTCTCCTCAACGGTAAAGGCAAGTATGTCGAACTGTTAGGTCGTCAGTCCGACACCAACGCCAGCGTCCGCTCGCAGGGTTATCACGATGTGCTGGACGACTATCCCGAAATGAAAATGGTCGCCCAGCAGACGGCGAACTGGAGCCAGACGGAAGCCTTTACCCGTATGGAAGCTATTCTGCAGACGAATCCGGATATCGTCGGTGTGATTTCCGGCAACGATACCATGGCGCTGGGGGCGGAAGCGGCGCTGAAAGCTGCAGGTAAAAACGACGTGATTGTCGTCGGCTTCGACGGCAGCGACTACACGCGCGACTCGATACTCAAGCAGGGCAACATTAAAGCCACGGTTCTCCAGCCTGGCTGGAAGCAGGCGCAAATGGCTGTGGAACAGGCGGACTTTTTCCTGAAGAACGGGAAAGCCCAGAAAGAAGAGAAGCAGTTGATGGACTGCATCCTCATCGATAGTGGCAATGCGAAAAAACTCAACATGTTCAACCTCAGCGAGTAAGGCGGAAATGATGCGGTTAAAACAATGGGGCGCCGTGCTGATGGGCTGCGCCGCCCTGTTGCTGACGGCCTGCACGGTGGTGGACTTAGATGAGAATGGCAAGCCAGTGCTGCCTGCCGACCCGAACGCGAAACCCAGCTTCGACCATCTCACCCCGCAGCAGATCGCGCAACAAACCTGGCAATCTCGTGTGATTGACGCAGCGAACCAACATGCGCTGGACGCGACTGCGCTGGAAAAAGTGCGCCAGGCGTCTGGCGCTACGCCACAGAGCGTCTTTGTCCGCCTGAACAGCGAGGTGACCGGGACTGACGTCAGCAACCCACGCGAGCAAAAGCTCAAACTTACGCTACACGGCCAGCCGTTGGTCGTGCAATTAGGTCCTGTCATGCGAGGCAATGCCATCCGCGATGCCAGCGGTTTCAAATTTGAAGACTTTACCAACCAGGTGCAGTTTGCACAGCTTTCACGCGCCTACAACCGGGAGGCGATAAAATCGTTGCCGACAGTGGACGCGAGCTGGACAGGCAAGCCTGTCGATATTCTCTTTGCGGTCACGGTTATTAACGGCAGTCTGCAGGATGCGGCCGCTCTTCAGCTAAAACAGGAGGTGCGCTGATGGCCAGTTCACCCGCAGAGGATATCATTTTACGCACCCGTGGTATTTCGATGTTGTTCCCCGGCACGGTGGCGTTGGATAACGTCGACTACAACGTCTGGCGCGGCAAAGTTAACGTGATCATCGGCGAAAATGGCGCCGGTAAATCAACGCTCATGAAAATTCTCGCCGGTGTGCAACAGCCGAGCCTGGGTGAAATGGAGCTCAACGGCAACATAGTCCATTTCTCCAGCACCCGCGAGGCCGCCGCCCACGGCATTGGTATGGTCCACCAGGAGCTGAACCTGTTTGAAAATCTTAGCGTCGCGGAAAATATCTTTCTTGGTCGCGAGCTACAGCGCGGGCTGACGCCAATTAACGAAGCAGAGCAGGAACGACAAGCCGCGGAGCTGTTGCAGCGACTCGATCAGCCGATCTCGCCGCGGGAGCTGGTGGGTAACCTGAAGGTCGGTCAGCAGCAGTTGGTCGAAATAGCCAAAGCGCTGGCGGAAAATGCGGACATTCTGATCCTTGATGAGCCCACCTCAGCCTTAAGCAAAACCGAGGTGGATATCCTGTTTCGGGTCATCCGCGAACTGACGCGTCAGGGGGTGTCCATTATCTACATCTCACACCGTCTGGAGGAGCTGATGGCCATCGGCGACGTCATTACCATACTGCGTGACGGCAAATTCCAGGCGGAGGCCAGGGTGAGTGAAATTGATGTGCCATGGATCGTCCGTGAAATGCTGGGAAGCGATCCAGTAAGCCATTTTCTTCCCCCGGATCGCCGCTTCGGCGCCCCACTGCTGGAAGTGGAGAACCTGACCTGCGTGAATGCCGCGGGCAATACGGTGGTGGATAACGTCAGTTTAAAAGCACATGCCGGTGAAATTATTGGGATCTACGGTCTGATGGGCGCCGGACGAACCGAGCTGTTTGAATGTCTGCTGGGGACAGCGCGCCACTACTTTGGCAAGATCTGGCTGGACAGCAAACCGGTTCCCCAGCGGTTAACCACGGCCGAACGTATCCGCATGGGCATGAGTCTGGTGCCGGAAGATCGTAAGCGGACCGGGATTTTTCCCATCTCGTCAGTCGCCAGCAATCTGACCATTGCCAGCCTGTGGCGTCGTCTTCAGCGCGGGTTAACCATTGCCAATAAAGAGGAAGAGGCCGTCGTCGCCAGCACGATTGGCAATCTCTCCATTAAGGTCTCATCACCAGAAGTCGAGATCCAGGCGCTCAGCGGCGGCAATCAGCAAAAGGTGGTTATTGGCCGTTCGCTGTTAACCAATCCGAAGGTGCTGTTTCTTGACGAGCCTACGCGCGGAATCGACATCGGCGCCAAGGGGGATGTGTTTCGCATGATGGTGCAATTGTCGCAGCAGGGAATGGCGGTGGTGTTCTCCACCTCCGATTTAAAAGAAATCATGGCGGTCTCTGACCGTATCCTGGTGATGTCAGGCGGCAAACTGACCGCCGATATCGTTCGTGACCAGGCCGAAGAGTCGGCGCTGGTTTCAGCAAGCGCTCAGGGGTTCTAAGATGAAAATGACACAATCGGTCGCACTGGCGCCGCGCGGCGGAGCCTCTCTCTCCCGTGAAAATATCCTGCTGTTGTTATTAAAACTGCGCACCTTTATCGCACTGTTCCTGATTGTCGGCTTCTTCACGATGACCGTGCCCGGTTTTTTATCCGCTGGAAGCATGGTGATTATGATTAAACACATTGCGATTAACGCCTTTCTGGCGTTGGGGATCACCTTTGTCATTATCACTGCCGGTATCGATCTTTCGATTGGCGCTACGCTCGGTCTCTGCGGAATGATAGCCGGCTGGCTTATCACCAAAGGGATAGTACTGCCGATGTTCGGCATCGCTATTTTTCCAAGCGTGTGGGTCATTGTGCCTCTGGTGCTGCTGATAGGCGCGCTGATTGGCGCCGTTAATGGCTGGATCATTACCCGCTACAATGTGGCGCCGTTTATCTGCACCCTCGGTACCATGTATGTGCTCCGCGGAGCCGCGATGCTGACCTCTGATGGCCAAACCTTCCCCGGGCTCGCGGGCAATCCGCAGCTGGGCAACACGGGTTTCGATGAAATTGGCGCAGGTGCGCTCTTTGGCATCCCGTGGGCCATCTGGCTGATGATCCTCCTGGCGCTGATCATCGCCTATATCGCCCGGCGTTTGCCCTTTGGCCGCCATGTTTATGCGATCGGTGACAATGAGCGCGCCGCCGAGCTCTCCGGCGTGAAAGTGAAGCAAATTAAAGTGCTGGTCTACACGCTGTCCGGTTTTTGCGCCGCCATTGCCGGGATCGTGGTCTCCGCGCAGCTGCTGGCCAGCCATCCGGCTAACGGTACCGCTTTTGAGATGAATGCTATCGCCGCCGTCGTACTGGGCGGAACATCGCTGGCCGGCGGCCGGGGAACCATCCTGGGTACGCTGATTGGTGCGTTTGTCATCGGTTTTCTCGCCGACGGGCTGGTGATGATGGGGGTGAGCGAGTTCTGGCAGATGGTCATCAAAGGGATCGTGATTATTGTGGCTGTCATTATCGATCAGATGCAAAACCGGATGCAGCAGAAGGCGGCGGTGGTCGCCCAGAAAGCGGTCATGGAGAATAAGTAACCGCAAGACCTCCTGTGGCTCAGGCCACAGGAGGCGAGACTGACTCACGATGCGCCTTTCTCCGAGGCGCTTCGCAAAACCTCATCGAAAAATCCTGCCCGACGGCAAGCGGTGGTAGCATCCCGCCACTCTGCTCTGCCAGGCAAGGAAGTCATGAAAAAACGTCCTCACTCGACCCCGCACGACAGTCTGTTTAAGCGCTTTCTGCGCGACAGCGAAACCGCACGCGATTTTCTGGATATTCATCTGCCGCCCGCGCTGCGGCAACTGTGCGACTTAAGCACTCTGTACCTGGAATCCGGGAGCTTTGTTGAGGACAACCTGCGCGCCAGCTATTCCGATATTCTCTACTCTCTGCAGACCAGCAAGGGAAAGGGCTATATCTATGTGGTCATTGAGCATCAGAGCACCCCGGACAGCCATATGGCGTTCAGACTCCTGCGCTATGCCCTCGCGGCCATGCAACAGCATCTTGATCGCGGCCATAAAGCGCTGCCGCTGGTAATTCCCATGCTGTTTTATCATGGCAGCATTTCTCCCTATCCCTTTTCACTGTGCTGGCTGGATGAGTTTCCACCTGACTCACCGGCAAAACAGCTTTATCTCGGGGCCTTTCCGCTCGTCGATGTGACCGATATTCCCGACGACGCCATATTACAGCATCGGCGGATCGCGCTTCTGGAACTGGTCCAGAAACACATCCGTCAACGCGATCTTAGCCATATCCTCCAGCAGTTGGTGGAGGTGGTGCTGATGGGATACACTGACCACCAGCAGTTCAAAACGTTATTTACCTATATGTCGCTGCATGGCAATAGCGCCGACCCGGATAACTTTATCGACCAATTGGTCGAACGTCTGCCGCAATATGAGGATACCCTGATGACGATTGCCGAGTACCTGAAGCAGAAAGGTCGCGAAGAGGGAAAACAACGCTGGTTACAGCAAGGCCAGCAAGAGGGGCTTCAGGAAGGTTTACAGGCGGGTGAGCATCGCGAAGCCTGCCGCATCGCGCTGGTGATGTTAGAGAACGGTATGGACACTGAAACCGTGTTGCGGATGACTCGCCTCAGCGCGGACGAACTGGCGACGCTGGCGCGCCAGGCACGCCAGTCTCCCCCCCCGCTTAGCCCTTAATTAACGCGCGCGCGGTCGGGAAATCGGTGATCAGAACATCAATGTAGTCGCCCTGCAACGCGCCGCGGATGGCGTTCTCTTTGTCCACGCCGCCGGCCAGCGCAATCACCTGCGGACAGCGACGAATTTGCTCAAGTTCCATCCCGATCACCGGATCCTCATCCTGGCTCAGTACCGGTTTGCCCGCCGCATCATAGTAATGCAGGCAGATATCCCCCACCGCGCCGCGCTCCGCCAGCAGCTGGAGCATGCTTTCATTATAATAGTTACCGGAGTTTTTCAGCAGCTGCGAAGGCTCCAGTTCACCAATACCGACGATGGCCACATCCACTTCGGCAAATTTCGCCACCACCGCCGCGACGTCCGGGCTGTTTACCAGACGGCTGCGCTCCTCCACGGAGTGCTCAATACTCTGCGACGGCAACAGCCACGCCGGGCAGCCTAAATGCGCCGCCAGCTGCTGGGTTAAAATGGTAGCCTGCACGTTTCCGTTGGGACCGACGCCGCCCAACAGCTGAATCACCCCGGCGGCGCGAATGTTCTGCGGATGCATCTCATCCACCATGCAGCGGATCGTACTGCTCCAGGACGAGATCCCCACGAGGTCTTCCGGCCGCAGCCGCGTTTCGACATAGTGCGCCGCCGCGCTGCCGATGGCATGCTTTACCTGGCTGTAACTGGCATTCTCGCCCACATCCACGACTATCGCTTGTCGAATGCCAAAACGCTCCTCAATCGCCTTTTCCAGATCGACAAAAATGTTTGTCGGCTGGACTACGGTAATTTTCACCAGCCCCTCTTTCTGACAGCGGGTAAGCGCCCGTGAAACAAAAGACTGGGACAGATGCAGCAGCGAGGCGATCTCGGACTGCTTTTTATTTTCGCTGTAGTAAAGCGTGGCGATCTTCACCAGCAACCGCTGTTCATCCTGCTTCGACATGGCATTCCCCTCTGTTTTCTGCTCGTTATTTTTATGCATCATTGAATAGATAACAAGCGCAGCGCCCTTTCCCCGACGATCCAAATGTGATCGTTTTCTCCTTTTTTAGAAAATAGGCCGTACAAATCGTGGACAAACCCCGTCACAGGGCATATCTTACCTATGTGAATAATAAATCAGTAGTGAATATATATTCAATCACTTATTAATACCTTGTTTTGTCGACGATAAAAAGTAGTCAGGATGGGAAGTGTTTCTTTACCCTGCTGGAATATTTATTCATACAAGAATTTACTTTCAAGAGGTGTTTTATGAATCCGTTTTCACTCTCCGTTAAGGAGTTAGAACAAAAAGCACGCGCCATCCGCCGCCGCATCATCGTCTTAAATGCGGAAAGCCCGGCAGGCGGCCACACCGGTGCAGATTTGTCACAAGTCGAACTTCTGACCGCCCTCTACTTTCGCATCCTTAACTGCTCTCCTGCGCTAGAAAAGAGCGACGAGCGCGATATTTATATTCAATCGAAGGGGCACGCTGTCGGCGGTTACTACTGCGTGTTGGCCGAGGCAGGCTTTATCCCCCTTGACTGGCTGGCAACCTATCAACACGCCGACTCGCATCTGCCTGGACATCCGGTGAAGCACAAGACGCCGGGTATTGAGCTCAATACCGGCGCATTGGGCCATGGTCTGCCCGTGGCGGTAGGCATTGCGCTGGCAGCGAAACGCGATAACAACCCGCGTCGCGTATTTGTCGTCACCGGCGATGGCGAACTGGCGGAGGGCAGCAACTGGGAGGCCGCGCTGGTCGCCGCCCACTACCAGCTGGATAACCTTATTATTATCAACGACAAAAATAATCTGCAGCTGGCCGGTGCGACCAAAGAGATCATGAATACCGACCCGCTGGATGAAAAATGGCGCGCTTTCGGCATGGAGGTCACACAGTGCAACGGCAACGATATGGCGGAGGTGGTCGCCACCCTTGAGCGCTTGCAGCCGAACGGGAAACCACACGTCGTGATTGCCAATACCACCAAAGGCGCAGGTATTTCATTTATTCAGGGAAGGCCCGAGTGGCATCACCGGGTACCGAAAGGAGAAGAAATTGAACTGGCGCTGGAGGAACTGAAAGATGAGTAATAGCGAACATCTCGCCACGGTGATGGTGAATGCCTTTATTGATGCCGTAGACCGCGGCGTGGATCTGGTGCCAGTAGTGGCTGACTCCACCTCAACGGCGAAAATTGCCCCATTTATCAAAAGATTCCCTGGCCGGCTGGTCAACGTCGGCATCGCCGAGCAGACGCTGGTTGGCGCTGCCGCCGGCCTGGCGCTGGGGGGTAAAGTGGCCGTGACCTGCAACGCGGCGCCATTCCTTATCTCACGTGCCAATGAGCAGATTAAGGTCGACGTTTGCTACAACAACACCAACGTCAAACTGTTCGGGCTGAACGCGGGCGCCAGCTACGGTCCGCTGGCCAGCACTCACCATAGCATTGACGATATCGCCGTTCTGCGCGGTTTTGGCAATATTGAAATTTACGCGCCGTCCAGTCCCGGCGAGTGCCGACAGATTATCGATTATGCCCTTGCCCACATCGGGCCAGTGTATATCCGCCTCGATGGTAAAGCGCTACCGGAACTGCATGACGAACATTACCGGTTTATTCCGGGCAACATTGATGTGCTGCGTTCGGGGCGCGATGTTGCGTTGGTTGCTATGGGCTCAACGGTACATGAAATAGTGGAAGCCGCCGCACAACTCGCTGCAGAAGGTATTGACGCCACCGTTATCAGTGTCCCATCTATTCGTCCTTGTGATACCCAGGCGCTACTAAAGGCAATACAGTCCTGTCCGGTCGCGATCACGGTGGAAGAACACAACGTCAACGGCGGCGTCGGGAGTCTGGTGGCGGAAGTGCTGGCCGAGGCCGGATGCGCTATCCCGTTGAAACGCTTAGGTATCCCTGACGGGCAATACGCCATTGCCGCCGATCGCGCCGCCACGCGCGCGCGCCATGAAATCGATGCCGCCGGGGTGACGAAGCACGCCCGCAAGCTGCACACAAAAAAAGCATCCTGAAAAATAACAAGAACATCTTACTGGAGAGAACGCAATGTCCCGTATTCCTCAACAACTCACCATGGGCGTCATTATTGGCAATCGGGGATTTTTCCCCAGCTATCTGGTCGCCGAAGCGCGCGAACAGGCGGTAGCCCTGTTTAGCCGCCTTGGGATTAACACCATTATGCTTGATCCATCCCAGACGGAACTGGGTGGCGTGGAAACCCGGCAGGATGCCAAAATTTGCGCCGAGCTGTTCCGCACCCACCGCGACAACATTCACGGTGTCGTGGTGCTGTTACCCAACTTTGGTGATGAAAAAGCCATCGCCGAGACGCTGCGCCTCTCCGGTCTCAACGTCCCGGTGCTTATTCAGGCCGAAGAGGATAATCTGGATAAAATGGGGTTGTCGACGCGCCGCGATAGCTTCTGCGGCAAAATTTCCCTTTGCAACAACCTGCGCCAGTACGGTATCCCGTTTACGCTGACCACCCAGCACGTTTGCGCACTTAGCGGCGAGGTGTTTGAGCAGGATCTCCGGCGCTTCACGCAGATATGTCGCGTGGTAAACAGTATGCGCGGTGTACGCGTTGGCGCGATTGGCGCCCGTCCTGCGGGCTTTAACACCGTGCGCTACAGCGAAAAACTGCTCGAACGTTTGGGCATCGCAGTGGAAACGTTAGATCTATCCGAGGTATTTACCCGGATTAAGTGCCTGCGTGATGACGATATTCGTGTGGATGAGAAGCGCCGCCTGCTGATCGATAATGCCGACGCCAGCGGTATTCCGGCAGATAAACTGATCACTATGGCAAAACTGTTTGTGGTCCTGAGCGAGTGGATTGTTGCCAACGATATCGACACCACCGCGATTCAGTGCTGGACCTCGCTACAGGAAAATCTGGGGATTAACGTCTGCTCCATCATGAGCGTGATGTCCGGACAACTGATGCCAAGCGCCTGTGAAGTCGATGTCATGGGTGCGCTCTCCATGTATGCGCTCGCCAGCAGCAACCTGAGCCCCGCCTCGATCGCGGACTGGAATAATAACTTCGGCGACGATCGCGATAAATGTGTGCTGTTCCATTGCGGGAACTTTGCCTCGGCCAGTCTCGAGTCGCCGCACATGGGAACGGCCGATATTATCGGCACCACCGTCGGCAAAGAAAACACCTGCGGTGCCGTGCATGGTCGCATGAAAAGCGGCGCGCTGACCTATTTTCGCCTCAGCACTGACGACCTGACTGGCGAAATCAAGGCCTACGTCGGCGAAGGCCAATCGGTTGACGATCCCCTGGATACGGTAGGCTGTCGGGCGGTCATTCAGGTTCCCCACCTGGAAAATCTGCTGTCGTGGATCTGCCGTAACGGCTTTGAGCACCATGTCGCGATGAACCATTCTGCCAGTGCTTCAATTCTGCACGAGGCGTTTACGCGATACCTGGGCGTGTCGACCTATCTCCACCAGTAAGGCCGGAGGCCGCTATGTCGGTAAACAAGGATATTATTATTGCCCTCGATGAGGGCACGACCAATGCCAAAGCCGTTGCCTTCGATAGCCACGGGCGGGTAATCGCGCAATTTTCCCGCGCGCTTGAGATCGCTACGCCTCAGGAAGGATGGGTAGAACAGTCAGCGGAGCTTCTGCTTGCCGCGTCGCTGGAGGTGATTTCTCGCACAGTGGCCGCTGTTGGCGCGGAGCGTGTGGCGGCCCTGGCGATCAGCAACCAGCGCGAAACCGTCGTGGGCTGGTATCGGGAAACGGGCGAGGCCATAGCGCCCGCCCTGAGCTGGCAATGTTCACGTAGCGCCACATTTTGCCGCTCGCTGCGTGAACAAGGCCATGAGCCGCAGATCAAGGCGGTAACCGGTCTGCCAATCGCCCCGCTCTTTTCCGCCTCGAAAATGCGCTGGCTGTTGGACCACACGCCGGATGGCCTCATCCGGGCGAAAGATGGCGAGATTTGCCTCGGTACGGTGGATAGCTGGCTACTCTGGCACCTGACGCAAGGCCAGCAATTTTGTTGTGATTACGCGAACGCGTCTCGTACGCAGCTCATGAATCTGCAAACAGCGGGCTGGGATACCGATATGCTCGCCCTGTTTGGCATTCCGCGTGCAGCACTCCCAGTGATAAAACCATCGAGCGGCCTGTTTGGTTACACCGCTGGTTTAGCCACCCTCCCTGATGGGATCCCGGTAATGGCGATGATTGGCGATTCACATGCCGCCCTTTTCGCCCACGGTCTGGGCGCCGCCGGTTGCGTTAAAGCTACTTACGGTACAGGAACCTCGGTGATGGCGCCCGTCGATTCGGTGGCGTGTCACGTCAGCAATCTCGCCACCACGGTGGCCTGGCACGACGGAGAAAAGCTGGTCTATGCACTAGAGGGGAATATTCCCCATACTGGCGATGCGGTGGCGTGGATGGCCGACAGTACGGGCTTGAGCGAACTCTCTCCCGTTGAGCTGGCCCAGGCGCTGAATGCTCTGCCTCGCTCGGTAGACTCCACCTTAGGCGTCTTTTTTGTACCCGCCCTCACCGGCATGGGGGCGCCCTGGTGGGACGAGAATGCCCGCGGACTGATCCATGGGTTAAGCCGGGGGGTGAAGCGTGCCCATCTCATTCGTGCCGCGCTCGAGTCTATTACCTACCAGATTGCCGATGTAATCACTGCGATGCGTGCCCATCATGGCTTTACGCTCAACACGCTGCTGGTGGATGGGGGCCCCACCAAAAACGACTGGTTAATGCAGTACCAGGCCGACCTGCTGGGTTGTCCGGTGATGCGCAGCGATGTGGCCGAGCTGTCAGCGACCGGTGCGGCACTGCTGGCGCGTAAAGCGTTGCACAAGCTGACGGTGGCAGAGCTTCAGCCCTTTTTGCCAGAACACATCACTTATGCGCCAGACCCGCTCCGGCATCATCGGCTTGTGCAGCGATGGCAGTCCTGGCAACACGCGGTGACGCTGGCAAGACGCTGAGCGCAACTCAGCCGGGCGATAACGTCTTCGTCCGGCTGCAATCCAACGCGCCATCCCCGCCGTTAACTCAGGGGATACTGTTGAAACGCCGGCAGCGCCTCTCCTTTCTCCGCCAGCGCGCGGATATGCGGAAACGCCGTTGCCGGCACCACCGTCGGGATCATCAACTGGATAAAGGACCAGACCACCGTGCTGGTGACCAACACCTGGTCCGGCTGCGCGGCGGCAACGCGGTCTGCCAGCCGGGCGTCCCATTCCCGACAGGCGGCGAGCAGTTGACCGGTCACCCGGGCTATCCACGGCTGATGCTGCTTCTCCTCCGGCCGCAGACGGTGCTCATAAACATGCTGGACCGCTTTTTCACTGGCGGCGAGGATCACCCCCAGCAGGTGCAGGTCGCGGGCCAGCGCCTCGGGATGCGCGGGAAGCAGCCGGCGTCCGGCGGGATGGGTCGTTTCGAAATAGTGGAGGATCAGCGTGGAGTCCATCAGCTGTGTCCCGTCATCGAGAACCACCGTCGGCGCCTTGACCACCGGATTAATACGGGAGAATTCATCAAAGCCGCTAAAGACCGACAGCGGCAGGCTCTCGAATTCCACGCCATAGAGCGCCAGAGAAACCGCCACGCGTCTTACATAAGGTGAATCCATCATACCAATGAGTTTCATCGTCACTCCTGCCTGCGATAAAGGGGTTGCTGGCTTACCTTACTGGAAAACCCGCCCCGCGAATATCAGGGGATGCTTACCGCAAAGGTTAGAAGAACTAACAAATTGGCGCCACCGGGTAGTCCGCCTGTCTCCCCTGTGCTATAACGACTGAGAGCGAATGAAGCCCGTCCACTGTCTGCTCGCGGCGGCTTTAAAACCCGCTAACCCGGTAGTAACGTTAACGTATTGACGCCCTGACAAGAGAGATGACCATGGCAGATTTTCCCCCTGTCGCCAGCCTGCGCAGCTTTGAGGCGGTGGCGCGCCTCGGCAGCGTGACGCAGGCCGCCCACGAGATGAGCGTGACCCATTCGGCGGTCAGCCAGCACATCAAACAGCTGGAAGCCCTGGTCGGCGTCACACTGTTTGTCCGCCACGGCCGCGGGGTGCGCATCACGGAAGAGGGGCGGCTCTATGCCCTGCAAATCCGCGAGGCGTTACAGCACATCGCCGACGCCACGCGGATGGTGCGGATCAAACCCCGCACGATGGAACTGACCCTGGCGACGCTCCCCTCCTTTGGCTGCCACTGGCTGCTGCCGCGGCTGGCGCGCTTTCAGGCGCGGCATCCGCAGATCGCGGTGCGCCTGCTGACCAGCCTGGCGGTGGTCAACCTGCAGCAGGAGGGGATCGATCTGGCCATTCGCATGGGGCAAGGCGACTGGGAGGGGATGGAAAGCCGACATCTGTTTGCCGATGAACAGCTGGTGGTGGCCGCGCCGCACTATCGCAGCGGCGACCTGCCGACCACCCCGCAGGCGATCGCCGCCAGCGATATCGTTTTTTCCATGGAGTCCTGGAACGCCTGGTGCAGCCAGGCGGGGCTGGAAAAGACAATCATTCCTGCGGGCCTGCGCCTGAACGACTCCAACCTGGTGCTGGAGGCGGTTCGACTGGGAGCGGGCGTGGCGCTGGAGCGGCGCTCGCTGGTGGCGGGGGCGATAGCCCGCGGCGAGCTGGTGCAGCTCACCGCCGTCACCGTCCCCTACCCCTGGCACTACTGGCTGACCGTCTCCCCGCAGGCGGAGAACCGCCCGGAAGTCGCCCGGTTCATCGCCTGGCTGGAGGAGGAGATCGCCCTCTGGCGTCAGCAGCTCAGCGCTTAACCTTCCGCCGACGGCGGCAGGCCCGCCCGGGCGGCGTGCTCCTGGGAGAGACGCCAGAAATCGTGCCCGGCGGGATACTGATAGAGGCGCAGGGAAAATTGCCCGGCCACCGCGGTAATGTACTCAAATATCGCCGACTGGGTATTCTCGTAGTCTTTCCACAGCGTCGAAGAGGTAAAGCAGTAAATCTCTAACGGGATGCCCGACGGCGACGGTTTCAGCGTCCTCGCCACAATATACATCTCCTTAATAATATCCGGTCGCTCGGCGAGATAGTGCATCAGGTAGTGGCGAAACAGGGTCAGGTTGGTCAGGCCGTTATCGACAAACCAGCGGTCCGCCACGCCGCCGGGATCGCGACCGTCAAGCAGCGTGGTCAGAGGCTCGCTTACCCCGCGGATAGTCAGCATCGAGGAGAGCATCTCCTGGTTGAGAAAACGCACCGAGTGCTGATCGATGGCGATACTGCGCATGATCCGCCGCGCCCCGGAGGAGAACATCGCCTGCCAGTTGGTATAGGTCTCGGTGAGGAAATTCTTGGTGGGAATACGGGAAATGGTATTGTCCCAGTTACGGATGGTAATGGTGTGCAGCGCGATATCCGTCACCTCACCGCTGAGGTTCTTGTCAGGCATTTCAATCCAGTCCCCCAGCTGGAGCACGTCGTTGGACGACAGCTGAACGTTCGCCACCAACGACAGCAGGGTATGCTGGAAGACGATCATCAGCACCGCCGCCACCGCCCCCAGACTGGAGATAATAATGATCGGCGATTTGTTCGACATCACGGCGAGGATCATAATCGCCGCCAGGATGTGGACTAAGATTTTGCCTATCTGGATATAGCCCTTAATGGAATGATTTTTACGTTTGGTTTTTCGCAGATAAGAGCTGTTGACAATATCCAGCATCTCGTTGAAAAACACCGACATAAAAATAAAAAACAAGATCCCGCAGATGGTATTAATCGCCGTTACCAGCGATGCCGGCATCGCTGGCATAAACTGCAGAACGTAATAGACGATAATAACCGGAATGAAATTGGACAACTTTTCGGCGATGCGTCGATCCTTCTCCAGCGGCACGTCCTGTTTATGGCTGCCAAAGAAGACCTTACGCACCACTTTAATCAGCAAGAACTTGCATAAAAGGTGGGCAAATATGCCAGAGAGCAGCAGCAGAATAAGGTTAAATCCCACCGCCAGCGCCGGATTACTCTCAATAAACGTCAGTAGATGATTCACATACGCCATGCTTTATCGCCTGAATAACTATGCCATTTCGCTAACTGCTTTATCACAAGGGCATATATTGGAAAATTTTAATCAATCCGCATCATGGCATATCGCTTAGCGTAACGTCCATGCGCGCACCGCTGCTAATCATTCACGGGATTTATGTCATAGTTTGCATTAATCATTATCTACGCTCACTATAAAGAGGCTTGTTATGAGGACGGAATAAGTCCAGGAGGAAACATGTTTAAAACGCTTACCGCTATTATCGCCTTAGCCGCCTCCGCCAGCGTCATGGCGCAAGGCGACGTCACGCTGAACAGTCTGGCCCACGATACCGCCACCCGGGCGTCGTTTAACCAGATGGTCAAAGGCCATCAGCTGCCCGCCTGGGTGATCACCGGCGGCACCGGTTCGCCGGCGCAGACGGTGAAGCTGGGTAGCGAATCCTGGCAGGTGTTAAGCGCCTGCAAACCCCACGACTGCGGCCATGAGCGTATCGCGGTGATCTGGTCGGAAAAAACCAAACAGATGTCAGGCGTTTACTCGGTGGTCGATGAAAAAACCGACCAGGAGAAGCTGACCTGGCTTAACGTCAGCGACGCCCTGTCCATTGATGGCAAAACCGTGCTGTTTGCCGCCCTCAGCGGCAGCCTCGACAACCATCCGGACGCTTTTAACTACCAGTAACAGCCCGTCGCCCCCGTCAGTCTTTCCCCGACGGGGGTTCCCCTGACTAGCCATCCGGGAACATCACGCTGTTCCCCGGCGCTTCCCTGTGCAGATGGATAAAGTTCAGGTGCCGCTCGTACTGGTCGAGAATATCGGTGATCACCTGCTCTTTGCTGTAGTCCATCAGGTCGTTACCCTGGCTGCCCTCCAGCAGGAAGGTCTCCAGCCGGTAATAGGTGGATTTCCCGCTGCGCGCCCGATAGGTAAAGCCCGGCACCGAGTACTGCTGCGGCCAGATCTTGTAGATAAAGTTCTGCTCGTCGCCCATGTGCACCAGCAGATCGAGGTGACCAAGGTTCTCGCCCTCTTCCGGCGGCAGGCTCTTCAGTTCCACCGCGGCGCCGCGCAGCCGCAGCTCCTGGGCAACCTCCTCCATCGCCGGGAAGCACACCGTCTCCATCATCTGTTTGGTATAGCGCGTGCCCGGGTAATTCATCAGCCGCGACAGGCGCTTCTTCCAGCTCAGCCGATCCTGCAGGCCGAGCGGGCGCGGGGCAGTGTCGCGGCTGGCGCTAACCCGGCGGTAATCTTCCACCTTCAGGGACTTATACAGTCCGGCCATCACGAAGAAAATCACAAAGCTGAACGGCAGCCCCATGATCACCGTGGTGTTCTGCAGCGCCGAGATGCCGTTGGTCATCAGCATCCCGAGGGTCAACAGACCGATAGCCACCGACCAGAAGATGCGCAGCCAGTTCGGGGAGTCGCTGTTGATGTCCTTCAGCTTCGAGGTAAAGTTTCCCAGCACCAGCGCGCCGGAGTCGGCAGAGGTGACGTAGAACAGCAGACCGGTAATGGTCGCCACCGACGCGCTAAAGGTAAACGCCGGATACTGCGCCAGCAGGCTGTAGAAGCCGCGCTCCGGGTGGAGCATCGCCTCCCCGGCAAAGGCCGCGTCGCCGTGGATGATCTCATACAGCGCGCTGTTGCCGAACACCGACAGCCACAGCAGGGTAAAGGTGAACGGAATAATCAGGGTGCCCATCACAAACTGGCGGATGGTGCGCCCGCGCGAAATGCGCGCCAGGAACAGGCCAACGAACGGCGACCAGGCCACCCACCACGCCCAGAAAAAGAGCGTCCAGTTGTTCATCCACTCCACCGGGCGGTCGAAGGCGAAGCTGTTCAGCGTCATGCCCATAAAGCGGTTGACGTAGTCGCCGACGTTCAGCACTAACGCATTGAGCAGGAAGGAGGTATCGCCCATGAACAGCACGAACAGGATCAGCCCCAGCGCGAGGGCGACGTTCAGCTCGGAGAGCACGCGGATGCCCTTGTCCACCCCGGAGGTGACCGAGATGGTGGCGATGATCACCGACAGCGCTATCAGGGCCGCCTTCGCCGCCAGCGAGTCAGGAATATCGAACAGCACGCTCAGACCGTAGTTGAGCTGCACCACGCCAATGCCGAGGGTGGTGGCGATGCCGAAGATGGTGCCGATCACCGCCGCGATATCGACGCTGTGGCCGATGGGGCCATTAATCTTTTTCCCGAAGATAGGATAGAGCGCCGAGCGGATGGTGAGCGGTAAATTATAACGATAGCTAAAGTATCCCAGCGCCATGCCCATCAGGGCATACATCGACCAGCCGGTGAGTCCGTAGTGGAATAGCGTCCACACCATCGCCTGGCGCGCCGCCTCGATGGTCTGCCCCGCCCCTTCCGGCGGCTGCATATATTGCGTCACCGGTTCGGCGACCGAGAAGAACATCAGGTCGATGCCGATCCCGGCGGCGAACAGCATCGCCGCCCAGCTCAGCAGGCTGAACTCGGGCTTAGACTGCTCCGGCCCGAGCTTCACCGAGCCGAAGCGCGAACAGGCAATGCAGACGACGAAGACGATATACAGCGTCGCCGCCAGCAGATAGTACCAGCCGAAGGTTTTCGACACCCAGTCCAGGGTGCGCCCAATCCACTCGGCAGAAAAATCGCGAAAAAAGATCGTCATCAGGGAAAACAACAAAATCAGTCCGGCCGAGGTATAAAAAACCACCGGATTGATTTTGTCCTTTTCTCTGTTTTGCGAAAGATCTGTCATCCAGTATCCCCACTGTTTTTGTAACTATTAAAATTCAATAACGTAACAATTAAGACACATTTTATATTGAACGTCCAATCAAAAACCGCTTTAATAGTTAACCAACGCTGATGAATGGAGTGGCAAAAATGCCCAAACTGGGGATGCAGCCAATCCGGCGCAGGCAACTGATCGACGCCACGCTGGACGCAATAAATGAAGTCGGAATGCACGACGCGACCATCGCGCAGATCGCCCGGCGGGCGGGCGTATCGACGGGGATCATCAGTCACTATTTCAAAGACAAAAATGGTCTGCTGGAAGCGACCATGCGCGACATCACCAGCCAGCTGCGCGACGCGGTGCTTAACCGTCTGCACGCCCTGCCGGACGGCAGCGCCGGAGAGCGTCTGCAGGCGATAGTCGGCGGCAACTTTGATGAGACGCAGATCAGCAGCGCGGCGATGAAGGCCTGGCTGGCCTTCTGGGCCAGCAGCATGCACCAGCCGATGCTCTACCGCCTGCAGCAGGTGAGCAGCCGCCGCCTGCTGTCAAACCTGGTGTACGAGTTCCGCCGCGAGCTGCCGCGCGAGCAGGCCCAGGAGGCCGGCTACGGGCTGGCTGCGCTGATAGACGGCCTGTGGCTGCGAGCGGCGCTCAGCGGCAAACCGCTGGATAAGACGCTGGCGCAGTCGCTGACCAGCCACTTTATTCGTCAGCATTTACCGAACCCATAACCGAGGAGGCGTTATGTCCCGAATGGCAGAACAGCAGCTTTATATTAATGGTGGTTATACATCGGCCACCAGCGGTCGCACCTTCGAGACCATCAACCCTGCCACTGGCGAGGTGCTGGCGACCGTTCAGGCTGCCGGACGCGAGGATGTCGACCGCGCCGTCGAGAGCGCGCGGCGCGGGCAAAAAATCTGGGCGGCGATGACCGCCATGGAACGCTCGCGCATCCTGCGTCGCGCCGTCGATATCCTGCGCGAGCGGAACGACGAGCTGGCAAAGCTGGAAACCCTCGACACCGGTAAAGCGTATTCCGAAACCTCAACCGTGGACATCGTCACCGGCGCCGACGTGCTGGAGTATTACGCGGGGCTGATCCCGGCGCTGGAAGGCAGTCAGATCCCCCTGCGCGAGACGTCGTTCGTCTACACCCGCCGCGAACCGCTGGGTGTGGTGGCCGGGATCGGCGCGTGGAACTATCCGATCCAGATCGCCCTGTGGAAATCGGCGCCAGCGCTGGCCGCCGGCAATGCAATGATTTTCAAACCGAGCGAAGTCACCCCGCTCACCGCCCTCAGGCTGGCGGAAATTTACAGCGAAGCGGGCCTGCCGGACGGGGTGTTTAACGTCCTGCCGGGCGTGGGTGCGGAGACCGGCCAGTACCTGACTGAACATCCGGGCATCGCTAAAGTCTCCTTTACCGGCGGCGTCGCCAGCGGCAAAAAGGTGATGGCCAACTCCGCAGCCACATCGCTGAAGGAGGTCACCATGGAGCTGGGCGGTAAATCGCCGCTGATTATTTTCGACGATGCGGATCTCGATCTCGCGGCCGACATCGCCATGATGGCCAACTTCTTCAGCTCCGGCCAGGTGTGCACCAACGGCACCCGCGTGTTCGTCCCCGCGAAGGTTAAGGCGGCGTTTGAGCAGAAAATCGTTGAGCGCGTGGGCCGCATCCGCGCGGGCGATCTGTTCGATGAAACCACCAACTTTGGCCCGCTGGTCAGCTTCCCGCACCGTGACAATGTGCTGCGCTACATCGCCAAAGGCAAAGCAGAAGGCGCGCGCCTGCTGTGCGGCGGCGACGTGCTGAAGGGCGAAGGCTTTGACAACGGCGCATGGGTGGCCCCGACGGTGTTTACCGACTGCACCGATGAGATGACCATCGTGCGCGAGGAGATCTTCGGCCCGGTGATGTCCATCCTCAGCTACGCGTCCGAAGAAGAAGCGATCCGCCGCGCCAACGATACCGACTACGGTCTGGCGGCGGGTATCGTCACTGCCGACCTGAACCGCGCCCACGGCACCATTCATCAGCTGGAAGCCGGCATCTGCTGGATCAACAGCTGGGGGGAATCCCCGGCGGAGATGCCGGTCGGCGGCTATAAGCACTCCGGTATTGGCCGCGAGAACGGCGTGATGACCCTGCAGAGTTACACCCAGGTGAAGTCCATCCAGGTTGAGATGGGTAAATTCCAGTCCATATTTTAACCGGGAGGTTTTTTTGCAATTTGACTACATCATTATTGGCGCCGGCTCCGCCGGCAACGTTCTGGCGACACGACTGACTGAAGATCCAAACACCACCGTCCTGCTGCTGGAGGCCGGCGGCCCGGACTACCGGTTCGATTTTCGCACCCAGATGCCCGCCGCGCTGGCTTACCCGCTGCAGGGCAAACGCTACAACTGGGCCTACGAGACCGAACCGGAGCCCTATATGAACCACCGCCGCATGGAGTGCGGGCGCGGCAAAGGGCTCGGCGGCTCCTCGCTGATTAACGGCATGTGCTACATTCGCGGCAACGCTCTGGACCTCGATAACTGGGCCGCCGCCCCGGGACTGGAACACTGGAGCTATCTCGACTGCCTGCCCTACTACCGGAAAGCGGAAACCCGCGATATCGGGCCCAACGACTATCACGGCGGCGATGGCCCGGTGAGCGTCACCACGCCGAAGCCCGGCAATAATCCGCTCTTCGAGGCGATGGTTGAAGCCGGAGTGCAGGCGGGGTATCCGCGCACCGACGATCTCAACGGCTACCAACAGGAAGGCTTTGGTCCGATGGACCGCACCGTGACGCCGCAGGGCCGTCGCGCCAGCACCGCCCGCGGCTATCTCGACCAGGCGCGCGGTCGCCCCAACCTGACCATTCGCACCCATGCGCTGACCGATCACATTATTTTTTCCGGCAAGCGCGCGGTGGGCGTCGAGTGGCTGGAGGGGGAAAGCACTATCCCGTCAAAAGCGACGGCCAACAAAGAGGTGCTGCTGTGCGCCGGGGCGATTGCCTCGCCGCAGATCCTGCAGCGCTCCGGCGTCGGCAACCCCGAGCTGCTCAGGCAGTTCGATATCCCGGTGGTCCACGATCTCCCCGGCGTGGGTGAGAATCTGCAGGACCATCTGGAGATGTACCTGCAGTACGAGTGCAAAGAGCCGGTGTCGCTCTACCCGGCGCTGCAGTGGTGGAACCAGCCGAAGATCGGCGCCGAGTGGCTGTTCGGCGGCACCGGGATCGGCGCCAGCAACCAGTTCGAAGCAGGCGGTTTTATCCGCAGCCGCGCAGAGTTCGCCTGGCCGAACATTCAGTACCATTTCCTGCCGGTGGCGATTAACTACAATGGCTCCAACGCGGTGAAAGAGCATGGCTTCCAGTGCCACGTCGGTTCGATGCGTTCTCCCAGCCGCGGCCACGTGCGTCTGAAGTCGCGCGACCCACACGCCCATCCGGCGATCCTGTTTAACTATATGTCCCATGAGCAGGATTGGCAGGAGTTCCGCGACGCCATTCGCATCACCCGGGAGATCATGAACCAGCCGGCGCTGGATAAGTATCGCGGCCGCGAAATCAGCCCGGGTATTGACTGCCAGAGCGATGCCGAGCTGGATGAGTTTGTGCGCAACCACGCCGAGACCGCGTTCCACCCGTGCGGGACCTGTAAGATGGGTTACGACGAGATGGCGGTGGTCGACGGCGAAGGCCGGGTCCACGGTCTGGAAGGAGTGCGGGTGGTCGATGCGTCAATTATGCCGCAGATCATCACCGGCAACCTGAACGCCACCACCATTATGATCGGCGAGAAGATGGCTGACGCCATTCGCGGCCGCCAGCCGCTGCCGCGCAGCACGGCGGCGTATTATGTCGCTGGTGACGCGCCGGTTCGCCGCTAATCGTTTAGGCCGGACGGCGGCTATGCCTTGCCCGGCCTACGGTCCGGGCGGCCAGCGGTTAATGTAGCCACTTACGCCACCGGTATCGGCGGCGTCAAAATCGCAGAGGCGTTCCCGGAAGGTCGGGACAGCCTCTGATGTTAGCGAAACGCCTCCAGGCGTTTGATCTGCTGCCCGTCGGCAGTAAAGTTCTCCACCGCCAGCCATGCCCGCAGCGCTGCATCGCGCGCAGGCCACTCGCCATCGATGATGGACAGCATATCGCTGTCGCGCGTCCGCCCTTTGCGCACCAGCCTCTGCCGCAGGCGCCCTTCCCAGCTAAAGCCCAACCGCTCGGCGGCCCGGCGCGAGGCGACATTCATCGAATCGCATTTCCACTCCAGCCGACGGTAGCCATGATCAAAGCCGTTCTTCAGCAACAGCCAGACCGCTTCGGTACCCAGCGGGGTGTTTTTCATCCGTCGCGACCAGGTGACATGGCCGATCTCAACCGTGCCCATTTCCCGTTCGATCGCCATATAGCTGACGATGCCCACCGCCTGCTCGCTACGCAGGTCAATCACCGCGTAGGGCACCAGAGCATCATCATTCACCTTGCCCGCGATCCAGTGGGCGGTCGCCGCCACGCTCTCCGGCCGCGTAGACGCCAGCCACGTCCAGTCGCTGTTGTCGCCTAGCGCATAGGCGGCAAACAGATCCGCCGCATGACGGTCAACGTCCAGCGGCTCCAGTCGACAAAAACGGCCATTTAACGCCGTTCGCCGCAGGACTCGCGCCCCCTGCCAGCCAGGGACAAGATCGTTCACCTGCTGGCCAAACTCATTGATTTCCGGCACACCCACCTCCTCGCAATAGACAATGCGTTATAGCAAGAAGCCAGCAGCGGAGAAAGGCGCTTCTGCACGCCTGGCAATAACCTGTCGTTCTTGATTATGCGTTTTTAGCATAAGGATATCCTTATTTTGACTTTACGCCTTTTGGCAAGCGGCCTAACGTAGCGAAGCATAAAAAATTAAAATAACCATTTTTCAGGGATTGCATATGACCAAGAAACTGTTGCCTTTACTGGTACTGACGGCGCTCTCCGCCGCCGCGCATGCCGCCACGCCGCCCAACACGCTGGTGGTCGCCCAGGGTCTCGACGATATCGTCAGCCTCGACCCGGCGGAAGCAAACGAACTCTCCAGCATTCAGACGGTGCCCAGCCTCTACCAGCGTCTGGTACAGCCGGACCGCAACAACCCTGAAAAAATCGTACCGATCCTCGCCGAAAGCTGGCAGGCCGACCCGGCGACGAAAACCCTGACCATCAAACTGAAGCCGGATGCCAAATTCGCCTCCGGTAATCCGCTGCGCCCGGAAGATGTGATTTTCTCTTACACCCGCGCGGTGACGCTGAATAAATCGCCGGCGTTTATTCTCAACGTGCTCGGCTGGCAGCCGGACAACATCGCCAGCCAGCTGAAAAAGGTTGACGACCATACCCTGACGCTGCACTGGACCGCCGACGTCAGCCCGGCGGTGGCGCTGAATATTCTCTCCACCCCCATCGCCTCCATCGTTGATGAAAAACAGGTGGCGCCGAACGCGAAAAATAACGACTTCGGCAACGACTGGCTGAAGATGCACTCGGCGGGCAGCGGGGCCTATAAAATGCGCGTCTACCAGCCGCATCAGGCCATCGTGCTGGAAGCCAACGCCAGCTCCCCCACCGGCGCGCCGAAGATCAAGAGCATCATTATTAAAAACGTCCCCGACCCGGCTTCCCGCCGCCTGCTGATCCAGCAGGGGGATGCCGACGTGGCGCGCGATCTCGGCGCTGACCAGATTGCCGCCCTGCAGGATAAACCCGGCGTGAAGGTGCTGAGCATCCCGTCCGCCGAGCAGAACTATCTGGTGTTTAATACCGCCAACAGCGCCAACCCGCTGCTCAATAATCCGGCCTTCTGGGAGGCGGCGCGCTGGCTGGTCGATTATGAGGGCATCACCAAAAATCTGCTGAAAGGCCAGTACTTTATTCATCAAAGCTTCCTGCCGGCCGGCCTGCCGGGGGCGCTGGAGACCAATCCATTCGCCTTCGACCCGCAAAAAGCTAAGGCTATCCTTGATAAAGCGGGCATTAAGGATGCGCACTTCACCCTCGACGTGGAGAACAAACCGCCGTTTATCACCATCGCCCAGTCGCTGCAGGCCAGCTTCGCCCAGGGCGGGGTGAAGGTAGATCTCCTGCCGGCCGCCGGCAGCCAGGTCTATGCCCGGGTGCGCGCGAAGCAGCATCAGGCGGCGATCCGCCTGTGGATCCCGGACTACTTTGATGCCCATTCCAACGCCAGCGCCTTCGCGTGGAACGATGGTAAATCCAGCACCGTGGCCGGGCTCAACGGCTGGCAGATCCCTGAGCTGAATAAAGCCACCCTCGCCGCGGTGGCGGAGCCGGACCCGGCAAAACGCCTCGACCTGTACAAAACGATGCAGGAAACCCTGCTGCAGCATTCGCCATACGTCTTTATTGACCAGGGGAAAACCCAGATCGTGGTGCGCGATAACGTGAAGGGCTATCAGCAGGGGCTGAACGCCGACATGGTCTGGTACGATAACGTGACCAAGTAAGCGGGTTATGTTACCGGGCATGGCGGTCTCGCCCTGCCCGGATGACCGTTTCTCCACCCGGACCCGGTGGGCGTCGCGCCGCCGGGAACCATGTTGATATACCAGGAATTTCCATTTTCCATGCCATCGTTTTCCACTCATCTTACCCGCCTGCTGCAGGGGCTGTTGACCCTGCTGCTGACGCTGTTCGGGCTGCTGCTGGTGACCTTCTCGCTCTCCGCGCTGTCGCCGGTCGACCGCGTACTGCAGATCGTCGGCGACCATGCCAGCCAGTCGACCTATGATCAGGTTCGCCATCAGCTGGGTCTCGACCAGCCGCTGCCGGTGCAGTTCTGGCACTACCTGGTCAACCTGGCCCATGGCGATCTCGGTATCGCCAGCGCCACCGGCCAGCCGGTGCTCCACGATCTGCTGGCGGTCTTCCCGGCGACCCTTGAGCTGGCGACCCTGGCGCTGATCGTCGGCGCGGTACTGGGCATCGTCGCCGGGGTGCTGTGCGCCCGTTACGCCGGTTCGCCGTGGGATCTGGCGGTGCGCACCTTTACCCTGTTGGGCAACTCGGTGCCGATATTCTGGCTCGGCCTGCTGATGCTGGCCCTGTTCTACGCCCGGCTGCAGTGGGCGCCGGGCCCGGGTCGTCTCGACGATATTTATCAGTACACCGTCGAGCCGCGCAGCGGTTTTGCGCTGATCGACACCTGGCTCTCCGGCGATACAGCGGCTTTCAAAAATGCTATCGGCCATCTGCTGCTGCCGGGGCTGGTTCTGGCCTATTACTCGCTGGCGAGCATCACCCGTCTGACCCGCTCCGCCTGTCTCAGTGAAATGAACAAAGAGTACATTCTGCTGGCGCGGGCCAAAGGGGCCGGTGAGATGACGATTCTGCTGCGTCACGTTCTGCCCAATATCCGCGGCACCCTGCTGACGGTAACCGCCCTCGCCTGGACCTCAATGCTCGAAGGGGCGGTGCTCACCGAAACCGTCTTCTCATGGCCGGGGATCGGTCGCTACCTCACCACCGCGCTGTTCGCCGGAGATACCACGGCGATCATGGGCGGCACGCTGCTGATCGGCGTGAGTTTTGTGCTGATCAATAACCTGACCGACCTGCTGGTGCGGTTAACCGACCCGAGGGTGCGCTGATGCCGACTTATCTGTTTTTACGCCGTCTGCGCCGCTCACCCGCCGCCTTCTGCGGTCTGACCCTGGTGATCCTGTTGGTGCTGACCGCGCTGTTCGCCCCGTGGCTGGCGCCGCACGATCCCAACTGGCAGGATGCCGCCGCCCGTCTGCAGGGCCCGGGCGCGGGGCACTGGCTCGGCACCGACAGCTACGGCCGCGATCTGCTGTCACGCCTGCTCTACGGCGCCCGTCCGGCGCTGGGTCTGGTCGCGCTGGTGACCGCCATTACCCTGCCCGTCGGTCTGCTGGTGGGTATTCTCTCCGGCTACTATGGCGGGTGGCTGGAGCGGATACTGATGCGCTTTACCGACGTGGTGATGTCGATGCCGCGGCTGATCCTCGCCTTCGCGTTCGTGGCGATGCTCGGCCCGGGGCTGGTCAACGGCGCGTTGGCGTTAGCCCTGACTACCTGGCCGGCCTACGCCCGTCAGGCGCGCAGCGAAATTCAGCGCCTGCGCCATAGCGATTACCTCGCCGCGGCGGAGATGCTGGGCATCCGCGGCTGGCGGCTGCTGGTCGGCCATATTCTGCCGCTGTGTCTGCCGTCGGCGATTGTCCGGCTGGCGCTCGATCTGGCGGGCATTATCCTCGCCGCCGCCGGGCTCGGCTTTCTCGGCCTGGGCGCCCGCCCGCCGATGGCGGAGTGGGGAGCGATGATTGCCGACGGGATGCAGGTGATTTTCGATCAGTGGTGGATCGCCGCCATCCCCGGCGCGGCGATCCTGCTCGCCAGCCTGGCGTTTAACCTGCTGGGCGATGGCCTGCGCGATATTCTGGAGCCGCAACATGACTGACATCCGACTGACCGTCCAGGGACTCGCCGTCGACTACCCCACCGCCCGGGTGGTGGATAACATCAGCTTCACCCTCGGCAACGAGCGGCTGGCGCTGGTGGGGGAATCCGGCTCCGGCAAATCGATGACCGCCCGGGCGCTGATGGGCCTGGTGCGCAAGCCCGGGGTGGTGAGCGCCGAACGGCTGGAGGTGCTGGGGCGCGATGTGCTGACCCTCAGCGCCCGCGGCTGGCGCGAACTGCGCGGCAACGATATCGCCATGGTGCTGCAGGATCCACGCTATGCGCTGAATCCGGTGCAGTCCATTCAGACGCAGCTGGAGGAGGCGTTAACCCTGCATCAGCGTCTCCGCCGCCGCGCTCGCGCCGAGGCGGTCAAAGACGCCATCGCCGCCGTCGGTCTGGATCTCCCGGTCCTCAGCCGCTATCCCGGCGAGCTCTCCGGCGGGATGGGGCAGCGAGTGATGATCGCCCTCGCGCTGCTCAATAACCCGAGGGTGCTGATAGCCGACGAGCCGACCTCGGCCCTTGACGCCCGCCTGCGCAACCAGATCCTCGAGCTGCTGGTGGAGCAGTGCGCGCAGCGGCAGATGGCCATGTTACTGATCAGCCACGATCTACCGCTGGTGGCCGCGCATTGCGATCGCGTGCTGGTGATGTACCAGGGGAGACAGGTCGATGAGATGCCGGCGCGGGCGCTGCCGACCGCGACGCACCCTTATACCCGCACCCTGTGGACCTGCCGGCCAAATGCGCAAACCTACGGTCAGATGCTGCCGACCCTCGACAGAACCCAGGACTTTACGGAGACGACCCATGGCGATCGTTAATCTTAAGGATCTACAGGTAACATTCGGCGCGAAGACGGCGGTTTCCGCCGCCAGTTTCCGTGTCGACGCCGGGGAAACCTTCAGCCTGATCGGCGCCTCGGGCTGCGGCAAATCGACGATTTTGCGCGTGCTCGCCGGATTACAGCGCGAATGGCGCGGCAGCGTGGCGCTGCTGGGCCAGGCCATCGCGCCGGGCGCCCGCTTTCAGGGCGAGCTGCGACGCAATGTGCAGATGGTATTTCAGGATCCGTATGCTTCGCTGCATCCCAACCACACCCTGTGGCGCACCCTGGCGGAGCCGCTGCAGATCCACGGCATCCGCGACGTTGCCCCGCGGGTGACCACCGCCCTTGAGCAGGTGGGTCTGGCCGCCGACGCCGCACGCCGCTATCCGCACCAGCTCTCCGGCGGTCAACGGCAGCGCGTGGCCATTGCCCGCGCCCTGCTGCTGCGTCCGCAGATCCTGCTGCTGGATGAGCCGACCTCGGCGCTGGATATGTCGGTGCAGGCGGAAATCCTCAATCTGCTTAATCGCCTGAAACAGGAGCACGGCATGACCTATCTGCTGGTCAGCCACGATGCCGATGTCATCGCCCATATGTCCGATCGGGCGGCGTTTATGGCGGAGGGTGTGATCCAGCGCTTTTTCGATCGCGAAGCGCTGCTCAACGGGGAACACCGGATGAAGTGAGGTCAGCGGAGGAGCCATCGTTTTGTCGGTGGCGCTTCGCTTACCCGACCTGGAGGGTTCGTGCGACCTGTCGTTGATTCACCCACTTGTGCGACTGAAACTGCCGGTGCTGACGGCCTCAAAATCGCTGAGACGTTCCCGGAAGGCCGGGGCAGCCCGCATGGATGCGGGCTGAGGGCCGTGTTTTGCACGGACGCTGCCTCGGCCCGACCCGAAGCCTGCAGGGATAAGTCGAAGGCACCACGCAGTGGCGATTTTGCTGGCCGGAGCCCGGGGGTACAGGGGGCGGCGGCGACTGGCCGCCCCCTGTGCGCTCCCTGCGCCATAAGAGACATAGCGCAGAAAATTAACCGGGAGCGCAATCTGCCCGGAATTAACATAGAAGTTGTAGCCCTGCCAGGCGCAGTGCGAACAAGGACATTTCCGGTTGTGCCGTTATTTTGCCGGGTGGCGGCTGCGCCTTACCCGGCCTACAGGATCCACTCACAGGCTCACACCCCGTAGGCCCGTGCAAGCGCAGCGCCGCCGGGCAAGATATCAGGCACGGTATCCGTGGTGTTGCCGGGTGGCGGCTGCGCCTTACCCGGCCTACGTTCTTACGACCTGTCGTTAATTTATTCACCATTGTTGCTGAAACTGCCGGTGCTGGCGGCCTCAAAATCGCTGAGACGTTCCCGGAAGGCCGGGGCAGCCCGCATGGATGCGGGCTGAGGGCCGTGTTTTGCACGGACGCTGCCTCGGCCCGACCCGAAGCCTGCAGGGATAAGTCGAAGGGACCACGCAGTGGCGATTTTGCTGGCCGGAGCCCGGGGGTACAGGGGGCGGCGGCGACTGGCCGCCCCCTGTGCGCTCCCTGCGCCATAAGGGACATAGCGCAGAAGACATATCGGGAGCGCAATCTGTCCGGAAATAACATAGAAGTTGTAGCCCCGCCAGGCGCAGTATGCACAAGGAAATTGACGCTTGTGCCGTTATTTTGCCGGGTGGCGGCTGCGCCTTACCCGGCCTGGAGGGGCCGTGCAGCCAGCCGTTAATTAACCCACTTGCGCCACTGAAACTGCCGGTGCTGGCGGCCTCAAAATCGCTGAGACGTTCCCGGAAGGCCGGGGCAGCCCGCATGGATGCGGGCTGAGGGCCGTGTTTTGCACGGACGCTGCCTCGGCCCGACCCGAAGCCTGCAGGGATAAGTCGAAGGGACCGCGCAGCGGCGATTTTGCTGGCCGGAGCCCGGGGGTACAGGGGGCGGCGGCGACTGGCCGCCCCCTGTGCGCTCCCTGCGCCATGATTGACATAACGCAGAAAATTAACCGGGAGCGCAATCTGCCCGGAATTGACATAACGCAGACGATTAGCCGGGAGCGCAAACTACGCTGAAGCCACAGATAACATAAAAAACCACACGGCAGCGCTTCCCCTCCCCCTGGCCCTCTCCCGGAGGGAAAGGGAACCGTCCGGTGGTCGCTTCCGCTACCCTCCCCTACTTCGCCAGGCTGGCAAAGCGGGCGAAGACCGCATCAAAAATCCCCAAGCCCTGCGCCACCTGCTCAGCAGTAATGGTGCACGGCGGTACCACATGAATGCGGTTCTCCACCACAAAGGCCAGCAGCCCGGCTTCGGTCAGGGCCCCTTTGATCGCGGTCATGTCGGCGGCGGTCAACGGCGTTTTTTGTTCACGGCTGCTCACCAGCTCCAGCGCCTGGAACAGGCCGCGACCGCGCACCTCGCCGATAATGGCGTGCTTCTCCGCCAGCGCCTCGAGACCGGGGCGCAGCACCTCGTTGCCGATATAGGCCGCGTTCTCAACCACCTTCTCCTCTTTCATCGCGTCGATGGTGGCGACAATCGCCGCCATCGCCAGCGGATGGCCGGAGTAGGTCAGCCCCCCGGCAAAGAAGTGATCGTCAAAATAGCGGGCAATCGGCTCGCTAATCAGCACCCCGCCCGCCGGCACGTAGCCGGCGTTAACCCCCTTGGCAAAGGTCACCAGATCCGGCACCACGCCATCCTGTTCGAAGGCGAACCAGCTGCCGGTACGACCAAAGCCGGCCATCACCTCATCGAGGATCAGCACGATGCCAAACTCGTCGGCCAGCGCGCGCACGCCCTGCATATAGCCTGCCGGCGGCACGAGGATCCCGGCGGTGCCGGGGATGGACTCCAGCAGGATCGCCGCGATAGCCGTCGGCCCCTCGCATTCAATGATCCGCCGCAGATGGGCCAGCGCGCGCTGGCACTCCTCCTCCTCGGTCGCGGCGTTGAACTCGCTGCGGTAAAGGTAAGGATTGAAGAAATGCACATGGCCACGGGAAAACTCATTCGGCACCCGGCGCCAGTCGCCGGTGGCGGCGATCGCGCTGCCGGTGTTGCCATGGTAGGAGCGATAGGCCGACAGCACCTTGTCGCGTCCGGTATACAGCCGCGCCATGCGAATCGCGTTCTCATTGGCATCCGCCCCGGCGTTGGTGAAAAATACCTTGCTGAAGCCCGCCGGCGCCAGATCGACGATGCGCTTCGCCGCTTCGCCGCGGGCAAGGTTGGCGGTAGCGGGCGCAATGGTGACCAGGGTCTCCAGCTGCGCCTTCATGGCCGCCAGCACCCGGGGATGTTGATAGCCAATGTTGACGTTCACCAGCTGGCTGCTGAAGTCGAGCCAGGTGTTCCCCTCATAATCCCATAGCTCGCAGCCTTGCGCCCCGGCGATGACCAGCGGGTTGAGATTGCCCTGCATCGACCATGAATGAAACACATAGGCGCGATCCAATTGCCGAACTTCGTCATTGCTTACCGCGACCTCGTTGTGAATTGCCAGCTTCATACCCTGCCCTCTCTCATGTCGTAGTGGTTGACTTCATCATTGGCCGCGGCCGCGTAAATCGGATAGAGCCAGTGTGTGCAAAACGATGTGACACGGTGTCACATCCCCGCCCGTCGTCTGGCCCTGTGCCTTGCCGTCCGGCGTTTTTATAGTGAAGGGACAACCGCACAGGAGAATGAGATGGCAACGAGCAACGTAGTGTTTATCACCGGGGCGACCTCGGGTTTTGGCGAAGCGGCAGCGCAGGTGTTTGCCGACGCGGGCTGGTCGCTGGTGTTGAGCGGGCGCCGCTATCCGCGACTGAAGGCCTTGCAGGACAGACTCGCCGCCCAGGTGCCGGTGCATATTATTGAGCTTGACGTTCGTGACAGCGAGGCGGTGGCTGCCGCCGTGGCGTCGCTGCCCGCCGATTTCGCCGATATCACCACCCTGATCAACAACGCCGGGCTGGCGCTGTCGCCGCTGCCGGCGCAGGAGGTGGCGCTGGAGGACTGGAAAACGATGATCGACACCAACGTCACCGGTCTGGTGACGATGACCCACGCCCTGCTGCCGACGCTGATTCGCCATGGCGCCGGGGCGAGCATTATCAATATCGGCTCGATCGCCGGGCAGTGGCCCTATCCCGGCAGCCATGTCTATGGCGCCAGCAAGGCCTTTGTAAAACAGTTCAGCTATAATCTGCGCTGCGATCTGCTTGGCACCGGCGTGCGGGTCACCGATCTGGCGCCGGGGATTGCCGAGACCGAATTTACCCTGGTGCGCACTAAGGGCGACCAGGCGGCATCGGATAAGCTCTATCGCGGCACCACGCCGCTGAGCGCGCGCGATATCGCCGAGCAGATGTTTTATATCGCCACGCTGCCGGCGCATATGAACATTAACCGGGTGGAGGTGATGCCGGTGCGTCAGGCGTGGCAGCCGTTCGCCATCGACCGGGATTAAGCGAAACCCGACGCTCCCCCTGCCGGCGCTACCGGCAGGGGCACTGCCCGGTCTAGCGGCTGCTTTGCAGAAACTGCCTGACGCGTTCGGAGTCAGGTTGCGTGAAAAACTTCTCCGGCGGCGCCTTCTCAATCAGCAGCCCCTTCTCCAGAAACACCACCTCATTGGACACCTGGCGGGCAAAATCCATCTCGTGGGTCACCACCACCATGGTGTAGCCCTCGGCGGCAAGGGCTTTCATCACCCCTAACACCTCGTTCACCAGCTCCGGATCCAGCGCCGAGGTCGGTTCGTCAAAGAGGATAACTTCCGGCGACATCGCCAGCGAACGGGCGATCGCCACCCGCTGCTTCTGCCCGCCGGAGAGAGTGATCGGGTAGACATCGGCTTTGTGCGCCATGCCGACTTTCTCCAGCTGCTGCATGGCCATGGCCTGCGCCTCGTCTCGTTTCATGCCCTTAACGCGCAGCAGCGCCTCGCTGACGTTCTGCTGCACGGTCAGGTGCGGCCACAGGTTAAAACTCTGAAACACCATCCCCACCCGTTCGCGGATTTTCGCCAGCTGGCGGTGCGACATTGCCCGGCCGCGCTGCTCATCAATCCCCAGCCGCTGACCGCCGATATGAATTTCGCCGCGGTCCGGCTGTTCCAGCCAGTTCATACAGCGCAGCAGGGTGGATTTTCCCGACCCGGACGAGCCGAGAATACTCACCACGGTCCCCTTCTCCACCGTCAGGTTAATATCCCGCAGGACTTCCACATTATCGAACTGCTTGGAGACGTTTTTGACGCTTACGGCAATAGACTCAGGCATGGCTCATTCCTCTTTTGGCTCCCCAGGCGGTCAGGCGCTTAATCAGCAGCTCCAGCAGAATGCTGATCGCCCAGTAAAGCCCAATGGCGACGATAAAGGCGTTAAACGGAATAAAATAGGTCGCCTGGACGCTGTTGGCGGCGGCGGTGATCTCCTGAACGGTAATAATGCTCAGAAAAGCGGTGTCCTTCAGGCAGATAATCAGCTGATTGCCGATCAGCGGTAAGGCGGAAGAGACGATATTGGGTAAAATAATCCGCCGAAAAATGGCATAGCGAGAAAAGCCCTGAGCAATGGCGGCTTCAATATACCCGCCGGAAAATACCCGCCGCTGGCTGCGCAATATTTCAAAGAAATAGGCGCCATGATAAATAATCAGGGCCAGTAAACCGGCGGTCCACGGCTCCATGCTAATACCGAGCTGCGGCAGTCCGTAATACAGCAGATAGGCGAGGATCAAAAAAGGGATCGCGCGCATCAGGCTGACGAAACCAATGATAACCCGGTTAAGGACTTTCTTTTGATATTCGCTAAAATAACACAGCGCAATACCGATAATAAGGGCCGCGAGGGCGGCGGTAATAAACAGTTCGAGGGTCGCGAATAACCCGGCAATAAAGCTATCGCGTACCGACCAGATAACGCCCCACTGATTCATAATACCTCCCGTTGCTAGCGCGCCAGGCGCCTGGCTTTCCGTTCCGCAATCCCCTGCAGCTTCAATAAACAGCCGATGATCGCCACATACAGCAGGCCGGCGGCGAGGATCGGCGACAGCGGCTCGTAGGTGACCGAGGAGATACGGTTGGTCACCCGGGTGAGATCCACCACGCCGATCACGGCGATCGCCGGGCTACCTTTGATCAAAAACGACATCTCATTGACCAGCGCCGGCAGGCTCTCGATCCACATCTGCGGCAGCATGATGTAGCGGAAGTAGGTCCAGCGGCGCATTCCCACCGATTCCGCCGCCTCCCGCTGTTCGCGCGGAAAGGTGCGGAAGGCGTTGCGCCAGATCTCAGCGTTAAACGCCGAGGTGTTAAGCGTCAGCGCCACGATGGCGGCCACGTTCTTGTCGAGGTTAATGCCCATCGTGGGCAAGGAAAGGAACAGAAACAGCACCAGCGTCACCAGCGGCGTCGCGCGGGCCAGGCTGATATAGACCACCAGCAGCTGGTCGATAACCGGCAGGCGCAGCATCCGCACCAGGGCGATCAGCAGCCCCGCCACCACCCCGAAGGCGATAGCGATGGCCGAAATCCAGAGGGTCGTCCATGCGCCTTCGATTAATAACTGCCAGGAAATTGCATCCATGAGGCCCTCCTTCTCAGCAACAGGCGGCGGTCGCCCGCCGCGGAACATTACAGACCGGCAAGCTTATGAAACTGTTCCGGGCTGGTGATCGCCTCGGTAGGCAGGTTGTCATAGGTTTCGCCAAACCACTTTTTCTGCAGCTCGGCGAGCTTGCCGGTCTCCTTCATGTGGTTCATAAACTTGGTCATATAGGCCAGCAGCTGCGGCGAGTTTTTCGGGATCGGCCACGCCATATAGCCCGGTCCGGAGACGGCCAGCCCTTTGGCGAAGACCTTCGGTTTGGCTTTCGCCAGGTCGTTCACCGAGATCACCACGTTAATCACGTAATCCAGCCGCTTATTCGCCAGGTCGGCGTAGGCTTCCGGATAGGAGGGGTACTCCACCACCGGCCCCAGCTTGCCGCCGGTCTTCTCCAGCATCGCCTTCAGCTCCGGCAAACGCGCCAGCAGCGCGCTGCCCGCCTGCACGCCCACTTTTTTGCCGCTGAGATCGGCAATGGTGTTTAGCGAGGTATCGCCAGCGCGTTTGACGAAATAGTGCTGCGCGGAGGCCCACGGCGGGGTGAAATCAAAGACCTTCAGCCGCTCATCGGTAATAACCGCCCCGGTCAAGGCCATATCGTATTGTCCGGTGGAAACCGCCGCTAATAATCCGGTCCACGGTAATATGCTCTGGTCGACATGAAATTTGGCGTATTTACGTAACTCCTCAAGCATATCTTTGTTAAAGCCATCGGCCTGACCATTATTCATAAAGTTAAATGGCGCATAATCATCTTCCGTCGCCACTTTCAGGGTGCCGGATTTTTCTATTTCCGGCAGATCGGCCGCGACGGCGTGATAAGAAAAAGCAACCGTTAATACAGCGCTCAGACACATTGATGCCAATGATTTTTTCATTATTTCACCCCTGATGGATGGGCCAGACGGGTTCATTCCAGAACGCGAAAAGGTTTATGCAAAATAGAGGCCGGGAGGTTCCGGTCCGCGGCGGCTGAATGCGTTTTTAATGTGGGAGCGTTTTGCAATTCCGTATAGAGCCAGATGGGCCGCATCGCTGTGTCAGATGGCGGAAGGCTGGTATGGAATTTGCTGAGCTTATGGGGTGGTCGCGATGCGTTATTGCCAGAGGAGCCCCGTATGATCCGTCACCTGTTACACGTTGATTTTGAGCCTGGCCGCGGTTTACAGGAGCAGGTGCGAGAGACGCTGGTGAATGCCATTCTCAGCGGGATCTTCGCCGCCGACACCCCGCTGCCCTCCTGCCGCCAGCTGGCCAGCCAGCTGCGCGTCTCGCGCAATACCACCGCCCTGGTGTTCGAAAGCCTGGTCAACGAGGGCTATCTGATAAGCCGCCCGCGAAGCGGTTACTACCTGCATCCCGACTATCACGACGCTTCGCCTCCCGCGGTCGAGAGTGCACCGCAGCGCGAAGCGGCTGCACCACGCTGGGGCGACCGGCTGCAGATGACCCCCAGCCAGCAGGAGTCGATCCTCAAACCGGCGGGCTGGATGCACTACCGCTACCCGTTTATCTACGGCCAGCCCGATACCCGGCAGTTCCCGCTGGCCACCTGGCGCTCGGCGGCCAACTGGCTGCACGGCGGGGTGCGCGATCCGGCGTGGGTGGTCGACCATATTGACCAGGATGTGCCGATGCTCATCGAGCAGATCCGCACCCGGGTGCTGCCCAAGCGCGGCATTGTCGCCGCCCCGGACGAAATTCTCATCACCCTGGGCTCGCAAAACGCCCTCTACCTGCTGACACGGCTGCTGCTCTCTTCCACCACCCGCATTGGCGTCGAAAACCCCTGCTTTCGCGAAGCCATCAACACCTTTCTGCTCGCCGACGCCGAGGTAGCGCCGCACCCGGTGGATGAAGAGGGGATCGTGCTTAATGAGCGTCCCTGCGATTACTACTATGTCACCCCCGGCCACCAGGTGCCCACCGGTGTGGCGATGAGCAGCGCGCGCCGCCGCCAGCTGCTGGAGCATGCCGCCCGCCATGACGCGGTGATCATTGAAGATGATTATGACTCGGAGAGTAACTTTACCCAAAACCCGCTGCCGGCGCTGAAGGCCAGCGATCGCAGCGGCCGGGTGGTGTATGTCAGCAGCCTGTCAAAGGCGCTGTCGCCGGGGCTGCGGCTGGGGTTTATGGTCGCCGACCCGGACCTGATCGACGAGGCGCGCGCCCTGCGCCGACTGGTCTATCGCCATCCGCCGACCAACATTCAGTACCAGATGGCCCACTTCCTCGCCCAGGGCCATTATGAAACCCATCTGCGGCGCTACCACTACGACTCCGCCCAGCGCTGGGAGCGCCTGCACGCCGCCCTGCAGCGCTACCTGCCGTCGTGCCGCGCGCTGGCGGGGAGCGAACACGCTAACGCCTTCTGGCTGCAGACCCCGGCGCAGATCAACACCCAGCAGCTTACCTGGCGCGCCGCCCACGCCGGCGTGCTGATTGAGCCCGGGGCGCGCCATTTTCTCAACGCCGCGCCGCCGGATAACTACTTTCGCATGGGATTCCACGCCATTAACCCCGACGCCATCGCCCGGGGGGTGGAAGTCCTGCGCGGCCAGCTGGAGCAGATGGGTTAGCGGGATTGCTCATACTCGACGGCATCACGCACGTTGAGCAGCGCCGGGCGCAGGCTGTCGAAAGGCACCGAACCGAGCGCGATGCGCAGCGCCTGTGGGATCGTGGCGGAGACGCAGAACGGCTCGGCGGTCGACACCGAAATACGGCGTTCCATCAGCGCATTCGCCAGCCGGTCGGCCCGGCTCTCTTCGCCCAGCGGCAGCCAGACGAAGTACGAATCGGGATGACTCACGACGGGAAGGCAGCAGAGCACCTCGCGGGCCACCTGCTGCCGCTGTCGCGCATCCTGTCGTTTCTGCGTTTCAAAGCGGGCCACCGTGCCATCTTCAATCCAGGCGCAGATCAGCGAGCTTATCAGCGTCGGCGTATTCCACGTCGTGGCCCGGATGGCGCGCTCAATCTCCGGCCGATAGCGCGGCGGAGAAATCACCACCCCCACGCGCAGTCCGGTGGCGATATTTTTCGAAAATCCGGTGACATACACCGTTCTTTCCGGCGCATAGCTGACCACCGGCGGCGGCGGACGGCTCACCAGCCGGGCGTAGGCGGCATCTTCGATAATCAGCAGATCGTGCTGGCGCGCGAGGTCGGCCAGCGCCTGCCGCTGCCCGGCGTTGAGCACCCAGCCCAGCGGATTGTGCAGCGTCGGCATGGTATACACCGCCCGCACCCGCCGCTGCTGGCACAGCGTGTGAAGCGCCTGCAGGTCCGGCCCTTCGGCCCGACAGGGGATCGCCGCCAGCTCCAGATGATAGAGCGCCGCCAGCACCTTGAAGCCCGAATAGGTCAGCGCATCCACCGCCACCACATCCCCCGGACGTAACAGCCCCATAACGGTCACCGCCAGCCCGTGCTGCGCGCCGTTGACGATCAGGACATTTTCCGCGTCCGGCGCAAAGTGCCGGCAGGTCAAATGGCGGGCGATGATTTCCCGCTCGGCGAGCCGCCCGGCGTGAGGCTGATAGCGCAGATGCGAGTCAATATCGCCCGCCATCGCCAGCTGCCTGAGCGCCTCGCGCAGCGCATCGCCCTGCGCCGGCAGCGAAGGGTAGTTGAAGTTAAGATCCACGACGTCGGCGGCCACCACCTGCTGGTCGACCCCATGCCCCGGCGGCAGCGAGAGGTCCCGCACGAAGGTGCCGCGCCCGGTTTCGCCACTGACCAGCCCCATCTCCTCCAGTTCACGGTAGACGCGCGTGGCGGTGGCCAGCGAGAGGCGTTCCTCGGCGGCCAGGGTACGGTGCGTCGGCAGACGGCTGCCGGCGGGCAGCTGCCCGCTGCGGATCGCCTGCGCGTATCGGTCGACAACGGCTTTGTATCGGGCTTTCATCGTGAAATGTATCTATGACAATAATTTGATTGTATCAGATTGGCCACATTACCATCGCCGCTGACGATGCTCAAGCGGGCGCAGCCCAATCAGATAACGCGAGGTTAACGTGGTAGATTCAACACTGGATAAATCGGCGCCCGGCCCCTGGTCCGGATGGCTTCATGGTTTACTGGGGGTGATCATTTTCAGCGGTTCGCTGCCCGCGACGCGGCTGGCGGTGCAGGATATGGATCCGTTGTTATTGACCTTTCTGCGCGCCTCCATCGCCGGGCTGCTTGCCGTCGCGCTGCTAGTCGGCTTTCGTCAGAAACGCCCGCGCCTGGCGCAGCTTGTGCCCCTGATCATCGTCTCATCCGGGGTGGTGATCGGCTTTCCCCTGCTCACGGCGCTGGCCCTGCAGCGCATCACCTCGGCGCATTCGATTGTGTTTATTGGCCTGCTGCCGCTGATGACCGCCCTCTTCGGCGTACTGCGCGGTGGCGAACGTCCGCGGCGGGCTTTCTGGATCTTTTCGCTGCTGGGCAGCCTGCTGGTGATGGGATTCGCCCTGACGCAAAGTGCGGCGGCGTCGCTCAGCGGCGATCTGCTGATGCTGGCGGCGGTGATCGCCTGCGGCCTCGGCTATGCGGAAGGGGCAAAGCTGACCCGGGAGCTCGGCGGCTGGCAGGTGATCTGCTGGGCGCTGGTGATAGCCCTGCCGTTGATGCTCCCCGCCTCGCTGATAGTTCAGCCCGCCTCCTGGCATGCCATCTCGGCCTCCTCCTGGGCCGCGCTGGGCTATGTGTCGCTCTTCAGCATGCTGATCGGTTTCATCTTCTGGTACAAAGGGCTGGCCGCGGGCGGGATCGCCGCCGTCGGCCAGCTCCAGCTATTGCAGCCGTTCTTTGGGCTTGGCCTGTCGGCGGCGCTGTTGCACGAAACCGTCAGCCCCTTGATGCTGGCGGTCACCCTCGGGGTGGTGCTGTGCGTGGTGGGCTCGCGCAAATTTGGCCGCCAGCGGGTTGGCGCAGGGAGCGGGAGCCGCGCCTGACCTGACGCGTCGCCCCGCCGGGGAGGATGACCGCCTACACCGGCCGGGCGTACTGGAGCATCACCTGCAGCAGCACGTTGGCCCCGGCGGCGACGTGCTCCGGCGAGGCATACTCCATTTCGTTATGGCTGATCCCGTCCTTGCAGGGGATAAAAATCATCCCGGTCGGCGCCAGGTAGCTCATATACACGGCGTCATGCCCGGCGCCGGAGACAATCGGCCGCGCCGGATAGCCCAGCCGCTGCGCGGCATCGGCAATGGCCTGCTGGCATTCGCCATCGAACGGCGCCGCCGGATAATGGCTCACCTGCTTCAGGGCCACCTGCAGACCGCTCTCCCGCTCAACCTCCGTGATAAACGCCCGCAGCTGGCGATCCATTTCATCCACCAGCGCATCGCTGAGATTGCGCATATCAATGGAGAAGGTGACCTCCCCGGGCACCACGTTGCGGCTGTTGGGCCACACCTGCACGCTGCCGACGGTGCCGCGTCCCTCTTCGCTGCGCCCGGCAATGGCGACCACCTCCTGCATAATGCGGGTCGCCACCTGCAGGGCATCCTGACGCAGGCGCATCGGCGTGGGTCCGGCGTGCGACGCCTGGCCGGTGACCACGCAGTCGTACCAGCGGATCCCCAGCACGCCCTGCACGATACCGATGGTTTTCGCTTCATCTTCTAGGATCGGTCCCTGCTCAATGTGCGCCTCAAAATAGGCGCCGATGGGATGTTCTCCCGGGGTCTGCTCGCCGATATAGCCGATCTGCGCCAGCGCCTCGCCGACGCTGACGCCCTCTTTATCCGTGACGGCCCAGGTCTTCTCCAGCGGGAAGACCCCGGCAAAGACCCCGGAGCCCATCATCACCGGCACAAAGCGCGACCCCTCTTCGTTGGTCCAGAACACCACCTCAATCGGCGCCTCGGTGGCAATCTGCCGATCGTTGAGCGTGCGCACCACCTCCAGCGCCGCCAGCACGCCGTAGTTGCCGTCAAATTTGCCGCCGGAGGGCTGGGTGTCGATATGGCTGCCGGAGACGATGGGCGGCAGGCTGGGGTTGCGCCCTTCCCGGCGCATAAACACATTGCCGATTTTATCGATGGTGACGCTCAGCCCGGCCTCCCGCGCCCAGCTAATCACCCGGTCCCGCCCCTGGCGGTCGAGGTCGGTGAGGGTCAGACGGCGGCAGCCGCCCTTCGGCGTGGCGCCGATCTGAGCAAGGTCCATTAACGACGCCCACAGGCGGTCGCCATTGATGCGCCAGCGGGTGGTGTCGGTGGCGGAGGTAAAAAGTACATCACTGCTCATGGTGGTCTCCTGACATCAAGGTCGCCGCCAGCGCAACCGGCGGTGGAAAATAAGGCATCAGCGCCTGGCCTTCATCTGTAGAGTGTGTTGCCGCCGGTCAGACGGCCAGGGCCTGCGCGTGGTCGTCAATCGCCAGCTCGCGCCAGCGGTGGCAACTCACTGTGTGGCGCTCCGCTGCGGCCTCCGTCGGCGGCAGGCTCTGCTCGCAGACCGGGCGACGGTGCGGGCAGCGCTCGGCAAAGGCGCAGCCGGGGGGCAAGCGCGCCAGATCCGGCGGCGCGCCGGGAATGCAGTGCAGGGCATCGCCTTTCTTGAGCCCCTCTTTCGGCCGGCTGCCCAGCAGCACCCGGGTATAAGGATGGCGCGGGTGGCGCAGGATCTCGCTCATGGCGGCCTCCTCGACGATCCGCCCGGCGTACATCACCGCCACCCGGTCGGCAATCTCCACCGCGGCGCCGATATCGTGGGTCACAAACACGATCGACAGCCCGCGCTGCTTTTGCTGCTCGCGCAGCAGGATCAGGATCTGGATTTGCACCGTGGCGTCGAGGGCGGTGGTCGGCTCATCCGCCAGCAGCAGCTGCGGGTTACAGGAGAGCGCAAGGGCGATCATCGCCCGCTGGCGCATCCCGCCGGACATCTCGTGCGGGTAAGCCTCCAGCCGCCGTTCGGGGCTGGGAATGCGCACCTGACGCAGGGCCTCCAGCGCTCTGTCCCGGGCCGCCTGGCGCGACAGCCCTTCGTGGCGGCGCAGCCCTTCTATAATCTGCTGCCCGACGGTGTAGACCGGATCGAAGGCCAGCAGCGGCTCCTGAAAAATCATCGCGCAGCGCCCGCCGCGATAGCGCCGCAGCTGGCTGGCGTTCATCGTCAGCACCGCGTCGTCCCCCACCCGCAGGGTGCCGGAGAGCTCACTGCTCCCCGGCGGGTGCAGGCGCATCAGCGCCCGCAGGGTCACGCTCTTGCCGGAACCCGACTCGCCAATCAACGCCATCACCTCCCCCTTTTGTACGTCAAAGGAGACCCCGTTGACCGCGTTGATGGTCTGTCCGTCGCGGCGAAAGACGACCCGCAGGTCGCGCACATGGACAAAGGCGTTATGCGACATGGCTGACCTCCTTAAGAGGGATGCTCTGATGCCAGGGCGAGGCCGGCTGCGCCATCAGGCAGGCGCTCTGGTGCCCCTCCCCGACCGCCTCCAGCCGCGGTTTCACCTCGGCGCAGACCGCCTTCGCGTGCGGGCAGCGGGTGTGAAAGCGGCAGCCGCTCGGCGGCGCGATGGGGCTGGGGGGATCGCCGCTCAGCGGCGAGGTCAGGGTGCGGTTTTGCGGATCCATGGAGGGCATGGAGCTTAACAGCGCCCGGGTATAGGGATGGGCGGAGGCGGTAAACAGCTGCTCCGCCGGGCCGATCTCCACCACTTCGCCAAGGTACATGACGAGGATCCGATCCGACAGCCAGCGCACCACGTGCAGATCGTGGCTGATGAATACGTAGGTCAGCTCGAGGGTCCGCTTCAGCTCCTGCAGCAGCTGCAGCACCTGAGCTTCCACTGATTTATCCAGCGCCGACACCGCTTCATCAAGAATCACCAGCCGCGGCTTCATCGCCAGCGCGCGGGCGATATTCACCCGCTGCCGCTGGCCGCCGGAGAGCGCATGGGGATAGCGGTCGGCAAAGCGCGCCGGCTCAAGGCCAACGTGCGCCAGCAGATAGCGGGCGTATTCGCTGGCCTCTCTGGCGCTGACGCCATGAACCCGCTGGCCGAAGGCGATGCTCTCCTCCATGGTCAGGCGCGGATTGAGCGAGGCATAGCTGTCCTGGAAAACCATCTGCACCTGGCGACGGTAGGCTTTCAGCGGCAGACGCGACGAGCCGACCCCCAGCCCGTCGAAGATCAGTTCGCCGCTGTCCTGGGTGAGCAGCTGCATCAGCAGCCGGGCGGTGGTCGATTTGCCGCAGCCCGACTCGCCGACCACCCCCAGGGTTTCGCCTTTCATCACCGTGAAGCTGATATCGTCCACCGCCTGGACCACCTCCCGGCCTTTGCCGCCGCGGAAGTACTTCAGCAGGTGATTGACCTTCAGCAGCGGCTGCGCCGGCCCGCCGAGGTCGATATTGGTAAAGGGTTGCATCGCTTACTCCTTAATCGCCATTGCCGCACGCAGGCGGTCCGCGAGGATATTGAACGAAATGGAGGTGATAAAAATCATCAGGCCCGGCAGGGCGGCCACCCACGGCTGGGTATAGATTGCCGTGCGCAGCGTATTGAGCATCAGCCCCCACTCGGGCTCCGGCGGCCGCACGCCGAGGCCGAGAAACGACAGGCCGGAGGCGAGGATCATGCACACCGAAATCAGCCCGGTGGAAAAGACGAAGATCGGCCCGAGCACGTTACCCAGCACCTGGACGCGGATAATGGTCAACGCGCTGGCGCCGGTGGCCCGGGCGGCATCGATATAGTCCATATGCCGTACCTGGGCGGTCACGCTCTCGGCAATCCGCGCCACCTGCGGGACAAACACCAGGGTCAGCGACAGCAGCGCATTGCCGATGCCAGCCCCCAGCGCCCCCGACAGCGCAATCGCCAGCAGGACCGAGGGAAAGGCATAGAACACATCCACGGTACGCATGATCAGGGTATTGATTTTGCCGCCCATATAGCCAGCGATGATCCCAATGGCGCCGCCGATAAAAAAGGCGAACACCACCGGGACAATCCCCATAAACAGCGACAGCCGGGTGCCGAGGATCAGTCGCGACAGCATGTCGCGCCCCAGCTCATCAGAGCCCAGCGGGAAGCCGTCGCTGCCGATGGGCTTCAGGCGCAGGAACATCGACGTTTGATAGGGGTCTTTGACGATAAGCCACGGCCCGAACAGCGCCAGGGCCAGCAGAACGAGAATGATCGCGCCGACGAATACCCCGCCCGGATCGCGCAGCAAGCGGCGCAGCACGCCGCGCCAGTAACCTTGCCGGGAAGCGTTGGCCGGCGCGGCCGGGACCGCTTTCGTCGTTGCCGTATCCACCATGGTCAGCTCCTCTTAATGCGCGGGTCGAGGGTGGTCTGCAGAATATCCACCAACAGGTTGAGCAATACGAAAAACAGCGCCAGCACCCAGATGGTGCCCTGCAGCAGGGGCAGGTCGCGCTGAAAAATGGCGGTGTTGAGCAGCAGCCCGGTTCCCGGCCAGGAGAAGACGGTCTCCACAAGGATCGAGCCGCCCATCAGATAGCCCACCTGCAGCCCCATCACCGCCAGCGCGGTTGGCGCGGCATTTTTCATGACGTGGACAAAGATGCGCGATTCGTTGAGCCCGCGAGCGCGCAGGCCAACGATGAACTCCTGGCTGAGGATATCGGCGACCTGCGAGCGCACGGTGCGGGCGATAATCCCGGTCGGGATCACCGACAGCGTGATGGCCGGCAGCAGCATGAACTGCAGGTGCGCCCAGTCCCATTGCCAGCCCACCTCGCCTATCGGCCCGCCGCCGGTGGCCGGCAGCAGCGCGAACTTGACGCTGCAGAGGATCACCAGCAGCATCCCCAGCCAGTAGTGCGGCACGCTGACGCCAAACACCGACAACACCGAGGCCAGACGGTCAATGACGCTGTTGCGAAAATAGCCGGCGACAAAGCCGAACAGACTGCCGAGGACGAAACCGATCGCCGTCGCCAGCAGCGCCAGGCGCAGGGAGTAGCTTACCGCGGTCATCACCTCGTCAATAACCGGGCGGCCGGTGGCGACCGACATACCGAGGTCGCCGTGCAGCGCCCGCCACAGCCAGTGGATAAACTGCAGGGGCAGCGGCTTATCAAAGCCGTAGGCCTGCATCAACGTCTGGCGCAGCGCCTCCGAGGCGTCCGGCGGCATTACCGACACCAGCGGGTCGCCAGGCGCTATCTGCACCAGCATGAAACAGATCACCGCCACCCCAAGCATGGTGGGGATAGCCAGCAGAATGCGGTATAGCAGCGTATTGATCATCGGTCGCCCCTTTCGCGATTACTCTTTTTTGCTCACCAGACTGAGGTCGATAAACCAGCTCTGCGGTTGCACCACCCCGGTCACCGCGGGCGAAATCGCGCGCGGCCCGACGTCGTGGGCGACAAACAGGAACGGCACCTGATCCACCAGCGCGGCGTGCAGCTCGCCGGCGGCTTTATTCATCGCTTCCGGGGTAAAGGCGTGCTTGACGGTGGCGGCCAGTTTTTCCGTCTCCGGGGTGGAGAAGTAGCCCCAGTTGGTCGCCACCGGCGGAAACGCTTTGGCGGTGGAGAAGCGGATCAGGCCAAAATAGGGATCGTTGACCGCGGCGCTGACGTTGATCGCGTCGATCCCTTTTGCCGAGGGATCCCGGGCGCCCAGACGCCAGTTGGTGAACAGGGTGTTCCATTCCACCACTTTGATATCCACATTGAAGAAGCAGCTCTTCAGGCTCTGCTGGATATACTCGTTCATCGGCAAGGGCTGCATCTGCCCGGAGCCGGAAGCCGAGGTCGCCACCGTGACGTGCAGCGGCTTGCCGGCGCTGTATCCGGCCTCGGTCATCAGCTGACGGGCGGCGTCCGGGTCATATTTGATCTGGAAGGTGGGTTTGCCATGCCACGGGCTGTCGGCCTCGTAGACCCCGGTGGCCTCGGTCATATAGCCGCCGAGGTAGCTCTTCAGCTCGGCGCGGTTCAGACACAGGTTGGCCGCTTTGCGCACCCGAATGTCCTGCCACGGGGATCCTTTTTCAAAGGAGAACTGCCAGGGCCACAGGTGCGGCTGGGTGTTGGCGTAGAGGTGAAAACCCTGAGACTTGATCTGATCGATGGCGTCTGGCGCCGGGGCTTCAATCCAGTCCACCTGCTTCGACAGCAGCGCCGCGGTGCGGGCGTTAGCCTCCGGCAAGGGGATCAGCACCACCTTATCCACCCGGGGAATGCGATCTTTATTCCAGTAGTCGGGGTTTTTCGCGAGGATCAGCTGCTGACGCGGCACCAGCTTCTCCAGTTTGAACGGGCCGCTGCCCACCGCATGGGCGGCGAAGGCGGTCCACGCCTGTTTGCTGCGCGCGGCGCTATCGCCCGCGCTGGCCGGCACCGCGTCATACTGCTTCTGCCACGCCGTGGGCGAGACAATAAACAGGTTGGTGATGTTGTACGGCAGCAGCGCGTCCGGTTCCGAGGTGGTCAGCGCCACGGTGTGATCGTCAATTTTCTCCGCGCCGGCGAGGGTCGGCATCCGCGACAGGGTGTTGCCGATCTGACCCGGGGCGTACTGTGGCGCTGCTTTATTGAGCACCTTATCCACGTTCCAGACGATGGCGTCGGCGTTCACCTCGCTCCCATCATGAAATTTCACCCCCGGACGCAGGGTGAAAATCCAGCGGCGGGTGTTCTGCGGATCGATGTGCCACTCGGTCGCCAGCCCCGGCACCAGACCGCTGGGCTTTTCCCCTTGCGACAGATCCCACTCCACCAGCGCGTCGTACAGCGGGATGCCGGTAAAGCGGTTGCCCTCATAGCCCTGATCCGGCTGGCCGAGGGTCAACGGAATATCCGCGGCGGTCATGGCGATCCGCAGCGTGGAGGCGTTGGCAGGTAAGGCGGCGCCCGCCAGGGCCAGTGCGCCGCTCACCGCCACGGCGAGACGACCGGCACGCGAAAATAACGTCGTTTTGTGCATCACATGATCCCTGTTAAATAAAGTGTCACTGATTAACAGGCAAAATGCGTACCAGCTCTGGTGCGGGCGGAAATAGGCCGAAACCGACAGATAAAATAAGAAGGACTTATATTATCACCATGATAATTATGGGAAAATAATTCAACCTTATTCTGCCGCACCGCCAGCGGGAAATATGTTGCAGAATTGCACCAGTCGCTATATCGCAAAATTTAAATAATCACGTCGCGTCACTTTTTTATGCTTCCCCCTCCCCCGCCGCGGCGTATTCTCCGCCGGGAACAATCCCTTCTATACTTCAGAGAACACATCGACCGGGAGAGACTATGCCTTTAGCCGATTTTCACCGCTCCGATCCGTTTACCCTCGGTATCGAACTGGAGCTGCAGGTGGTGAACCCGCCGGGTTACGACCTCAGCCAGGATGCCTCGACTCTGATTGCCGACGTCCAGCATGAACTGACCGTGGGAGAAGCCAAGCACGATATCACCGAGAGCATGCTGGAGATCGCCACCGGGGTGTGTCGCGACATCAGCCATGCGCAAGCCCAGCTCAGCGCCATCCAGCAGGCGGTCCAGCGCGCGGCGCTGCATCATCATCTGCAGATCTGCGGCGGCGGTTCGCACCCCTTTCATGCCTGGCAGCGCCAGCAGATCAGCGACAATCCGCGCTATGTCAAAACCGTCGAGCATTTTGGCTATCTGGCGCAGCAGGCGACGGTCTTTGGCCAGCATGTGCACGTCGGCTGCCAGAGCGGCGACGACGCCATCTATCTGCTGCACGGCCTGTCGCGCTTTGTGCCGCATTTCATCGCCCTTAACGCCGCCTCGCCGTGGTTCGACAGCACCGACAGCCGCTTCGCCTGTTCGCGCCTCAACCGCTTCTCCTCTTATCCCGACAACGGCCCGATGCCGTGGGTGGCCGACTGGCAGGGGTTTCGTCGCCTGTTCCGCCAGCTGAGCTACACCAGCATGATCGACAGCATGAAGGATCTGCACTGGGATATTCGCCCCAGCCCGCAGTTTGGGACCGTCGAGGTGCGGGTGATGGACACCCCCCTGACCCTTGCCCAGGCGATCTACATCGCCGGCTTTATTCAGACCCTGGCCTGCTGGCTGTTGACGGAGCGTCCTTTTAAGCACCAGCCTGACGATTATCTGCTGTATCCTTTTAACCGCTATCAGGCCTGTCGCTACGGGCTGGACGGGACTCTCACCGATGTGCGCGGCGGGGAGCAGCGCAGCATCCGCCAGGAGATCCTGCAGCTCGCCGACCGGCTGGCTCCTTTCGCCCATCAGCTGAAGGCGACGGCGGCGCTGGAGGCGGTGGTTCGTCAGGCGAAATCGCCGCACAGCGAGGCGCAGCAGATGCGCGAGTTTATCGCCAACGGCGGTTCGCTTTCCGGGCTGGTGCAAAAACACTGTGAGATTTGGGCGGCATAAGGCAGCGAGGCGGGTATACTCGGCGCAGACCATAGAAAGGACCGCCCATGTTATTACGCTGCCTGCTCCCCCTGGCGCTGCTGCCCCTGGCCACCCTCGCCAGCGCCGCCTGTACCCTCACCGACCCGACGCTGACCCTGCAGAGCTATCGGGTGGATGCGCAGAAAGAGCGCATTGCGATGTACTGGCAGGATCGGCACGGCAAAGCCTGGGGTTCCCTGCGTTCGCTGCTGGCGGGTATCGATGGCGATGGCCGGGTGCAGATGGCGATGAACGGCGGCATTTACGATAAGGCCTACGCGCCGCTGGGGCTGTATATCGAAGACGGCAAGCGCCTGACGCCGGTAAACCGCTCCGCCGGCGGCGGGAACTTCTTTATCCGCCCCGGCGGCGTATTCCTGGTGGAGAACGGCCGGGCGAAAATCGTGCCGCTGCCGGCGTTTAAACGCTCTCCCGCCATCCGCTATGCGGTGCAGTCCGGCCCGATGCTGATTGAAAATGGCGCTATCAACTGGCGGCTGAAGCCCTCCGCCAGCTCGCGCAAACTGCGCAACGGCGTTGGCATCGATAAGCAGGGCCGGGTGGTGTTTATGCTCAGCGATCGCGAAACCAACTTCTATGATTTTGCCTGCTATGCGCAGTCAAAGCTTGGGGTGCGGCAGATGCTTTATCTCGACGGCACCCTATCGAAGATGTACCGCAAAGGCGGCAGCGTGCCGTGGCAGTATCATCCGTTCGTGACCATGATAACGGTGGAGAGGAAATAGCGGGCGCGTTTGGGGGCGGCCATTCCAGCCAGGAGAGTGAATAAATTAACGACAGGCCGGGCAAGGGATTGCCGCCGTGCCCGATGTCCTTGCCCGGTGGCGCTGCGCTTACCGGGCCTACAAAGTCTGCTCGCTATGGTATGGCCCCTGAAAACTACGGGCGTGCAGCGGGGCCGATTCCCGCTGAAATCGGCTCTCCCCCAGAGGAGAGAGGACCGCCCGGTAGTCGTTGCAGCCCCGGTATACACAGCGGGGCCACGGAGAAAGGCACATACAATTTTTAACGTATATATTCTGATCGCTATGGTATGGCCTCTGAAAACTACGGGCGTGCAGCGGAGCCGATTCCCGCTGAAATCGGCGAACCGGAGGTCGGCAGACAAGGGCTGGCCGCCACGGAGGGCGGCCAGAGGCGATTCGAGACACGACAAAATTGCCGGGAGCAATTTTGAACAGCGCTTGCGCTGGCCCCGCAGGGGCGAGTCCCAGGGATGGGACGAGTAGTATCGAGTTGAGCCGACCGCAGGCGGACGACCGGGAGGTGAGCGTAGTGCGCAGCACCGATTTCTCTGCGGGACCGGGGGGATTGTAAAGGGGGAGACGGTTTTCTCCCCCTTTACCCGTTCACCAGCGAAGGACTACCCTTTTCTGCCAAACGCAACGTGAACGGAAAATTCCCCCTAACCCCGGCTCTCCCCAAAGGGAGAGGTGACCGCCCGGTAGTCGTTGTAGCCTGGGGTATCCCCGTTACCGACCGGTAGCGCCGCGCTTACCCCCGCCGATGCACCCACTCGCGCATACGCTGAAACAGCACATACAGCGAAGGAATAAACAGGATGCCAACCATCGTCGCCACCAGCATCCCGCTGAACACCGTGGTGCCGATGATCCGCCGGCTCTGCGCCCCGGCGCCGGTGGCGAGCATCATCGGCATGATGCCGATAATAAACGACACCGCGGTCATCATCACCGCGCGGAAGCGGCGGGTGGCACCCTCGCGCGCGGCGTCGACTATCGACAGCCCCTCCTCGCGCCGGCTGCGGGCGAACTCAACGATCAGAATCGCGTTCTTCGCCGCCAGGGCGATCAGCAGCACCAGCCCTATCTGGACATACACATCGTTGGCATAGCCCGCCGTCCACAGCCAGACCAGCGCTCCGCCGATGGCGAACAGCACCGAGAGCATGACGCTCGCCGGCAGCGTCCAGCTTTCATACTGCGCCACCAGGAACAGCCACGCCATCGCCACCGCCGCCAGCACGATCCACACCGCCTGATTGCCGGTCTGCTGCTCCTGCCAGGAGATCCCGCTCCAGGCGTAGTCATACCCCGGCGGCAGATGGGCCTGCAAAATCTGCTCCATGGCCGCCATCGCCGTGCGGCTGCTGACCCCCTCGGCCGCAGAACCGCTCACCGACACGGACGGGAACTGGTTGTACTGCTGAATAAACGGCGCCCCCACCGTCGGCGTAATGGTGACCAGATTGCTCAGCCGCACCAGCTCGCCGTCGCGGCTGCGGACGTACAGCTCGCTAATCTGCTCAGCCCGCTCGCGCCACTGCATCTCATTTTGCATCACCACATGATAGACACGGTTGTTAAGACTGAAATCGCCGGCACGCGTGCCGCCGAACGCCGTCTGCAGGCTGCTGAAGATCTGCGCCACCGGCACATCCAGCAGCGCCGCCCGATCGCGGTCGACCGTCAGGGTCAGCTGCGGCACGTTGCTGCTCCAGGTGGTAAATACCCGGCTCAGCTGCGGATGCTGGTTCGCCAGCTGAAGGATCTCCCGCGTCACCTGCTCCAGCTCCGCCGACGACTGACCGGCCTGCGCCAGAATGCGCAGATCAAACCCCGAGGCATTGCCCAGGCCCGGCAGGGTCGGCGGCGCGAAGGTCATGATCGTCGCCTCCGGCAGCGACAGCAGCTGGCGCTGAATATCCGCCATCACCGTATCCAGCGGCGGCCGCTGATGCCAGTCCTTGAGCATCACCGAGATAAACCCGCCGTTAGCGGCGCTGGTGCCGTTGAGAATGTTAAAGCCGGACACCTGAATCACATCCTCCACCGCCGGGTTAGCCGTCAGCAGCTTGCGCGCCTGGGCCATCACCGCTTCGGTGCGCTCCAGCGACGCCGCCTCCGGCAGCTGCACACTGGCAAACAGGTAGCCCTGATCTTCCTGCGGCAGGAAGCCTTTCGGCATCGAGGTGAAGCTGAAAGCCACCAACGCGCCCGCCGCTACCGTCGCCGCCAGCGCCAGCCACGGGCGGCGGTTCATCCACCCCACCAGCCGGCCATAGCCGTCGCGGGTGCCGTCGAGAAGACGGTTAAACGCCCGCCACACTGCCGCCGGCCGGGCGGGTCGCGGGCGCAGCAGCAGCGCGCAGAGGGCCGGGGTCAGGGTTAACGCCACCAGGCTCGACAGGGCCACCGCGGTGGAGAGCGTCACGGCAAACTGCCGATACAGCTCGCCGACGATCCCCGGGAGCAGCGCCACCGGCACAAACACCGCCAACAGCACCAGGGTCGTGGCGATCACCGGCCCGGCGATCTGCCGCAGCGCCTGGGCGGTGGCCTGCAGGCGATCCAGTCCTTCCGCCATTTTGGTTTCGACATTCTCCACCACCACAATGGCGTCATCCACCACCATCGTCAGGGCGAGAATAATCGCGAACAGGCTGAGGGTGTTGGCGCTGTAGCCCAGCAGATAGAGCACCGCAAAGGTGCCGATCAGTGACACCGGGATCGCCAGGGCCACGATCAGCGTCGCCCGCCAGCTCTGCAGGAACAGCGACACCACCACCACCACCGCCAGCAGGGTCAGCGCCAGCGAGACGCCGATCTCTTTGATCGTCGCCGCCACAAAGCGGGTGGTATCGAACTTCACCTCCCAGGTGAGATCCGCCGGAAAGCGAGTGTGCAGGCGGTTAAGCTCCGCGCGCACCGCGCTGGCGACCTGCAGGGCGTTGGCGGTTGGCGTCGGATAGATCCCCAGATAGGCCGACGCTTTACCGTTCAGCTGCGCGCCGGAGCTGTAGCTGCGGGCGCCCAGCTCGATGGTCGCCACGTCGGCGAGGCGCACCAGCTGCCCCTGCGCGCCGCGACGGAGGATAATCTCGCCAAAGTTGGCCGCCTCGTTCAGACGCCCCAGTCCGTTGATGGTCAGCGTCTGCTGCTGGCCGTTGAACACCGGCGGGGTGCCCACCTGCCCCGCCGCCCCCTGCACATTCTGCTCGCGCAGCGCCTGGGCAACGTCATCCGTGGTGATGTTGAGGGCGTTCATGCGGTCCGGGCGCAGCCAGATGCGCATGCTGTAATCCCGGGCGCCAAACATCTGCACCTCGCCGACGCCGGGCAGGCGGGCCAGCGCCTCGCGCACCTGGGTGCTGGCGTAATTGCTGACAAACAGCGGCGACAGCGTGCCCAGCGGCGAGTAAAGGCTTACCCCCATCAGCAGGTTGCTGGCGCGCTTGCGCACCTGGACACCATTCTGCTGCACTTCCGCCGGAAGCTGCGCCAGCGCCTGCGCCACCCGGTTTTGCACGTCGATCGCCGCCAGATCGGCATCGGTGCCTGCCGCGAAGGTGATACTCAGGCGGTACGTCCCCTCGTCCGAGCTGGTGGACTCCATATACAGCATATGATCGACGCCGTTGAGCTGGGTCTCCAGCGGGGCGGCGATGGCCTCCGCCACGTCTGACGCGCTGGCGCCCGGCCAGCTGGCGGTGACGTTCACCACCGGGGGCGTGATCGCCGGGTACTGCTCCACCGGGATCAGCTTCAGCGATACCGCGCCGACAAAGGTCAGCAGCAGCGCGATCACCATCGCAAATCGCGGACGACGGATAAAAAAGGTCAGCATCCCTTCTCCTTAGCTAGTTCAGCACCTGCACCGCGGCGCCTTCGCGCAGCCGCTGCGCGCCGTCAGTGATCACCTGCTCGCCCGCCTGCAGCCCTTTCTCGACCGCAAACTGCTGCCCCTGTTGCCCCGCAAGGGTCAGACGACGCTGCCCGGCGGTGTGGTCCGGCTTCAGCACCCAGCTGAAAAAGCCCTGCGGATCCTGCTGCACGGCGGCAGCCGGGATCATCACCCGCGACGACAGCGCTTGTGGACGGAACAGGATCGTCACGCTGCCGCCCGGCAGCAGACGGTGCTGCGGATTGGCAAACTCCGCCCGCACCGCCACGCTGCCGGTGCGGGCGTCGATCCGGTTATCGATGGAGGTCAACACGCCGTCGCGCCGTTTGCCATCCACGTCAATTTGCGCCAGCCATGCCTGCTTCAGGGCGTGGATGTCGGCATGCTGGCCGGTTTTGCTGAAAAACGCGGCTTCGTCGAGGGCAAACGACACCCGTACCGGATCGAGCTGCACGATGTCCGCCAGCACCCCGCTGGACGGGTTGACCAGCGTCCCGACGTGAAAGGCGCTGTGGCCCACCCGCCCGGTCACCGGCGCCGCAATCCGGGTATAACCGAGCACAATATGCTGAGCCTCGACGCGGGCTTTCGCCTGCTGCACGGCGGCGGCGGCGACGTCGCGCTGCATCCGGGCCGTGTCGAGGTCGTTGCGGCTGATGGAGTGGTTGTTGATGAGCCGCTCATAGCGAGTGAGCAGCTGCTGCGACTGGCGTAGCGAGGCTTCGGCGCTTTTCAGCTCGGCCTGCGCCAGGGCCAGCGCCGCGCGGGGCTGCGCGTCGTCGAGGGTAAACAGCAGGTCGCCCTCGGTCACATACTGCCCGTCCTGGAAGTGGCGCTGAACAATCACCCCTTCGGTGCGCGCGCGAATGTCGACGGCGCGGATCGCCTCGACCCGCCCGGGGATGGCGCGTTCTTCAGCGTGAGGAGCCCGTTCTACCGTGGCGACGCGGACCGGCACCGCCGGCGCGGCGGTCGCCGTCAGGGCGCTGCCGCCCAGGACGCAGGCCAGCAGCGCAAAGCGAAAGGTGTTCATCATAGAGGATCCTTGCGAAAGTAACGCGCGCCTGCAGCCAGGCGCGCGAGATCGATCAGGCCGTTTTGCGGAACCGGCGCGTCAGACGCTTCTCGACTTCCACCACCAGGAACATGGCGATGCCGATGACCAGGGTGACAAACCAGTAGCGCAGCGGCAGCGCTTCCGTGCCAAACATGCTCTGCATCAGCGGGACATAGATAATCACCAGCTGCATCAGCAGCAGGACACCGGTCACCAGCCAGATGCCTTTATTGCGCAGCAGGCCCATGCTCAGGGAGAAGCTGTCGCTGCTGCGGCAGTTGATCATGTAGACCCACTGCGCCGTCACCAGCATCTGCAGCAGCACGGTGCGGATAAACTCCGGACTGTGGCCGCGCGGCGCCAGCCAGGCCTCAAGGATAAAGGCGGCAATCGCGATCATCGACCCGACGAAAGCCACCCGCCACACGGCGAAACCATCCATCACGTGCTGGCCGGTTTTACGCGGCGGGCGGTTCATCACGTTGCGCTCCGCGGCCTCAAAGGCCAGGCCGAAGGAGAGCGTCGCCGACGTCGCCATGTTCATCCACAGGATCAGCACCGGGGTCAGCGGAATCATGTTCCCCGCCAGCAGGGCGATGATGATCAGCAGCCCCTGCGCCAGGTTGGTCGGCATGATGAAGAGGATGGTCTTCTTCAGGTTGTCATAGACCCGACGGCCCTCTTTTACCGAGCTGGCGATGGTGGCGAAGTTATCATCGGTCAACACCATGTCAGCCGCCTCTTTGGTGACTTCGGTGCCTTTGATGCCCATGGCGATACCCACGTCGGCCTGGCGCAGCGCCGGCGCGTCGTTGACGCCGTCGCCGGTCATGCCGACCACTTCGCCGTTATCCTGCAGGGCTTTCACCAGGCGCAGCTTATGCTCCGGGCTGGTGCGGGCAAAGATGTCGTACTCCACCGCCGCCTTCGCCAGCGCCGCATCGTCCATGTGCTCCAGCTGGTAGCCGGTCATGGCCTGGCTGCTGTTGGTGATCCCCAGCATCTGGCCGATGCTCATCGCCGTCTGCGGGTGGTCGCCGGTGATCATCTTCACGCGGATGCCGGCGGTCTGGCAGGCGTGGATAGCGTCAATCGCTTCCGGACGCGGGGGATCCATCATCCCGGCGATGCCGAGGAAAATCAGTCCCTCCTGCAGGTCCTCATGGTTCAGCGTGGTGGCATCAACGCTGGCCGGCTTACAGGCCGCCGCCACCATGCGCAGCCCCTGACGGGCGAAGCGCGCCATCTCCTCTTCCCAGTACTGCGCCTCGAAGGGCACCGCGCCCTGGCGGGTCATCTGCTCGCGGCACATGGCGAAGATGACGTCCGGCGCACCGGTGATCAGCACCCGGGCGTCGCCATCGATGTGCTGCAGCGTCGACATATATTTGTACTGCGAGTCAAAGGGGATCTTGGCCACCAGACGGGCCTCCACCGCCGGGAGCTGCGCTTTCGCCGCCAGCACCTTCAGCGCCCCTTCGGTTGGCCCGCCGGTGATCCCCCACAGGCCGCGCTCATCCTGGGTAAGCTGGCTGTCGTTGCACAGGTCGATGGTGCGCAGCCAGGTCTCCAGCACGGTACCCGGCTGAACCTGCACGGGCTCATCGCTCCCCTCAAGGAAGATCCGCCCCTGCGGCTCATAGCTTTCGCCTTCCACCCGGTAGCAGCAGTCGGCGGTGATGATCGCCTTGACGGTCATTTCGTTCATCGTCAGGGTGCCGGTTTTATCCGAGCAGACCACGGTCATGGCGCCGAGGGTTTCCACGGTCGGCAGCTTACGGATAATCGCCCGCTTGCGCGCCATCGTCTGGACGCCGAGCGACAGAATAATCGAGATGATCGCCGGCAGCCCCTCCGGTACCGCAGCCACCGCCAGGCTAATCAGCGACAGCAGCAGTTCGCCCATCGGGATGTCCCGCAACGCGAGGCTGAAAATAAACAGCGCCACCATCATGGCGAGGATAATGACGAAAATCGCTTTGCCGAGCTTATCCATCTGCACCAACAGCGGGGTGCGGTGCTTCTCAATGCCCGCCATCATCTGGTTGATATGGCCGAGTTCGGTCTGCGCGCCGGTGGCGGTCACCACGCCGACGCCGCCGCCGGCGCTGACGGAGGTCCCGGAGAAGACCATGTTCACCCGGTCGCCCAGCGGCAGGTCGCCCTCCAGCGCGTCGGTGATTTTATCCACCACCGTCGACTCGCCGGTGAGGATCGCCTCTTCCACCCGCAGGTTGTGCGTTTCAATCAGCCGCATGTCCGCCGGCACGCGGTCGCCGGCGCGCAGGATAACGATATCCCCCGGAACCAGGTCGCGCGTCGGGATAGTCTCATGTTTGCCGTTACGCTGGACGCGGGCATCGCTGGAGAGCATGTTGCGGATCCCCTGCAGGGATTTTTCGGCGTTGCTCTCCTGGATATGGCCGATCAGGGCGTTAATCACCGTCACGCCAAGGATCACCAGGGTATCGACCCAGTGACCCATGATGGCGGTGAGCGCCGCAGCGGCCAGCAGCACATAAATCAGTACGTCGTTAAAGTGGGCGAGAAAGCGCAGCCAGGCCGGTTTTCCCTTCTTTTCCGGCAGCGCGTTCGGCCCGCAGGTATTCAGGCGCTTGGCGGCGTCTGCGGAACTTAACCCAGCGGCCTGGCTTTTGGTCTGCGCCAGCACTGCGTCAACGGTCTGCTGCCAGACCTGCCGTGGCGCGGTGTCGCCCGAGGGCGTCGTAAACTTTGGGTTATTCATCTTGGTCAAATTACATTTTCCTTATAAATTCCGTGAGTCGGAAAGCCTGAAATCATTCCTGGCCAATGCAATAAAAGGTGGCGAAAAAGCCGATAAAAATGTGAACCATTACAAGCCTAAATTTTTCGCAAAATAAAAAATATGTGGTAAGTTAATTCCACGAACCAACTATTACAGAATATTAATAAACCAAAACTAAACGAGGTCAAATATGTTTGGAATCTACCGCGGACGCCGTCTGGCGCTGTACATCCTGCTGGCCATCATCGCTGCCACGCTGGTGGGGTATAGCACTTATAGTTTTGTAAAAGCGCTGGCATAATAATGACGTTAATTTACAAGCAATGAACTTTAATTTAATTACAAATTATTTCAGATTAATTAACATGAAAACAAAACGCAGGCAATAATATTAAAAATAGGAGCATTAAGGCGAGTAAAATACAAAGCATATTGCGTTAGGTGTTATTTTGCCGGACAATATGTTTTTTAACTGATGATTAACATGACATGAAACATCCGCTGGAAACGCTCCTCTCCGCCGCCGGGATCTTACTGCTGGCCCTGCTCTCTTGTCTGCTGTTGCCCGCGCCGTCGCTGGGCCTGACGCTGGCGCAAAAGCTGGTTGAGACATTCCATATGATGGATCTCAACCAGCTTTATACCGTGCTGTTTTGTCTGTGGTTCCTGGCGCTGGGCGCCATTGAGTATCTGGTGCTGCGCTGGGTGTGGCGTCGCTGGTTTTCCCTCGAACGCTAAATCAGGAAGGGCGCGCCTCAGTGGGCGCGGCTGTGGTTCTCTTTACGGTAGGCGCCCGGCGGCAGATTGAAGGTCCGGGTGAAGACGCGGGTAAAGGTCTGTTGTGAATCGAAGCCATACTTCAGGCAGATATCGTAGACCCGCTGATCGGTGTCGCGCAGATCGCGGGCGGCCAGCAGCAGCTTCCTTTCGCGTATATAGCGCCCCAGGCTCTCCCCTTTATACTGTAAAAACAGCCGTTGCAGATGCCATTTCGAATACCCGGCATGGCGAGCGATATCATCAATACGCAGCGGTTGATGCAGGTTGTCATCAATCCACTCGACGATAGTGTCAATCACCTGAGCGGAAATCGTCATATGCTCTCTCCTCTGATACTGCACTGGCGCTTAGCGCCACCAGGCGTTAAATGATTGCGTCTTATCGGCGACCCACACCGGCTCGCCCTGCACAGGCGTCAGCAGACGCCAGCCCCTTCCTTCGCTGGCAGCCGCCAGCCGTTGATACGGTTCATCCCAGCTATGTTTCGCCAAAACGAATCGTCCTGCATGCCCAGGCAGCACCGCGCGAGCGCGCAGGTCGTCAGCAGCCTGAGCCGTTTCATCCGGCATCATGTGGATATATTTCCAGTCCTGGTCATACTGTCCGTTCTCCATGATCGCCAGATCGATCGGACCGAACTCATCGCCTATCGCTTTAAAGTGCGGCCCATACCCGCTGTCGCCGCTGTAATAAATCTTTTGCTGCGGGGTAACGAACAGAAAACTGGCCCACAGCGTCTGGTTGCGCTTCAGCCCACGGCCGGAAAAGTGCCGCGCCGGCAGGACGTGGACGCTGAGCTCGTCGCTAACCGGAATCGCCTGCTGCCAGTCCGCTTCGGTAATCAGCGCCCCGTCCATTCCCCAGTAGCGCAGGTGCGACCCAACCCCCAGCGGCGTAATGACCCGCTTAATTTTCGGCAGCAGGGCGCGGATGGTGGCGTAATCCAGATGGTCGTAGTGATCGTGGGAAACGATCAGCAGATCGATCTCCGGCATCCCTTCCGCCCGCCACGGATAATCGCCGGGGAAGGCTTTATTGATAAAGGAGAACGGCGCCGCGTAATCGCTGAACACCGGGTCGATCAGGATGCGTTTTCCCGCCAGCTGCAGATACCAGGAAGAGTGGCCGAGCCAGACCATTACGTCCTGCCCGAGGGGCAGCGTCGCCAGATCGGTTTTCACCAGCGGCAGCGGCTGCGCGGGACGGGCGTTTTCCCGTTTGGTCATCAAAAAATCCCACCACGCCGCCAGCATATTTTTCTGCCCGGTGAATCCCGGCGTGGGCAGCTGGTTATGGAACTGGCCGTCCCGGTAGTGAGGAGACGCTTCCACCTGGCTAAGCAGTGCCCCCTGCGGCGCCTTACCAAAACCGGCATTGAGGACAAACGGCAATGTCGTTGCTGCTGCGAGTAACATGATGGCGACCACGCTGAAAGTGACACGGTTCATATCCTGACCAGACAAAAGCCCCCATCCCGGAGGCTTTATGATATAACTTGATTATGAGTGAGTACGCACTCATTATTAGGAATGTGATGAAAGTCGTCAAGACGATTTTCAATTTTTGCGTTCCGCCGTTGCAGCGACCTGGTCAGACATGCAAAGATCGGCGGTTTGTTTAAACCTGCGTGAGGAAAAATGTAGTGGCTCGTCCAAAGAGTGAAGATAAAAAGCAAGCGTTACTGGAAGCTGCCGCCGCGGCTTTCGCCCAGTCCGGCATCGCCGCCTCGACGTCGGCCATCGCCCGCAGCGCCGGGGTTGCCGAGGGGACGCTGTTTCGCTATTTCGCCACCAAGGATGAGTTGCTCAACGAACTGTACCTCGCCATTAAGCTGCGCCTGGTGCGGATGATGATCGCCGGGCTGGATCCGGACGAAAAGCGCCCGAAAGAGAACGCGCGCAATATCTGGAACAGCTATATCGACTGGGGCGTGCGCAACCCGATGGAGCACAAGGCGATCCGCCGGATGGCGCTCAGCGAGCGCATCACGGACGAAACCCGCCGCCAGGTGAAAGAGAGCTTTCCGGAGCTCAACGAAATGTGCCAGCTGTCGGTGAAAGAGATATTCCTCAGCGAAGCGTATCGCGCCTTTGGCGATGCCCTGTTTCTGTCGCTGGCGGAAACCACTATCGAATTCGCCAGCCACGATCCGCAGCGCGCCCGGGAGATTATCGCCCTCGGCTTTGAAGCCATGTGGAACGCCCTGCATGAGGCGGACGCCAAATGACGCCGAAAACGCTGCACCCCTGCGCCCACCGTATCGCCCTGACCTACCCGTTTACCGAGCACTGCTGGCCCTTTGGGCCGGAGTACGACGTGTTTAAGGTCGACGGCCGCATCTTTATGATCACCATGAACATTCGCGGCCGGGCGCTGGTCAACCTCAAGGCCGAGCCGCAGAAGTCGCTGCTCAATCAGGAAATTTATCGCAGTATCGAACCGGGCTACCATATGAACAAGAAACACTGGATCACGGTGGTGCCGGGGGACGACATCAGCGAGGATCTGCTGGCCGAGCTGATTGACGACTCATGGCATCAGGTGGTGAACAAGCTGAGCAAAAAGGCCCAGCAGCGCCTGCGTCCGCGCTGATTTTCAGCCAAACGCGATAAGTGTTATCGCATTTTTCACCCTTATCATTTGGCGATCTTCGCTGTACTCTTCCTCTCCTGAACGCACCGGTAAGGTGCTGTAAACTGTGAGGAAGAGTTATGGATATCGTATCGGTCGCTTTGAAGCGCTATTCCACCAAGGCCTTTGACGCCACGAAAAAGCTGACTGCCGGGGAAGCGGAACAGCTGAAAACGCTGCTGCAGTACAGCCCGTCTAGCACCAACTCCCAGCCGTGGCACTTTATCGTCGCCAGCACCGATGAAGGGAAAGCCCGCGTGGCGAAAGCCGCCAGCGGTACCTACGTGTTCAACGAACGTAAAATTCTCGACGCCTCGCACGTGGTGGTGTTCTGCGCGAAAACCGCGATGGACGACGCCTGGCTGCAGCGCGTCGTGGATCAGGAAGAGGCCGATGGCCGTTTCGCCACCCCGGACGCAAAAGCCGCTAACCACAAGGGTCGCACTTTCTTTGCCGATATGCACCGCAAAGAGCTGAAGGATGACGATCAGTGGATGGCGAAGCAGGTGTATCTCAACGTCGGCAATTTCCTGCTGGGCGTAGCGGCGATGGGTCTCGACGCCGTGCCGATTGAAGGGGTTGATTTTGCGATCCTCGATGAGGAATTTGACCTGAAAGCCCAGGGCTACACCAGCCTGGTGGTGGTCCCGGTCGGCCATCATAGCGTTGAAGACTTTAACGCCTCCCTGCCGAAGTCGCGTCTGCCGCAGTCGACGACTATCACCGAGATCTAATCTCCCCACAAGGCGCTTTTAACCGGGCGCCTGTGGTGTCGCTTGTCAGTGCCGGGTGGCGGCTACGCCTGACCCGGCCTACATAACCCTCTCTATATCAGCTGGTTAGCCCTCACCGTAGGCCCGCGCAAGCGCAGCGCCGCCGGGCGCGTTAATTTAATACAGTAAAACTTGTGGGTGCTTTATACCGCAGGCTAACGCGTATCGCGTTAAGGTATCCAGACTGGCGCGGGTGATATTGGCTTCCATTCTGGAGACCGTTGGCGCACTCACCCCCATCCTCTGCGCCACCTGGGCTCGGGTCAGCCCCGCCTGCTCCCGCCATTGCGCCAGCATAGTACGTAATCGATGTTGACGTTCTTGCGCATCGAACGCAGCCTGAACCTCAGGCTGGCTGAGCAGTTCCGTTTTTAACGTATCCCAGTCAATGATCTTTTTACTCATTGCGCATCTCCTCTAATCGCTTCAGCGCCAGGCGAATTTCCGATGACGGGGTTTTTTGCGTTTTCTTGACAAAACCCCGTAGCAGAAAGAGCGTCTTGCCTTGCTGAAAAACGTAAATCCCTCGCCCCTGTACCGAACCTAACGCCCGAATTTCAAATAGCCCCTGCCCCAGCGGTTTACTATCAGGTTCTCTCAGCGCGGTGGGATTTTGGCGTAACTTGTCTAATTGCCTCATCATCTTCGCCTGGACAATGGCCGGAAGCGCCTGCAATTCCTTTTTAACGTCCACGTGCACAACCATTCTGAACATCAGACTCCCTTCCTCTAAATGTTAGCATATAAGACAAATTGCCTTAAAGGCTAATTTTGCCGATGCCCGGCAAGCGTATGCGCATTTGCTGCCAATCGCAGAAAAACGTGCTGAAACTGGAATCATGGACGAAAAAAAGCCGCGACTTAGCGCGGCCTGAGTGGTTAGTGTTCTCAAAGCGAGGTTAGTTGTTCTCCACCTGCCTTTCACCCGCATGCCAGATACGCTCGGCATAGCGGCCAATTACCGCCAGCGAGACGGCAAGGATCAGGAAAAACAGCACCTTGTGCATCCCGTTCCAGAAAAACTCAAAGAAGCGGGTATAGAGATTGATCGCCAGGAAGGTTAACCCAAAGCCGCGCAGCATTGCGTCATCGGTTTTCAGATTGATAAAAATGCAGACGCCGGCCGCCGCGGCAAACAGCAGCCCCCACGGCAGGAGTCGCGCCTGGCTCACGTTGTACCAGCTGTCAGCGTCGTAATTGCCGAAAATCGACAGGATCCACAGCGCAATAAACAGATACGTGAGACCCATCGCCTTGCTGACGGTAAACAGCTGCCGCTGGCGAAGCAGGGACTGCGCGCCGTAGCAGAGCGCCAGCAGCGCGCCGCCGAACAGGACGAAGCGAATCGGGTAGTTCATGCCCAGCCAGTAGGCGCCCCACCCCGAGACATAGCCGGTTTCCGCGCCAAACCAGTTGCCCAGCGCCAGCAGGAAAAAGAGCCACACCAGCCCGGAGCGGGCAGCATAGCCGATAGCGCCGTAAATCACGCATCCGGCCAGAAACAGCGGCGCGATATGGCCGCTGCCGTTATCCAGCCGTTCACCAAGCTGCCATAGCGCCACCGCGGTAAAGACGACGCCCAGAAAAAAAATCGCCTCGGTGCTGTAGTGCCACTGCGTTTCCCGCCGCTGGCGGCAAAAACCCCAGGCGTAGCAGGCCACCGCCAGCAGCGCAGGCAGCAGGATCCGCGTCAGCGCCGAGCGGCTGAACAGGCTCAGCAGCCACGCCACCAGTTCATTGTCGGCGAACAGACTGCCCAGAGCAATCAGCACGCAGGCCAGCGCGGTCCAGAAGGCATAGCGGCTCAGGCGCCGCCAGTCGAAGGGGGAGACGCGCAGCGTTTGCGCCAGCCGCTGGCTGTCTGCCGGGGTTAACTCCCCGCTGGCCTGCCAGGCGTTCAGCGCGCGCTGAATAATGCGCTGCTCTTTTCGGGTTACGTTCATAGGCATTCCTTGAGACTGATGACAAACCTGTTTTCGCTAATGTGCTCGCCTTTTTGCGGGTGGCAGTTGCGCCTGACCCGGCTTAACTAACCATTTATATATCAGATTGTTACCCCTCAACCTGGGCCCGCGTAAGCGCAGCGCCGCCGGGCATGATATCAGGCTCGATACCCGTCATATTGCCGGGTGGCGGCTGCGCCTGACCCGGCCTACGGTCCCAAATCACCGCCGGGCCTGGGGCTGCTGAAACTGCCGGTGTTGCGGCCTCAACATCGCTGAGACGTTCCCGGCAGGCCGGGGCAGCCCGTGTGGATGCGGGCTGAGGGCCGTGTTTTGCACGGACGCTGCCTCGGCCCGACCCGAAGCCTGCAGGGATAAGTCGAAGGCACCACGCAGTGGCGATGTTGCTGGCCGGAGCCCGGGGGTGCAGGGGGCGGCGGCGACTGGCCGCCCCCTGCCCCCCCTGCGCCATGAGAGATATAACGCAGAAGACTAACCGGGAGCGCAATGTGCGCTGAAGTCGCAGATAACATACAGGACTTCCCGACAGTGCTTTCCCTCCCCTATTCCCGGAGGGAGAGGGAACCGTCCAGCAGCGCCGGCCGGGCAATACCCGAAGATGGCACATTGCCAGCCATCTGATTCCTTGTGATTAATGTTGGTCCAGCCACGCCAGCGCCTGCTCGCCCGCCTCGTCCATCGGCAGGTAGACCAGCAGGCGCGAACCGTTGCGCGGCGCCGAATACCAGTACATCTGCTGCAGGCTGAAGCGTCCGAGCTGCGGGTGGTTAAAATGTTTAATCTGGTTTTCCACGCCGCGCACCTCGTAGCGCTGATGCCACAGCGCTTCAAACTCCGGCGAGGCGGCGAAAAAGCGCGCCAGTTTGTTTTCCCATGCCGGATCGCCGCGGTGCTCGGCCATCGCGGCGCGGAAATAGGAGACGAAGGTCGGCAGCACATCGCGATTTTCGATCCGGCTGCGCCAGGTCTCATGGGTCAGATACAGATAAATGCAGTTGCGATCTTCTTCCGGGAGGGTGGCGAAATCGATGCCCATCAGGCGGCAGAAGCTGTCGTTCCAGGCCACAATATCAAAGTTCGGTTTTTGAATACTGGCCGGCTGCGGCATCAGGCTGTCGAGCATTCGCCGGGTGCCGGGGCTGATGCCTTCACATACCGTCACCTGGGTCGCTTCCGGCGGGGTCAGCCCGGCGAGTACGAACAGGTGCCGGGTCTCCAGCGGGCTGCACTGCAGGGCATTCGCTACCCCCACCAGCACCGCTTCCGACGGATTCACCTCCCGCCCCTGCTCCAGCCAGGTGTACCAGGTGACGCCGACGTCGGCGAGCATCGCCACCTCCTCCCGGCGCAGACCCGGCGTGCGCCGGCGGCCCACCCGGGGCAACCCCAGGCGCTGCGGATCGAGGCTCTCACGCCGGGCGCGCAGAAACGCCCCCAGCTGTTTGCGCCGATCGTCCGGCACGGCGAACGTCGACTCTCGTTGCGGCATCGTGGTCATCACCCCTCCAGCATGGTAGTTCCAGTACCAGTATAGACAGGAACTGGTACCCGTTTAATTTATCGGTAATGCTACGTCGGTCTGCTGAATGACGCAATGGAGAACCCCATGAAAACGTCTGCTGTTTCACCCGGCCGCGCCGGTCTGTGGCTGCTGCTGGGCGGCCAGATGCTGCCGCTTATTGATACCTCGATCACCAATGTGGCGCTGGACGCCATCACCCACACCCTGGCGGCCAGCGCCACGCAGCTGGAGCTTATCGTCGCGCTCTACGGCGTCGCCTTTGCCGTCTGCCTGGCGATGGGCAGTAAGCTTGGCGATAACTATGGCCGCCGTCGCCTGTTTATGTGGGGCGTCGCTCTCTTTGGCATCGCTTCCCTGCTGTGCGGCATGGCGAACAGCATCAGCGCCCTGCTGGCCGCCCGCACCCTGCAGGGCGCCGGGGCGGCGCTGATTGTGCCGCAGATCCTCGCGACCCTGCACGTCACCCTCAAAGGCCCGGCCCACGCCCGGGCCATCAGCCTGTATGGCGGGATCGGCGGGATCGCGTTTATCGTCGGTCAGATGGGCGGCGGCTGGCTGGTATCGGCGGATATCGCCGGGCTGGGCTGGCGCAACGCCTTTTTTATCAATGTGCCGATCTGCCTGCTGGTGCTGGCCCTGAGCCGCCGCTATGTGCCGGAAACCCGTCGTGAGACGCCGTCGCGGATTGACTGGCAGGGTACCCTGTACCTCGCCCTCATTCTCTGCTGCCTGCTGTTCCCGATGGCCCTCGGTCCCGAGCTGCACTGGCCGCTGTGGCTGCAGCTGATGCTGGTGGCGGTCCTGCCGCTGCTGTTCGCCATGCGTCAGAGCGCCCTGCGCCAGCAGCAGCGCGGCGACCATCCCCTGCTGCCGCCGCGTCTGCTGCAGTTGACCAGCATCCGCTTCGGGATGGCCATCGCTCTGCTGTTCTTCAGCGCCTGGTCCGGCTTTATGTTCTGCATGGCGCTGACCATGCAGGAGGGGCTGGGGATGGCGCCGTGGCAGTCCGGCAATAGCTTTATCGCCCTCGGCGTGGCCTATTTTATTTCGGCGCTGTATGCCCCGCGGCTTATCGCCCGCTACAGCATGGGGCGGATCCTGTTGACCGGTCTGACGGTGCAGATCGCCGGGCTACTGCTGCTGTGCGCCACCTTCTCCCGCTTCGGCGTCGCCACCACCGCCCTGACGCTGGTCCCCGCCACGGCGCTGATCGGCTACGGTCAGGCGCTGATCGTCAACAGCTTTTACCGGATTGGCATGCGCGATATCAGCGCCAGCGACGCCGGGGCCGGGAGCGCCATCCTCAGCACCCTGCAGCAGGCGACCCTCGGTCTCGGGCCGGCTATCCTCGGTTCGCTGTTTCTGGCGCTGGCCCGCCGCGGCGGCGGAAACTATCCGCAGGCGCTGATTGATTTTCTGCTGGTCGAGGTGGCCATGATGCTGTTGCTGGGGGCCATCGCGCTGTGGCTGCGCCATCATCTCAACCGACAGCCGGTGACGGCGGCGTCGTAATACCGGCGGCGGTAATTTGCATAATCGTTATCCAGCGGTCATCATACCCGCTGGATATTCAGGAGACGTTATGCAGGAATTAATATCGCAAATTGCCGCCTTAGGAATCGAAATAACCCCCACCCGCTCGCTGATGATTATCTTCGGCATTATCTTGTTCACCGCCGTCGTCGTGCATTTGATATTGCACAAAGTGGTCCTGCGCGCTTTTGAAAAACGGGCGTTGGCCAGCAGCCATCTGTGGTTGCAAATCATCACGCAGAATAAACTCTTTCACCGACTGGCCTTTACCCTGCAGGGGATCATCGTTAACGTGCAGGCGGTGCTGTGGCTGCAAAAAGGCAGCGAGGCCGCAGAAATATTAACCACCGTGGCTCAGCTATGGGTGATGATATATGCCATGCTGTCCTTCTTCTCGCTGCTGGATGTGATCTTAAAGCTGGCGCAGAAATTTCCCGCCGCCTCTCAGCTACCGCTGAAGGGGATATTCCAGGGAATTAAGCTGGTGACGGCGATTATTATCGGCATCCTGATTATTTCTCTGCTGATAGGCCAGTCGCCAGCGATCCTGATTAGCGGGCTCGGCGCGATGGCCGCGGTACTGATGCTGGTATTTAAAGATCCGATCCTTGGTCTGGTGGCCGGTATCCAGCTCTCGGCCAACGATATGCTCAAGCTTGGCGACTGGCTGGAGATGCCGAAGTACGGCGCCGACGGCGCGGTGATCGATATCGGTCTCACCACGGTCAAGGTACGCAACTGGGACAACACCATCACCACCATTCCGACCTGGTCGCTGGTCTCCGACTCATTTAAAAACTGGAGCGGGATGTCGGCCTCCGGCGGCCGCCGCATTAAGCGCAGCCTCAACATCGACACCACCAGCATTCATTTCCTCGATGAACAGGAGCAGCAGCGCTTGATCCGGGCGAAGTTGCTTAAACCCTATATGGATTCGCGCCACGAGGAGATTAGCGCCTGGAACCAGCAGTATGCCGGGGAGCAATCGGTCCTCAACGAGCGCCGAATGACCAATGTCGGCACCTTCCGCGCCTATCTGCAGGAGTATTTACGTCATCATCCGCGCATCCGCCAGGATATGACCCTGATGGTGCGCCAGCTGGCGCCGGATGCCAACGGCTTGCCGATCGAGATCTACTGCTTCACCAACACCGTGGTGTGGGCGGAATATGAGGGGATCCAGGCGGATATTTTCGACCATGTCTTTGCCGTGGTGGAGGAGTTTGGCTTACGCATTCATCAAACGCCCACCGGCAACGACATTCGCGCGCTGACGGGGGCCTTCCCCCGCTAACCTCAGGCGCTGGCGCGGGCGATCACGCGCCAGTCCATCATCACTCGCTCGACGGCGGCGTCGGGATCGTCGATGCGTTTCATTAACAGATCCACCGCCGTGCGGCCGATCGCCCGGGAGGGCTGTTCAACGGTGGTCAGCTGCGGGGAGACCACTTCCGCCAGCTCGGTGCCGTCGAAGCCGATCACCGCGATATCCTCCGGCACCCGCAGCCCGGCCTGGTCAATCGCCCGCAGCGCCCCGGCGGCAAGGGAGTCCGATACGGCAAATACCGCGTCGGGCTTCTCGTCTTGCGACAGCAACTGCTCCATCGCCCGTTTACCGGCCGCCGCGCTAAGATCCTGCGCATAGGTTACCTGCTGATACGCCAGACCGTGCACGTGCAGCACGCTTTTATAGCCGCGCTCGCGCAGACGGGCGTAGCGATAGCTGAGGTCGTGATTAATGAGCGCGATGCGGCGGCGGCCGCCGTCGGCCAGCCGGGACACCGCCCCCTGGGCCGCCTCGACGTCGTTAATCCCGACGCAGGAGATGCTGCCGGTGTCGGCATACTCCGCACACTGCACCCAGGGCGCATCGCCAATCATGGTGGTCAGTTCCGGCAGGCTGGAGAGCGCGTTCATGGTGATAATGCCATCGACCATTTTGCCGGAGAGCAGCTGCAGGCCGGAGGTCGAGCGGGCCAGATCCGAGCCGGAGTTACACAGCAGAATGCGGTAGCCGTTCTTTTCCGCCTCTTCTTCTATCCCTTTCACCACCTCGGCGCAAAAGGGGTTAGCGATATTGGAGACCATCACCAGGATCATATTGCTGCGGGCGGTTCGCAGCTGTCGCGCCAGCAGGTTCGGCTGATAGTTGCTCTCTTTGATCGCCTGCAGCACGCGCTCACGGTTTTTGGCTTTTACCGTATCGCTGTTGTTCAGCACCCGCGACACCGTGGCCACCGAAACGCCGGCCAGACGAGCAATTTTCTGAATAGACATAAACCCTGCACTTCCTGCGATAGAGGTGGATCCTGCAGGCTATCATAAATGACCTCTGGTTGGCCTGCCAGCCTGGCGCGCAAGCGCGGCTCAGTAAGACGGTGTCTCGGGAAACTATTAATAATCAGGGCTTCTCTCCCGCCCCGTTAACGCGCATCCTTTTGCCGTTTCATATGCTTATAAGCGCAGGAGGCGCAACAGACCGCCTGCGCCCCATTTGTGCTTTTATGATTAAGGATGATATCCCCATGAGGCTCTCCACTGCGATTCTCGCCCTCAGCTGTGCCCTGGTAACGATCACCGGCTGCACCTCGTCAAAATCGTCACCGGAACGCCACGCCTATGCGTTCGTCGCCCACCGATCCGATTTTGTCGGCGGCAACTTCACCGTCAACCGTCAGGAAAATTACCGTTTAAACCTGCCGACCTTCACGGCGATGTACGCCCGCGGCCAGCAGGATAAAGCCGCTGGCATGAGCGAAAGCGACGCCCGCCGCACCGCCGAGGCCATCAAACAGCAGGCGGCGCAGGGCACCCGCACCGAGCACGCCTTTACCGGCAACGCCAGCGACAAATGGGATAATGCGATGGAAAATAAAGATGCCGTCCTGTTCGGCAATGAGCTCTCCGGGGCCTATCTTGACGGCTATCTTGGGGTGAAATAACCCGGCGGCGCGCGTCCTGCGCCCCGCCAGAATTCAGCGTTCGACGCTCACCCAGCGCTGCTGCTGATGGCTTTTGACGATCGCCTCGATGATGTACATCACATCGGCGCCGTCGTCGAAAGCGGCGAAGCGCCGGGCCCCGGCCTCCGGCATCTTCCCGGCGCGCACCGCCTGATAAAAATGGCCCATCATATTCTTAAAGGCGTCCGGCCAGCCCTCAATATGGCCGCCGGGGTAATGGGCGCTGTCAGCGATCTCCGGCCGCAGCAGGCTGGGGTCGTCGCTGAGCCGCCGATCCGGCTGCTCGCGGTGGCCAATCCACAGCCGCTGGGGCACTTCCTGATCCCAGGCCAGAGAACAGCGGCTGCCGTTAATCTCCACCGCCAGACGGTTTTTCCGCCCGGCGCTCACCTGAGAGACCATAAAGCTGCCTTTGCTGCCATCGTCAAAACGCAACAGCACTGAGCCAAAGTCCTCGGTATCGACAGGCCGGGTTTCATATCCCTGCGCCTCGTGAACGGCGCTGAAGGTCGCTTTGCCATTCACTGGCGCTTTACGCGTCGGCCAGACGATAGACAGATCCGCCATCACCTCGACAATCCGCCGACCGGTCATAAACTGCACGGTATCGCACCAGTGGGAGCCGATGTCGGCCACCGTCCGCGACGCGCCGCCCTGCGCCGAATCAACCCGCCAGTTGTAGTCGGTCTCCAGCAGCATCCAGTCCTGTAAATAGCCGCCGTGCGCCGCGAAGATTCTGCCGACATCGCCATGGCGGATCATCGCCGCCGCCTGCTGGACCATGGCGAACTGGCGATAGACAAAGCTGACGCCATGCACCACGCCTGCCCGGGCGGCAAGCGTCACCAGCTCCCGCGCCTCCTCCGCCGTCATACACAGCGGTTTTTCGGAGAAGACGTGCAGCCCGGCGGCGAGGATCTGCCGGTTAATCTGGGCATGCAGATGGTTCGGCGTACAGTTATGCACCACCTGCAGCCCCGGATGGGCCAGCAGCGCCTCCACGCTGTCGTAGGCATGGGCAATATTCAGCGCTCGCGCCTTGCGCTGCGCCGCCTCAAGGCTGCTGTCGCACAGCGCCGCCACCTCGATATCCCCCAGCCGCCGCAGTGCCTCCAGATGCGCCGGACCAATAAACCCTGCCCCAATAATCGCGACCTGAATCATATTATTCCCTCCCGCCGGCGGCAAAGTCATCGAAGGCCCGCCCGGCAACGGGAATGATATGGCGACGAATAAACTCGCTGCCCTCACGCGCGCCGGTCTCGGCGTCCTTCAGGCAGCACTCCCACTCCAGCACCGCCCAGCCGTCAAAATCATATTCGGTCAGCTTACTGAACACCCCTTTGAAGTCGATCTGCCCGTCGCCGGGAGAGCGGAACCGGCCAGCCCGCTGCTGCCAGGGCTGATAGCCGCCGTAGACGCCATTGCGCCCGTTGCGGCGAAATTCGGCGTCCTTGACGTGAAACGCTTTAATACGCGAATGATAGATATCGATATAGGTCAGGTAATCCATCTGCTGCAGATGCAGGTGGCTCGGGTCATAGAGCATATTGCAGCGCGGATGGTTATCCACCCGCGCGAGAAAACGCTCAAAGGTCACGCCATCGTGCAGGTCTTCGCCGGGGTGGATCTCGTAGCAAACATCAACGCCCTGCTCATCGAAGAGGTCCAGCAGCGGCCGCCAGCGCCGGGCCAGCTCGGCAAAGGCCTCATCCAGAAGCGGCTGATTATGCGGCGGCCATGGATAAAAAAAGGGCCATGCCAGCGCCCCGGAAAAGGTCGCATGGGCCTTCAGCCCCAGGCGACCGGAGGCCACCGCCGCCTGCTTGACCTTCTCCACCGCCCAGCGCTGGCGCGCCTGCGGATCGCCATGCAGCGCCGCCGGAGCAAAGGCGTCAAACGCTGCGTCATACGCCGGATGCACCGCCACCAGCTGTCCTTCCAGGTGGGTGGACAGCTCGCTGATCGCCAGCCCATGCTCCGCCAGGACACCGCTGACCTCGTCGCAGTAGGTCTGGCTCGCCGCCGCCCGCTCGACATCGAAAATCGCCGGGTGGTTGCAGGGGATCTGCAATGCCTTGTACCCGAGGCCGGCGGCCCACTGCGCCACCCCCTCCAGCGTGTTAAACGGCGCCTGCGGGCCGATAAACTGCGCCAGAAAAATGCCCGGTCCCTTAATCGTTTTCATACCCCCTCCTGAAAAATTAGTGCGGCTCTTTCTCGTTGTACTGGAAAGAGAAAAGGAAAATCAGCGCGATAACCGCGGCGGCCACCGCCGGGATCCACCAGAAGATCACCCAGGCCTGCGGCACGCTCTGCCCGGCCACCAGATGGTTATACAGCGCGCCGGAGATCTGCGAGCCCAGCAGCATGCCGATCCCGTAGGTGAACATCACAATCATGCTCTGCGCCTGGCCTTTGACCTTCTCGCCCGCCACGCGGTCGGTATAGATAAAGCCGACGACAAAGAAAAAGTCATAGCACACGCCGTGCAGCAAAATGCCAAGATAGAGCAGGAAGCGCCCCTCTTCGCTGACGCCGAGGGCGAAAAAGGCATAGCGCACAAACCACGCCGCCATGCCGATAAGCAGCATGTATTTCACCCCAAGGCGACGGAACAGCAGCGGGATCACCAGCATAAAGACGATCTCTGACATCTGGCCGAAGGACATCGCGGTGCTGACATCCTTAACGCCGGCATCCGCCAGATACGACGCGGTATAGGCGTAATAGGTACCTAACGGCACGGAAATTAAGGTGGCGCAGAGGGAGAAAATCAGGAAATGGCGCGTTTTCAGCAGCGCGAAGGCGTCCGCGCACAGCAGATCGCGAAACTGAACCGGCATGCCTTTGGCCGGCGCCGGGGTGTGGGGCAGCGTCAGGCTGTAGATCGCCAGCGCCACCGAACAGAGCGCCGCCAGGGTGAAGATGCCGGTGGTGTCAGAGATGCCGGTCACCCCGATGCAGATCCCGGCGATAATCCAGCCGATGGTGCCGAACACGCGGACCACCGGAAAGGTTTTATCGACGTTAGCCAGGCTGTGGAAGGCGATATTGTTGGTCAGCGCCAGGGTCGGCATGTAGCACAGCGTATAGCCGAACAGCAGGCCAATCAGCAGCGCGCCGTTCTGCGCCACCAGCGCCTGGGGGACAAACCACAGGATCGCCGCCCCGGCCAGGTGCATCACCGCCATCACCTTCTGCGAGGCGAAAAAGCGATCCACCAGCATCCCCAGCACAAAGGGAGACAGGATGGAGGCGATCGGCCCGGCGGAGAACGCATCGCCGATCAGCAATGACATCTCATAACGGGTCATGACCAGCCCCAGGGTCACCGACCAGCTGCCCCAGATAAAGAACTGCATAAACATCATTAACGACAGCCGCGGCACCAAAAAACGGTGGCTCACGCGGACACTTTCCCGACCTTCTGTTGTTGTGACCATGTTGCTCGCCCTCAGAAAAGTAATCGATTACAAAATCGCTCAAAACAAAAGTAATCGATTACAAAAAGAAGATCGCCAGGCAAATGCGCCACCTGCGAAGAGGATCACAATAAAAAGGCAGGCAGCCCCGCCGGACGGCGGGGCATCTCGCTTACGCCGGGCGGCGCAGCAGTTTGAAGGCGATAAACAGGAACAGGATCCACACCGGCAGCAGGATCGCCGACAGGCGCATCCCGTCGATCGTGCACATCAGCGCCAGAATCAGCCCAAGGAAAGCAATGCAGAAGTAGTTGCTGGCGGGCGCCAGCAGCGCTTTAAACTTCGACTCACGCCCTTTGCGCCGCTGGGCGGCGCGGAACTTCAGGTGCGCCATACAGATCATGATCCAGTTCAGCAGCAGCGTCGCCACCACCAGGGCCATCAGCAGTCCCAGCGCTTCATGCGGCAGCAGGTAGTTCAGCACCACCACCAGCGAGGTGATAATCCCCGAGAGCAGCAGAGAGTTCACCGGCACGCCGCGCTTGCTGACGCGGGCGAGGAACGTCGGCGCATTGCCCTGCACCGACAGGCCGAACAGCATCCGGCTGTTGGAGTACACGCCGCTGTTATAGACCGACAGCGAAGCCACCAGAATGACGAAGTTCAGCGCGGACGCCACCAGGTTGCTGTCGAGATGATGGAAAATCATCACAAACGGGCTGCTGTCGGATTTGATCTCCACCCACGGGTAGAGCGCCAGCAGCACCACCAGCGAACCGATATAAAACAGCAGGATACGATAAACCACCTGGTTGACCGCTTTCGGAATGCTCTTTTCCGGATTTTGCGCTTCCGCGGCGGTGATGCCGATAAGCTCCAGCCCGCCGAAGGAGAACATGATCACCGCCAGCGACAGGATAAGACCGTGCCAGCCGGTGGCGAAGAAACCGCCGTGCTTCCACAGGTTGTCGAAACCCGCCTTGCTGCCGCCGTGGCCGCCAAACAGCATCCACAGGCCAAAGGCAATCATGCCGATAATCGCCAGCACTTTTATCAGCGCGAACCAGAACTCCGCTTCGCCATACAGGCGCACGTTGACGAGGTTGACGGCGTTAATAATGAGGAAGAAGGCCGCCGCCCAGATCCAGGTCGGAACGTCGGGCAGCCAGTACTGCATGTAGATCCCGGCGGCGGTCAGCTCCGCCATTCCCACCAGCACGAACATCACCCAGTAGTTCCAGCCGGACAGGAAGCCGGCGAACGGGCCCCAGTATTTGTAGGCAAAGTGGGCAAAGGAGCCGGATACCGGCTCTTCCACCACCATCTCGCCCAGCTGGCGCATGATCAGAAAAGCGACAATCCCGGCCACCGCGTAGCCCAGCAAGACCGCCGGGCCAGCCATTTGAATCGCCGGACCAATGCCGAGAAACAGGCCGGTGCCAATCGCGCCGCCAAGGGCGATAAGTTGAATGTGTCGGTTCTGTAAACCGCGATGAAGCGTCGGGCCGCTCTCTTCTACGGCATCCGACGACGTTGACGCGTCTTTCACGTCGTTCCCCTGTGTGTTTTTGCGAAGGGGCACCTTTTATCACTTAGGGGGGATTGTCGCAAGTTGCGTGGGGCTATGGCGGCGGCTAGATTCCCCCCACGCTTGCACGATCCCAGGCCGGGCAAGGCGTCGTCGTCCGGCACATACGCGGCTGACTACCCGCTCTCTTTGCCCGCTGGCGCTGAGCTTACCGGCCCTACGCAGACGCCTGTATCCCGGTCAGGAAAACTTAATATCGCACCATCACCGACTTCAGCTCCGTGTAGTCATCGATAAACGCGCTGCCGAATTCGCGACCGATGCCCGAGCCCTTCATGCCGCCGAACGGCACCGCCGGGTCGAGGAAGGTATGCATATTGACCCACACGATGCCGGCGTCTATCGCCTCCGAGTAGCGCAGCGCCAGGCGAATATTATCCGACCAGACGCTGGCCGCCAGGCCATACGGCGAGGCATTCATCCGCGCCAGCGCCTCGTCTTCACTGTGATAGCCGATAAAGCTGCACACCGGGCCGAAGGTCTCCTCGCGCATCAGGGTGCTCTCTTCACTGCGCACTTTGACCGCCGTCGGCTGCAGGAAATAGCCCTCCCCCGGCAGGGCTTCGCCGCCGCAGACGATGGTATCGCCCTCGTCGCGTGCGGTCTGAATGAGCCGCAATACTTTTTCATGCTGCTGGCGATTGGCCAGCGGCCCCATCAGCGTGCGCTCATCCAGCGGCGATCCCGGCGTGAAGGCGCTGAGTCTTTCTTTCAGCAGCGCCAGCACCGCATCCAGTTTGCCCTGCGGCAGATAAAAGCGCTCCGCGGCGGCGCAAATCTGCCCCTGGTTCAGGTAGCCGGCTTCAAGAATGCCGTTGACCATCGCCTCCGGCGTCAGGTCGTCAAGAAACAGCGCGGCGTTTTTGCCCCCCAGCTCAAGGGTCACCCGTTTACCGAAAGCGCCAGCCGACTGCTGGACTTTCTCGCCGGTAGCCACCGAGCCGGTGAAGCTCACCTTGGCGCAGGCCGGATGGGTAATCAGCCGCTGAGCAATCTCGCCGCCGGCGCCGTTGACCACGTTAATCACCCCGTCCGGAATACCCACCGCTTTCGCCAGCTCCGCCACGCGCAGCAGCGTCAGCGGCGTATACTCGCTCGGCTTGAGGACGATGGTGCAGCCGCAGACCAGGGCCGCCGCCAGCTTCCAGACGGCAATCATAATGGAGAAGTTCCACGGCACGATGCCCACCACCACCCCCAGCGGCTGGCGGCGGGTGAAGGCGGTATATTTCTCCCCGGCCATCGACGGCAGCGACACATCCAGCGTTTCGCCGGTCACTTTTCCCGCCCAGCCGGCGAAGTAGCGCAGGAACGCGACCGATTGATCCAGCTCTAACATCCGCGCCAGGGTGATGGTCTTACCGGAGCAGAGACTTTCCAGCTGCGCCAGCGCTTCGCGATGCTCAGCCAGGGCATCCGCCAGCTTCAGCAGCAAGGTTCCGCGCGCCAGCGTCGGCATTTCGCGCCACTGACTAAACGCCTGGCGGGCGCTCTCTACCGCGCGGTCCGCCTGGTCGCTATCCGCCGCGGTGACCTCGGCGATCGCCCGCCCGGTGGCCGGGTTGATCACCGCAAACGGCGCGCCGCGGCCCGCCTCTCGCTCACCGGCGATAAACTGCCCGTGCGGCTGGCGTAAAAAGGCGGTCACTTCCGCCAGTAAGGTTATCTCGCTCATCGTCAGTACCCGTTTTTTCAGCAACGTTGGCCCATCACAGCACGGCTTCCCGCCGCCGCCCATCGTTCTAAAGAACGTCATTCTTCCGGACGATATTCAACGCCCGCGCGGCGTGCTGTGATGAGGAACTTGAGCGAGGCAAGACCACAGGGTAACGCGATGAACATCAAAATCGATGCGCTGAACTACTACGGCGCGACGAAGAAATACCACCTCCATTTTCCGGCGCTGCGGGAAGATATTGAAGCCGACGTGGTGATTATCGGCGGCGGCTTCTCCGGCATTAACACCGCCCTTGAGCTGGCGGAACAGGGCATCACTAACGTGGTGGTGCTGGAAGCGCGCCATCTCGGCTACGGCGGCACCGGGCGCAACGGCGGCCAGGTGATGGCCGGTATCGGTCACGATATCGAAGCGGTAAAAAAGCACGTCGGCAAAGAGGGGCTGGAGACGCTGTTTAAAATCGCCAACCTCGGCGCAGGCATCATTCGCGAGCGCATCCGCAAATACAACATCGACGCCGATTTCGTCCCCGGCTACGGCTACCTCGCCTATAACCAGCGGCAGCTCAAAACGCTGCGCCAGTGGGAGAAAGAGTTTAAGGCCGCCACCCCGGATGAAGATATCGAACTGTATACCGGGAAAGAGGTGCAGCAGGTGGTCGGCTCCGAGGTCTACTGCGGCGCGCTGAAACATATGGGCGGCGGGCAGATCCATTCGCTCAATATGCTCCTCGGCTCGGCGCAGGCCGCCCATTCGCTGGGGGTGAAGATCTTCGAATCCTCGCCGGTGGTGGAGGTGAATTACGGCAAACAGGTGCGGGTACGGACCGCGATGGGCAGCGTCAAAGCCGCCAAGCTGCTGTGGGCCTGCGACAGCTTCCTCAACAATATGGAGCCGGAGATCTACAACAAAACGCTGGTCACCTACTCCTACCAGGTATCGACCGAGCCGCTCTCCGATGAACTGATCGAGCGCATCAGCCCGCTGCGCGGCGCCTTCAGCGATATTCGCCCGGTGATTAACTACTACCGCGTCACCCGGGAAAACCGCCTGCTGTTCGGCAGCGCCACCCGCTTTGTGGAGTATACGCCGAACGATTTCGCCGCCTGGAACCGCACGCTGCTGGCGGAGGTCTTCCCCTATTTGAAGGATGTGAAGATCGATTTCGCCTGGGGCGGGCCGATGGCCTGTAGCGCCAACCTGTTCCCGCAGATCGGCACCCTACGCGATCACAACAACGTCTTTTACGTCCAGGGGTACTCCGGCTTCGGCGTCACCCCGTCGCACATCGTGTGCAAAATACTCGCCGAAGGGATCAACGGCGGTTCCGACCGCTATCGTCTGCTGAGCAGCATCCCCCACGCGACCATCCACGGCCGTGACAGCCTGCGCTTGCTATTAGTCACTGCCGGAAAACTGATGCATCAAACCGCCGGTTTCTGGAAAGGCCGGAGTTAACCAGGAGAACGCTATGCACGCTTTTAAACTTAAACACCCGGTGCCCGACCTGCAGCCAATCGGCAGCGTCAGCCTGCTCGGCGCGACGCCGACCGCCGGCGACCCGCAGGTGGCCGGGGCGATGATCTACGGCGAGCCGCAGGATGCCTTTACCTGCGGACTGTTTTCGTCCACTGAGGGGAGCTTTACCATGACCTATCCGTTTACCGAACACGCCACCGTGCTGGAAGGCGAAGTGGAGCTGACCGTCGCCGGCGGCGAGCCGCAGCGCTTTGCGCCGGGCGACAGCTGGTTTGTTAAACAGGGTACCGAAGTGGAGTGGAAAATCCTGACGCCGCGCTTTGTGAAGCACTACCTGGCGAACGTCGAGACGCGCTAACGCGCTGATACTGCCCGGCGGCGCTGCGCTTGCCCGGGTCTGGGGGACGAATGCCGTCGCCAGGCCGCGTCAGGCGCCAGCCGCCACCCGGCAGAAACAGGCGCAATGTGGCAAGACGGATGGCCCCGGTTTTCGGGGTCATGTTGTTTATCCACCCGCACATTCATCGACGGCGTCACAGAATCATGCGCCGCCCTCCACCTTCCGGACGATATTCGTTGAGCAGGATGCCCGCCTAAATTATGACTATCCGGGAGTGGCGCTGGCTATTCCCTGCCCTCCCCCACTATTGTGCAGAGGTTGACTATGTTTAGTAACAGACTTGCCAGCCATCTTGAGCGCGGGGTCGTCGGCTTCCCGACCACTCTCGCCAGCTCCGTCGGGCTGATTATGGCCAGCCCGGTGATCCTGACGGTCACCAGCGGCTTCGGCATGGGCGGTGATACCTTCGCGCTGGCGGTGCTGCTGGCCTTTATTATGATGCAGGCGCAGGTCACCACCTTTGCCGAGGCGGCGACGCTCATTCCCACCACCGGTTCGGTGTACGACTACATCTCCTGCGGCATGGGACGCTTCTTCGCCATCACCGGCGCGCTGTGCGCCTATCTGATCGTGCATATTTTCGCCGGGACGGCGGAGACGATCCTGGCCGGCATTATGGCGCTGGTGAACTTCGAATCGATCAACGCCCAGATGGCCGCTCACCAGAACACCTGGATGGTGGGCGTCGGCATGGTGGTGGTTTTCGGCCTGTTGAACGCCATCGGCGTGGAAATCTTCGGCAAGGTCGAAGTGGTGCTGACCTTCGGCATGTGGAGCACGCTGACCATTTTCGGCCTGTGCGGCATTTTTATGGCGCCGGTCACCCATCTTTCCGGCTGGTTCGGCACGCCGCTGAACGTCAGCGATATCCATGGCCTGTTCGGCTATATCGGCATGGCGATGTTTATGTTCGTCGGTTGCGAACTGGTGACGCCGATGGCACCGGAGATCAAACAGGCTCACCGTACCATTCCGCGGGCGATGGCGCTGGGCCTGCTGGGGGTCGCCAGCTGCATGTTTATCTACGGGGCGGCGATCAACCGCCAGGTGGAGAACACGGTGCTCGACGCGGCCAACAACGTCCATCTGCTGGATACGCCGATGGCGATCCCGGCTTTTGCCGAGCGGGTGATGGGCCACGCCGGCCAGTACTGGCTGGGGGTCGGGCTGCTGCTGGCGGGCTGCGCCACCATCAATACGCTGATGGCCGCGGTACCGCGCATTATTTACGGTATGGCGCTGGACGGCGCGCTGCCCCGCTTCCTGACCTGGCTGCATCCGCGCTTTAAAACGCCGGTGATCGCCATCGCCATCGGGGTGGCGATCCCCTGCCTGCACGCCTGGTATCTGAACGGCGATCTGGACCGCATCGTGCCGCTGATCCTCGCCGCGGTCTGCGCTTGGGGCGTCGCCTATCTGCTGGTTACTCTGTCGGTGGTGATGCTGCGCATTCGCCGCCCGGACCTGCCGCGCGCCTACCGCTCGCCGTGGTTCCCGCTGCCGCAGATTATCTCCAGCGTCGGAATTATCATCGCTATCGTCAATATCACCCCGCCGGGGATGGACAGCCGCCAGGTGCTGGTGCCGTTCGGCATTATGCTCGGCCTGACCGCCGCCTACGCCCTGTTCTGGACGGTGTGCGTACAGCGCGTCAATCCGTTCAAGCCGCTGGTGGTGGAAGAGGTGGTCGACCGCGCCATCAGCAACTACGAAAAACAGACCCGCGGGGAGATGACGCCAGATGTCCTCCGTCCCCTGGTTTGAGACGCCGTTAATGAACGCGGTGCAGCGCGATCTGGCCGGCTGGCCCTGCGAAAAGCTGAGCGAGCGCAGCGCGCTGCTGCGATTGAACGACGCCACCGCCGTCACCTTCAGCGTGCGTCAGAAGCGGCTGTTTATGGCCAGCATTCACAGCTGCGAATTTGTCGTCGCAGGGCCGGTCACCCGGCCCGTGCGCGGTCACATTCGCGCCCATCAATCCGGCTGGTGGAAACGCCAGCCGATCCGCTTTATCGGCGGCAAAGGCAGCGAGGAACTCGCCGGCTATCTCAACGGGTTTCCTAATCTCCAGCAGACCCTAAGCGAGCTGGACTACCGCCGCTTTTCGTTGACCTTTGACGGTAACGGCTGGCGCTGCAGTATTGAACCCTGGGCCGCCAGCGAAGTGGTCTGTAAAATGCCGCCGCTGCGCCGTTATCTGCGGCTGGAAGCGCAGCAGCGGATGCTGCTGCTCAGCGTGCTGGCGATGATCGATCAGGCAGTCAGTCAGTGGATGCGCGGTGAAATCGTAGATGAGAAAGCATTTTCTTCCCCGCCATCACAGCGGGGAAGCTGAGCCGGTTTACTGCAGGCCAAACCGTTGCGCCAGCCGATCGATGGCCTGCCTCTGGAACTGCGCAAACTCCGCCCGCGGCTGCTGCTGCTGAATAAAGTCCAGCAGCGGATCCTGGACCGCGGTGCGAATGCCGCTCAGGGCCTCCATCACCGCCAGGCCGCAGAACGGCACGTAGGATTCGGCGTAGCCGCCCTCGTGCACCATCACCAGTTTCCCGCCGCACAGACGATCCGCCGCCTGCTGCACCAGCCCGGTCATCGCCCGGAAGCTGTCGCTGTGCAGCTGCATCCGCGCCAGCGGGTCCATGGCGTTGGCATCATAGCCGCAGGCGATGATAATCAGCTCCGGCTCAAAACGCGCCAGCGCCGGAATAACGATGGTTTCCAGCGCATAGCGCCAGCTGTCGTCCCCCGCCCCGGCCAGCAGCGGAATATTGATGTTGTAACCTTCGCCCGCGCCAGCGCCGCGATCGTCCTCACCGGCATAACCGGGTGGGAAGCAACCGTCCTGATGCAAGGAGATGGTCAGCACGTCGTCGCGCTGCAGGTAGATATGCTGGGTGCCGTTGCCGTGATGAACGTCCCAGTCAATGATCGCCACCTTGCCGAGCCCCAGCAGCGCTTTCGCCCGCTCGACGGCAATCGGAATATTGGCGAGGAAACAGAAGCCCATCGACTGGTCCGGCAGGCAGTGGTGTCCGGGCGGCCGCGACAGCGAATAGGCATTATCCAGCTCGCCCTTCAGCACCGCTTCCACCGCCGCGCAGGCCAGGCCGGCGGAGAGACAGGCGATTTCATAACTGCCCGGCCCCAACGGCGCCTCTTTGCCCAGCATGCCGCCGCCGTTATCGCTTATCGCCTTGAAGCGCTCAAGATAGCTGTCGGGATGGATCCGCCGCAGGTCCGCAAGGCTTGCCGGCGCCGCGCTGCGCAGCGCCAGCTGCGGCGTCAGCCCGGAGACGTCCATCAGGTTTTTCATCCGCCGTTTGGTCTCCGGCGATTCGGCATGACCGCCGCCGGCGGGCGGTTGCACCCACCCGCCCACCGGCAGCGTCACCGCGTGCAGACCAGTACTGTGCCAGAAACAACGTTCATCAAAGAAGAAACCGGTTTTTCTTTTCACTCTATCCTCCCGTTGGCTAAGCCTTTGCCGGCGGCCGACGCCGCCGCAATCAAAATCAGTGACAGCAGCGCGCAGCCCCCTGCCGCCAGCAGCAGCGGATCGGCGCTGGCAAAATGCTGCAGTAAAGCCCCGGCTAATGCCGGACCGGCCGCCATGCCGCCGCCGATCACCAGATTAATGCTGTTCATCAGCCGGCCGTTGTTATCGAGCCCGGCGACGCGGGCGAGAATAAAGGGCAGCACGAAGGTCCAGGTGAACTTAAACAGCAGCGCCGCGATGGCGTAGCGCGCCAGCAGCGGCTGGCCGATCAGCAGCGCGACGCTGAGGATCAGCAGGCCGTAGCCCAGCCACACCGGCAAACGGTCGGCCCGCCGGGTGCCGCGCAGGGCCGCGCCCCCCGCGCCGATAATGCCGCACACCGTCGCCGCCGCCAGCACCAGGCCGACCTGCGTCGGGCTCAGGCCCGCCGCCGCGCCGAGGGTGCCGATAAAGGTCCACACCGCGCTAAGGCTGATATAGAAGGTCAGCACCGCGAGGACCGCCAGCGCCTGACGCCACAGCGCCGTCGGCGGCTGCTGGCGCGAGACGGACAACGGTTGAAAGCGCGGCGGGAAAGCAGACACCAGCGGCAGGCAGCAGAGCATAATGGCGGCGAGGATCAGATAGACCACCTTGAGGCCAAAGCTGGCAAACAGCCCGGGCAGCACCAGCAGGCCAAGCATCCCCAGCAGCAGTTGCCCAAGCACCCAGAAGGCGTAGACCCGCGACGGGTTCGAGGTTCCCGCCGCGCAGCTGATGCACAGAATCATCAGCGTGCCGCCCGCCAGCGAGGCGAGAAAGCGCACCGCCAGCAGCGTCTCATACTGGGTCACCGCCGCCGAGGCGAGATTGGCTGTCAGAAACACGACCCCGGCCGTCAGGGCGACCCGCCGCCAGTCGAGGCGACTCATCCACCACCACGCCGGCAGCGTCGCCAGGCTCATCGCCCCCAGTTCCGCCGAGAACAACCAGCCGATCTGGCCGGGTTTTAGCTGCCATTCGCTGGCCAGCTGCGCCGCCACCGCCGGCGCGGTCATCAGAATACCCGGCGCAATAGCGGCGAAAATCACAATCGCCGCCAGCAAACGCAGGGACACAACCAGCCCGGCGGGCCGGGAAAGCGCATGATCAGTGAGAGGGGTACTCGACATCGTAGGGCGTGCTCCGGTCAAAAAAGCCTCCCCCCGGAGGGGTCTCCAGGGAGTGATACCCACAGGCATCAGGAAAACGCCGTGCTGCCACGGCGCGCGCGGGATGCGATAGTCAGATCACAGATGCAGCGTACGCTGAGCGGCCGGCATCCAGGTTCGGGAAACGAGTTCAGTACGATTGACCACTTCGGTCTTGGCGAAAATATTGCGCAGGTGCGTTTTCACCGTCGAGAGCGAGATATCCAGCCGGCGGGCAATCAGCTTATTGCTGGCCCCTTCGCGCACCATGCCGACGATTTCCCGCTCTTTGGCCGTCAGGATGGCGGGCAGGTCATCTTCGTCCTGCAGGCAGTCGCGGATCGCCAGCTCCACCAGCGGCAGCACCGCCTGGGCCCGATGACGCTCTTCGCTGGAGAAAGGCACGTCGCGCATCAGCGAGATACCGGCGACGATCCGTCGCTCGCGGCGAATAAAGATCTCGGTCATGTCGCGCACATTATTCGGCAACATAAATTCATGATAATAATGCCGGTTGCGGTCGCAGAGCCGCGGCGTCATCGCCGCCATGGTGGTGTTCTGGTGGCTAAAGCGCGACGGCAGCAACGGATCCAGCGGCTGGAAGTTTTCCAGATATTGTTGGTGCGTATTATCAGAAATATTATGCAATATATAGTTTTCGGGTTTTAACCGATTATTTACTCGATAAAATACCGCCGAAGACAGTGGAATTAACTGGGAAATAGTCTGTAAACAACGGGCTATTATCGCATCATTACGGCTGGCTTTTAACAAAGCAGACATGATAGGGCCTCCCCGTCGAGGTGCTGGAACATGACACATGAATGACTACCGATTATTGAAGCATACATTTCACATTTAAGTAACACAATCATTAACATATTAACAGTGTGATAGCCGTTACAAAATTTTCAGCAATCAATTGTTATATAAAGCATTTAAAAAACACACCCGCCATGCTTTACGATAGCGGCGTTAAAACATAAACAAAAAAGATTAACACCCGGCGGACAGGCCCCTGGTGATAAAAAAACCCTATCCCGGACGCGTCTCTCTCATCCTTAAGAACGATGGATTTCTGTTTTTTTTCACTTATACCTCTAACAGGATGCAATTAATTTTCGCCGCGGCTTAATCATGTGATTACGCCTGACCCGCTGTTGCCAAAATAATATCAACAGCGCCGGTCATTAACCGAGGATAAGCCGATGCTGAATATCGCCGCCCTGCGTCAGCAGCAAATTCCGCTGGCCGCTGAGCCGCGCTCGCCGGTGCCGTTTCATATTCTGATGAAGCCGATTGGCCCCGCCTGCAATCTCGCCTGCCGCTACTGCTATTACCCACAGGATGAAACGCCGGTCAACAAGATGGACGAGGCGCGGCTGGAGCAGTTTATCCGCCGCTATATCGCCGCCCAGCCCGCCGGCGCGCGGGAAATCAACTTTGTCTGGCAGGGCGGTGAGCCGCTGCTGGCCGGCCTGAGCTTCTACAAAAAAGCGCTCGCCCTGCAGGCGCGTTATGCCCCCGACGGCGTCACCATCAGCAACAGCCTGCAGACCAACGGCACGCTGATCAACGACGCCTGGTGCCGGCTGTTTCGCGAGCATCGCTTTATTATCGGCTTGAGCCTCGAAGGCAGCGAAGCGCTACAGGACCAGCATCGTCCGGATAAACGCGGCCGGGCCACCTGGCCGGCGGCGCTGCGCGGCATCGACCTTCTCCACCAGCATCAGGTGGAGTTTAACCTGCTGGTGGTGGTGCATAACGAGATGGCGGCGCACGCGGCGGCGATTTATGACCGGGTGGTCAGCCTCGGCGCGCGCTATCTGCAGTTTCAGCCGCTGATGAGCGAAGGCGCAGCGCTGCGCGAGGGCTATCAGCTGAGCGCCGATAACTGGGGGCGTTTTATGGTCGGCATCTGGCGGCAGTGGCAGAAACGCTGCGACAAGGGGCGGGTGTTCGTCATCAATATCGAGCAGGCGTGGGCGCAGTACTTCACCCACACCAGCGGCAGCTGCGTGCACAGCGCCCGCTGCGGCAGCAATCTGGTGATGGAGCCCGACGGAGAGCTCTACGCCTGCGATCATCTGATCAACGCCGAGCATCGGCTGGGCCGCCTCGATGAGCAGACGCTCGCCGCCGCGGTCGACGCCTCGGTGCAACTGCCTTTCGGTCAGCAGAAAAGCCTGCGCCGCGAATGCCAGACCTGCGCGGTCAAAATGGTCTGCCAGGGCGGCTGTCCGGCGCATCTCAACGCCGCGGGCAACAACCGCCTCTGCGGCGGCTACTACCGCTTCTTTAGCGAAATTCTTGCGCCAGTGCGCCCCTTTTCCCGCGACCTTGAAGGGCTGCAAGCCTGGCGGGCCGCGTTTGTCGGGGCCGCGCATCCGGCGTAGCCCGTTGCTCTGAAGCTATCCCTTTGAAACAGGAGAATCCGTTGTGAATAAAACAGCCATGGCCGCGGCGGTCAGTGTCATCCTCGCCGGCGGCGCGCACGCCGCGCAGCAGGAGCGTCCGAACGTCATCGTCATTATCGCCGATGATATGGGCTACTCGGACATTAGCCCCTTCGGCGGCGAGATCCCCACCCCCAACCTGCAGGCGATGGCCGAGCAGGGGATGCGCATGAGCCAGTATTACACCTCGCCGATGTCGGCCCCGGCGCGCTCCATGCTGCTCACCGGCAACAGCAACCAGCAGGCCGGGATGGGCGGCATGTGGTGGTATGACAGCACTATTGGCAAGGAGGGCTACGAGCTGCGGCTGACCGACCGCGTCACCACCATGGCCGAGCGCTTTAAAGACGCGGGGTATAACACTCTGATGGCCGGCAAGTGGCACCTCGGTTTTGTTCCCGGCGCCACGCCGAAGGACCGCGGCTTTAACCACGCTTTCGCCTTTATGGGCGGCGGCACCAGCCATTTTAACGACGCTATTCCGCTGGGTACCGTTGAAGCGTTTCACACCTACTACACCCGCGACGGCGAGCGCGTCTCCCTGCCGGACGATTTCTACTCCAGCGAGGCCTACGCCCGGCAGATGAACAGCTGGATTAAAGACACGCCGCAGGAACAACCGGTCTTCGCCTGGCTGGCCTTTACCGCCCCGCACGACCCGCTGCAGGCGCCTGACGAATGGATCAAGCGCTTCAAAGGCCAGTATGAGCAGGGCTACGCCGAGGTCTATCGCCAGCGTATCGCCCGCCTGAAAGCGCTGGGGATTATCCATGACAACACCCCGCTCCCGCACCTTGAGCTGGATAAAGAGTGGGACGCGCTGACCCCGGAGCAGCAGAAATATACCGCGAAAGTGATGCAGGTCTACGCGGCGATGATCGCCAATATGGACGCGCAGATCGGCACCCTGATGGAGACGCTGAAGCAAACCGGTCGCGATAAAAACACCCTGCTGGTGTTCTTAACCGACAACGGCGCCAACCCGGCGCAGGGCTTCTACTACGAATCCACCCCGGAATTCTGGAAGCAGTTTGACAACAGCTATGACAACGTTGGCCGCAAAGGCTCGTTTGTCTCCTACGGCCCGCACTGGGCCAACGTCAGCAACGCCCCTTACGCCAACTATCACAAAACCACCAGCGCTCAGGGCGGGATTAACACCGACTTTATGATCGCCGGCCCCGGGATTACCCGCCACGGTAAAATCGACGCCTCGACGATGGCGGTGTATGACGTGGCGCCGACCCTGTATGAATTCGCCGGTATCGACCCGAACAAATCGCTGGCGAAGAAGCCGGTGCTGCCGATGATCGGCGTCAGCTTTAAGCGCTATCTCACCGGCGAAGTGCAGCAGCCGCCGCGCGGAAACTACGGCGTCGAGCTGCACCATCAGGCGGCGTGGGTCGATGGCGAATGGAAGCTGCGGCGGCTGGTGCCGCGGGGCTTCACCGCCGGCGACGCGCCGTGGCAGCTGTTTAATCTGCACGACGATCCGCTGGAAACTCATGACGTCGCGGCCCAACACCCCGATCGGGTCAAAGCGATGAGCGAAGCCTACGAGGCGTTCGCCAGACGCACCATGGTCACCCGGGCGCAGGGCAAAATGATCGATTACGTCGGCATCGACAGCAAGACCGGACGCTATCTGGCGGTCGACCCCGCCACCATGAAGCCGGTTCCGGCGCCGCAGGCGATCCCGGTGAGCGAGCTCCATTAACCGACCCGGCTATCGTTCTTCCGGGCGATAGCCGGGAGCTGGCGCGCTTTTTAAGGTAACCGGAAACCCCATTACAGGAGAGAGCGAATGGCGAGAGTCGTGGTGATCACCGGCGGCGGAACCGGAATTGGCGCCGCCTGCGCGCGGCTGATGCGCGCCGCGGGCGACCGGGTGTTTATTACCGGACGGCGCGAGGCGCCATTGCGGGCGGTCGCCGATGAGACCGGCGCCACGGCGCTGATGGGCGATGCCGCCGACGGCGAGGCGTGGCGCCAGCGGCTGCTGCCGGCCATTCTCGACCAGGCCGGCGGTATTGATGTCCTCATCTGCAGCGCCGGCGGGATGGGCAACAGCCCCGCCGCCGATACCAGCGACCGCCAGTGGCGCGAGGCGCTGGACGGCAATCTCACCAGCGCCTTCGCCAGCGTTCGCGCCTGCCTGCCCTCGCTGATTGCCCGCCGCGGCAACGTGCTGTTTGTCGCCTCCATCGCCTCGCTGGCCGCCGGTCCGCAGGCCTGCGGCTACGTCACCGCCAAACACGCCTTAATCGGCCTGATGCGCTCCGTCGCCCGCGATTACGGCCCGCAGGGGGTGCGCGCCAACGCCGTCTGCCCCGGCTGGGTCACCACGCCGATGGCGGATGAAGAGATGCTCCCGCTGATGCAGGCGGAAGGGTTGTCGCTGACTGAGGCGTATCAGCGGGTCTGTCGCGACGTTCCGCTGCGCCGACCCGCCAGCCCCGAGGAGATAGCCGAGGTCTGTCAGTTTCTCTGTTCACCGCAGGCCGCCATCATCAGCGGCGCTACGCTGGTCGCCGACGGCGGCGCCAGTATCGTCGATGTTCCCACTCTGGCGTTTGCCTAACGCCCTACTCTGTTCAGGAGCCCCTATGACTTCAGAAGCCGTATTTATCCAGGTCGGCGCGCTGGCCGATGGTTTTGCGCCACACGGTAATGTACTCGCCACCGCCAGCCTGCCCGCAGGCGAGCGCTTTACCTTTTATGTCGCCGGGAGCGAGCCGCAGCAGCTGATCATCAAAGATGAGCAGACGCTAAGCTGGAACGGCACGCGCGCCCCCTGGCGGGCGACCGCCCTGCGCCCGGATATTCTGTTTATCGACTTCCTTGACCCGGAGCGGGATAACGCCAGCATCAGCGCGGTATGTAACCTGACGCAGCGCAACGCTACCCTGGTCTATGGCCAGCTGCCGGACGAAGCCGCCGCGCGGCTGGACGCCTTCAGCCGGGTGGAGCGAGGCCTGCCGCTGACCGCGGTAGAAGCGCGCTTTGTCTTCGCCCGCCTGGATACGCAGCCGGGGCCGCTGCCGGGCTTTACTCCTGCGCTGGTCGGCATGCGCAATCAGTACACCTACAGCCCGACCGAGCGCTATGAGCACATCTATCTCAACGATAATTTTTACGCCTGGCAGTGTCTGGACGGCGTGGAAAAGGGGCTGGCGGATGTCGACCGCTGCCACTATGTACTGGTGGCGGAGGATCTCTATCTGTTTGTCTGGCGCGAGAAAATCATTCCGACGCTGGGGGTGATCCTGATCGATCTTCAGCAAATGCGCACCGACGGCAAGATCATGGGCTATCAGGGCAGCGACTTCGGCGCCCTCAGCAATTTCCCGGTCGGCGCCAGCGCGAAGATCCTCAACGTCACCCGCCATCAGGAATAAAGGGGCGTCGCCGGGCACGCTTTCAGGCACCACGCCCGTCCTATTGCCGGGTGGCGGCTGCGCCTTACCCGGCCTACGGGGTCCTCTCACAGGCTGACACAGCGTAGGCCCGGTAAGCACAGCGCCGCCGGGCGATGACTGCGGGTACGGAGCCGTTTTTATGCCGGGTGGCGGCTGGCGCCTTACCCGGCCTACGTTCGTACGACCTGTCGTTAATTTATTCACCATTGTTGCTGAAACTGCCGGTGCTGACGGCCTCAAAATCGCTGAGACGTTCCCGGAAGGCCGGGGCAGCCCGCATGGATGCGGGCTGAGGGCCGTGTTTTGCACGGACGCTGCCTCGGCCCGACCCGAAGCCTGCAGGGATAAGTCGAAGGGACCGCGCAGCGGCGATTTTGCTGGCCGGAGCCCGGGGGTACAGGGGGCGGCGGCGACTGGCCGCCCCCTGTGCGCTCCCTGCGCCATGATTGACATAACGCAGACGATTAGCCGGGAGCGCAATCTGCCCGGAATTAACATAGAAGTTGTAGCCCTGCCAGGCGCAGTGCGAACAAGGACATTTCCGGTTGTGCCGTTATTTTGCCGGGTGGCGGCTGCGCCTGACCCGCCTACGGGGTCCTCTCACAGGCTCATACCTCGTAGGCCCGGCAAGCGCAGCGCCGCCGGGCGATGACAGCAGGCACAGAGCCGTTTTATGCCGGGTGGCGGCTGCGCCTTACCCGGCCTACAGGGTCCTCTCACAGGCTCATACCTCGTAGGCCCGGTAAGCGCAGCGCCACCGGGCAAGATATCAGGCTCGATACCCGTCATGTTGCCGGATGCCGGCTGCGCCTTACCCGGCCTGCGGTCCGCGCCATTTATAGCCCTTCCCCCTCTCCCCGCCGGGAAGAGGGCGTGACTCAGGCGCTGGCGCTGTCCAGCCGCGCCACCTGCTCCGCGCTCAGGCTCAGCGCCGCCGCGCGGGCAAAACTTTCCACCTGGGCCACGCTGGTGGCGCTGGCGATCGGCGCGGTCACCCCTTCGCGGCCGATCAGCCACGCCAGGGCCACTTCCGCCGGCTTCGCCCCCAGCTCGTCCGCGACCGCCACCAGGGTATCGATAATCCGCATCCCGCGCGGATTCAGGTACTTACCAATCCCCCCTCCGCGCTGACTCTGCGCCAGATCCGACGGCTGACGGTACTTACCGGTTAAGAACCCCGAGGCCAGGCTGTAGTAGGTCACCACCCCGATATCACGGCTGACGCAGAGATCGCACAGCGCGCCTTCAAAGGAGGAGCGGTGGTAGAGGTTATATTCCGGCTGCAGCACCTGCCAGGCAGGCAGGCCGCCCTTACGCGCCACCTCCAGCGCCCCCGCCAGCTGCATCGCATCGAGGTTAGAGGCCCCCATCGCGCGAATTTTCCCCGCCTGCTGCAGGCTGTGGAAAGCCTCCAGCGTTTCCGCTACCGGAGTTTGCGGATCCGGCCAGTGGGAAAAGTAGAGGTCGATGTAGTCGGTATTAAGGCGGCGCAGGGAGTCGTCTACCGCCTGCTGGATCCAGGCTTTGCTGAGTCCCTTATGGCCAGGAAGGCCGAGATCGGAGCCGACTTTAGTGAAGATTTTGACCTTATCGCGCATGCCGGGACGCGCCTGCAGCCAGCGGCCGATAATGGTTTCGGATTCGCCGCCCTGGTTGCCCTCCGCCCAGCGGGAATAAACATCCGCCGTGTCGATAGCGTCAAAACCATGGTCAACAAAAGCATCAAGAAGGGCAAAACTGGTTTTTTCATCAATGGTCCAGCCAAAGACGTTACCGCCAAACACTAACGGGGCGATGGAAAATCCGGTTTTGCCCAAGGGACGTGTCATCATGCCGAGTACTCCTTAGCTTATATTCTGCTTCCCTCAGGTAACCACAGGGGTCAGGAGAGGAGGTCGATTGGATAATCAGAAAAGGAATCTTACGGCGGGCGATCCTTGCCCGCGGGTACACTCAGACATTATGTCCCGGAATAAACATCAAAGCTAAAATATTTGCTGGCTAATTTTTTATAGGTGCCGTCGGCAAGGATCTTCGCAATCGCGCCGTTTATTTCCTGACGCAGCGCCTCATCGTCTTTACGCAAGCCGATCGCCGCCCCGGCGCCAAACAGCGTATCATCCTGCAGATGGCCGCCGACAAAGGTGAATGCCTTACCCTGCGGCTGCTGCAGGAAGCTGTAGTCGGCCATCATCCCGGAAAGCACCGCGCCGTCGATGCGCCCGGACTCCAGATCGCGCACCACGCTATCGGCCCCCTGGTAGGCCACAATGTTGATCCCCTGCGGACGCCAGTGCTGATTGACGTAAGTCTCCTGCGCCGACCCCTGCTCGACGCCGATGGTTTTGCCCTTCAGCTGCGCCGGCGTATTGCCTTGCAGGGTATTTTTACGCGCCACGAGAAACACCGGCCCGTTATACAGCTTGTCGCTAAAGGCAATCTGCGCTTTACGCTTCTCGGTCATGTACATCCCGGAAAGGATGGCGTCGAATTTCCGCGCCTTCAGCGCCGGGATAATGCCGTCGAAATTGCTTTCCACCCACACGCATTTCGCCTGCAGTTGCTGGCAAATGGCGTTGCCTAGATCGATATCAAACCCCGCCAGCTTGCCCTGCGGATCCTTCCATTCAAACGGCGCGAAGGTCGGGTCGACGCCGAAGCGGATCGCCTTTCCCCCGTCGGCCAGCGCCGACGTCGACGCCATTAACGCCAGCCATAGCAACAGTGATTTTTTCATTCAAGTTCTTCTCCAGAGGTTAACGGCAGTGCTTTTCCACCAGGCGGGCGAACAGCGTCGCGCCGGTGGTGATAATGTCATCGTTGAAGTCGTAGCCGGGGTTATGCACCATGCAGCCGCCCTTCTCCCCCTGCTCGCCGTTGCCCAGCAGGAAGTAGCAGCCCGGACGTTCGCGCAGCATAAAGGCGAAGTCCTCGCTGGCGTTCATCGGCGAGACCGACTCCAGCACCCCCTCGCGACCAAACACCTCCAGCGCCAGCGCCCGGGCGAAATCAGTCTCTTCGGGGCTGTTGGTTAATACCGGGTAGGAGTCGTAAACCTCTACTGCGCTGCTGGCGCCATAGCTTTTGGCGGTAAATTCGCTGAGCTCGTGAATACGTTTGATCAGCAGGTCGCGGATTTCCGGCTTCATCGCCCGCACGCTGAGTTCCATCACCACGCTCTCCGGAATAACGTTGGAGACGATACCGGCCTGGAAGGTGCCGACGCTGACCACCGCCGTTTCGCCCGGCGGCACGTTGCGCGCCACGATGCTCTGCAGAGCCATCACCAGCGCCGCGCCGGCGACGATCGGGTCGACGGTGCGCTCCGGATGGGCGCCGTGGCCGCCGTAGCCGGTAAGGGTGATTTTGACGGTGTCCGCCGAGGCCATAAAGTTACCGGCGTAGAAGCCCAGCTTGCCCACCGGCAGCCCCGGCATGTTGTGCAGACCGAAAATGCGTTCGCAGGGGAACTGCTCGAACAGGCCGTCTTTAATCATTAAATCGGCGCCGCCGATAGCCTCTTCCGCCGGCTGAAAAATCAGATGCACCGTGCCGTTGAACTGACAGGCCGGCGAGGCGATATATTTCGCCGCCGCCAGCAGAATGGTGGTATGACCGTCATGACCGCAGGCGTGCATTTTCCCCGACACCGTGCTGGCCCAGGGTAAACCAGTGGTTTCATGAATCGGCAGAGCGTCCATATCGGCGCGCAGGCCGATGGTGCGCGGCGAGTCGCCTTTGCTCAGGCTGCCGACCACCCCGGTCTTGCCGAGGCCGCGCGTCACCTGGTAGCCCCACTCGGTCAGCTTGCCGGCAACCAGTTCGCTGGTATTAAACTCTTCCAGACTTAATTCCGGATAGGCATGTAAATAATGACGCAGAGAAATCATTTCCGCTTCCGTCGCTTTAATTTCTGGAATTACATAATCACTCATGCCGCTCTCCGGGAAATATCGTAAGGACTTAACACGGTATCGTGGTGAAAACTTTATGCAAGCAGGATTTCTAATAGCGGCGATGGCGGCATCTTATTTAATAATGCGTTCGCAACAGTGCAATAAGCATTAAAAACGGCGAAGTTTAAAAATAAACGTTTATTTTATGGATAATTAACCATTATTTACCCTACCATCCCCGGCCATATTCAGATTTAAATAAAAAGATTTCTATGAAATTACAGACGCTTTTCCTCGTCGCCATGACCGCGCTGGCGGGCTGCAGCGCGCAGGGCGATACCGCCAGCCAGCAGCGGGCCAGCATTCAGAAGATGCGCAACGAAACCCTCAATAAACTTTACACCCTGCAGCCCGAGGCCCGCAGCGATATTCAGCATGCGAAGGGTTATGCGGTATTCGCCAATAACAGCAGCAAGATCCTGCTGTTCGGATTTGGCAGCGGCTACGGCGTGGTGCGGGATACGGCCTCCGGAAAGGACACCTATATGAAAATGGCCCAGGGCGGCGCCGGTCTGGGAATAGGGATCAAGCAGCAGCGCACGGTGCTGGTCTTCCATGATAAAGCGGCCCTGGATCACTTTATCCGCCAGGGATATATGGTCGGCGCCGATGCGAACGCCGCGGCGAAATATGATGACAAAGGCATCGCGCCGATCGCCGCCTCCGCGAACGGCGTAGCGAAGGACACCTCCTCGCTGCCGTCGAAAGTGAACGTCTATGAAATCACCGACAAGGGGCTGGCCGCCCAGGCGATGGTCAATGGCTATAAATACTGGCCGGATGACGAACTGAACCCGTAGCCCCGGCGGTGATCCATCGCCGGGTCAGGTGTTCCCTGCCCGGCGTTGGGAAAAGCGCATTTAGTGGCCGAGGGCGCCGCTCACCAGAATCGAGGTGATGATCCCGGTCGCCGCGGCGATCAGCACATAGTTACCGTCGATATAGGACCAGTGATGGCCCTCCGGCGGGGGCGGCAGGCCGCGGTCGCTCCAGTCACGGACGCGATACTCATCGCCACGGAACGGCGCCGGAGCCGGGTGGCCTTTGCGGAAATCGTTACCGCGCCAGGCGAAATGGTCCTGCTCATGACGTGCCTGATCGCGTTTGTCATGACCGTCACGATCCGGGCCACGCTGGTCATGGTCACCCTGATGATGCGCGTCAGGTCCGCCCTGCGGCGCATGCCCATTATGATCCGGACCGTTCTGCCACACCGTTGGCTGCCCCGGGCGATGGCCGTCGTTCGGGCCATCGGCAAAGGCCGGGACGCTCAGCACAGTGGATAACATTACCGCCAGAGAAATCATCTTTTTCATCGTACACCTCCTGATTGAAGTTCTTTGTAACGGGAAAATGTGAAGAAAGAGTGAGTATCCGCTTAACCAGGACGATTCCTGGCACCTGGGGTTTCTGCTGTCGGGGAAGGCATTATGGGGGAGGACGAGCAATAAAAAAGGCCGCTCTCGCGACCTTTATTCAGACTGCTATCAGGACTTACTCAGTCACTTTATTTTTTAACTCTTCAGCGCCGGATTTGGTTTTATCCCAGCCCTTTTCTGCGCCGGATTTGGTGGCGTTCCAGCCTTTTTCGCTGACCTCTTTGGTCTTATCCCAACCTTTCTCAGTCCCTTCTTTGGTCTTGTTCCAGGTCTTCTGCGCGCCTTCGCTCACCTGGCTGCCGACGCTATCCTGTTTGCCTTCGGCCGCATGTTTCGCCTTCAGCTGCTGCTCTTCGCCCTCGTGCTGGGCCTGGTGCAGCTTCTCTTTGGCGGTGTTGGCGTTGGCATTGGCCGCCGCGACGGTATCATCTGTTGCATGTGTTGTCGCAGCAAAAACCGGAGCCGCAACCAGAATAGCCGATAACGCAATCATTGCTTTTTTCATAATATCCTCTCTCACATGTCATGTTATGAGTCGCATTCAGGATGGCACAGCGAACCGGGGATGACATTAGGAATTAGCCTGAAAAACGTTTTCGCCCTCCAATCATGGCAGAAAATGCTGCCGCCGCGCGCCCTGTCGGCGTTCACATAATTTCCAACACGTTTGTTACATTTCGTGAAATTTGCCCTTGATATACTTGCCGTTGAGGTTTACTCGAGAATAATTCTCAGAATCATTATATTTATAAATTGGCAAACGGAACTCCTTTTATGGCAAGAAAATCAGTAAGATCGCTGTTGCTTACTGCGCTGATCGCGACGCCCTTCCTCAGCTATGCGACCCAATATCCGCTGACGGTTACCGACCTTGACGGCCGGCAGGTCACCCTGGTCAAAGAGCCGCAGCGTATTATTTTGCAGGATGGTCGCGACATTATGACCCTCGCCCTGCTGGACCGGGACAATCCGTTTAAGCGGCTGGTGGCATGGAATAATCTGGCGAAAAAGCAGGATGTTGCCACCTGGCAGATGCTGAAAACGGCGTGGCCGCAGTCGGCTACGATTCTGGACATGGGCTTCAGCGACAAGGGGAACGTCGATCTTGAAAGCGTCATCGCCCGCCAGCCGGATCTGATGATCGCCCAGCTGCGCGCCAGGCCTGCGCTGATGGAGAGCGGGGTCATTGACAAGCTTAGCGCCCTGCACGTTCCGGTGCTGTTTGTCGACTATGAGATCGACCCGGCGAAAGATACCGCCCCCAGCATCGACCTGCTGGGCAAAGTGCTTAACCGCGAGAGCCAGGCCAAAGCCTTTACCGATTACTATCGCCATCAGCTGCAGACGATTCGTCAGAAAACCGCAGCCATCACGCCGAAGGCCAACGTCTTCGTGGAAGCGCTGGCCGGCAACAGCGACGCCTGCTGCTTTACTCATGGCCACAGCGGCTGGGGCGGGCTGGTGGAGGCGGTCGGGGCGAACAATATCGGTTCGCAGCTGCTGCCGGGCGCCTCCGGGTTCGTCTCGCTGGAGAAAATCATCAGCATGAAGCCCGACGCCTGGATCATGACCGGCTCGAAGCGTGGCAACAGCCAGGTGCTGCCCCTGGGCTATGAAGTCAAGCCGGAGGCGGTGAAGACCCAGGCGCAGACGCTGCTGGCGCGGCCAGGGGTCAGCCAGATCCCGGCGGTTCAGGAAAAGCGGGCCTATGGCGTCTATCACCACTTCTATAATCACCCGTGGAATATTGTCGGCATGGAGTATCTGGCGAAAGATATCTATCCGCAGGCCTTCCGCGATCTCAACCCGGATGAGACTTATCATTATATCGTGCGCCATTTCACCGACCTGCCGGACCAGCCGTTCGTCTTTTCCTGGCAGCAGAGCGAGTAATCCGGCATGCGTTTAACTTCCGACTCCGTTCTGGACGGGCTGCCCGCCGGGACGCCTGGCGTGATGGATCATTATCGCCATATCGTGCGTCGCCGCCTGCTGCTGATGCTGCTGCTGGCGCTGTTGATTGTCGCTTCGCTGCTGCTCGATTTTATGCTCGGCCCCTCCGGACTGCCGCTGCAGAGCCTGTGGCAGACGTTAACCGATCCGGCCAGCGCCGATCCGGGCACTCGCGCCATCGTCTGGGACATCCGGCTGCCCTATGCGGTGATGGCGATTATCGTCGGTCTGGCGCTGGGACTGGCCGGTGCCGAAATGCAGACCATCCTCAATAACCCGCTGGCCAGTCCGTTTACCCTCGGCGTCTCCTCGGCTGCGGCGTTTGGCGCCGCGCTGGCGATTGTACTGGGTATTGGCCTGCCCGGTATTCCCGGCCAGTGGTTTATCTCGGCCAACGCCTTTATCTTCGCCCTGCTGGCGGCCCTGCTGCTGGACGGCATTACCCGCTGGACCCAGGTGGCCACCTCCGGCGTCATTCTGTTCGGCATCGCGCTGGTCTTTACCTTTAACGCCCTGGTCTCGATGCTGCAGTTTATCGCCAATGAAGACACGCTGCAGGGGCTGGTGTTCTGGACCATGGGCAGCATCGACCGCGCCTCCTGGAGCAAAGTCGCCATCCTGCTGGTCGCCCTGGCGCTGGTGATGCCCCTGTCGCTGCGCAGCGCGTGGAAGCTGACCGCCCTGCGGCTGGGCGAGGACCGGGCCATCAGCTTTGGCATTAACGTTCGCCGTCTGCGCCTGGCCACACTGCTGCGGATCAGCATTTTGTCGGCGCTTTCGGTGGCCTTTGTCGGGCCAATCGGCTTTATCGGCCTGGTGGCGCCGCATATTGCGCGGATGCTCTTCGGCGAAGACCATCGCTTTTACCTGCCCGCCAGCGCGCTGATCGGCGCCCTGGTGCTCTCCCTGGCCTCCATCGCCTCGAAGAACCTGATCCCGGGGGCCATTATTCCGGTGGGGATCGTCACTTCCCTGGTAGGGGTCCCGTTCTTTTTAAGCATTATTTTACGTCACCGGGGGCAGGTATGAGCGACCAAACGTTATCCGGGCTGTCGCTGTCTCACTTCAGCGCCGGCTACCCCAGACGCAAGGTGATCGAGAACCTGACGGTTCCCCATCTGCCGCGGGGGAAAATCACCGCGCTGCTGGGGCCAAACGGCAGCGGTAAATCGACGTTAATGCGGGCGATGGCGGGTCTGGGCCCCTGCCGCGGCGAGCTGCTGCTGGAGGGGGAAAATCTGCTGACGCAGCCGTTCGCACGTCGCGCGGAACAGGTGGTTTATCTTCCGCAGACGCTGCCTGCCGGCGTGCATCTGCATGTGCTGGAGTCGATTATCGTGGCCCAGCGCGCCGCCGGAGGACGCCACAGTCCGCAGCACCAGGAGGAGGTGATGGCGCTACTGCGCCAGCTGGGAATTGCCCATCTGGCGATGAGCTACCTCGATCAGCTCTCCGGCGGGCAAAAACAGCTGGTGGGTCTCGCCCAGTCGCTGATTCGCCAGCCGCGCCTGCTACTGCTCGACGAACCGCTCAGCGCGCTTGATCTCAACTATCAATTTCACGTGATGGATCTGGTGCGCCGGGAGACCCGACGGCGCAACATCGTGACCCTGGTGGTGGTGCACGATATCAATATTGCCCTGCGTCACGCCGACCACGTGCTGATGCTCAAAGCGGGCCAGCTGCTCGGCGACGGCACCCCGGCCGCGGTCATCACCCCCGAGACCCTGGCGGCCGTCTACGGCGTGCGCGGTCGTATTGAGCCCTGTTCGCAGGGGGTGCGGCAGGTGATTATTGACGGGCTGGTGGACAGCGAGGCCTGACCGCGGCGCGGGGAGGATACGGCCTCCCCGCGCCCGCCGGCTTAGTGATCGAGATAGATATAGTTTTCCCAGCTCTTCATGCGGATCAGGATCTTCCGGATCAGCGACAGCTCTTTCAGGTGATCCGAGTAGACCGCCGCCTCGAGGGTGGCCCCCTGCGGCAGGGCGTATTCGGCAAATCGCGGATCGGTCACCTTCAGCACCACCAGCGCCCGGCCATGGGTATTGAGCGCGTCCGTGGTCAGCAGTTTGCCCTGGCCCTGAAACTGACTCTCGCCAATCGCCGGCAGCACGTCGGCCACTTCCCCGCGGAAGACGGTGCCCGGAATGGCCGGGAACATCAGCTCCGCAGGCTCGCCTTTGTGCAGACGCTGCAGGGCGTTCTGGCGAAATGCCGCGACATACTCCCGCGAGGCGTCGCCCTCCACCGGCACAAAGGTCATCACCGGCAGCATCCCCAGCGCGGTGGACATGGTGCCTGGCCGTAAGCCGACGGTGCTGACATAGCCGTCTTCCGGGGCGCGGACGACGGTGTTATCCAGCTGAAACTGCGCCTTCTGCAACTGCGCCAGCAGGGAGGCCACGGTGGTATTTTTGCCCTTCACCACCGAGTCCAGCGCGTTACGCGCCTGAACCACGTTCGCCTGAGCCGCGCTGACGCTGGCTTCATCGGCTTTCCACGTCTGTAGACGGGTATCGACCATTTGATCGGAGAAGGCGCCCTGGGCATGCCCCTCCCGAAAGCGGGCATACTCCCGCCGCGACTGGTCGCGCTGGGCCACCGCTCTGCTCAGCTCGGCCTCCGCCTGGCTTAACGCGGCGTTGAGGGAGAGCGCATCCTGACTGGCCGCTTTAATTTGCGCCTGCAGATCGTCCACCTTTGCCTGGAACGGCGTCGGGTCGAGAGTAAACAGCACATCGCCCTTATGCAGCCTCTGGTTAGGCTTCACCGGTACGGTCTGCACCCGACCGCGTACCTGCGACACAATCGGCACGGTGCGAAACACCTGATTACCGACGTCGGTATAGGGGAAGTTGTAGTTCATCCCGAAGATCACCACGCCAATCAGGGCGATACCGCCGAGCACCGCCGTCGGCACGGTCCACTTATTGAGCGGAATGCGGAAAACTTTAAACACCACGATGCATAGCGCGGCGTAGGTCAGCAACATTAACGTTTCCATTACTCTGCCTCCTTCGCTTTAAGTTCCTCGACCTCGCGCTGCACCTGCTCCAGTCGCTGAACGACCGTCTCCAGACGCTGATGCAGGGCCTGCTGATCGTCGGCGATGCGGCGCATTCCCCATCCGCGGTCTTCGCGCCACAGCGTCGCCCAGATCCACAATAAGGGCCACAGGGCATGCAGGGTAAATAAGCTGACCCAGCCGGCATAATGAATCGCATCCTGATGAGGATGGCGCCGCTCTTTGGCGATTTCATAAGGAATATCGTGAATAACAATCACGCCATAAAAAAGTATTAAGGCCACGGCGATGAGAATGGCCAGCGCCACATAGTCCAGGGTCATAAAATAACTCCAGAGTGAAAGGTTAAATAAATAAAACGGCCAGGTTCAGGCGTAACGGGGCCGGGGGAAAACGCGCGCGTAGCGCTTTCCTCGGGCGGGTTTTAGCGACGTTATGTCGGGGAGCCGACGAACCTGAATCAGAATTTCTCAGGAATATGACGGTCGATGGAAATCAGTTTGCCTTTTTTCACCGTGATATATCCTCCCTCGCGCAGGGCGGCCAGCACCTGATAAACATAGCTGCGCGAAAGATTGGTTCGTTTAATAATAAATGCCGACAGGCTTTCATGCTGACCACCATCGATTCCTCCACGATATAAATAGCGCGACAGCATTGATTTAATGGTCTGAAAGCTGGTCTGGCTGCCGCGTTCATAGTGGGCATCAAGGGCAAATATGCCCATATAGGCCAGGATCGTGGTCAGCTCTTGCATATAGCCCGGCGACGAATGAAAGAATATCCGTTCAAAATCGCTGGCGGATATTTTCGCCAGCTGGCATTCACCCAGACACCGATAATAGAGCGCCACCGACGGACAATAATGTTCAAGCAGCCCTAACGGCATATGCGCGATAACAATCCCGAGCAGGTTCTGCTCATCACCAAAGGCCAACGTCATTTGCCCCTGCAGCAAAAAATAGAGATAGCCCGGCTGCGGCAGAAATGGCTGGTCTTTACTCAGGCTCAGGGTTTCACTGCAGGCGATGACCGCCGGCAGGTGCGTGGTCAGCGACAGCTTCTGGTACCGATCGTAAATATCGCCAAAACTGGGGTTCATCGCGCTACGCACTCCTTCACCTTTTATCACCGCGGTGGGGTTAACCGCGGCCTGTGGAACTATACCTAAGCGGGTCAGGAAGGAAAAGTCCAGATCTGGAGTGGCGAAATATTCCGCCTGGCTCACATTTTTTACCCTCGCCCCGCCCTTTCATCCACCAATCGTTCCGCTTGCCGCCAGGCTGTGCTTTAATTAGCTAAACCGGTTTAACAAAGTTTAGCTAAGAGGAGCTGTCCTATGAATGGTAAAATCTGGGTACTCGGCGATGCGGTCGTCGATCTCCTGCCCGACGGAGAGGGCCGCCTGCTGCAATGCCCCGGCGGCGCGCCGGCCAACGTCGCGGTCGGCGTGGCGCGGCTCGGCGGCGACAGCGGGTTTATCGGCCGCGTCGGCGACGATCCGTTCGGTCGCTTTATGCGCCACACCCTGGCGCAGGAGCAGGTCGATGTGGATTTTATGCGCCTCGACGCGACGCAGCGCACCTCCACGGTGGTGGTCGATCTCGATCGGCACGGGGAGCGCACCTTTACCTTTATGGTCCGCCCGAGCGCCGACCTGTTTCTTGCGCCTGAGGATCTTCCGCCGTTCGCCGCCGGCCAGTGGCTGCACGTCTGCTCTATCGCCCTCAGCGCGGAACCGAGCCGCAGCACGGCATTCGCGGCGATGGAGGCGATAAAGCGCGCCGGGGGCTATGTCAGCTTCGACCCCAATATCCGTAGCGACCTGTGGCAGGATCCGCAGGAGCTGCGCGACTGTCTCGACCGGGCGCTGGCCCTCGCCGACGCCATAAAACTGTCGGAAGAGGAGCTGGCTTTTATCAGCGGCAGCGACGACATCGTCAGCGGCATCGCCCGGCTGAACGCCCGCTTCCAGCCGACGCTGCTGTTGGTCACCCAGGGCAAAGCGGGAGTCCAGGCCGCGCTGCGCGGGCAGGTTAGCCACTTCCCCGCCCGCCCGGTAGTGGCCGTCGATACCACCGGCGCCGGCGATGCCTTTGTCGCCGGGCTGCTCGCCGGGCTCGCCGCCCACGGCATCCCTGACAACCTCGCCGCCCTGGCGCCGGACCTCGCGCTGGCGCAAACCTGCGGCGCGCTGGCCACCACCGCCAAAGGCGCCATGACCGCCCTGCCCTACAGGGAGGATCTTCAGCGCTCGCTGTGATCCCGTTGGGCCGGCTAACGGCCCACTTTGCTGGCGACATCACAATTCTTAAACCGGTTTAGCAATTTTTATTTTCACTGCGTTACCGACATGTTTACCATATCAACTAAACCGGTTTAGCAAACGTTAGCACACTCACTGATTTACCTTTGGATGTCACCAACATGTATAAAAAACGGAAGTTAGCCATTCTTATTGCTTTGCTAACCGGCGCCGCCGCCGCCCATGGGCAGACAGACCTGAACAGCATTGAAGCGCGTCTCGCCGCCCTGGAAAAACGTCTGCAGGATGCCGAGACCCGCGCCAGTACCGCCGAAAGCCGCGCCGCCTCAGCGGAGCAGAAAGTTCAGCAGCTAACCCAGCAGCAGCAGCAAACCCAGGCCACCACCCAGCAGGTGGCCAAGCGCACCACCCAACTGGAAGAAAAAGCCGAACGGCCCGGCGGCTTTGAGTTCCACGGCTACGCCCGCTCCGGGGTGATCATGAACGACTCCGCCGCCAGCACGAAATCCGGGGCCTATATGACCCCCGCCGGGGAGACCGGCGGCGCCATTGGTCGTCTTGGCAACCAGGCCGACACCTATGTGGAAATGAACCTCGAACATAAGCAGACCCTGGACAACGGGGCGACCACCCGTTTTAAAGTGATGGTGGCCGACGGGCAAACTACCTATAACGACTGGACGGCGAGCAGCAGCGACCTGAACGTGCGCCAGGCGTTCGTCGAGCTGGGCAACCTGCCGACCTTCGAGGGTCCGTTCAAAGGCTCGACCCTGTGGGCCGGGAAACGCTTTGACCGCGACAACTTCGACATCCACTGGGTTGACTCGGATGTGGTGTTCCTCGCCGGGACCGGCGGCGGGATCTACGACGTGAAGTGGAACGACAGCCTGCGCAGCAACTTCTCGTTATATGGCCGCAACTTTGGCGATATCGCCGACAGCAGCAACAGCGTGCAGAACTATATCGTCAGCATGAATAACTTTGCCGGCCCGGTGCAGATGATGGTCAGCGGGATGCGGGCGAAAGATAATGACGACCGCCAGGACGCGAACGGCAATCTGGTGAAAGGCGATGCCGCTAACACCGGGGTTCATGCCCTGCTGGGTCTGCACAATGAGAGCTTCTATGGCCTGCGCGACGGGACCAGCAAAACGGCCCTGCTGTATGGCCACGGACTGGGCGCCGAGGTTAAAGGCATCGGCTCCGACGGCGCGCTGCGACCGGGGGCCAATACCTGGCGTTTCGCCAGCTACGGCACCACGCCGCTGAGCGATCGCTGGTTTATTGCCCCGGCCGTGCTGGCGCAGAGCAGTAAAGACCGCTATGTCGATGGCGACAGCTATCAGTGGGCCACTCTCAACCTGCGTCTGATTCAGGAGGTCACGCAGAACTTCGCCCTCGCCTGGGAGGGCAGCTATCAGTACATGGATCTGCAGCCTGAAGGCTACAACGATCGCCATGCGGTCAACGGCAGCTTCTACAAGCTGACCTTCGCCCCGACCTTCAAGGTCGGCAGCATCGGTGACTTCTTCTCGCGTCCGGAGATCCGCTTCTACACCTCGTGGATGGACTGGAGCAAAAAGCTGGATAACTACGCCAACGACGACGCGTTAGGCAGCAACGGATTCAAATCGGGCGGCGAATGGTCGTTCGGTATGCAAATGGAGACCTGGTTCTGACGTGAACCCGGACGACAGGGTAAGTCACACATAAATATAAGGTTCGCGGTGCCTGCCACGGCCGGCGCCGCCCACGCCATATCATCATGCATTCAGAGGGTACTATGGATTTTGAACAGATTTCCCGCTCACTGCTTCCCCTGCTGGGCGGCAAGGAAAATATCGCCAGCGCCGCGCACTGCGCCACCCGCCTGCGGCTGGTGCTGGTCGACGACGCGCTCGCCGACCAGCAGGCGATTGGCAAAATCGACGGCGTGAAAGGCTGCTTTCGCAATGCCGGCCAGATGCAGATCATCTTCGGCACCGGGGTGGTCAATAAAGTCTATGCCGCCTTTATCCAGGCGGCGGGCATCAGCGAATCGAGCAAATCCGAAGCCGCCGACCTGGCGGCGAAAAAGCTGAACCCGTTCCAGCGCATCGCCCGCCTGCTGTCCAACATCTTCGTGCCGATTATTCCGGCCATCGTCGCCTCCGGCCTGCTGATGGGCCTGCTGGGGATGGTGAAAACCTACGGCTGGGTCGACCCGGGCAACGCTATCTATATCATGCTGGATATGTGCAGCTCGGCGGCGTTTATCATTCTGCCGATCCTGATCGGCTTTACCGCCGCCCGCGAATTTGGCGGTAACCCTTATCTGGGCGCGACCCTCGGCGGGATCCTCACCCACCCGGCGTTGACCAACGCCTGGGGCGTCGCCGCCGGCTTCCACACCATGAATTTCTTCGGCATCGAAGTGGCGATGATCGGCTATCAGGGCACGGTCTTCCCGGTGCTGCTGGCGGTGTGGTTTATGAGCCTTGTCGAGAAACGGCTGCGCCGCATTATCCCTGACGCGCTGGATCTGATCCTCACGCCGTTCCTGACGGTGATTATCTCCGGCTTTATCGCCCTGCTGCTAATCGGCCCGGCCGGCCGCGCGCTCGGCGACGGCATTTCGTTTATCCTCAGCACGCTTATCAGCCACGCCGGCTGGCTGGCGGGCCTGCTGTTTGGCGGCCTCTATTCGGTGATCGTCATTACCGGTATCCATCACAGCTTCCATGCCATCGAGGCGGGCCTGCTCGGCAATCCGTCGATCGGCGTCAACTTCCTGCTGCCGATCTGGGCCATGGCCAACGTCGCCCAGGGCGGCGCCTGCTTTGCGGTGTGGTTTAAAACCAAAGATGCCAAAATCAAAGCTATCACCCTGCCGTCGGCGTTTTCGGCGATGCTGGGGATCACCGAGGCGGCAATCTTCGGGATTAACCTGCGCTTTGTGAAACCGTTCATCGCCGCGCTGGTGGGCGGTGCCGCTGGCGGCGCCTGGGTGGTATCGATGCACGTCTACATGACCGCGGTGGGCCTAACGGCGATCCCGGGAATGGCCATCGTGCAGGCCAGCTCGCTGCTGAACTACATTATCGGGATGGCGATCGCCTTCGCCGTGGCCTTCACGCTCTCTCTGACGCTGAAATACAAAACGGACGCTGAATAATGTCATTACCGTCACGCCTGCCTGCGATCCTGCAGGCCGTTATGCAGGGCCAGCCGCAGGCGCTGGCCGACAGCCATTACCCGCAATGGCATCTGGCGCCGGTCAGCGGACTGCTGAACGATCCCAACGGCTTTTGCCAGGTCGCCGGGCGTTACCACCTGTTTTATCAGTGGAACCCGCTCGCCTGCGACCACACCTACAAGTGCTGGGGACACTGGAGCTCAGCCGATCTGCTGCACTGGCGGCATGAACCTATCGCCCTGATGCCGGATGAAGAGTATGACCGCAACGGCTGCTACTCCGGCAGCGCGGTCGAGTTCGAGGGCGCCCTGACCCTGTGCTATACCGGCAACGTGAAATTCCCCGACGGCGGGCGCACCGCCTGGCAATGTCTGGCGACGGAAAATGCCGATGGCACCTTCCGCAAGCTGGGGCCGGTGCTGCCGCTGCCGGAAGGCTATACCGGCCATGTGCGCGACCCTAAAGTGTGGCGACAGGACGGGCGCTGGTACATGGTCCTCGGGGCGCAGGATGTGCAACAGCGCGGCAAAGTGCTGCTGTTTACCGCCAGCGACCTGCGGGATTGGCGCCTGGTGGGCGAGATAGCCGGGCATGACGTTAACGGCCTGGCGAACGGCGGCTACATGTGGGAGTGCCCGGACCTGTTTCCGCTGGCGGACACCCACCTGCTGATCTGCTGCCCGCAGGGGCTGGCCCGCGAAGCGCAGCGCTTTCTCAATACCTATCCGGCGGTGTGGATGGCAGGCCGTTTCGACGCCGAACGCGGCGCCTTCGACCATGGTCCGCTGCACGAGCTGGACAGCGGATTTGAGTTCTACGCGCCGCAAACCATGCTGGCCGAGGATGGCCGCCGCCTGCTGGTCGGCTGGATGGGCGTCCCGGACGGGGAAGAGATGCATCAACCCACCCGCGCGCAGGGGTGGATCCACCAGATGACCTGCGTGCGCGAGCTGGAGTGGCAGGCGGGCACCCTGTATCAGCGCCCGCTGCGCGAGCTGGCCGCCCTGCGCGGCGAAGCCGAGGGCTGGCGCGGACAGACCCTGCCCCTCGCCCCGATGGAGCTGGCCTTTGACATCGCCCCCAACAGCACGCTGGGGCTGGATTTTGCCGGCGCCCTGCAGCTCACCGTTAACCGCGACGGCCTGCGCCTGTCGCGCCGCGGGCTGCAGACGGCGGAGATGCATCACCGCTACTGGCGCGGCGAGGCGCGGCGCCTGCAGATCTTTATCGACCGCTCCAGCGTGGAGATTTTCATCAACGATGGCGAAGGGGTGATGAGCAGCCGCTTCTTCCCGGGCTATCCGGGGCAGTTAATCTTCAGCGGTGCGACGCCGGTGGCATTCTGCCGCTGGCTGCTGCGGCCATGCATGGTAGAATAACCGTTTTGCTTTCAGGCTCCCGGGTGCTGATGAAAACCAAACGCGTAACTATCAAAGATATCGCCGAACTGGCGGGCGTCTCCAAAGCGACCGCCAGTCTGGTGCTTAACGGTCGTGGCAAAGAGCTGCGCGTGGCGCAGGAGACGCGCGAGCGCGTGCTGGCGATCGCCCGCGAGCAGCACTATCAACCCAGCATTCACGCGCGCTCGCTGCGCGATAACCGCAGCCATACCATTGGCCTGGTGGTGCCGGAAATCACCAACTACGGGTTTGCCGTTTTCTCCCATGAGCTTGAGACGCTCTGCCGGGAAGCCGGCGTGCAGCTGCTTATCTCCTGCACCGACGAAAACCCCGGCCAGGAGAGCGTGGTGGTCAATAACATGATTGCCCGCCAGGTCGACGGCCTGATCGTCGCCTCGTGCATGCACAGCGATGCCGACTACCTGAAGCTCAGCGAACAGCTGCCGGTGGTGCTGTTTGACCGCTCCCCCAGCGACAGCGCCCTGCCGCTGGTGATGACCGACTCGGTCACCCCAACGGCCGAGCTGATCTCCCGCATCGCCCCTCAGCATGCGGACGAGTTCTGGTTTCTCGGCGGCCAGCCGCGGCTATCGCCATCGCGCGACCGGCTGGCGGGATTCACCCAGGGCCTGGCTCAGGCGGGGGTCACGCTGCGTCCCGAGTGGGTGATCAACGGCAACTATCACCCCAGCTCCGGCTATGAGATGTTCGCCGCGCTCTGCGCGCGGCTGGGCCGGCCGCCGAAAGCGCTGTTCACCGCGGCCTGCGGCCTGCTCGAAGGGGTCCTGCGCTATATGAGCCAGCACCATCTGCTGGACTCCAATATTCATCTCGCCAGCTTCGACGATCACTATCTGTACGATTCACTTTCCCTGCGCATTGATACCGTGCAACAGGATAATCGCCAGCTGGCCTGGCACTGCTACGATCTGCTCAGCCAGCTGATCGACGGCCAGGCGCCGGAGCCGCTCCAGCGCTATCTGCCCGCCACCCTGCAGTTTCGCCATGCCTGACGGCGCCGTCGGCAATTAGCGTTTTCGCCGGGCGCGCGCCGCCCGCCTCACCGCCAGCAGCGTGCCGGCGAGCACCGCGCCGAGGCCAATCGTGACCGGCCAACGGTAAGCCATCAGCAGCGAGGGCAATCCGCCGTCCGGCGCCAGCATCACGAGATTCCAGCCCGCCAGGCCCGCATTGCCGTTCAGCGCCCGGCTTAACATCCGCTGATGCGGGGCGAAGGGCTGAATGGTCTGGTAATGGCTGCCGAACAGCGGCGGCTGCATCTCCCTGGGAAATTGCGCCTGAACCTGGGCCAGCACGCTGGCCGGCAGCGCATGCGATGCCGCCAGCAGATGCCCGTCGCTATTTACCAGCAGCAGCTGATAATGTCGCTGCCGGGCCAGGGCATAGAGATCCGCGCGCATTACCGCCAGCGGCCAGGTGGCTTCCCGCTGCCGCGCCGGCGTGTTCATCCGCCGTTCGAGGCGTGACGCTACCCACTGCGCATCCTTCTCCAGCTGACGGGTATACATTTCGCGGCAAACCTCTCTGGCCAGAAAATGCCCGCCCCGGCCGATGATCAGGATCGCCAGGCCAACGAGCAGCGTGACGATCACGCCCCTTCTTCCCGGTCGCCAGACCGGCGAGGATTTGCCTATGGATGGTGTATTCATACGACTCCAGAAACCAGGGGGCAAGGCGTGGCCCCCTGGCGAATGGACAACAAAAGTCGCGAAACTGTACAGGATGCGCAGCGCGGGAAAAATAGACAGCCGGCGCCAGGCGGGGAGTATTTTGTTTATTTCTGGACAGGGCTGGCGGCAACGACGCGCTTCGCCGTTGCCGCCAGTTGATAAGATTAGTGTTTTTTCCGGTTACGGCGCATGTCGATGGTCACCGCCGCGACGATAATGATCCCTTTAATAATATCCTGCACGTAGGCATCGACGCCGACAAAGGTAAATCCGCTCTTGATCAGGCCAAGGATCATCGCGCCAATCAGGGTGCCGGTAATGCGCCCCACCCCGCCCATTAAGCTGCTGCCGCCGATCACCGCTGCGGCAATCGCGTCCAGCTCGTAGGACATCCCCATGCTGGACTGGCCGCTGCTGACGCGCGCCGCCAGCACCACCCCCGCCAGCCCGGAGAGCGCCCCGGCGATGGTGTAGACAATCACCAGGTACTTATTCACGTTGATGCCGGACACTTTGGCCGAGGTCATGTTGCCGCCGATGGCATACACATATTTGCCATACCGGGTATGCTTCAGCGCAATGTGAAACACCGCGGCGATCACGAAGAAGATGATCACCGGCATCGCCCCCTGGCCTATCGCCGTAAAGCTGTCGGAGAGGAAGCTTATCGGATTGCCCTGAGTGTAATACTGCGCCAGACCGCGCGCCGAGACCATCATCCCGAGGGTGGCGATAAACGGCGGGATACCGGTTCGCGTCACCAGGAAACCGTTGGTCAGCCCGCACAGCAGGCCGACGCCGATCCCCGCGCAAATCGGGATCACCGCCGGCAGGTTGACCAGCGCCGGGAACATCGGCGACAGGCTGTCGGAGGTTTGCGCCAGGCTCGCCGCCACCACCGCCGCGAGGGCGATAACCGAGCCGGAGGAGAGGTCAATCCCGGTGGTGATGATCACCTGGGTGACGCCGACGGCGATGATGCCGATGATCGCCACCTGCAGCACAATCAGCACCAGGCGGTTGGTATTGAGCAGGAACGACTGGTCGCGAACATACCAGCCGGCGATTTCAAATGTCAGGGCAATCACCAGCATCACCACAAAGATGCCGGTATCTTTCGGCATTTTATGCCGCAAATTAGCGAAGAAGGAGGAACCCTCGCTGGCCGGAGCCGCCGTTAATTTCATATTACTCATTCTCTGTGCCTCAATGGGATGCCAACGACAAAATGGTTTCCTGGTCGGCTTCGTCTTTTTCCAGGATGCCGGTGATACGACCTTCATGCATCACCATGACCCGGTCACTCATGCCAAGGATTTCCGGCAGCTCAGAGGAGACCATAATGACCGCCACCCCCCGGTTCGCCAGTTCACTGATAAGATGATAAATTTCCGCCTTCGCCCCGACGTCGATGCCGCGGGTCGGCTCATCGAGAATTAAGATTTTCGGTTGCGCTAACAGCCAGCGCGCAATCAGGACTTTTTGCTGATTCCCCCCGCTGAGGTTATTAATAATTTGATCCATCGTCGGCGTTTTAATATTGAGCCGGCGGATTTGCTCCATGCAGTCTTCGGCCATTTTCACGTGCTGGACAAAACCGCTCTTGCCGATATATTCCGGCATTTTGACGATACTCATATTTTCCAGCACTGACAGCACCAGAAACAGGCCCGACTTTTTGCGGTCTTCGGTTAATAACGCCATCCCCTTTTCAATCGCCACGGAGGGAGAATCAATGGTCACCGGCGCCCCGTCGATCAGCACTTCGCCGCTGTCGAAGTGTTCCATACCGAACAGGCTTTCCATCACCTCGCTGCGCCCGGCGCCCACCAACCCGGCCACGCCGAGGATCTCGCCGCGACGCACGGTAAAGCTGACGTCATGGAACACGCCCTGGCGCGTCAGGTTGCGCACCGTCAGCACCTCTTCGCCGATGGTGTTATTAAATTTCGGGAACAGCTGGGTTAATTCGCGGCCCACCATCTGGGTGATCAGCGACTGGCGGGTAAATTCAGTGGTGTTTTTGCTCCCCACCCAGGTGCCGTCGCGAAAGACGCTGATCTCATCGGTGATCGCGAAGATCTCATCCATTTTATGGCTGATATAGATGATCGCTTTGCCCTGGGCCCGCAGGTCGCGGATGATGGTGAACAGGTGAGCCACCTCGCCTTCGGTCAGCGCCGAAGTGGGCTCATCCATGATCACAATATCCGCGTTCCATGAGACCGCTTTGGCAATCTCCACCATCTGCTGGGCGGCGATGCTCAGGTCGCCCACCAGCCGGTCGGCAGTTAAGCGAATATTCAGCTTATCCAGCAGCGCCTGGGTCTGGCGGGTCAGCTGGCCGTGGTCGACAAAGCCGTACTTCATCGGCTCGCGCCCCAGCCAGATATTCTCCGCCACCGTCATATGCGGCACCAGATTCAGCTCCTGGTGAATCATCGAGATCCCCGAGCGCAGCGCATCCATGGTGTCGGTAAACTCCACCGGCTCACCTTTTACGCGAATCGATCCTTTATCCGGGCGATAGATACCGATCAGGCACTTCATTAGCGTGGATTTACCGGCGCCGTTCTCGCCCATCAGGGCGTGCACCGTTCCCGGGCGCACGCGTAATGAGACATTGTCGAGCGCCTTCACGCCGGGGAAGAACTTACTGATACCTTCGGCTTCAAGGGCAAAAGCGTTCATACATCCACCTCCGTACCACAGGTTGGCCAGGATTATTTCTGATTACGATTGGTAAATTCAGCCATGTTCTCTTTGGTGATCAGCTGATACGGCACGTCGATGATCTTTTCCACTTTCTCGCCGTTCGCCAGCTTAATGGCCGCGTCTACGGCGCCCTCGCCCTGGCCTTTCGCATCCTGGAAGATGGTGGCGATCATCTTGCCGCTCTTCAGCATCTGCAGCGCATCCGGGGTGCCATCCACGCCGGCAATGAGAATATGGTTCGGGTTTTTACCCAGCGCCTGCAGGGCGCCGATCGCCATTTCATCGTTGTTGGAGGCGATGGCCTGGATATCCTCGCCGCTGGTCATCCAGTTGCTGACCACATCCACGGCGTCATTGCGGGTAAATTTCGCGGTCTGCTTCTGCACGATTTTGATGTTCGGGTATTTCGCCACGACCTCTTCCACCCCTTTGGTGCGGTCGCGAGTGGATTCATTCGCCAGGTCGCCGAGCAGGATCGCCACATTGCCCTTGCCGTTCATCGCCTTCGCCAGCGCTTCCATCTGCAGACGACCGGCGAGAATCGAATCCGACCCCACATAGGCCATCTTGTCGGTCAGCTCCGCCTGCGGGCGACGGTTTACAAACACCAGCGGGATCCCGGCTTTGGTGGCCTGATCCATGATCGGTTTCACCGCGTTGGTATCCACCGGGTTGACGATAATGGCGTCCACGCCCTGGCCGATAAAGTTCTGCACCTGCTGCAGCTGCTGGGAGACATCCCCTTTCGCGTCCTCGATCTGCGATTTCACCCCGTCTTTTTTCATCTCTTTTTGCATCGAGGTACGCAGGATCGTCAGGAAGTTATCGTCAAACAGCGCCATCGAGACACCAATGGAGACATCTTTTGCCATAACCACCGCAGGCAGCATGCAGGCTAACAAAGAGGCAACAATCGTTTTCTTAATATTCATAGTTGATCCTTGATTTTGTAGGTACGCCGGTGAATGAAACAAAATGAAAAATTAATTTCAGTTAGATTGCGACAAATGTCTGTTGTGACGGCGACGGCGCTGCGGGGTTTTCCGCATTTCGTCGTGATCGGAATCACAAATAATGGCTGTATTATCATCACTTTTTTGAAACATCAGTCCATTTATGCCACACCATGAATTCCAGACCATTTATTTCATTAACAAGACATTTGAAACTTTTATAAGTAAATAACTGAAATGAAAATTTTAAAACCATGCAGTAACAGAATTTTGACAGACATCTAACATTGCTGCATAAATGAGCGAAAAATGAGAGGCAGACAACGCTTTACAGCGATCGCCCCCGGCGGGGTTGGCATTTACCCGGCGGGGAGATCCGCGTTGTCAGGAAGGGAGGCGCCGCACGCCTTAGTCGACGTTCTCGGCGCTGTAGAGGATAAAGTCGACTTTCCCGTCGGCATAGGTTTGCGGCTGATAGCCGGACTCCAGATGGCGCAGCATCAGGTCGATCGCCAGCTGGGCGTGCTGGCGGGTGTTCTGATCGAGCGTTAACGCCAGGCTGCCCCTGGCCAGCTGCTGGCGGGTGGTATTGTAGCGCTCATGGGTGATCCAGCAGACGTCGCCTTCGCGGCGGTGGCGTGCCAGCGCCTCGGCAATCTGAGTATTGCCAAGTCCGGTGTTATAGATCCCGACAATATGCCGGCTGCGGCACAGGGCCTGCTCCAGCAGGCGGGTGATCTGCTCCCGCCGCTCTTCGCCCGCCAGCACCTCGTTGAGCTGCAGATGGGGAAAGCGCTGGCTCAGCACCTCGCGGAACCCCTGGATGCGCAGGCGATGCGCGCTGTAATCCTCCCGGCCGCTCACCATCAGCACCTCCCCGGGCCGCGGCGTCATTCTCCCCATCATTAACCCCGCCGTGCGGCCAGCCTGCAACTGATTGATCCCGACGTGGCAGAGCCGGTCGGCGCCGGGCAGATCTGTCGCCAGGGTAATGACGGGGACGCCCGCTTCCCGACAGCGTCGCAGCGCGTCATGCACCACAGGATGGTCATTGCCGAAAACGATGATCCCCTGACGCTGCTGGCCGCTGCGCATAATGCGCCGGGCCAGGGTCGCCGGCTGCGACTCCGGGACAAAGGTGCGGTGCAGGGTCAGACGACGATAGCCGAGGCTATCCGCGACGGCGGCGAAATCCTGCGCCAGCTGCGGAAAAAAGAAAGAGTCATTGCTGCTGAGAAAGAGCTCAATCTGCCAGGGAAAGCGGTGCTCCTCCGGCAGGATCCGCTTCAGCCCCGCCTCCCGCGCCGCCTGCAGCACTTTGCGCGTGGTCTGCGGCGATACGCCGCCGCGTTCGTTCAGCACCCGGTCAACGGTGGCCACGCCGACGCCAATCTGTCTGGCCAGCATCGCCAGTGACATGTTTTTCATCGCCCCTCTCTTCAATGATGGAAATACATCAAAACGGCAGTGTCAGTGAGTTTAGCAAACCGATTATGGTGGCAGCGTCCCCTCGCCATTCTGGAGAATAAAATGAAGTGCAAACGTTTTGCCCTGGTAGGCAGTGGTTTTATCGGTCAGGTTCATGCCGCCAGCCTCGCCCGTCACGACGGGAGCGAGTTGACGATGGTGGCCGATGTCGCGCCGGAGCGTGCCCAGGCGCTGGCCGCCCGCTATGGCGCCCGGGCGGTGACGGTGAGCGAGGCTCTCCGTAGCGACGCCATCGACGCTGTGCTGATCGCCAGCTCGACCCCGTCGCATGCCGAACTGCTGGAAGCCGCCGCCCGGGCGGGCAAGGCGGTCTATTGCGAAAAACCGATCGACCTTTCCCTGGCGCGCGCCCGCGAGGTGGTGGAGCGGGTGCTTCCCCTTAAGGTGCCGGTCACCGTCGGCTTTAACCGGCGCTTTGACAGCAGCCATCAGCAGTTGCGCCGCCAGCTGGAGCAGGGAGCGATCGGCAGGGTCGAGCTGGTGCAGATGGTCTGTCGCGCCTCCAGCATGCCGCCGCTCGACTATCTGCGCAGCTCCGGCGGTCAGATGCGCGATCAGGCGATCCATTTCTTCGATCTTCTGCGCTTTCTCACCGGCGATGAAGTGCATACCGTAGCGGCGATGGGCGCGGCGCTGGCCCTGCCGGAAATCGCCGAATTTGGCGATGTCGACACTTCCATCCTGATGATGCAGATGCGCGGCGGCGCGCTGGCGCAGCTGGACAACACCCGCCGCACCGGCCACGGGTATGATGAACGGATCACCCTGCTGGGGGCAGAGGGCGCGCTGGAATCCGGCAGCCAGTCGCCAGCGGGCCCTACCCTATGGCGCGGCAATCAGCGCATTGAGCCAGGCCTGTGGCCGGACTGGTTCAGCCGGGTGCAAGGATCTTATTACCAGCATCTTGACGCCTTTATCCGCTCTCTGAATGGTGAAACCGTGGCCGACCTGCCCGGCCTGGTGGACGGCCTGCAGGCGCAGGCCATTGCCGAAGCGGCGGTTCAGTCTCTGCAGCGCGGCCAGTTTGTCGCCGTTGACGACTGTCGGTGAGTGGTTGCGTGGCAACCGCTATCAGGCTCTGAACCTGCCTTTATGCCGGGCGGCGGCAATGCCTTGCCCGGCCTACGGGCATGATAACCATCCATATCACACAGTTGCAGTGATATCCCAGGCCCGCGCAAGCGCCGCGCCGCCGGGCAGCAGATATCCGGCACCGTGCGCGTCCCGGTGCCGGGCAATGGCGTGCACGCGCGCGCTGTCTGCAAACCAAAGCCCGGCCGGCCCCTTAACGTTCTTCGTTAAACACCGCACCCACCTGGCGCCGCACCTCATCCATCACCTGCAGATTCTGCAGCACCTGACTGAGCGGCCGCAGCGGCGAGTCCCGCAGCCCCTGACCGATGCACCAGGCAAAATGCTCCGCCTGCCAGAACAGCTGGTCGTAGCGATTGCGCGGCTCTTCCCAGCGCAGCGCCTGCCCGCCCTGGCTGGCGGCGAGCGTGAACCCGCCGGGGGCGTAAAACTGACCGTCGATCGTCAGGGTCGCCTGGCGTCCGGCCACCACCGCCCCGCCCGGCGTGTTGCTGAACAACGTCGTGTTTAACAGCCCCTGCATCCCGTTCCGCCAGCTGAACAGCATTGACGTCTGGCCGTTAAGCCCCTCCGCCGTCGCGCGGCCGCGGGCGACAATCTCCTGCGGCATGCCGCCCACCATCAGCGCAAACGAGGTCAAATAGCTGCCGAGATCCATCATCGGCCCGCCGGCAAGGTCGGCGTTAAAGATGCGGTGATCGGTAGTGAAATACTCGCCGTGATCGGCCAGCAGGGTATGCAGGTCGCCGAGTACCCCATCCTCCAGCAGCTGGCGGATCACATCATACTTCGGCGCGTAATCGCACCACATCGCCTCCAGCGCCAGCTTCCCCTGGCGGGCGGCTTCGGCCTGCAGTTCACCTCCTTCGCCGAGGTTGAGCGCGAAGGGCTTCTCTATCAGCACGTGTTTGCCCGCCTTCAGCGCCTGCATGCCGTCGGGAAAGTGATGGTTGTGCGGCGTCGCAATATAGACCGCATCAATATCCGGACGCGCCAGCATCTCCTCCACCCGGCCGTAAGCCTGGGGGATCCCCCATTCCGCAGCTACCCGGTCGGCCTTCGCCTGGCTGCGGGAGGCAACGGCCACCACCTGCTGCCGGCTCTGGGTTTTCAATGCGTGCACAAAGCGCTCGGCGATCCAGCCCGGACCAATGATGCCCCAGCGCAGGGAGGGAATGCTCTGCGCCGCCGGGCGGCGCGGGGTCGGTAATTGTGAGGGAAACATAGCGGCTCCTTAATCCTTAACCACGTTAACCCAGCGACGGCTGACCATCGAGGCTTCAATCGCCGACAGCACGCGCTGATTCTGTAAACCAAATTCAAAGCTGGGATAGCAGTCGTCGTCCCCACAAATCCCCTGCACCAGGTCATGCACTTCCATCACCTTGACGTCAAAATAGCCCAGCCCGCCGCCGCCAAAATCGAAGCCGAAGAAGCCGGCATAGGCCGGGATCTGGCTCCCGGCATACAGCGTTTTAAAGCCGCGGTCGTGTTTGTCATCCCGGAAGCGATACACCTGCAGTTCGTTAAAGCGCTCCCCGTCCATATACAGCGTGCCTTCGGTGCCGGAGACTTCCCAGAACACGCCGAAGATGCGCCCGGCGGCGATGCGCGAGGCCTCAATCACCCCCGCGGCGCCGCTGTCGAAATTGACCAGGCACTGAACCTGATCGTCATTTTCCACTTCCCGCCACTCGGCATCGGCCGCGACCCGGCTGGCATACCCGGCATCGGTCTGTGGCACCGGACGCTGGCGCAGGCAGGTTTGCGCGCTGGCGGTCACTTCACGGATCCCGCCCATCAAAAACTGGGCGACGGACAGGGTATGGGCGCCGAGGTCGCCAAGCGCCCCGCTGCCGCCGAGGGTTTTCGAGCAGCGCCAGGACCAGGGCAGGTTCGGGTCGTTATAAAACCCCTGATCAAAGGTGCCGCGAAAGCGCACCGGTTCGCCAATATCGCCCCGGGCGATAAGCTGCTTTGCCAGCAGCGCCGCCGGGGTTTTAATGTTGTTAAAGGCCACCATGGTCTTCACCCCCGCGCGCCGGGCCGCCTGCGCCATCTCCTGCGCCTGCTGCTCGTTAACCGCCAGCGGTTTCTCGCAATAGACATGTTTACCCGCCGCGATCGCCGCCATCGCCATCGTGTAGTGCAGATGGTTCGGCGAGGTAATATCCACCACGTCCACCAGCGGATCGTTCACCAGTTCGCGCCAGTCACCGTAAGCTTTCTCCGCCCCCAGCTTCACCGCATGACGTTCAGCCAAAGCCTGATCCTGATCCGCCAGCGCGTAAAGATAGGGGCGCTTCGGCAGACCGGGATAGAACATGGCCGCGCGACGGTAAGCGTCGGCGTGCGCCTGGCCCATAAAACCGGAGCCGATAAGACCAATATTTAACCGCGCGCTCATGATGCGTGCTCCTCTGATGATGACGGGGACGAAAAGTGGTGCGCCAGCCAGGCGAAGGCGCGGCGAGCGGTGGCAAACGGCGGCGCCATCGCCGGGTCCTGCTCTGCTTCGATAATCAGCCAGCCGCGGTAGTCGCTGTCCCGGGCAAAGTTGAGGATCGGCGCATAGTCGATGCAGCCGTCGCCAGGGATGGTAAACAGCCCGGCGCGCACCGCCTCGTTAAAGCTCAGGTTTTCGCGATACAGGCGCCCCAGCACCTGCGGACGGACGTCTTTCAGATGCAGATGGCGGATACGGTGGCCATATTTCTCCAGCACGCGCGGGATATCGACCCCGGCGACGAAGGCGTGTCCGGTATCAAACGCCAGCCCGACGTTGTCATGGGTCTGGGACAGAAACCGCTCCAGTTCGTCGTCGTGCTCCACCAGCATCATCAGATGATGGTGATAGGCCAGCCGGAGGCCGTAGTCCCGCAGCAGCAGGTCGGCAAAGGTATTTAGCTTATGGCAATACGCCGTCAGGCTGACGCGGCTTAACGGCGGCGAGAGCGAGATCGGCTCATCAAGCGGCGTTTCACCGGGCAGTTGCCCGCACTCGCCATAGACCATTACCCTGGCGCCGAGCTGCTGCAGGAGCTGCGCGTGGCCCCGTACCGCCTCCAGCTCCGCTTCCACGCTGCGGTCGGCCAGCAAGCCGCTGTACCAGCCTGACGCCAGGCGCAGGTCAGCCGCCGCCAGCAGAGGCCCCAATGTCTCCGCCTGGCGGGGAAACTTCCGCCCTAACTCAATTCCCTGAAACCCCGCCTCCCGCGCCTCGCGCAGACACGTGTCGAGAGGGATATCGCCGCCTAAATCCTCCAGCACATCGTTGGTCCAGCACAGGGGGCTAATGCCCCACTGCAGGTGCTCTGTCGCCATGTTTATCTCCTTTTCAGCCAGTCGTCTGGTGTGCCGTCACTATAAGCAGGCGACGACCAGCGATGAAAACGGAGAAATGATGGAAATCCATCATTGCCGCGGACGAAATATCCGCTGGCGCGAGTAGCCCTGAAAAATAAATGGAAATAATGCTTGCCGCAGGCTTATTTTGCGGATAAAAATTACTGGCTTAATAACCCGCTTCAGAGGTTATCCCTTTCATTCGAAATATGATGATAGCAATATGAAAAAATCTCAACACCGCAGCGGCGCGGGCTTTAGCCCTGCGCCCAGACCTGGCCTGCTGTTATTTGCGTAAGTGACAAATAGTCCCTTTTAAAACATCAATTACTTAACATTCTCTCTGCAATAATATGACATGCAGCGGGAAGGTACGGTGATAAATAAGCTCAGGGCAATGATGTTTTTACAAATAAATAACCCTTCTCCTTTCTGCTCGTTATTTATCAGGAATGGCTGCGGTTATATTTATTCGGACGCCCCTGGAGAATGCACCAATGTATATCAACCTTTATGACAATGCGCGCCGCTATCGCGATGAGAAACAATAAGATGAATAAGACCTGGCTTTTCACCACCCTCACCCTGGCGCTGGTCGCCGCCGCGCCGGCCCACGCCATTAGCGCGAAATACCGGGAACAGCTTGAACGCTCCGGTTGCACGCAGATGACCGACGGAACCACCTGCGATATTCATAAAACCAAAGCCGAGAATGCCGCCGCCGCGCAGCAGGCCAGCAGCGGCTTCGGCCCCTGGGTGGGCACCTGGTATGTTTATACTGACTATGGCAATAAAATTGATGAGATTACCGTCACCGCTAAAACGGTGAAAACCCATGGTCATCTGGTCGAGGAGGCGAAAGCCAGCCAGGGTAAATTGACGTTCCGGGTGAAAAGCTCAGCCTTTACGCTGAACGACGCCTTTAACGGCGTATGGGCAAACGGCAGCCAGCGCGGCACGTTGCAAAAAGTCCTGTAATAACATTGCCCTGCCGACAGGATGGGGATAATGCAGGAAGAACCTCCCGGCGCAGGCCGGGAGGGAGTGCAACGGTTTACTTCTGCGGACGCATCGCCGGGAAGAGGATCACGTCGCGGATGGTGTGGCTGTTGGTAAACAGCATCACCATCCGGTCGATACCGATGCCCAGACCGGCGGTCGGCGGCAGACCGTACTCCAGCGCGGTGACGTAGTCTTCGTCATAGAACATCGCTTCGTCATCGCCCGCCGCTTTGGCGTTAACCTGATCCTGGAAACGCTGCGCCTGGTCTTCGGCGTCGTTCAGCTCGCTGAAACCGTTACCGATTTCGCGGCCGCCGATGAAGAACTCGAAGCGGTCGGTGATTTCCGGGTTGACGTCGTTACGGCGCGCCAGCGGGGAGACTTCCGCCGGGTATTCGGTGATGAAGGTCGGCTGGATGAGGTGCGCTTCCGCCACTTCGTCGAAGATTTCGGTGACGATGCGCCCCAGACCCCAGCTTTTCTCTACCTGAATACCGAGAGATTCCGCCAGCGCTTTCGCCGCGTCGAAGTTATCCAGATCCGCCATGTTGGTTTCCGGACGATGTTTTTTGATCGCCTCGCGCATGGTCAGTTTTTCAAACGGCTTGCCGAAGTCAAACACCTGGTCGCCATACGGCACCTCGGTTTTGCCCAGCACCGTCTGCGCCAGGGTGCGGAATAGCGACTCGGTCAGTTCGATCAGGTCTTTGTAGTCCGCGTACGCCATGTACAGTTCCATCATGGTGAACTCTGGGTTATGGCGTACCGAGATCCCTTCGTTGCGGAAGTTACGGTTGATTTCAAACACGCGTTCGAAGCCGCCGACCACCAGACGTTTCAGATACAATTCCGGCGCGATGCGCAGGTACATATCGAGATCCAGCGCGTTGTGATGCGTGATAAACGGACGGGCGGAAGCGCCGCCGGGGATCACCTGCATCATCGGAGTTTCCACTTCCATAAAGCCGCGGGCTACCATGAACTGACGCATGGTCGCGAGGATCTGCGAGCGGATGCGGAACGTATGGCGCGACTCTTCGTTAGCGATCAGATCCAGATAGCGCTGGCGATAGCGGACTTCCTGATCCTGCAGGCCGTGGAATTTATCCGGCAGCGGGCGCAGGGCTTTGGTCAGCAGGCGCAGCTCGGTGCAGTGGATGGAGAGTTCGCCGGTTTGCGTTTTGAACAGCTTGCCGCGGGCGGCGATGATGTCGCCAAGGTCCCATTTCTTAAACTGTTCGTTGTAGACGCCTTCCGGCAGGTCATCGCGGGCCACGTACAGCTGGATACGGCCGCCGACGTCCTGGAGGGTGACGAAGGAGGCTTTGCCCATCACGCGGCGGGTCATCATCCGGCCGGCCACCGCAACTTCAACGTTCAGGGAAGCGAGTTCATCGTTATCCTTCGCATCGAATTCAGCGTGCAATTGGTCAGAGGTATGATCGCGACGGAAATCGTTGGGGAAAGCTACGCCCTGCTCACGCAGCGCAGCCAGTTTTTCGCGACGAGTTTTCAGTTCATTATTAAGGTCAATGGCCTCATCGGCACCTTGTGCTTGTTGTTCAGACATATGGGTTCCTCATAACCTTGCTTTCAAACTAGCTTCGATAAATTGAACCAGGTCACCCTTCCGCGCGGCCTGTCTCCGGCTTTACACCGAAGAACAAGAGTAACGAATCTGGCTTCTCTTCAAGCTGATCTCACTCAGCTATGCCTTCACTAACGGTATTTTTTATCGTTGGCTTCCGCGCCTGCCAGAATATCCTCCTCCTGTTCAGTAAACGGTGCAAGGAGCGGCTTGTCGCTCCACTGTTGGGGTTACCGATCCCCGGCTCGCGGCGTAAACTCCTTAGCCGGGCTACCAGGCAGCACGATTTTGTAGCCCGGTAAACCGGACCTGTCGCCAGACGGGGCTAGGCGCCGCCGCCGGGAAGCTCGCCAGCCGCCGCGCGGCGTTTGCCGACGCTACAGGCTGCGGCAAAGGCGATAACCACCATCACCGCCACGCAGCCGAGGGTCCATTCCCCCATCTGCGAGAAGAAATGCTGATAGGCGGCAATCGCCGTATCGCTGATTTGCGATTCGGTGGTCTGCTGGGCGACCACGCCGGCCAGCCAGTTGGCCACCGCGCCGGTGGCCAGCATATAAATACCGGTCAATACCCCGGTGACGCCGGGCATGTTCAGGCGGGTGATTTGCGCCATCGCGACCGGGTCGATAAACAGTTCGGCAAAGCCCATCATCGCCAGTCCAGCGACCATCATGCCCATCGAGGCCTGACCCTCAGCGGCGCCGTGGCGGGCGTTGAGCGCCAGCAGCATAAAGCCGCCGCCCATCAGCAGCAGGCCAAAAGCGAATTTCAACCAGACGCGCAGCACCGAACGCGCGCTGCCTTCCGGGCGCATCAGCCACGCCAGCGCCACGCCGGCCGCCATCACCGCCACCGCGTTAACCGACTGGAACAGCGCCGTCGGCACGTCCCAGTTCAGCAGGCGGCGGTTAACAAAGTGATCGATAAACAGGCTAATCGAGCTTCCCCCCTGCTGCGCCAGCACCCAGAACAGCGTCCCGGCAAGCATCAGCAGGACGATCTGCCACAGCGCGCGACGATGCTCCGGGGCTTTGATCATGATCCGCGCCACCATCTGGGCGGCGAACAGGCAGACGACCGCCAGCAGATAGCCGGACCAGTTGTTTTGCAGCAGCAGCGTGAAGAACACCGGCGCCAGGCAGAGCATCACCAGCAGCCAGCCCCAGGTCGGCAGCACGAATTTCACCGCCCGCAGCGCCGGTTTATCGACGCCGCGGGTATGCCGGAAGTGGCGGCTGCCGCTTAAGAAAATCATCAGGCCGATGAACATCCCGATCCCCGCCAGGGCGAAGCCGATATGCCAGCCGTACCACTGGGCCGCCAGCCCGCAGGCGATGGGCGCGGCGATGGAGCCGACGTTGCCGGCGGCGTACAGCAGCGAGAAGCCGCCGTCGCGACGCGGATCGTCGTGGGCGTAAAGTTCGCCAAGCAGGCAGCTGATATTGGATTTGAACAGGCCGTAGCCGCAGATAATGATCGCCAGCGCGACGTACAGGCTCCATGCGGAGGTCGACTCAACGCCCAGCACCACGTGGCCGAGGGTCATCAACAGCGCCCCGGCAATCACCGCCGTGCGGTTGCCGAGCAGGCGGTCGGCAAGCCAGCCGCCAAGAATAGGGGTAACGTAAACCAGAGAGGCGTAAGCGCTGAACAGGCTGATGGCGTGGCTGTCGTCGAAGCCAAGCTGGTGGGTGAGGTAGAGGATGAGTAAGGCGCGCATGCCGTAAAAGCTGAAGTACTCCCAGATCTGGATCGCAACGATGTAGTAAATCGCGCGCGGCTGTGAGGGTGTTTTCATGTGTTCTCCTTGCAGCGTGAAAAAGGGAAGTGGCAAGCCACTTCCCTGATGTGCGTCTATTACTTGTTATTCTCTTCTTTCAGCACTTTAACGGTGTAACGACCATCCGCCTGACGATAGGCGCCGTGGATATCGGTTTCGAAGCCCGGATAGTGGGCGCCGATTTCGCACAGCATCTGCAGGAACTCCAGCACCGGACGGCTCTCTTCGGTGATCATTTCACCCGGCATGACCAGCGGCACTCCCGGAGGATACGGCAGGATCATGTTGGCGTTGACGCGGCCGACCATCTCTTCGAGGTACACTTCTTCCGTCTGACCGTGCAGCTCTTTCTGGAACGCGGCATACGGGGTCATCACCATGGATGGCAGCACTTCAAACGCGCGGAACATCAGGTCCGGCAGGTTGTGATGCTCAACCAGTTTGTGAATATTCTGCGCCAGGTCCTGAATACGCATGTTTTCATAGAATTCAGGATCTTCACGGTACAGCGACGGCAGCATGTTTTTCACCCGCAGGTTCAGGTCGAACGCGCGTTTGAAGTCGGTCAGCGCACGCAGCAGGCTCAGCGCTTTGGTTTTGTCGATACCGATGCTGAACAGGAACAGCAGGTTGTACGGACCGGTTTTCTCCACCACGATGCCGTGTTCGTCGAGATACTTCGCCACGATGCTGGCCGGAATACCGAACTCATCCATGGTGCCGTCTTTCTTCATCCCCGGGGTCAGCAGAGTGACTTTGATCGGGTCGAGATACATATGCTCGTTGTCGATGTTTTTGAAACCGTGCCATGCGCTGTCGGAGCGCAGCGGCCAGCATTCAGGACCGTCGATATGTTCCGGCTGCCATACGTCGAAGAACCAGCCGTCAGACTCGCCTTTCAGACGTTTGATCTCTTTACGGAACTTGATGGAGCGTTCGATAGAGCCGTCGATCAGGCGCTTACCGGCGTTGCCTTTCATCATCGCCGCCGCGGTTTCGGTGGACGCCACGATCCCGTAGTGCGGGGAGGTGGTGGTGTGCATCATGTAGGCTTCGTTAAAGGTCTCTTCGTTAACATCGCCTTTCACGTGAATCATCGATGCCTGGGAGAACGCCGCCAGCAGTTTGTGCGTGGACTGGGTTTCGTAAATCACTTTCCCTTCGACGCGGCCGCCGCTCATCCCGCATTTGCCTTCATAGATCGGCGAGAAGTTGGTGTAAGGCACCCATGCGGAGTCAAAGTGGATGGATTTCACATCCAGGGTTTTCTTGATGAAGTCAGTGTTGTACAGCAGACCATCGTAAGTCGAGTTGGTGATAACGGCGTGTACCGGCCAGGTCGCGTTCGGCGTCTCTTTCACACGCTTGGCGATAGTCGCGTGCTGGAATTCGCTCTGCGGGATACCGCCGAGGATGCCGTAGGCGTTACGGGTCGGACGGAAGTAGATCGGCGTAATGTCGCTCATCATCATCAGATGGGTCAGCGATTTGTGGCAGTTACGGTCAATCAGCACGGTGCTGCCGGCCGGCGCGGAGTACATACCGACGATTTTGTTGGCGGTCGAGGTGCCGTTGGTCACCATGTAGCTGCGTTCGGCGTTAAATACGCGAGCGATATACTCTTCCGCTTCTTTGTGCGGGCCGCTGTGGTCCAGCAGGGAACCCAGTTCAGAAACCGAAATCGAGATATCGGATTTCATGGTGTTGGAGCCAAAGAAATCGTAGAAGATGCTGCCTACCGGGCTTTTCTGGAAGGCGGTACCGCCCATGTGGCCCGGGGTACAGAAGGTGTATTTGCCTTCACGCACATATTTGAACAGCGCTTTGGTCAGCGGCGGCAGAATGGTGTCGATGTATTCGTCAGTGTTCTGTTTGATTTTGTTCGCGATATCTTCCGCAGCGCCCAGCGCATATTCGAAGAAGCGAACCTGCATGCGCAGATCGTTCAGGCTAACGTCCAGCGTGGAGTAGGTGTTAGCGAACGCATACAGCGGCATGTACTCGTTCATTTTGCTGATTTCTTCGCACAGCTCGAGATTGTATTTATCCCAGTCGAAGATCACGCCGCACAGACGAGAGTTGTTTTCGATCAGTTTTAATAAGTCGTCACGGTCGTTCGGGTAGACAATGCGGAAGTCCAGGCGTTCGAGAGCACGATGCAGTTCACGGATGGGTTCTTCTTTGAAGTAAACCCCCATGTGATTCATGATTGCAATAACGTTCATAGTCAAATCTCCAGATGTAGAAAGCCCCTCCCGTCGCGCTATGACAGGTGATGGAAGGAGCCTCAGGAAAAAGGGTTACTGATTAGTGCGCGTTAGCGGGGCTGTTGCTATCCGATGCGTTGCTCTGGCGCTGGTGCATTTTGCGACCGTAGAACATCAGGATAATCAGGCTAACGATAAAGGTGCCGGCCAGTTCGAAGGAGCTTGCGCCCATCAGCGCGATGAAGCAGAACACGCAACCCAGTACCGAACAAATCAGGCTGACGAAGTTACGGATGTTGATGCCTTCGAAACGAATCAGGTCAACACAGGAGTAGAAGTAAGGCAGCATGGTCAGCAGTACTGCGATACCGGTCAGTTCGCCGAACAGGTCAGAGGCTTTACCACCGGCGGAGTTCATCAGGGTAATCAGCACCATCAGCGCGGTCATTTTCACCGCGGCCAGCAGCAGGCCTTTTTTCGGGATACCGTTGCTATCGACTTCGCCATACACTTTCGGGAAGTTGCCATCGTTGGCGGCACGCACACCCGCCTGGCCAACCAGCATCATCCACGAGCCCAGAGACGTCAGGCAGGCGAAGGCGGTGAAAGCGGATACCATCGGCGCAGCCCAGCCGCCGAGGATGGTGGAGGCGCTAATCGCGAACGGCGCACCGGACGCTGCCATCTGAGAAGCAGGATACATACCGGCGATAACCTGAGTCGCGGCGATGTAGACGATACCGGCCATCGCGGTACCCAGCATGGTGGCCAGCGGCACGGTACGTTTCGGGTTTTTCACCATCCCGGTACTCACGGCGGCGGATTCTACGCCAACGAAGGCCCACAGGCAGAGCAGGATACTTTTGATGACCGCGTGGCTATCGGTGGTGCTGGAGGTGTTCCAGTTCGCCTGATAGGTAGCGACATCAAACCAGTGCCAGCCGACGACCGCGGTCATGACTACCGGAATAAGCACCAACACCAGACCAATGGTGGTCAGACGGCTGACCCAGGTCCCGCCGAGCATATTAACGAAAGTAAAGATCCACACGATGGCAATACAGGCAATCCCTGCTGGCACCGGGTTATTTAAAATAGGGAAGAACGTAGACAGATAAGAAACTGCGGTAATCCCGATAGCCAGGTTACCAATCCAGTTTGCGTGATAATAAAGTACACCGGTCTGGAAACCGAATGCCGGAGATATTTCCCCTGCGTAAGCAATGGGACCACCCTGCTGCGGGTTTTTAGTGGCCAGTCGGGCATAAACATAAGCCAGAGACATCGCACCAATAATTGAAATTACCCAGCCCCAAATGGCAATACCACCGATGCTGGCCAGGTTCGCAGGTAATAATGCAATACCGCTCCCCATCATATTACCGGCGACGACACCGGTACAGGCAAATAGCCCGATCTTCTTGGCAGAACTCATGGTTGTTTTTCTCCTAAGTTTATTTGGGAGGTACAGATCATGATACAGAACCATTAATTGACCCGACCAACTGCCAACAAGATTACTGATTTGTACGAGATAAGTCCTAAAGATAAAGTGAAATAACAACAAACATCAGACAAATGATATTTTGACCTTTTTCGCTTAACATATAAACATGACAACAGGGTGTCAGAAAAAGATAAACATTGTTGTTTTACATGAACTTAGATGAGATGTGATGTGTTACTGAACTGTTATTCAAAGCCTCCTGAATGCTAAATATAAATAACAACAGGAGGCTTCATGAGAAACATAAATTTAACCTCACCATGCCAAAAACCTTTCACATGATGAGGGTTTACTTATTCTGAAGAGAGGAAATTATCGAGATACGGAACAACCCGGTTGACCGACGTCTGGAAAACTCCGTTTTCAATCCAGTACAATGTGTCGCCACCGGGTCGTAAATTAAACGCCGTAATGTAAGAATCCGCTGCCAGCCGGTTCTCACCTTTCATCTCATAGACTTTGCCTAATAGCACATAATTCAGCCACGACATCTCTAAATCGATCGCATGGTTAATCGCTGTGTTCGCTTCGTCAACTTTTCCTTTCCCCAGCAAATCCACTGCGTTTATTTGATAATAAATCGCCATATCTTTTATACCCGGCATCTCCCCTACCCGCTCAACTTCGCTGTAAAGGGCTGCCAGCTGTTTATCATCCAGCGGCTGTTGCGAATGGCGTAATACATCCACCAGCGTTTTTTCGGCATACGCGTAAATAAAATCAGGCGCCCGCTTAATCACATCATCCAGCAGGCTGCTGGCCTTGCTTAATGAGTCAACATCGCCCTTCATTAACAGCTGATGCGACTGGTAGAAATAGGTTAACGCCACGCTTTGCGAGGGCTGATATTGCCTGAGCATCGCCTGCATTCGCGCCGGCCACGGCTGCGCCAGCGCGTCCGACAGGCTGTTCATCAGATCGTTCTGGATGGTGAGCTGGTTGTCATTGGTCACAAAGTAGCGCTTATCGAGCATCGTCGAGCTGTCGGCGTTATCCACCAGCTGGACCGACATAAAGCATTGCTGCGCCCGGTAGTGGCGCTGATTGACGAATTCAATGGTCAGCGTTTTACCGGAACTGCTTGGCTCATTGATGTTGTAGTCTGTTTTGTCATGCACCATAAAGGTCGAGAAGGTGTTCAGCGAGGTGGTGATCAGGCTGGCCAGGCCGACCGCGTAGGAGTGCTGCGAAGACCAGTTGGTGCAGGAGTTACCATTGACCAGGTGGATATCGATATCGCGCGGGTTGAGTAGCAGGCGCGCCTTGTTGACCGGCGGCCGCGATTCCATGCTCGACAGCGCCACCAGCGCCACGCAGGTGCCCAGCGCCAGCAGAAACAGCCCCCACACCAGGGCGGTGGTGAGCCGTTTACGCACTGACGGCGCGCTGGCACCTGTCGGCGCGGGAGCTGGCGCGGCGGGATCGGCGGTGGAGACGGGCGCGTCCGGCGGCGCACCGGCAGCCGGCGGCGCGGGAGCGGCGACCGATGGCGAAGGCGTCAGCGCCTCCATCTGCGGGGCGAGTTCCTCCCCCTCTTCGGTGCACCAGATCACCGGCACCGTGAGCTTATACCCCCGTTTGGGTACCGTCGCGATATACTCAAGGCTAACGTCGTCGCCGTCTTTGAGCGACTTGCGCAGTTCGGAAATACTCTGCGTGACGACGTGGCTGGTCACAACGTTCCGGGTCCAGACGTTTTCGATAAGCTCGTCCCGGCTAAGCACTTCCCCCGGATGGCGAGCAAAAAAGACCAGAAGGTCGATTAAACGCGGTTCAAGGGTAAGCTGGCGCCCCTTCCTGCTGATTTGGTTTACAGAGGGGGTTACCAGCCATTCACCGACGCGAACAACAGGTTGTAGCATACAAGAAAGCCCCAGACAAAAAGGGAAAGGCGCGATGATAACACATTTGTCCTACCTATTTTTGCCAGGGGTCACTCCCTCAGGCATTAGGCTGGAATTCGCCTTTTAGCGACAATAAAAAGCAATATTTCATTAACATCGTGATCATCAAAACTATATATAGCGATAAAAATGCGTTTTCGCTGTCGCTTAGCCGGTGGAACGCGGGCGGCGGAAAAAAAATAAGCCCGGAGGCGTAACGCGCTCCAGGCTCAGTCAGTGGCGTGCCGTTACGGCAGCGGCACAATCGATTATTTATACACTTCCGCTGTGGCTTCAAAGTTAGGGCCATGCTCACGCGCAGCAGTAATCACGTAGTACTTTCCGCCTTTCTCATCGGCCAGCTTAGAGAGCTGATCGTGCAGATCGGAGGGCGAAGAGAACTCACCGCCGGACGGCCCCACCGAGATCGGTCCGACCTTGGTCAGTTTGAAGTGTTTCACTTCTTCTTTGGTGATCAACTGCGCGGCGGAGGCGCCAAATGCAACGGCTGAAAGGGCTAACGCGACTATCACTTTTTTCATCCTAAAATCTCCTTGGAATAGGCCTTCAGTCAGGCCCTTTCAGTATAGACGGCGATTTACTAAGCGTGCTACCGATGCGCTGATTTTTCGGCCGCAGCGTTTAGTAACGCGGCGGTACCCCTTCCGGGCGGGTCTTAAAACGCCGGTGCAGCCACATATATTGCTCGGGCGCCATCAGGATGCACTGTTCGATAATCTGGTTCATCCACGCCGCCGTCACCTCGGCGCTTGCCAGCGGCGGCGTGCGCTCCGGCGTCAGGGAGATCAACTCATATCCCCTACCGTTGGGCTTGCGTCGGGGAACAAACGGCACAATCGTCGCCCCGGACATTTTCGCCAGCATCCAGGTGCCGGTGGTGGTCGCCGCCTGCTCGACGGCAAACAGCGGTGCAAAAACGCTGCTGGCCGGGCCGTAATCATGATCCGGCGCGTACCAGAGGATCTCCCCCTCTTTCAGCGCCCTGACCATCCCTTTCAGATTTTTTCGATCCAGCATGGTCTTGTTCGAGCGCAAGCGTCCCCAGGTCTGCAGCCAGTCAATCAGCGGGTTATCATTGGGCCGGTAGACGCCGATGCCCGGGGTAAACATGCCATACATCCGCGCCCCCATCTCGAGGGTGAGAAAATGAATGCCGATCAGTAAGATGCCCTGCTTTTGTTCGAGGAGGTCGACCACCTCGTTCACGCCGCTGGTCTCGGTCCAGCGCGCCACCCGGTGCGTCGGCCAGAACCAGGCCATGCCGGTCTCCATCAGCCCCATGCCCAGCGATTCAAAGTTTTTCACCAGCAGCGCCTCACGCTCGGCGACGCTCATCGCGGGAAAACAGAGTTCCAGATTACGTCTGGCAATCCGCGCGCGACTTTTCATCACCCGCATTGCCAGCCGCCCGAGCGCCGTGCCCAGTCGGTAGATCACCGGATACGGTAATTGCACCAGCAGCCATAACAAGCCAATTCCCAGCCATAATAGCCAGTAACGCGGGTGCAATAGCGCGCGGGAAAATTTGGGTAAATTTGACATAGTAATCCTGTTAATTCACTCAATAATAGCTGAGCAAAAATCGCGAAATAAAGTAGCGGATCCTGCAGGTTATATTTTTCCAATTCGTGCGGTAATACTCAGTCACAAAGCGCGTTATTATAAGCCGATTCCATGATAATTTCAGCCCTTGCGCTGGGGTTACTCTCGTATTAGACACTTAGCGTAAAATTTCCTGATTTGTGCATAAATAAATACACCTAACCTCTACGACGCGGCCGATTGCCGATAAAATCGCCAGTGTCTTATCCTCAGCCTCTCGCCCAAAGCCTTTTTTACTCACGCTTTATTATGGCGATAGCCAACGCAAACAGGCCGTTTCGCCCGGTCTAACATGGCCAGCATGCGGTTATTTGTGACTCGGGCAAAGGTTAAGCATCACCAATGCGGATCCTTTTCCCAGATATGCTACGTTTACAGCGCTCATTCGACGCAAGTGCCTTTGCCGACGTCGTCGCTTTCAGAAGCCATAGTGAGAAGGAACTATGACAATGAATTATCAATTAGTGAAGCAAGTCAGAGAAAATAACACATTAAGAAAAAGCTTCATTGACCTTGCCGTTAAGACTTTCGACCTGTCTTTTGAAGAGTGGTATCAACAAGGTTACTGGACTGACGCCTATATCCCCTACGCCTTTGTCGAACGTAATAAAATTATCGCTAACGCCTCGGCCAACATCATCGATCTGCGCTGGCAGGGCGAACCCCGGCGTTATATTCAGATTGGCACCGTGATGACCGAACCGGACCACCGTAATAAGGGACTAGCCGGTCAGCTTATCCATCACATCCTGCAGGACTGGCAGCAGGAGGCAGACGCCTTCTTTTTATTTGCCAATCCCACTACGGTGGATTTTTACCCCAAATTTGGTTTCACCCGCAGCGAAGAGCATCAATATATTATGCCGGTCTCTCCGCGCGCCGGTGATTTTCGCAAACTGGATATGGACCGCGCTGACGATGTCGCCCTGCTCCGCCATTACTATGAAAAATCCAACCCGTTCTCACCGCTGCGGGTGGAGCACAACTTTGGCCTGCTGATGTTTTACTGCTCCGCCTTTATGAAGCATTTCGTTTACTATTCGGCAAAAAATGAGGCGGTGGTTATCGCCATGCAAAACGGCCCGGTGCTGATTTGCTTTGACCTGTTCTGCGACACGGGCAAAAGCCTGTCGACGCTGGTCAACGAGCTGGCCGATGACCATGTTTACCAGGCCATCCTCGGTTTTACCCCCAATGAAGACCGGCTCGGCGAGTACGAGAAGATTGAGGGAGAAGATATCCTCTTTGTCTATGACCACAAGGAAAACCTGTTTAAAGACAGGAAGTTGATGTTTCCTTTACTGGCGCATGCCTGACGGCGCCGCGCCGTCAGGCCGATCAGTTATAGGTCACCACGAAGGTCGCGCTGGCGTTCGCCTCGCCCGCTGTCAACGCGAGCCGGTCGGCGGCTCGCCGCGCCGTGAGACGTAATTCCGATAGTCCTCGCCAACATAAATCTGCCGTGGCCGGTAGATGGTCAGCGGCGCCTGGTGCATCTCGTTCCAGTGCGCCACCCAGCCGACCGTCCGTCCGACGGCAGTGACCACCGCAAACATCGCCGAAGGCAGATTCATCGCCTTGAGGATCACCGCGGTATAAAAATCCACGCTCGGCGACAGGCCATTTTCCACAAAGTAGGGGTCGGTCAGCGCCACGTCCTCAAGGGCCATCGCCACCTGCAGCAGACGGTCGGACATTCCTACCTCCGCCAGTACCCGATGGCTGGTTTCACGCAGGATATCGGCGCGCGGGTCGCGGTGACGGTAGCGTGAGTTGCCAAAACCGAGGCGGCGAAATGCCTGCGGGTCGCGTTTTGCCTGACGCAGAAACGCTGGAACCTGATCGACGCTTTCAATCTCTTCCAGCATCCGCATGCTCGACTCATTGGCGCCGCCGTGCATCGGTCCCCACAGCGACGCTAGCCCGGCGGCGACGCAGGCGAATAAGTTCGCCCCGGAGGAGCCCGCCGCGCGCACCGTGGTGGTGGAGGCGCACTGCCCGTGATCGGCATGCAGGACCAGGATCTGGTTCATCGCCTGTTCGATGACCGGATTGAGGACGTACTTCTCGGCCGGGATAGCAAACAGCATCTGTAGGAAATTGCCGGCATAGGAGAGATCGTTGCGCGGATACGCGGCGGGTTGTTCAATGGTGTACTTGTAGCTCATGGCGGCGATAGTGGGCATTTTCGACAGCAGCCGCGTGGCGGCCAGCGCCCGGTGCTCCGGATTTTCCACATCCAGGACATCATGATAAAACGCCGCCAGCGCCCCCACCAGGGCGCACATCAGCGCCATCGGGTGCGAATCGCGACGAAAGCCGCTGCACATGCGGGCTATCTGCTCATGCACCAGGGTATGGCGGGTGATGGTTTCGCGAAACGTTTGATAGCTGGCCTCATCCGGCGCGTCGCCCCGCAGCATAATGTACGCCACCTCGAGAAAATCACACTGGCGGGCCAGCTGGTCCACCGGATAGCCGCGGTGCAGCAGCACGCTGTTTTCCGTATCGATCCACGAGATCGCCGACTGGCATCCGGCGGTGTTGGCGAAGCCGGGGTCGTAGCTGCAGAATCCGGACTGATTCAGCTCGCGTATGTCGACCCCCACATGGCCCCGGCTTCCCGGCACCTGCGGCAGGGTGATGGGCGTCGGTTGCCCGGCAATAGAAAGCGTTAACGGTGTGGTGCTCATCCTGTCAGTTCCCCCAGCAGCTTATCAGCGACCTGAAGTCATTCTTCAGGCGGAAAGACCAACATAACCAATGTGATGCAGCTTATTCATTGATGTCATCACTATAACGCTGACAAAGAGGATATTTTGCTGGCCTTCCCGGGGAAACAGGCCGTCTTTCCCCACCCCACCGCTGGATAGCGGCACAAATCGCCAAGGATAAAGGCGATCAGCGCTGTCAAAATTTACGCTGAGTAAAGAAAGGATGAAGAGGAGCTACCATGAATTTTGTGCTGTCGATGACCCTCATCTGCATCGCTATCGCCTGGCTGATGATGAGCCTGCTGCCGGTATAGACGCAGCGCTAACCGCCACGCCAGTGGCCTGGATAACGCCTCATTCAATGGATTTCCGCCGTGGTCTTCGCCTCTGAAGTTTCAGCAGAGTCATACAAGAAGTACTGGTCGCATATCAGGCTGTTGCGGTTTCCCGGCGAGGGGTAGGCTAAAGGCCCACTGTTAAGGAGGTGATATGTCTGGACTGATCAACCCACATGCGGCCCCGGAAGAAGCAGCCTATGCGCTGATAATTGAGCTCGTTCGCGCCCAGCGCGTGCCGCAATATGAAGGCGATATTTCCGGCCTGCTGGCGATGTACGACGAAGCCGTTAACCATTTTAAAGAGAAAGAGACCAAGCGTTAGGCGTGGGCGTCGTTGTGCGGGGAAAGGGTGACGCCTGCGGGAGACGCGCAGGCGTTGGCTGGATAACGGCTTGAGTTATCAGCTGCCGCGGTAGGTAGAGTATCCGTACTGACTGAGCAGCAGCGGGATATGCAGTTTTTGATTTTGCTTTGTGACATTGAAAATAACCGGAACCACCGGGAAGAACGTATTCATGTTTTGGCTTTTAAAATAGTCACCAGTTTTAAACGTCACTTTATACACCCCCGGCTCCATATTTTCCGCCTGCGGATAGAGCGATTTAATCCGCCCATCGGCATCCGTTTTGCCGGTGGCGATATGCTGCCAGCTCTCCCCTTGCTGCTTATCCAGCTCAATCTGCACCCCCGGCGAAGGGAGCCCGGTTTGCTGATTAAGAATGTGTACGCTGAGCGTGCCCTCTGGCGCCGCCAGCGCGCTGAAGCTGAGCAGGGAAATTACGGAGGCGATAACTAATTTCATAATCGTGACCTTTTGGGCAAGTGAAAGTGCCCTAACTATAGTCAGCGCGGCGGGGAAAAAAATTAAACTTTTTGTTATCAGATTGCGGTGATGGGGACTGTCCCCATACACAACACGCCAAACCGGTTTTGTCGTGAGAAGAGGAAGTGTCTTATGTGTAAGTAACCCCGTGCTCTGCGTAACAGGATACGGGGCACTTAAACTGTCAGAGAGGGGAAATAGATTAGCTCGGGTCAAATATCACAAGGTTAAAGAATATACGCCGTGGCCTCTCCCCCCTCTAACAGAACAGTGCTCACTGAAAATGGCCTGCCGTATTCGAAATAATCATTTAATATTATTTAAACGACTATTCCAGTGGAAATAATCACCTGGCGCAGATATTAATTATTATCATTGATTCTCTTGTCGCCACGCCTTCACCATCTCCTTTGTTACCTCTTTCTTGTAGCAAATGGGTGAATACCCGCCCGCTTTGCTCCAGGCACTGCGGCCACCGCACGAGCTGCCGTTCCGCGCGGTATTGAAGGGACAGGCACAGGTGCCGGGGTAGGATGCGACAGAGTCATCAATAATTCTTTGCCTGACCTGATCATCGCTTAAGGCATTCGATTTGGCGATAGAAATATCTGATGCAAAGACAAACACAACAGCGAATACGGAGATGGTGACGAATTTGATGTTCATTTGGATCTTTCCAGGTCGAAGATGAACATCGAGGGTATGCTTTCAAAAAGCATTGAATATTGATCTTTAGCAACTGTCATTCGCGCCAGCTTAAAATGCGATACCTAGCCCCGGTAGCATAAATTAAAGTTATGAAGAGTGTTAGCCTGTTTATTATTTGCCTGCAAACATTTTAATGCAGAGGAAATATTTTTCAGAAAATGAAATTAATCAATAAGGCGACCAGATTACGGAAAATCGCTATCCAGGATAGTAACGTGTGAGACGCTAGCTCCAAGACAATGACGCCATTTTTGCCGCCAGCGACACAAAGACGACACAGAGAGGAAAATAGTCTGGATGAAGATTGGTATAACGTTTTGATTCAAAATGGCACGCCTCCAGGATTCGAACCTGTGACCTACGGCTTAGAAGCTCCTGGAACAATACGCTAATTCATATACTTACCGCGTCATTCCTGCGCTCACACGTCCCATGATGCGAAAAGATAGAAAGAGATGAAAACAGTTAAGAAACTATGATTGTCCCAAAACCGTCTCACCCCGCCCCATTATGCAAATTATTCCAGGATCAGGATGCCATCCGCGCCATCGCCACCGGTATAAGCCGTGCTGGTAAACCCGAGGTCATACGCGCCACCACCGCCGGAGCCGGGAGCAGCGCCAGCAATACTGGCCTGAGACCCAGCCCGCCCACCGCCGCCAAAATACGATGCCCCACCGTTACCCGTCAGAAGGCTCGACCCTGTCTGGCCATCTGAGCCAGTACCGCTGCTGATCCGGATGTCGTCGGTCGTCAGCGGGACACCCAGAGGCCAGTGGGTATTTGAGTGACAGGATGTTGCTGGCTATCAGGAAAGCAGACACATACAGATAAATAGAGATCGAATACGTTTCCTGTATTCGCAGCAATCGCAAAAAAACCTACAATTTCAATATATTACATTTTTATTGGTGATTAATTCAAAATAAAAAGGATGCAATCCTATACCAGTAGTTTCAAATACATACCAATTTTTTAGGTTATATTCGGATAAATTTCGGCGCCCATAACGTAGCACTGGTTGCAACCCGTTAGCCTGCTCGAATGTCACCCGAATGATCACTACATATTTGCTAAATTTTTTGTCTCGGGTGGCTTCCAGTCCGAGATTACAGATGCAAGAAAAATAGCACATCTAAATGGGTGGATTCCTGGCTAATTCATGCCGTATAGTCCCTCTCGCAATCCTGATGGGGCTGTCAGTCCCCCTGCAGTTTTCCAAAAACTTGAGATTTGCATATTGTGTTGTAAATAGACGTCCCCTTATGAGGGTAATTACTCCACCCAGCCTGTTGCTGGGTTTTTTTTGTTATTTTCCAAAGGGAATGGTGTACTGAAGTCGGTAACCGGGTACTCAAAACTGCGTTTGTCGGTTCTAACCGTCTCTGTCTTATGATTCTGGAAACTCAGACCAGTCTGTTTATACTTTCTGCTGTTAATGCCCTTGCCCTCTTACTTACCTGTAATCGTATGGGCTGTTAGGTTTTCGCCGTCAGGCCAGGGCTCGCCTGTTTTCCCTGCTTGTTACGTTTCCTTCGGACAGTAGCAGCAGCTATGAAGTACTGTATTTCTTTATCAGCACCTCCTTTATGGCTCTGTTTTTAAAAATCATTCCGGCAAAGTGATGTACGCTACCCAATATTATTTACTTCACACAACGAATGCTATTACTGCATATCGAAAATGCCTCCCTTTAATCCGCAGTGATTACACGTGTAGTACAAAACTCACTTTTAAAAGGGTGGATTCCTGGTTATTAAATATTATATAGTCTCATTTGCAAACGGTATGGAAGTTGACCAGCTCTTCCATCGATTAGAGACGCGCAGTCTCGCGTAACATCATGCAACTTTGAGTATTTTACTCCCCAGCGTGCAACCGCTGGGTTTTTTTATTTTTTTAAAAAACCTTTCAAACTAATTGTAAGTATTCAAAGTCTATCTTTTTAAACCTTCAGCAGAAATATTTTATCTGTTGCTCCGTAAATCCGGTCCTTCAGGGTGGAAAGAATGTTAAAAGGATGAATAATCATGCTTTAACCCTTCTCTTACCCGGCTTCCAAAAGAATGACAGAGAGGCGCAGACTTCACATTCAAGGTTGCACTTTGAAAGTCTTCACCGTTAGGGCGCTGGTTTCATGGGCCAGTTGATTTCTGAAGCATCCTCCGGGTGGATACGACTCAGTAACACGCTGTATTTTTCCCAGCAGATAATTCCGTCTTTTCCGCACCGGTAACCATATCGAGTTTTATGGCTCTCTCCAGCTGGCTGATGGCTGTCTCTGCTTCCCTCACCCTCGCGTTAAGTTCTGTTTGTGCGGCCGCCACCTCTGCACTATGCAGAGCATCGGCATCAGTAACCCATCTGTCACCGTACCAGACGTCAAATTCAGTCAGTGGAACTTCAAGTGTAAGCCCCTCCGGAAGAGCACCGGGAAACCTGACCGTCACAACGCAACGGGTCTGCTTGTCGTATGCCGTTTGCCCGCGCAGGTCCGGGACGGTTTCCCATGCTTTTCCGTCAGCGGTTCGACACACGACCAGTTGGCCATCTTCAGGGATCACAGGTGCATCGGGATAACTCCCGGCAGAAATCTCCCCCTGCTGAAAGGTATTCCTGGCTCACTCCGGTAAACTCCCTCATTTCCGGATCCGTCCGGTAAAGCGTTAACCCAGAAGACAGCAAATCAAACCGCGCTATTGGCGTAGCGCTCAATGATACTGCCGGTTAGGTTCTGCGCGATCAGTTAGGCAACCATCATTAATGGGTGTTCGTCCACACAAAGGCTTGGCATCGACCGGATAGCTCATTAACTCTAGCCATAAGGAAGATGCGAGTTGATGATAACAGAGCATGGAACTCAGCATGCAAGCGTGCCGGAATAGAAGACTTTCGTTTTCATGACCTGAGGCATACGTGGGCCAGTTGGTTAATTCAATCAGGCGTTCCACTTTCTGTTCTTCAGGAAATGGGTGATTGGGAGAGCATTGAGATGGTTCGTCGATATGCTCACCTGGCACCTAATCATTTAACGGAACATGCGCGTCAAATTGACTCGATTTTTGCAGAAGATGTCCCAAATATGTCCCACAAGGAAAAATCAGCGACTGGAGGTAGTTTATAAGTTGTTGATTTTAAATGGCACGCCCTACAGGATTCGAACCTGTGACCTACGGCTTAGAAGGCCGTTGCTCTATCCAGCTGAGCTAAGGGCGCCCTGAGAAGCGAGTGCTTCGCGGAGTGAAACGCCTGGAATTATACGGTCCACGTCGGTTGAGTCAATCCATTTTGCCAGGAAACTGCGGGGCTTATACGACGCTGGCGAAATATCCTCCGCCAACTGTACAAGAAGCATACCACCGGGGCTCTTACGCCAGTAAATCGACTGAGTGGCCAGGCGCAATACACCAATAACCATGCAATGAAAAGGGTCAAAAACCGGCTAAATTTGCCCCAGACAGGATAAAACAGCAAACGAGGACTGACAGCGAGGCCGGCTTCTGACAAAATATCCTCATCCCCCTTTCGTAAAGATACAGATGGAATCCTCTCTCTGATGGCAGCAAAAATTATTGACGGTAAAACGATTGCGCAGCAGGTACGCTCTGAGGTTGCGGAAAAAGTGAAGGCTCGCGTTGCGGCCGGAAAACGCGCCCCTGGGCTGGCCGTCGTGCTGGTCGGCAGCAACCCGGCCTCGCAGATTTATGTCGGCAGCAAGCGCAAAGCATGTGAAGAAGTGGGCTTCGTCTCCCGCTCTTACGATCTCCCGGAAACCACCAGCGAAGCCGAGCTGCTGGAGCTTATCGACACCCTGAATGCCGATAAGACCATCGACGGTATTCTGGTTCAGCTGCCCCTGCCGGCAGGGATCGATAACGTCAAAGTTCTCGAGCGCATCGCGCCGGATAAAGACGTCGACGGCTTCCATCCTTACAACGTTGGCCGCCTGTGCCAGCGGGCGCCGCGCCTGCGTCCGTGCACCCCGCGCGGTATCGTGACGCTGCTGGAGCGCTACAATATCGACACCTACGGCCTGAATGCGGTGGTCATTGGCGCGTCCAATATCGTCGGCCGCCCGATGAGCATGGAGCTGCTGCTGGCCGGCTGCACCACCACCGTCACCCACCGCTTTACCAAAAACCTGCGCCATCATGTCGAAAACGCCGACCTGCTGATCGTCGCGGTGGGTAAACCGGGCTTTATTCCTGGCGAATGGATCAAAGAAGGGGCGATTGTGGTCGATGTCGGCATTAACCGTCTGGAAAGCGGCAAAGTGGTCGGCGACGTGGTGTATGAAGATGCCGCTGAACGCGCATCCTACATCACCCCGGTGCCCGGCGGCGTTGGCCCGATGACCGTCGCCACCCTGATTCAGAACACGCTGCAGGCGTGCGAAGAGTACCACGACGTTGAGGAGGCCTGAGATGGCGACATTTTCCTTAGGAAAACACCCGCACGTTGAGCTGTGCGATCTGCTGAAGCTGGAAGGCTGGAGCGAAAGCGGCGCCCAGGCGAAGATCGCCATCGCCGACGGGCTGGTAAAAGTCGACGGCGCGGTGGAAACCCGCAAACGCTGCAAAATCGTCGCCGGTCAGACGGTGAGCTTTGAAGGCCAGAGCGTAACCGTCACGGCCTAACCGCGAAAAGGAAAACGCCCGCTTAAGCGGGCGTTTTTTTATGACTTACTTCCGGCGCCAGGTGGTGCCCTGCGGGCCATCTTCCAGCACGATCCCCATCTCGTTAAGACGATCGCGCGCCGCATCCGCCGCCGCCCAGTCTTTCGCTTTACGCGCGTCCAGACGCTGCTGGATAAGCGATTCAATTTCCGCCACTTCCGCGTCGTCAGCCTGCGCGCCGCTCTGCAGGAAGGCGTCCGGCTCCTGCTCCAGCAGCCCCAGCACCGACGCAAGCTTACGCAGGTGGGCCGCCATGGCGTTCGCCGCGGCCGCGTCCTCGGTTTTCAGGCGGTTTACTTCGCGCGCCATATCGAACAGCACCGAGTAGGCTTCCGGGGTGTTGAAGTCATCGTCCATCGCCTCGATAAAGCGTGCTTCGAAGGCTTCGCCGCCCGCCGCCTCGACGGATTTGTCGGTCCCGCGCAGCGCGGTGTACAGACGCTCCAGCGCCGAGCGCGCCTGCTTGAGGTTCTCTTCGCTGTAGTTCAGCTGGCTGCGATAGTGGCCAGACATCAGGAAGTAGCGAATCGTCTCCGCATCGTAATACTTCAGCACGTCGCGGACGGTAAAGAAGTTGCCCAGCGATTTCGACATCTTCTCGCGGTCGACCATCACCATGCCGGAGTGCATCCAGTAGTTAACGTACTCGCCGTCATGGGCGCAGGTGGACTGAGCGATTTCGTTTTCGTGATGCGGGAACATCAGATCGGAACCGCCGCCGTGGATGTCAAAATGGTTGCCCAGCTGTTTGCAGTTCATCGCCGAGCACTCGATATGCCAGCCCGGACGGCCCGCGCCCCACGGCGACGGCCAGCTTGGCTCGCCCTCTTTCGACATCTTCCACAGAACGAAGTCCATCGGGTTACGCTTGACGTCAACCACGTCGACGCGCGCCCCCGCCTGCAGCTGATCGAGATCCTGACGCGACAGCAAACCGTAGTTCGGGTCCGTCGGCACATCGAACATCACGTCGCCGTTATCCGCCACATAGGCATGGCCCTTGGCGATCAGCTGCTCGGTAATCTCGATGATTTCCGCAATATGATGCGTCGCGCGCGGCTCGCTGTCGGGACGCAAAATATTCAGGGCGTCAAAATCCTTGTGCATTTCGGCGATCATCCGATCGACCAGCGCGACAAAGCTTTCGCCGTTTTCATTAGCGCGCTTAATGATTTTGTCATCGATATCGGTGATATTGCGCACGTACTTCAGCTTATAGCCGAGAAAACGCAGATAACGCGCCACAACGTCAAAGGAGACGAAGGTACGCCCATGGCCGATGTGACAGAGATCGTAAACGGTAATACCACACACGTACATGCCGACTTCCCCGGCATGGATAGGTTTAAATTCCTCTTTCTGGCGCGTCAGTGTATTAAAAATTTTTAACATCGAAGATTCCGTGTAGACGTGTGTGGGTAATGAAGCCTCTATAATACCCATAATTCACACAGGACGCAGCACACATTGCAAGGTGCATCGACCCCCGCGGTTATGCTATAACACCCCCCTATATCTCACCCGACACCGGGTGCTGGCACCACACTCATCGGAACAGGATGCAAAAATGGTTACTTTCCACACCAATCATGGCGATATCGTAATCAAAACGTTTGACGACAAAGCGCCGGAAACAGTTAAAAACTTCCTGGACTACTGCCGCGAAGGTTTCTACGACAACACCATTTTCCACCGTGTTATCAACGGCTTCATGATTCAGGGCGGCGGTTTTGAACCTGGCATGAAACAAAAAGCGACCAAATCTCCGATTCAGAACGAAGCGAACAACGGTCTGAAAAACACCCGCGGCACGCTGGCGATGGCCCGTACTCAGGCGCCGCACTCTGCAACCGCGCAGTTCTTCATCAACGTGGTTGACAACGACTTCCTGAACTTCTCCGGCGAAAGCCTGCAGGGCTGGGGCTACTGCGTCTTCGCGGAAGTGGTTGAAGGCATGGACGTGGTTGATAAAATCAAAGCGGTTGCCACCGGCCGCAGCGGCATGCACCAGGATGTGCCGAAAGACGATGTGATCATCAAAAGCGTCACCGTCAGCGAGTAATTCGTGGCGACACTTTTTATTGCAGATTTGCACCTGCAAACAGAAGAACCGGCGATCACCGCCGGTTTTCTGCGTTTTTTACAGGGGGAAGCCCGTCAGGCGGACGCCCTATATATCCTTGGCGATCTGTTCGAGGCATGGATCGGCGATGACGATCCGAACCCGTTGCATCAGCAAATCGCTACGGCAATCAAAGCCGTCGTCGACGCCGGCGTGCCCTGCTACTTCATTCACGGCAACCGCGATTTTCTCGTCGGCCAGCGCTTCGCCCGCCAGAGCGGGATGCTCCTGCTCGCCGAAGAAGAGCGACTGAACCTCTATGGCCGTGAAGTCTTGATTATGCATGGCGACACGCTGTGCACCGATGACCTGGGCTATCTGGCGTTTCGCGCGAAAGTCCACACCCCGTGGATCCAGCGCCTGTTCCTGGCCCTGCCGCTGTTTATCCGCCGCCGTATCGCCGCCCGCATGCGCGCCGACAGCAAAGCCGCCAACAGCAGCAAATCAATGGAAATTATGGATGTGAATCCGCAGGCGGTGGTTGACGCGATGGAGCGGCATCACGTGCAGTGGCTGATCCACGGCCATACCCATCGCCCGGCGGTCCATGACCTGCAGGCCAACGGCCAGCCCGCATGGCGCGTGGTGCTCGGCGCCTGGCACAGCGAAGGATCGATGGTCAAGGTGACGCCGGACGACGTCGAACTGATCCACTTTCCGTTCTAATTCCTGCGCGAGCATAATTCCGAAACCGCCTTTTGCCCGGGCGGAGGTATGCGCCTCCCGGCATTCCGCATGCTAGTCTTCCTCGACATCACTCTCAAGGAACGAGCATGAACAGGAAAAAGTGGAGCCAGCCGCTGATCTGGGGAATGATCATCGCGCTCCTCAATCCGTTAGGGATAAGCTATATCGCCTTAATCGGCGTCACTCTCGGCAACACGCTGACGTTTGTCTGGTGCGCCCTGCTGGCGTGGGCCATCTATTTCTATGCCATTTATTTGCTCTGCACCCGCCCTCACGAGAGCCGGTCAGTACAGATCTTTTTACTGATGATGGGCATCCTGATGCTCCCCTGGGGGCTCGTGCTGCTTATCACCTGTATCATGAATGAGAGAAGTGTCGATAAGCCGCGATCGCCGTCCTCGATAAGCGAGACAAAAGACGGCTAACCATGCGCACGCAACCGTTTTCCTTGCCGGCAGTTCATGCTATTCTCTGTGGCCTCTAAAGCAGTGTGAAACACACCCACAGGAGTTTTAAGACGCATGTCTTCCCGCAATAATTCGGCGCGTATCGCCATCGTGATGGGGTCCAAAAGCGACTGGGCTACCATGCAGTTTACCGCAGAAATCCTTGATGCCCTGAACGTTCCGTACCATGTCGAAGTGGTCTCCGCCCATCGCACGCCCGATAAGCTGTTCAGCTTCGCTGAAAGCGCCGAAAGCCACGGTTATCAGGTGATTATTGCAGGGGCAGGCGGCGCGGCGCATCTGCCGGGCATGATTGCGGCGAAAACCCTGGTGCCGGTGCTCGGCGTACCGGTTCAGAGCGCGGCCTTAAGCGGTGTCGACAGCCTCTACTCCATTGTGCAGATGCCGCGCGGTATTCCGGTCGGTACCCTGGCCATCGGCAAAGCCGGGGCTGCAAACGCCGGTCTGCTCGCCGCGCAGATCCTCGCCCAGCATGATGCTGAACTCCACCAGCGCCTGAGCGCCTGGCGTCAGGCGCAAACCGATGAAGTGCTGGATAACCCGGACCCGCGGGGTGCGGCATGAAACAGGTATGCGTGCTCGGTAACGGCCAGTTAGGCCGTATGCTGCGCCAGGCCGGCGAGCCGCTGGGTATCGCCGTCTGGCCGGTGGGGCTGGAAGCCGATCCGGAAGCGGTGCCGTTCCAGCAGAGCGTCATCACCGCAGAAATTGAACGCTGGCCGGAAACCGCCCTCACCCGCGAGCTGGCACGCCACCCGGCGTTCGTCAACCGCGACGTCTTCCCGATTATCGCCGATCGCCTGACGCAAAAGCAGCTGTTCGATAAGCTGGGCCTCGCCACTGCCCCGTGGCAGCTGCTGGCGGATAAAAGCGAGTGGCCGGCGGTGTTTGCCCGCCTTGGCGAACTGGCGATCGTTAAGCGTCGCGTCGGCGGCTACGACGGCCGCGGCCAGTGGCGTCTGCGGGAAAACGAGATCGATCAGCTACCGGACGATAACTACGGCGAGTGCATCGTCGAGCAGGGGATTAACTTCTCCGGCGAAGTGTCGCTGGTAGGCGCCCGCGCCCATGACGGCAGCACCGTCTTCTACCCGCTGACCCGCAACCTGCATCAGGACGGTATTCTGCGCGCCAGCGTCGCCTTCCCGCAGGCCAATGCCCGCCAGCAGGAGCAAGCGGAAAGCATGCTGACGGCGATCATGAACGAGCTGAACTACGTCGGCGTGATGGCGATGGAGTGCTTCGTCACCGCCGAGGGGCTGCTGATCAACGAGCTGGCGCCGCGCGTACACAACAGCGGCCACTGGACGCAAAATGGCGCCTCCATCAGCCAGTTTGAGCTGCATCTGCGAACGATGACCGACCTTCCTCTGCCGCCGCCGGTGGTTAACAGCCCGTCGGTGATGATCAACCTGATCGGCACCGATCTCAATTACGACTGGCTGAAGCTGCCGCTGGTCCACCTGCACTGGTACGATAAAGAAGTGCGCCAGGGTCGTAAAGTCGGCCACCTGAACCTGACCGACAGCGATACAGACCGTCTGAGCGCGACGCTGGAAGCGTTGAAGCCGCTGCTGCCAGCGGAATACGCCAGCGGTATCGTCTGGGCGCAGGCGCAGCTGGCGTAATCCAGCTCTCCACAGTCCCGGAGGCGGTGCTGCGCACCTGTCCGGGCTACCTCTATGGCATAATCCTTCGCCTGAATCCCGGCTTGCGGCGCGCTGCGCCTTAGCCGGGCTACCAGACCAACCATCATTCGCCCCGTAGCCATTCAACAAAATCCGCAAACCGCACGAACATGTAGCCCGGGCAAGGCGCGTCGAGCGCCGCCCCCGGGGAAAGAGCGCAGGATATTTCAGCGTCTGCTTCGCTGCTTGATTTTACCTGTGCATCAGGGCTTAATGCAGGTTCCCGCCCGCCCGGCAAGGGTATCCTCAATGCGTGATAGTGCGCCAATCCACGCCCGCTTGCCCCTGCGGCTAACATAGCTGCTGACTGCCGAAATTTTCGGCCCCATCGCCCCATCGTCGCGAGCAAAAGGCGCCAGCGCTTCCGGAGTCGCTTCACGGATCGGTCGCTGCATTGGGGTGCCCCAGTGTTCATATACCGCATCCGCATCGGTGAGGATCACCAAACCATCGGCATCAATCTGTTCCGCCAGTAGCGCTGCGGCCAAATCTTTATCGATAACCGCCTCTGCGCCCTGTCCGCTCTCGAGCACCGGAATGCCTCCGCCGCCACAGCAGATCACGACATGTCCCTCGCCCAGCAGGCGCTCAATCGAGTCGCTCTCCGCAATTTTCACCGGCCTTGGCGAGGCGACGACCCGACGCAAGTATTTGCCGTCGCGCTTCATCGTCCAGCCATACTCCTCTTCCAGCTGCTGCTGTAACTCAGGGTCATAGACCGGACCGATAAATTTCTCCGGCGCCGAAAAGGCCGGATCGTTCGATGCCACAGTAATACGCGTCATCACTGTCGATACCGGCGGTACCGATGATTCCTGCGCCAGACATTGGGCCAGCATATAACCAATCATGCCCTGGCTCTCCGCGACCAGCACGTCCAGCGGGTAAGGTTCGACGTCGCTATAGGCCAGATTTTGCAGCGCCAGCAGACCTACCTGCGGCCCGTTGCCGTGCACAATGGCCAACCGGTAATGCTGCGCCAGGCGCGCCAGCGCGGGAACGGCACTGTGAATATTGCGATACTGATTTTCTACCGTCAGCGCTTCCCCGCGCTGTAATAAAGCGTTCCCCCCGAGGGCAACTACCAGCGTTTTCATAAAAGTCCTTACATTATTTGTTGCGCCAGCCAGAATCCCAGAAGCGTATCGGCACCAGAGGTGTGCCCCATCGCCAGCAGGGCTTCGACGGCAGGTTCAATTCGTCGTCCGCACTGAAGCGCGTTAACAACATGCAGTAGCGGTGAAGCGAAGCATCCCGCGCTGGCGTAGCGTAAATAGTTGACGCTGACCTGCGTTGTGGCGGCATGCAGATCGCCAGAGGCACGAAAGAAATGGTGTCCGCTGTTGCGCGACATCAGTCCAGAACACCACGCGAACAGCATCATGCCGATCAGCATATCGTCCATGCTCGGCGTCAGGCCTGGCCCCTTCCCCAGCCACAGCCGCCAGTCGACAGCGTTGCCAGCCAGCGCGGAGGCAAAACAGTGGCGAAGCTGGCGCAGCTCGGGATGCTGCTGCAGTTCGATAGCCTGCGACAGCGGCCCAAACAGCCCGGTCTCTTCCGGTCGACTCATCAGCGCTGGCGGCAGGTAAGCGCCTGCGGATTGACAGCGGAGCCGCAGGGAGCAGCGTCTGCGCGGCGGCATCAGCAAAAGATCGCCGACCTGAATACCGTCATTCCGCGCTATCGGCGACGCCCCCGTCCGCAGCGCCGCGTGCAGCCGGATAAAATCGCGATGACGAACAACCCATCCGCCGGGGCTCACGCCCTGTCCCCGATGATGCAGCGTCAGCAGCGCGCCGCCTGCAACATAGAGGTTAATGGTGCGCCGCCAGAGGCCGCCGGTTCGCCACGGTTGGCGATGATCCGGTGCATCGACGCTGCCTATCAGCGGACGAATCCTCTCCATCGCGCCACCTCAGCTCACGCCCAGTTCGTCCGCCAGCGCTTCCAGCGCCTGCTCGAAACAGGCCAGCGGCGCTCTGACGGTTCCGGCGCCAATCTGGCCGATCCCCGCTTCTTTATGGGCGATCCCGGTGTTAATGAGCGGCGTAATGCCGGTTTCAACCACCCGGCGAATATCCAGTCCCAGACAGGCGCCCTGGAAATCCCAGCCCGGAATCTGCAGCTGCATATTGCGCTCAAGGAAGATTTCCGCCATCTCCTCCGAAACCGATTTTGCCGCCTCCATTCCGCCAGCGCCGACAAAGCGGGTCACCCCCGGCGCCGCGATCATCGCCGCGCCGCCGATGCCGAAGGTTTCGGTAATGGCGCTGTCGCCCATATCCGGGTTGGCCTGTTCCTGAGAGAAACCGGTAAAGAACAGCCCCTGCGGCGTATTCACCGGTGCGGTAAACCAGCGGTCGCCCAGTCCGCTAACGCGAATACCGAACCTATCGCCGTTGCGGGTCATCGCGGTGACAATACTGCCGGCGCGGATCTGCGCCCCGGCATCCATCGCTGATTTGCAGTAGGCCATCGCCAGGTTGAGGAAGAACTGATCGGTGATGGCGAGAAAATCCATCACTTCGGCGATCTGTTGTTTGTCGTGGTCGAGTCGCGCCAGATGCGGTGCCAGCGTGCGCATCAGCAGCGCGGAGGTGGCGATATTACGCTGGTGGAACTCATCGCCCATAGTGATGCCCTGCGCCATCATCGCGGTGAGATCAATGCCGCGCGTCATCTGTTTCAGCGCCGCGCTGAGGACGGGCATCAGCACATCGCGCATCCAGCGCAGGCGCTGCTGCACGTCTTCGCCGTAGGCGCCGAAACGCATCACCTTGCCAATGCCTTCGTTCAGGTTGCAATACGCGCGGTTACCTTCGGCGATGTTCTCCACGACCAGCATCGGCATATTCGGCGAAGTAATACCGCCCATCGGCCCTACGGCATTAACGTGGTGGCAGGGAATAAAAGTAATCTCGCCGTTTTCCAGCATCGCGTGGGCCGTTTTCTCATCCTGCGCCCAACCTTCGAACAGGCAGGCGCCAATGCAGGCCCCTTTCATCGGACCGGTCATCTCCTGCCAGCGCATCGGCGGCCCGGCGTGGAGCAGCGTTTTGTTTTGATTCAGCGCCCCGATTAAAGAACCCGCCGGCTTCACATCCAGCCAGTGCGGACGTGCATTACGAATTCGTTCTATTACTGCGTCATTGGCCTGCGCCACTGATGTAAACATAGAGACCTCTTATTGCAAACGTTCTAATAAACGAGCCAGTTTCTTATTCCCACCGGCAATCGGCGCCCACTGATAGTGAACAACCGGCGTTCCGGCGGTCTGTAAATCGAGCGCAAAGCTGCGCAGGCCAGCATTAATCACCGACACGCCGTCCAGCAGTCCAGCGCGCGGGGCCGGAGCGGCTTTCCGCGGCGGGCTAATCAGTGCGGCGGCAAGCAAGGTAGCTTCAGGCAGGCTATCGACCACGGCGATCCCCGCATCTTCAAGGACTGAAATCTGACCGGAGCGGCACTGCGGATCGCTTTCGGTTCCGGTCACCGTCGCGATAACGTGCAGCGGACTATCGTCGGCCCTGGTCGCCCACGCCCGCTGGCATGCTTCGACCAGCGAGCCGGCCGGATCGGCGGTGGCGCCGTAGCCAATCACCACGTCCAGCAGCAGTACGCCAACCTGAGTTTCCGCGCCAAGTTCGGCAATCAGCTGGTTGCGCAGGGAGGGATCGATCATCGGATGCGGACGGCCGACGGTGTAAAAATCGTCTCCAAGATCGACGACCCGGTGCCCCTTCGCGTTGAGCATCATGCCCTGCGGGTGATGCGCATCAGGGGTAATGTTCAGCCGTTCTGCCAGCAATCCTGCGGATTCAGCAGCCAGCGTACCGCCGGTGTATAAGCCGCGAATCTGCTTGCCCGCCACCGCGGGAAGGCTTGCCTGACGCCGCCCCACTCGCGCCAGCAGACAGGCCAGACGCCCGGCCTCGTCAAGCGTGCGGGCGAACCAGACGTTTTCATCGCGGGCGATCGGCGGCGTATAGCCGAGAAATAGCGCCACCACCGGTTTCGCGCTGCGCTTCATGGCGGCGATGATCTTCAGACGCACCGCTTCGGCGGGAGGTTTAGAAACAAAGGCCAGCACCTGGCTCTGCGCATCCTGGGTCAGCATTTCCAGCGCCGTTTGCGCGCTGATACCGCCCACTTCGGCGCTCAGATCGCGGCCGCCGAGACCGATCGCATGGCTGATCCCTTCGCCGCCGAGGACAATCTGCGAGACCAACTCCTGAATACCGGTGCCGGACGCGCCAATAACGCCGATGTTGCCTTCCGGCGTAACGTTGGCGAAAGCCAGCGGCGTGCCGGCAATCATGGCGGTGCCGCAGTCCGGCCCCATGACCAGCAGCCCTTTGTCGCGAGCGCGGGTTTTGAGCGCGATTTCATCATCCAGCGTGACGTTGTCGGAGAAGATCATGACGTTTTTCTCGCTGCTGAGCGCCTGATGGGCAAGCTCCGCGGCGTACTCCCCGGCAACGGAAATTAAGGTCATATTGGCCTGCGGTAGCTTCTGCGTTGCGCTTTGCCAGCGGCGAACCACGTTCAGACTCAGACTTTGCCCACTTCCCTGCGCCAGGGCGGATAAGGCGTCATCCAGACGGGCGATAATCATTTCCGTCACCGTCGCATCTGCGCAATCGGTACGGATCGCCACGCAAATATCATTCGGCGTCGCCGTGGCAAAATCGTCATGCCAAAAACCGGTAGTTTCCAGCAGCGCTTTATTTGCCGGCGTGCCCATCATGACCGAAACATCGTCGACATTTTCTGACTCACTCAGCTTACGTGAAATAATCATTAAACTGACGGAATCCTGAAAACAGCCCTTTTTAATAAAGGCATGGATCATAATAACTCCCCAATAATTGCACCCATTGCAATTGAATGAGCATGGTTAATCTGCCATCAGGCTAACGGGATGGAATTATCAATGGCGTGACCAAAATCACATGAGGATTATTACCACAGGCTTTCAAACAAACCGCCTGACATTAGCAGTGATTTTTTAATAAATCGATTTCACGGTCATTTATGACAAATCCGTTACGATTATCAAATAAAATCTAACACTGGTCATTTAACTATACAGATCACAATTTCAGTTTCTTTTCCCCGTATTTTAGTCAGCAGTCAGGCTCTACACCGTCGTTAAAAGGAAGACAGATGAAAGTCAGTCGGGAAACACTACATCAGCTTATTGCTAATAAGCTGAACGCAGCAGGACTTACTCATAATCACGCGGATATTATTGCCGATGTGTTGGTTTATGCCGATGCCAGAGGCATTCATTCCCACGGCGCGGTTCGCGTTGAATATTATGCGGAACGTATTTCAAAAGGCGGAACCAATCGTCATCCCACCTTCACCTTTGAAAAGAACGGCCCCTGCAGCGGTATTTTGCATGCCGATAATGCCGCCGGTCAGGTGGCCGCCAAAATGGGCATGGAGCACGCGATAGAATTGGCCAGGGAAAACGGCGTGGCCGTGGTCGGCATCCGGCGTATGGGCCACAGCGGAGCGATCTCTTACTTCACCCGGCAGGCCGCCCGAGCCGGGCTAATCGGGATTTCGCTATGCCAGTCGGACCCGATGGTCGTGCCTTTTGGCGGGGCGGAAATCTATTACGGAACCAACCCGCTGGCCTTTGCCGCGCCCGGCGAGGGCGATGATATCATCACCTTCGACATGGCCACCACGGTGCAGGCATGGGGGAAAATTCTCGACGCCCGCTCGCGCCATGAAACCATTCCCGATAGCTGGGCGGTGGATAAAAACGGCGCGCCGACCCGCGATCCTTTTGCCGTTCACGCCCTGCTTCCGGCAGCCGGCCCGAAAGGCTACGGCCTGATGATGATGATCGACGTCCTCTCCGGCATTTTGCTCAATCTCCCCTTCGGCCGCCAGGTCAGCTCTATGTACGACAACCTGAGCCAGGGACGCGAGCTGGGCCAGCTGCATATCGTCATCAACCCGGCATTTTTCTCCTCCAGCGCGCTATTCCGCCAGCATATCAGCGACACCATGCGTGAATTAAACGCCATTACGCCAGCGCCCGGATTTAACCAGGTTTATTACCCCGGGCAGAACCTGGATATCAATGAGAAAAACAGCGCCGTCAACGGAATCGAGATCGTTGATGAGATTTATGACTATCTGGTTTCGGACGCTTTATATAACCGCTCTTATGAAACCAATTCCCCATTTGCTCAATAAATTAAAATACAGGAGTTGCGTATGGCTCATTATTTTCGACAGGCAATAGAAGAGACATTGCCCTGGTTTTCCGCTTTCGGCGCCGACCCGACCGGGGGCATAACCCGCCTGCTCTATTCGCCAGAATGGCTGCAGGCGCAGCAGGCATTCAAACAAAGAATGAGCGAAAGCGGACTAGAAACGCGCTTTGATGAAGTGGGTAACCTCTATGGTCGTCTGCCCGGCACGCGCTTTCCCGATGAAGTTATCCTCAGCGGTTCGCATATTGATAGCGTCGTTAACGGCGGCAATCTTGACGGCCAGTTCGGCGCGCTGGCGGCCTGGCTGGCGGTTCGCTGGCTAAAAGAGACCTACGGGGCGCCGCTGCGCACCGTGGAAGTGCTGGCGTTAGCGGAAGAAGAAGGTAGCCGCTTCCCTTACGTCTTCTGGGGCAGCAAAAATATCGTCGGCATCGCTAACCCGGCGGACGTGCGTGAGATTAAAGACGCCAAAGGCGTGGCGTTTATCGATGCCATGAAGCAGTGCGGTTTCAGCCTACCCGCCGCCCCGCTGGCGCCGCGCCGGGATATTAAAGCCTTCGTGGAGCTGCATATTGAGCAGGGTCGCGTGCTGGAAACCAACAAGCAGTCTATCGGCGTGGTCAACGCTATTGTCGGACAGCGTCGCTACACCATCACCCTCACCGGCGAGTCTAACCATGCCGGCACGACGCCAATGGGCTACCGTCGCGACACCGTCCATGCCTTTAGCCGTATCTGCTGCGAATCTATCGCCAAAGCAAAAGCCCACGGCGACCCGCTGGTGCTCACCTTCGGTAAAGTCGACCCGCAGCCGAATACGGTCAACGTGGTGCCGGGCAAAACCGTCTTCACTATGGACTGCCGCCATACCGATGCGCTGGAGTTAACGGCATTTACTGAGGTCATTGAGGCCGATATGCGGCGGATCTGTCAGGAGATGGATATTGGCATTGAGGTCGATCTGTGGATGGATGAGGCGCCGGTTCCCATGGATAAGAAGCTGGTGGCCCAGCTCACCGCGCTTTGTGAAAAAGAGAAGGTGAATTTCCGTGTGATGCACAGCGGCGCGGGACACGACGCGCAGATATTCGCGCCCTGCTTTCCGACCTGCATGATCTTTATGCCGAGCATCAAAGGCATCAGCCATAACCCGGCGGAAAGCACGCATATCGAGGATCTGGCGGAAGGCGTAAAAACGCTCGCCTTAATGTTGCATCAACTGGCCTGGACTGAATAAGGAAACGATCATGGGTTATTTAAACAATGTGGTTGGCTATCGCGATGATTTACTGGCCAGCCGTTCCATCGTGCGCCACGGCAATTACGCGCTGCTGACGCCGGACGGTCTGGTCAAGAACGTTATTCCGGGTTTTGAACATTGCGATGTGACTATTTTGTCAACGCCGAAATTAGGCGCCACCTTTGTTGATTATCTGGTCACGCTGCATGAAAACGGCGGTCATCAAAGCGGTTTTGGCGGCGAAGGCATCGAGACCTTCCTGTATGTGATTAAGGGAGAAATCATCGCCGGGGCTCAGGGTAAATCCTTCGCGCTGACCGAAGGCGGTTATCTTTACTGCCCGCCGGGTGAGCGGATGACTTTCAGTAATAACCATTCAGCCGATAGCCAGCTCTTCCTCTATAAGCGCCGCTATATTCCGACAGAGGGACATGCGCCTTATCTGGTCACCGGCAACGTCAGCCAGCTGGAGCGTATTCATTATGAAGGAATGGAAGACGTTATCCTGATCGATTTCCTGCCAAAAGAGCTGGGCTTCGATATGAATATGCATATTCTCTCTTTCGCACCGGGGGCCAGCCACGGCTACATTGAAACCCACGTCCAGGAGCATGGCGCCTATATTCTCTCCGGCCAGGGAGTGTATAACCTCGACAACCACTGGGTTCCGGTCAAGCAAGGCGATTATATCTTTATGGGCGCTTACTCCCTGCAGGCGGGATACGGCGTCGGACGGGAAACGTTCAGCTACATCTATTCGAAAGACTGCAACCGCGACGTTGAGATCTGATGGCTATCAAACTGCGCACGTCGGTATCGCCCGGCGGCGCTTCGCTTGCGCGGGCCTACGGGTAAATCTCGCCGCTTTCGTAGGCCGGGTAAGACGTCAGCCGCCACCCGGCGAAATGCGGGCACAATAGCAAGGACGAATTTGTTATCCATCTCATAAAATTCATTTTTGTTTAGCTATGTTGGATTTTGCCACGGTGAGAACCGTGGCATTTTTTATTCAGGCGGGAATGTTCTGACCGATCTTGATAGCACAGGCGATATTGCGCGCGCAGGCATACAGATTTTGCTCGCCGCGATCCAGCACCTCGGCCAGCGGCGCCAGCGCGGGCAGAATGCTAAATACCGCATCAATACCATGCTGATGCACCGCTTCCACGCCGTCCCCCAGCACGCCTGCGATACCGATCACCGGGATGCCATGCTTTTTCGCGAGCCGCGCCACGCCAATCGGCGCTTTGCCGCCGACGGTTTGTGAATCCATTCGCCCTTCACCGGTAATCACCAGGTCCGCGTCGCGCAGCGCCTCCTCCAGTTTCATCGCCTCAATCACGATATCGATGCCCGGCTTCAGCGCCGCGTTAAGGAATACGCAGGCCGCCACGCCCATCCCGCCGGCCGCGCCGCCGCCGACTATCGCCGTCACCTCCACACCCGTTGCCATTAGCAACACCTGAGCGTAATTTTGCAAACCGCGCTCGAGGGCAGCGACCATCTCAGCGCTGGCTCCTTTTTGCGGGCCAAAGACCGCCGCCGCGCCGCGCTCGCCGAGCAGCGGATTATCCACATCGCAGGCTACGTCAATCCGGCACTCGCGAAGTCGCGGGTCGAGATCGCGTAAATCAACGTTGACCAGCCGCTCTAACGCTCCGCCGCCGAGCCCGACGCTATCGCCGCGTTCATCAACAAAGCGTGCTCCCAGCGCCTGAGCCATCCCCATTCCGCCATCCACCGTGGCGCTGCCGCCAATACCGAGAATGATGTGACGGACGCCGGCGTCCAGCGCATGGCGAATCAGCTCACCGGTGCCGTAGCTGGTGGCCTGCAGGGGGTTGCGTTCGTCGGGGGGAACCAGCATGAGTCCGCTGGCCGCCGCCATCTCAATAAACGCGGTGTGTCCGTCGCCGCTCAGGCCATAGAAGGCGCCGACAAAATCGCCCATCGGCCCCATGACCGGCAGCATCACCATTTTACCCTCGGTGGCCTCAACCATTGCCTCCACCGTCCCCTCGCCGCCGTCGGCGATCGGCAGACAGATGCACTCCGCCTGCGGGAAAATAGAGGTAAAGCCCGCCTTAATCGCCTGGGCGCAGCGGCTGGCGCTGACGCTTTCTTTGAACGAGTCCGGTGCAATAATAATTTTCATGGTTCATCCTTTTAATGTCATGACTTAATACGATCCCAGGGAATGAGATTCTCCATGGCTACCGCCAGCAGCACCCCGATTAGTAAGCCGTTACCTACAAGGGGTCTGATTGTCAGAGGCAACGTCTGGAGATAAACCGGCGGCAGACCCATCAAAAAAATGCCGACAAATAACGGCAGCGCCAGCCGGTAGATATTTCGTGCGGTAAAGGTAATTTGCTTACTGAAAGATAAACTGGAATATAACAACGGCAAATAAGAGACCAGCATGACCGCGCTGCTGATCGGTAAAGGCAGGGTGGTAAAAAAGTGGGTCAGCGGCGTAAATAATCCAACCAGCAGACAGCACAAGCAGCCGATAATAAATGGCCGGCGCGAGGTGTCGCCAGTTTGAGTTAATAAAGCTGTCGACGAAACAAAGGGAGAAAATGGCACCACGTTGAGCGGAACCGTTATTAATGTTATCAAACCGGAGATCATAAAGCTGCGTCGATAGCGGGTATTACTGGCCCCTTGTTCGGGGTAAAAAACATCGGTGCTGCGAATGGCGCCATAGGTATTGGTAATATTCACCAGTCCCGCCAGCAGTGCGGTTAAGATGATGCCGGGCCGTAGCTGGCCGCCGTAACCCAGCGGGAACCACTGCCAGTGAATCGGCCCGGATGCCATCGTGGCAGGCGGAGTGCGAAACAGCAGATACCAGCCAGCCCAACCCGCCAGGGTTCCGATCAGCAGGGCGTAGCGAGCGATACCATCCGGGAGAAAAATGATCATTCCCAGCACCAGAATCATCACCATCAGCGCCAGGCAAAATGGCGCCAGCTGAATACCCGGATTGACCTGCGTTGAACTAAAGGGCAGCCCAAGCATGCCTTTAAAAAAGATGGTAGTCAGCTGGGCCCCCAGCAGCAGCATGAAAAAGACCATGACCGTTGGGCTGAAGAGCTTCGCCAGGCGATGGCCAATGCCGCTCACGCCGATGATGATGGTGAGCGCCGCCGAGAAAAATATGCCGACAGCCAGGCTGGAGGCGATGCTGTCGAACGGCGTCCCTCGTGCGGCTTCGCCCACGGTGACCGTCAGAATGGTGCTCCACCACAGGCCCGTCGGTCCTTCCATAATCGCCCGACGATGTCCCAGCAGCGCCTGCGCCAGACAGGCCAACCCGGTGGTGATAAACCCGTACTGGGTAAGCGTAATTAACGCGCTGGCAGGGAGCTGAAAAGCAGACTGTAATGTTGGCGGTACCACAACGGTGTTGCAGAAAATAAAGAAGAACCATTGAAATCCCGCCAGGGTGTTACGTTTATTTAGCGGCAATACCACCATGATGAAATCCTGAAAAAGCGCCTGCCGTTAAACAGGCGCTAAATATGGAATGGGGGCGAGGAACAGTCGCCTCTTCCCTTTTGGGGAGAGGGTTAGGGTGAGGGGAAATGTACCCCCCCCATGCCCTCACTCCGGCCCTCTCCCAAAGGGAGAGGGAGAAAACCATCCCCAACTGTTTATTCGCCCGTTACTGCTGATGCTTAAGGATAAATTTCCCCTTAGGCGCGCGTGGGAAGCCCTGCTCGATGTCATAGATCACCTCGCCGCGCAGGATGGTTTTAGCAATCCGAACGCCAATCTTGCGCCCAACGTAAGGGCTGACTTTATGGCGATATTCGAGGTCTTCTGCCCGTAAGACGTAGCTGCTGTTCGGCTGAATAAACACCAGGTCGGCGTCTTTACCCGGCGCGATGCGGCCCTTATGCTTCAGGCCGAAAATATCCGCGGCGTTGGTCGCCATCAGACGGGCAAACTGCGGCAGAGACATACCGCGTTTCTGCACCGCTTCATCGAACATCACGTCCATGCAGTTTTGCAGACCGGCAATCCCGCCCCAGGCCTGCATGATATTGCCAGCCTTCATTTCCGGTGGGCACGGCGAATGGTCGGAGACCAGGCAGTCGATTTCTCCGTTGAACAGCTTTTCCCACATGCCTTTCTGGTTTTCCGCATCGCGGATCGGCGGAGAGCACTTCGCCAGGGTACCGATCTCTTCAAACTGATCGGTATCCAGGACAAAGTAGTGCGGGCAAGATTCGCAGGTGACATCCTGCCCTTCCTGACGGGCGCGGGTCACTTCGGCGACCCCTTCCGGGCTGCTGACATGACACACGTGCAAGCGGCAACCGGCGACTTTCGCCAGATACAGAACGCGGCGAATAGCTTCCACTTCGGTGAAGACCGGCCGAGAGGCGACGTAATCATGGGCAGTCACGCGCCCTTCTCTTTTCGCCTCTTCGCCCAGCTCATCGCAGATCAGCGCGTTTTCGCAGTGCACCAGCACGGTCTGCTTCATTTCGGCCAGCTTTTGTATACCTTTGAAGAACTGCCAATCGTTGACGTCGCGGAAATCGTTATCGATCCCCCGGTCACCGCAGGTGGCGACGAAGCATTTAAATCCCACCACCCCCACTTCATCCAGTTCATGCAGCCGGTCGAGGTTATAAGAGACCAGGCCGCCAAGCTGCGCGGCATCGATGGTCAGTTTGCCTTTCGCCGCGTCGAACTTCAGCTCAATGGTCTGCCGGTCAACGGTGGCCGGTAGCTGATTCAGCGGCATTTCGATCATCGTGGTGATGCCGCCTTTTGCCGCCGCGCGGGTTCCGGTTTCGTAACCTTCCCAGTGGGTACGGCCCGGCTCAGAGATGTGCGTATGCGCATCGACCATGCCCGGCGAAACGATCAGGCCCGTGGCATCCATGACCTGCTTCGCCTCGCCCAGGTGTTCACCGATAGCGGCGATTTTGCCGTCGCTCACCGCGATATCGACTACCCGGGATTCGTTTTCCAGAATAACAGTGCCGTTTTTAATGATTAAATCAAAAGACATAATAACTCCTTGTATGTGTACAGATGGGTCAGCCGCCATACTTCTGCTGCGACAATGCGTGCCGCAATAACAATGGCTTTGGCCGGTAATGCTTCATCCATGAAATAAACTTTCCTGGTTAAAATTAAATTAACTAACAGTATTTGGCCGCGTCAGATTATTGGGTTGCGCCCGTTTCTTCAGCAAAGCGTATGCGACAAAAGCGACAATAACACCGACAAACCATGACACGCGGGAGAACGGTTCGAGCAGCGGGATAAATTTTCCGCCGAGCGATAAAATAACCGCCACAATCGTTACCAGGAATGCGGTAACGTTAAATCCATTATCGAAATATTTATAATCTCCTGCCGCAGTGTAAAGTTCATCAAGATTAATTTGCCCACGCATGACGATAAAATAGTGCGCCATCATTACGCCAATAACCGGACCCAGCATGCCGCCGATAATATCGAGAAAAAGATAAATACTGTCCTGATTTTCCATTAATTTCCAGGGGCAGATCAGCAGGCTAATAATACTGGCGATGAGCACGCCGTTTTTATAGGTCAGTTTCGTGGGAGCAATCGCCGCAATTTGATAACCCGCAGGAATAATATTACCGGTGGCGTTGGTGGAGATCGTGGTCATTAATATCACCAGCACCGCAAAGAACGAGGCAAACAGGCTGTCCCATTTCTGCACAATATCCAGTACGTTCCAGGTATCCATACCGTAATGGATACTGGCGCCGGCGATAATACAGACGCCGGCGACCGCAAACAGAATATAGGCCACCACGAGTCCAAGCGTCTGACCAATAGCCTGCTCGCGAAACGAACGCGCGTTCTGGGTGAAATCCGAGGCGCTGACTGCCGGAGCGGCCCAGACGGCCACCACCGCATTGATCACCACCAGGAACAAGAAACCGGTATGTTCCGCTTTTGCCACCCCGGTCGGCAGGTAGTCGAGGATCGGGCCGAATCCTACCAGCGAAATGGCCCAGATAGCCATCCCGCCGAAGACGATATAGATGCAGGGGTTGAGGATTGCGGTAAATTTATTCAGCACTTTTCCGCCGCCAAAGCCAATCCCGACGTTAATCAACCAGAACACCAGAAAGGCGATCAACCCCGGCAACGACAACCCCAGCAGCTTAAAATCACCGCCAAGCGTCAGAAACGCAGGCCATAATTTGCCTAATAAGATCAAAAATGCCAACGATCCGGCGTAGCATTGCAAGCCAAACCACATAATCGCTGCGATACCGCCTCTGAGCAGTCCGGGTAATAATGCACCGCGTACTCCATATGAGGCTCTTAATATCATCGCGAAGGGTACGCCATACTTACTTCCGGCTGCACCATTAAACACCATAACCAGGGCAATTATAAAGGCACTTAATATTATCGCCATCATAATGCTAAAGGTGGAAAGACCAAGGATAAAAAAACCACCAACCATCACATAATTTGGTACGTTGTGTACAGAACCCATCCACAACGTGAAATAGTTGAATGTTTTCCAGTTACGCTGTGTGTCTGATTTCGGCAATAGATCATCACTATAGCCCCTGGCTTTGTACAGGTCTTGAGTTTGTTCCATAATTCCCTCTTAATACGCATCGGATTACGTTTGTAGGTTTAGCTATGTGGAACAACAATATTTATTATTTATTTTTATTATACGGTGATGGTCTTTGACGGTATTTTATTCTTGCGCAAGGTGATCAGGGCAAAAAGTATCGTCCCGGTAACAACCAGTCCAGCAGACATCACAAAACTAATTTCTTTCGATCCGGTCAGGTCGGAAATAAAACCGGTGAGCGTCGGTGCAACTACTGCAGAACTCATACCAAAGAAATTAAATAAGCTGAAGGCGCGGCCTAACGTTTTCGCTGACGCCTGCTCGGAGACGAACGAGATAAGAATCGGATCAACGGCCATTTTGCCCAGCAACCCGTACAGTACCAGGCTAATCATCAGCATGGTGGTATTCGGCGACAGAACGGTAAACATCAACATGGCCGCCGCGACTATCTCCAGCCCGAGAATAACTTTGACTTTACTGTCGCGGAATTTATCCGAGAGATGGCTAAAGAACAGCGCGCCCGGGACCCCGACCACCGCCACCAGCGCGGAAGCAAAACCAATCGCCCCACCGTCAAACCCGCGTTCGGTCTGAAGATAAGAGGGTAGCCAGGTCACAATCAGATAGTAGCCGTAGCAGGTGCAGAAATAGAGGAAATACACGCTGCACAGTAATGGCGAGAATAGCGGCGCCGATTTCTCTTCTGCAACCGGCGCTGATGCCGCTGCACTCGTTTTATTTTCCGCTGCAGCGGGTGCTTTCAGTTTGCGGCGAATCACCAGGGTAAACACGCAGAGCATCACCACCAGGATCGCGGCGACGATAAACAAGACATTTTGCCACGCCATATGCATGCTTTTGACCAGAATGCTTGAGCCAATCAGGCCAATCCCCATGCCGATGGCGGAGCCGCTGTTGATGATGGCGTTCGCCAGCGCCCGGCGTTCCTGCGGCACATTGGCCGAGGAGAGCGAATAGGCGGAGCTAAAAAACGACGCGCAACCAGCGCCGGCCAGCAGCGAGCCGATATAAATCAACGTCAGATTTCCGGCATTAGCGATACTCAGGGTACCGATAATAAATAGCGAAAAACCGCACATCAGCATAATTTTCTGGCCCAGTTTATCCACCAGAATGCCGCAGGGGATCTGCATGCCGCAGTAGGCCAAAAAATAGAAGCTGGCAATCGCGCCAATTTCAGCATTACTGACGTTACCTAATGACGCCTGAATCTCCGGATAAATCGGCGTTAATACGGTACGATAGATCCAAATTGCCACCCAGCCCAGACTCATTACCACGACTATTTTTTTCCAATAGTCGACACCTTTGTTATTGATCGTATCCATAAAGTCACCTGTGAGGTTCAAATAAAGCTGCCGGTTTCGGCAGCTTTACGCTTATTACGCTATTTGATGATTTGCCATTAATTCCAGAGCCTGAATCAGAGACGAATGATCTAACTCGCTACCTCCATTGGCGGCACAAGTATTAAACAGTTCCTGACAGGTAGCAGTATTCGGCAGATTAAGCGCCAGGGCTTTAGCGCTCTGCAGAGCCAGATTGAGATCCTTCTGGTGCAGAGAAATTTTAAAGCCTGGATTAAAGGTACGGTTGAGCATTCTTTCACCGTGCACTTCCAGAATACGAGAGGAAGCGAAACCGCCCATCAAAGCCTGACGAACGCGAGCAGGGTCCGCCCCAGCTTTAGAGGCAAAAACCAGCGCTTCGGACACCGCTTCAATATTCAGCGCGACGATAATTTGATTGGCGACTTTACATGTCTGACCGTCGCCGTTCCCGCCGACGAGGGTGATATTTTTACCCAAAATATCAAACAGCGGTTTCACGCGGGCAAAGATGTTTTCATCGCCGCCAACCATAATGGAGAGCGTGCCTTCACGTGCGCCAATTTCACCGCCCGAGACCGGCGCATCAAGGTAATCGGCGCCGAGATCCCGCACCTGCTGCGCAAAACGTTTCGTTTCTATCGGCGAGATAGAGCTCATATCCACGATAATTTTGCCCTTCAGCGCCGCTTTAGCACAACCATGTTCGCCAAACAGCACTTCGGCAACCTGCGGGGTATCGGGTACCATGATAAAAATAATGTCTGACTGCTCCGCCACCTGTTCTGCGCAGGCCAGATGTTGTGCCCCGTGCTTGAGCAATTCGTCAGCAACAGGCCCAATGGTAGTAACGTGCAGTGCGTGGCCTGCCCTGGCAAGTCGGAGCGCCATCGGGGTGCCCATAATACCCAGACCAATAAATCCCAGTTTCATAAGTTTCCTCTCAGAATTTCTGTTTCGATTTACCCGGGCAATAGTTATCCCTTCCTGTTGTCAGGAAATAAAACCCCTGCGTCTGGAATAATAAATACTGCCCAACGATAAATTAAAAATTAGCGGTAACGATTAAACCATGTTAGTCCCGCTTCGGTGGTGGTCAATGGTTTATATTCACAACCTACCCAACCGTCATAGTTTGATTTATCGATGAAATTAAAAAGATATTCATAATTAATTTCACCGGTCCCGGGCTCACCTCGATTCGGATTGTCCGCGATCTGTAAATGGCCAATACGATTAGCGTAAGTTTGCATCGTATGGGTTAATTCCCCCTCCATTCGCTGCATATGGTAAATATCGTACTGGATTTTCAGATTATCATTACCCACTTCATCAATCAGCGCTAACGCCTGATGCGTGGTATTCAGATAAAAGCCCGGCATATCGAAGTAATTGATCGGCTCAATTAGCAGCAGAATACCTTCCTGGGCCAGCGCGGCGGCGGCAAAACGTAAATTCGCCACCAGCGTTGAGCGAATATGTTCTTCGCGATAGCCCACCGGAGTTTTGCCGACCAGGCAGTTAATTTTACAATTGCCCAGCGCTTTGGCGTAGCGGATTGCGGCATCGACACCTTCGCGAAACTCCGCTTCGCGGCCTGGAATACAGGCGATGCCGCGTTCCCCTGCCGCCCAGTCGCCAGCGGGTAAATTATGTAAAGTATGCTCCAGCTGGTTGTCTCTCAGCTTTTGCTTTAATACCTCGGGCGCATAGTCATACGGAAACATAAATTCAACAGCACGAAAACCACAGGCCGCCGCTTTCTCAAAGCGCTCCAGAAAATCATATTCCTGAAATAACATGGAAAGATTAGCAGAAAAGCGCAACATAGGTTCACCTCATTTATTCATATTTCATAAAGCAGATTTCGGTTGGCGCATCGATGGCGCTATCGGCAACATCTTCAAATTCCATCACGTTATCCAGCTCGCTACCCATGGAGATATTGGTGACCCGCTCAAGGATCACTTCCACAACAACCGGCACGCGATAGGCTTTCATCCAGGCTTTGGCCTGCTCAAACGCGGGGGCAATATCCTCAGGCTTGAAGACGCGAATCGCTTTACAACCGAGTCCCTCCGCGACCTTCACATGATCGACGCCGTAGCCGTTTACTTCGCTAGAGTTAATATTTTCAAACGCCAGCTGAACGCAGTAATCCATGTCAAAGGCGCGTTGCGACTGACGGATCAAGCCGAGATAGGCGTTGTTTACCAGAACATGGATATACGGAATATTGAACTGGGCGCCTACCGCCAGCTCTTCAATCAGAAACTGGAAGTCAAAATCACCGGAAATCGCGACCACGTTGCGCTCAGGATCGGCAGCGCAAACGCCCAGCGCAGCGGGAAGCGTCCAGCCCAGCGGTCCCGCCTGGCCGCAGTTGATCCAGTGGCGGTCTTTGAACACGTGCAGCATCTGGGCGGCGGCGATTTGCGACAGGCCGATGGTGGTGACATAGCATACGTCCCGGCCAAACGCTTTGTTCATCTCTTCATAGACGCGCTGCGGTTTAACCGGCACGTTATCAAAGTGGGTTTTACGCAGCAGCGTACGCTTGCGCGCCTGGCACTCGCTAACCCAGCTCTCGCGGCGCGGCAGGCGCCCTTCTTTTTGCATCTGCTGCGCAATCTCTACCAGCTGAATTAACGCCGCTTTGGCATCGGAGACAATGCCTAAATCCGGGCACAGCACACGGCCAATTTGCGTCGGTTCAATGTCGATATGAATAATTTTGCGGCCTGCGGTGTACTTCTCAACCGAGCCGGTATGACGATTCGCAAAGCGGTTGCCAATCCCGAATACCAGATCTGAGGCCAACAGCGTGGCGTTACCGTAGCGATGCGCGGTTTGTAAGCCGACCATTCCGGCCATCAGTTCGTGGTCATCCGGGATACAGCCCCAGCCCATCAGGGTTGGGATCACCGGGACATGGGTGATTTCCGCAAATTGTTGCAGCAGCGCAGCGGCATCGGCGTTAATCACCCCGCCACCGGCAACAATCACCGGGCGTTCAGCCTGAGCTAACAGCGTCAGTGCCTTTTCGATTTGCGGACGCGTGGCGACCGGTTTATAAGCCGGAAGCGGCGAGTAAAGCTCAGGATCGAATTCGATTTCTGCCACCTGGACATCATAAGGCAGATCGATGAGCACTGGTCCCGGCCTGCCGGATCGCATCAGATGGAAAGCCTGCTGTAGCACGCCCGGAACCAGCGCCGCCTCACGCACAGTCACCGCCATCTTGGTGACCGGTTTAGCAATGGATTCAATATCCACCGCCTGAAAATCCTCTTTATGCAGGCGCGCACGCGGTGCCTGGCCGGTGATGCACAGAATGGGAATCGAGTCCGCGGAGGCAGAATACAGCGCGGTGATCATATCCGTACCGGCCGGACCGGAGGTCCCCAGACAAACCCCGATATTACCGGCGGTCGCACGAGTATAGCCTTCAGCCATATGAGACGCGCCTTCAACATGGCGGGCAAGAATATGACGGATCCCGCCGTGCTTACGCATCGCAGAATAGAATGGGTTAATTGCCGCGCCAGGCACGCCAAATGCAGTGTTAACCCCTTCTTTTTCGAGAACATACATTGCCGCGTCAACGGCTCTCATTTTTGCCATTTTTTACTACCTCACTATATTGGAAAATTTTTCCAAATTTAAACATAACCAAAAAAGTCCCGCTCAAGTGAGCGGGTTGGATCGGCGATCAGTCGGCCTGGGGTTTAAGGCCCAGCGCGGTACTGATATTCCTTGCCGTCTCCCTTACCAGCTCGCCCTGACTGACAAAACGGTCCGGGGTTAACCTGGACGCAGGTCCGGAAATCGAAATGGCCGCTACCACGGAGCCCACATCATCGTAAACCGCTGAAGCAATACAGTTTAATCCTGTAACATGCTCCTCCTGGTCAATGCTGTAGCCGCAGGCTCGCGCCTCATCCAGATTTCGCTGCAGGACCGGTAAATCCACAATCGTCGTCGGCGTAAACCGCTGCAGGCCAGTCTTCACAATCACATCCACCAGCTCTTCCGCAGACAGCGGATACAACAGCGCTTTCCCCGCGCCTGAAGCATGCAGCGGGAGTCGACTGCCGAGCGGCGCGCACATTCGCACCATCGACTTGCACTCCTGCTGGCCAATCAGCACCGCTTCGTTGCCGTTGCGAATCGCCACGTTGACTGTCTCCCCCGACATCAGCATCAGCCGCCGCATAAAAGGTCCGCCGACGGATAAAACATCCCGGTTATGGATGTACGCCGAGCCGATATTGAATGCGCCAAGCCCGATGTGCCACCAGCCTAGCTGCGCGTCCTGATAGACAAAATCCGCGCCTTCCAGCACTTTTAGCAGGCGAAAGGTGGTCGATAACGGTAAGTCCAGATTCAGGGAAATATCGCTAACCGACGAGCTGCCGCCGCTCTTCTCAAGGTATTGCAATATCGCGATCCCTCTCTCCAGCGCCTGTGCGCCTTTTTGCGCGGAAGGCTCCTGCTGGCCAGGCCTTCCACGCCTTCTCACTTCTGTCATACCTCGATTATCTCCGGCTCAAAACCTGAGCATAAATAGTGTGTAAGCGCCCACATGTTATGCAAGATAATCGACAGCGTCACGTGCAACCTCACGCAAAGCTCAGCTCCACGGTCGGGATCTCCACGACATCGCAGTTATCTTTTCCACCGCGATCGACGGTTAAAAAATCGGTTTCGCTCTGCCAGGCAAACAGCGGATGGTGCCAGACATTGCGATGATAATTTACCCCCTGGCGGCCATTGGAGATAAACGCGCGCAGCGTGGTCATGTCCGGCTCATCGCCTCCTGCCGCAACCACCACGACAAAAGTCTCCCCCCGCATCGGCACAAATGCCTGGGTACCCAGCGGATGGCGCTCCAGTTCGGTGACAATAATCGGCAGCACGGCGGGTTGCGCACGATTAATGCTGATGAGCGTACGATCCTGCTGTAATGTCTCCACCATCGCCAGATCGTGAAAACGCTGTACTTTGCCATCATTGATGTGAAAAAAATCCTGTCCTTCCGTTTCGATAACATCCCCATACGGGCGGAATGCATCTCGCGTCAGGGGCAATACTTCAAGCTTCATGACCAGTTCCTTATTCATTAAAAACCGTTCCCCTTCCCAACGTCGAAGGGGGTAGAGAAGCTGCGCAATCCACAGCCATCTAAGCATGGCAACACTATAAGTTGGAATAATTTTCCAAAATCTGATTTAACCCACATTATTGAAAAGGTTATTGTGAAAAAATACTTAAAAATCATGGGTGAATTATTAAATAACGAGGAATGTGGCGATGCTCGATCCCGAAACATTACGCACCTTTGTCAGCGTCGCTGAGACCGGCAGCTTCTCAAGAGCAGCGGAAAAACTTTATAAAACAACCGCCACCATCAGCTATCGCATCAAATTACTGGAGGACAACACCGGTGTCGCACTCTTTTCCCGTACAACGCGCAGCGTATTGCTAACGCCGGCCGGGATGCACCTGCTGGCGCAAGCCAGAGAGTGGCTGGGGTGGATTGATAGTATGCCCGGCGAGCTTCAGCAGATAAATGACGGGGTAGAGCGTCAGGTCAATATTGTGGTGAATAACCTGATGTACGACCCGCAGGCCATTGCCCGGCTGCTGGCCTGGCTCACCCAGCGCTACCCTTTTACGCAATTTCATTTTTCACGACAAATCTATATGGGCGTCTGGGATACGCTACTGCATGACGACTTTTCGCTGGCCATCGGCGTGACCGGCACCGAACCGTTAGCGGAAAATATGGCGGTTTACCCACTGGGTGAGGTGACCTGGCTGTTCGTGATGTCGCCACATCACCCGCTAAGCCAGCAAACCGACCCGCTATCAGAGGCTCAATTGCGGCGCTATCCGGCAGTGAATATTGAGGACAGCGCCCGAAGGCTGACGAAGCGCGTCGCCTGGCGTCTGCCCGGGCAAAAAGAGATAGTGGTTCCCGATATCGAAACCAAAGTTGCCGCCCATCTCGCCGGCGTCGGCATCGGCTTTTTACCAGAACCGCTGTGCCTGCCGCTTATCGCTCAGGGCAAGCTAATCGCCCGACACATTCCGACCATGCGCCCTCCTTCGCCATTGAGTCTCGCCTGGCGTAAAGATCATCATGGTAAAGCGGTGCAGGACATCGCTTCATTGTTCAGCCATTCTGCACCGGAAATTGAGGGATTCCTGACGCTATTCAGCAATACACCGTGAAAAATCAATCCTCACAGGCGCTCACCGCGTACAATAGGAGAATTATCGCGTCGAGCGACGCGTCTGGATTGCCTAACGGTTTAAATGATGGAATCAGTACCAAAAAATATTCTGCAGATCCTTGCCAGCGATACGCCACTGATTGACGTGCGCGCCCCGGTGGAGTTTAGCCAAAGCGCGATGCCGGCGGCGATCAACCTGCCGCTGATGAATGATGAAGAACGCGCCGCGGTCGGCACCTGCTACAAGCGCCAGGGGCCGGAAGCGGCGCTGGCGCTCGGCCATAAGCTGGTCCAGGGCGACCTGCGCGCCAGCCGGATCCAGGCCTGGCTGGAAGCGTGCGCCCGTTACCCGCACGGTTTCCTGTGCTGCGCTCGCGGCGGCCAGCGCTCGCATATCGTCCAGCAGTGGCTGAAAGAAGCTGGTGTGGATTACCCCCTGATCGTCGGCGGCTATAAAGCGCTGCGCCAGGCGGCGATCCAGGCCACCGACGCGCTGGTACAGCGACCGATCGTGCTGATTGGCGGCTGCACCGGCAACGGCAAAACCCAGCTGGTCTGCTCGCGCCCGGACGGTATCGATCTGGAAGGCCATGCCCACCACCGCGGCTCTTCGTTTGGCCGCACGCTACAGCCGCAGCATCCGCAGGCCACCTTTGAAAACCATCTGGCGGTTAGCCTGCTCAAAAAAGCCGAACAGCAGACGCGCTGGGTGCTGGAAGATGAAGGCCACATGATCGGCGCCAACCATCTGCCGGAGTGCCTGCGCATCCGCATGGCGCAATCGCCGCTGGCGGTGGTGGAAGATCCGTTTGACGTTCGCCTCGAACGGCTGCGCGAGGAGTATTTCGATCGCATGTATCGCGACTTTATCGCCGCCTATGGCGAAGAGAAAGGCTGGCAGGCATATGGCGAGTATCTACATCACGGCCTGTTCGCCATCCGTCGTCGCCTGGGACTGCAGCGTTTTGCTCAGCTCACTGCCAGGCTTGATGAAGCGCTGCTTGAACAGCAGAGAACCGCCGACACCGAAGCGCACTTCAGCTGGCTGGTCCCCCTGCTGGAAGAATACTACGACCCGATGTATCGCTATCAGTTGGGGAAAAAAGCCGGGAAGATTATTTTTCGCGGCAACTGGCAGGAGGTCGCCGCCTGGCTGGCGGAGTAATCTCACCCTCTCTTGTCCCGGCTTGCGGCGTAAACGCCTTAGCCGGGCTACGGGTCCGCAGACGGCGGTGAACCTGTAGCCCCGGTAAGCGCAGCGTCACCGGGGAATGGTTACCGCTTAGAAGTCGTAACGCAGACGCACCAGGTTCATATCGCCCAGGTTGTCGGTGCTGGAGGTAAACACGTGCTCGTAGTCAACGCGGAAACCATAATCCAGCTGGAAGCTGATCCCCAGACCGTTATCAATACGCTGGTAGTTACGGCCGTTCACATATTCCAGACGGTCGCCCATAAAGTACGGCTGAATAGATTTAACGGCATATTGATTGATCGGGAATTTATAGCCCGCAAAATATTCAATCCCCCAGGCGTCGCCGGCGAAGTAATTATGGACATCGGTTTTTTTGGTAGTGAGGAAGTTCTGATACCAGCCGCCGCCGAAGGAGAAAGTCCAGTTATCCGGGGTCCAGCTCAGCGCGGTACCGACGATGTTCTGGTCATAGGTTTTGCTGTCGGAACTTGACGGGTTGCGCATTTCGGCGCGGGTGTAGTTCCACGCGGTCCCCCAGGTCAGATCCTTCATGATGTGGTAGTCCGCGCCAACAGAACCGCCGCCTTTACGTTTATAGCGCAGACCATTACCCGGCAGGTATTCGCTGTCTTCGAACAGATAGGAGCCGTAAAGATCGACATCGCCAACGGTTTTCTTATATTTCAGCATATTACGGGAACGATAAGAACCATCGTAATCGCCGTTAATACCGTTGCCCGGCGCCTGGGCAATCATATCGTAGTCCCAGATATCGGTTTTCACCCCGACCACATCATAGTAAATACTGTTTTGCTGACCGTAGGTTAACGTCCCCCAGGTATCGCTTTTCAGGCCGGTATACAGCATGCGGCGGGTGGTATTGTTTGCCCCTTCCGCGTAGTGATTATCCCAGTCGAACAGCGCCGGAATATTCACCCCCAGCTCGTAGTAGCTGATCCAGCTAATATCATCGAACAGATAGTAGTCCGCGGCGAAACGAAAGCGGGTGCCGCCGTCGAAACCGTTGCGCTTATAGGAGCCTTTATCCCCGTCGCCGGTCATCATATTGAACTGCGGGCGGATACTTCCGCCGACGGTAAAGTTAAGCCGGCTTAACGGATCCCCCGCCTGCGGATCCTGTTTTAGCAGGGTGATCTCCGCGTGGGCAGCCAATGACGTTAACGCTAATGCTGCGCCGATCGAGATCGCCAGCGTTTTTATTGTGTGTGCCATAGTTTTTCCTTGATTAATAAGCAACCTTATATTTTCCAGTTGAATATTAACCGCGAATCAGCACAGCGTGTTGCTGGGTTTTTAATGTTTCGTGCGCTTAAAAATCAATGGTTTATCAATTTGTGCGCTTAAAATAAAAGCGCCGCCAAAAACGGCGGCGCATCATCAACATGTAATATTCTTACTGGCTAAACTGACGGAATAGCGCTTTCCCTTTTAATAAACGCAGCCCCAGCCCGCCGCCGCACAGGGATAACAACACTGCTCCCGTCAGCGGCAGCATCACCCACAGCCGCCAGTCCGGCGCCCAGGGAAAATCAAAGACTTTGGTCTGCAGCATCGCCAGCGCCACTTCAGCGCCTATCGCCGCCACCAGGCCGGAGACCAGCCCCAACAGGGCAAACTCCGCCCACAGCGTGGCGCGCAGCAGCGATTTCCCTGCCCCCAGCGTGCGCCAGACCACCAGCTCCTGATGACGCTGACGCATACCGACCTGCACCTGCGCCAGCAACAGCAGCACGCCGCAGGCCGTCACCAGGCCCACCATCACCTCCAGCGCCCGGCTGACCTGGGAGAGCACCTGGCCGACCTGACGCAGGATAGCGCCAATATCCAGCAGACTGACGGTGGGAAACTCGCGGTTCAGCTGGGTCAACATCGCAGGACCGTTATCCCAGCGGAAGCTGGTGAGCCAGCTCTGCGGCTGCCCGTCCAGCGCCCCGGTGGGGAAAATAAAGAAGAAGTTTGGCCGCAGGCTCTCCCAGTCGACTTTGCGCACGCTGCTCACCTTCGCGCTGAACTCCTGCATATCGCCGGTAAAGATCACCGTATCGCCGATTGTCACTCCCAATCGCTGCGCCAGCCCCTCCTCAATCGATACCTCGCCCTGCTTCGGCGGCCAGCTGCCGGCCACCAGCGGATTATGATCCGGACGCTGTTCGCTCCAGGTGAGATTAAGCTCGCGATTCAGCGCTTCGTCTTTATTCCCGTCCGTGGACTCGCCGTTGATCTGCGTCAGACGAGCCCGGACGATCGGATAGAATTCCGCCGCCCGCGTCTGATGTTCGGCGAGGAAGGTCTTCACCGGCATTATCTGCTCAGGGGCGATATTGATCAGGAAGTAGTTCGGGCTCTCCGGGGGCAGCTGCTGCTGCCAGCGGTCGAGCAGATCGCCGCGCAGCACCAGCAGGAGCGCCAGCAGCATAAACGACAGGGAAAACGCCGCCAGCTGGCTGAGGGTCGACCACGGCTGGCGCAGCAGGCGATTCACCGCCAGACGCAGCGGCAAGGCTCTGAGCGTCAGGCGTTTGAGCAGCCATAGCAACCCCCAGCCCACCAGGCCGCACAGCAGCGCCAGCACCACCGCCCCGGCCAGCACTGACCACAGCAGCGGACTGCCGCCCATCAGCCACGCCAGCAGGCCCACCACCACGGCGCTGACCGTCGGGATCCAGATCTTCAGCGGCCAGACGCTGGCCACCACGTCCTGGCGCAGCACTCGCAGCGGCAGGGTCGCCAGCAGCAGCCGATACGGCCGCAGGCCCACCAGCAGGGAAATCACGCCGGTCGCGCCCACCGCCCACAGCCACGGCCAGCCGCTGGCCGGCGGGAGCGCGGCGGGCAGAACCGGTTTGAGCACCAGCAGCAGCAGGCGCTCCAGCGCCAGCCCCGCCACCCCGCCGGTTAACACCGACAGCGCCAGCAGCAGCAGCCACTGACCGACAATCAGCTTGCGCAGCTGCGCCCGTCCGGCGCCCAGCGTCTTGAGTATGGCGACCAGATCGTAGCGGCTGCGGCAGTAGTGGCCCATCGCCACGGCCACCGCCGCGACGGCCAGCAGCAGCGTCAACAGCGCGGATAACAACAGGAATTGCTGCGAGCGTTCGAGGGATTTGCCCAGTGCGCTGTCGTCCTGTTCAAGACCAATCCAGCGATGCTCCGGGCCGAGTTTCGGCAGCAGCCACTGCTCATAACGGGCCAGCTGTTCAGCGTCGCCGGCGAACTTATATCGCCATGCGACGCGACTGCCGGGCTGCACGGCGCCGGTCTTTGCCACGTCGGCCATATTCATCATCAGCCGCGGCGCCATCTGGAAGGGGTTAAACCCCGCATCCGGCTCCTGAATCACTTCCCCGGCAATGCGCAGCGTGGCGTCGCCAACGTCAATCGTATCGCCGGTTTTCAAGTTCAGCAGCGCCATCAGCCTTGGCGCCAGCAGGACGCTGCCCGCCCGGGGCTTCAGCCCCGGCGGCTGCGTCTCGAGAGTGCCATACAGCGGATAGCGGTCATCCACTGCCTTGACGTCCGCCAGCTGCGGCGTATCGCCCGCAAAGGTCATGGTGGCGAAGCTCAGCTGTTCGCCGACGCTCAGCCCTGACTTCCGCGCTTGCGCGATCCACTCAGCGGGCACCTCGCGCGAACTGCGCAGCGTCCGGTCGCCCGCCATAAACTCACGGCTTTGCTGGCTGAGGCCTTTCTCCATTCGATCGCTTATCGACCCCAGAGCCAGCACGCAGGCCACGGCGAGGCTTAACGCCAGCCAGACGATCAGCAGCGACGGCGAGCGCCATTCGCGCCAGAACCAGCGGGCGATCATGCTTCCTCCCACAGCTGGCCATCCACCAGGCGCAGACGGCGGTCGCAGCGCGCCGCCAGCAGCGGATCGTGAGTGACGAGGATCAGGGTGGTGCCGTGTTCGCGATTAAGCGAGAACAGCAGATCGGCAATTTTGTCCCCGGTCTGGCGATCGAGGTTGCCGGTGGGCTCATCGGCGAACAGAATGGCCGGACGCCCATTGAAGGCCCGGGCCAGCGCCACCCGCTGCTGTTCGCCGCCGGAGAGCTGCGCCGGCAGGTGGTGCAGGCGTTTGCCAAGCCCCAGCTGCTCAAGCAGCGCCCGGGCATCGCCCCGGCTCTGGCTATCGCTGGCGCCGCGCAGCAGCGCCGGCAGCTCGACGTTCTCCAGGGCGTTGAGCGTTGGGATCAGCATAAACGACTGAAATACAAAACCGACGTGCTGCGCCCGCAGCGCCGCCCGCGCCTCCTCATCCATTCGATGCAGCGGTTTGCCCAGCATCGATACTTCCCCGCTGCTGCCATCGTCCAGGCCGGCGAGGATCGCCAACAGGGTCGATTTACCGGAGCCCGACTCGCCGATCAGGGCGATGGTCTGCCGCGGTTTGACAACCAGCTCAACTCCGGTAAGGATGGTGAGCTGATGCTCCCCCTGACCGACGGACTTCTTAAGATGATGAACTTCAAGTATGTTTTCCGCTGGCATGTGCCTTTCCTGTTTTTGTTCCTGTTTACCTGCCGCGCGATGGCGGCGGACACACTGCTGATCCTCGGCGACAGCCTGAGCGCTGGCTATCGGATGGCGGCCAACGCCGCGTGGCCTGCGCTGCTCAATGAGAAGTGGCAGGCGAAAACGCCGGTGGTGAACGCCAGCATCAGCGGCGATACCTCCCAGCAGGGACTGGCCCGTCTGCCAGCGCTGCTTAAGCAGCATCAGCCGCGCTGGGTGCTGGTTGAGCTCGGCGGCAACGACGGGCTGCGCGGCTTTCCGCCGCAGCAGACCGAGCAGACGCTGCGCACCATCATTCAGACGATCAAAGCGGCCAACGCCGAACCGCTGCTGATGCAAATTCACCTGCCGGCGAACTATGGCCGCCGCTATAATGAAGCCTTCGGCGCGATTTACCCGGCCCTGGCCAAAGAGTTCGCTATTCCTCTCCTGCCCTTTTTTATGGAGGAGGTGTATCTGAAACCCCAGTGGATGCAGGACGACGGCATTCACCCGAATCGCGACGCGCAGCCGTTTATCGCCGACTGGATGGCGAACCGGCTGGCTCCCTTAGTTAATCATGACTCCTGAACGCCAGGGGTCGCTGACAGGTAAAGTTATGCAAAAAACGGTTTTAGTGACAGGCTGTTCCAGCGGAATTGGTCTGGAAAGCGCGCTGGATTTAACCCGCGAGGGCTTTCGCGTGCTGGCGGCCTGCCGCAAAGCGGAGGATGTGGCGCGGATGCAGGAGCTGGGGCTAACCGGTATTTTGCTCGATCTGGACGACCCGCAGAGCGTGGAGCGCGCGGCGGCGGAGGTGATTGCGCTGACCGATAATCGTCTCTACGGCTTGTTCAATAACGCCGGATACGGCGTCTATGGCCCGCTGAACACCATCAGCCGCCAGCAGATGGAACAGCAGTTTTCCGCCAACTTTTTTGGCGCCCATCAGCTCACCATGCTGCTGCTGCCGGCGATGACCCCGCACGGCGAAGGGCGCATCGTGATGACCTCCTCGGTGATGGGGCTTATCGCCAGCCCCGGCCGTGGGGCCTACGCCGCCAGCAAATATGCCCTTGAGGCATGGTCCGATGCGCTGCGCATGGAGCTGCGCCACAGCGGTATTCAGGTCAGCCTGATTGAACCGGGCCCGATCCGCACCCGCTTTACCGATAACGTCAACCAGACGCAAAGCGACAAGCCCGTTGAAAACCCGGGCATCGCCGCCCGTTTTACCCTCGGGCCGGAGGCGGTGGTGGAAAAAGTGCGCCACGCTTTTACCAGCGATAAGCCGAAGCTGCGCTACCCGGTCACCCTGGTCACCCACGCGGTGGCGCTGCTCAAACGCCTGCTGCCAGCCCGCGCGATGGACAAAATTATCCACGGCTGAGTTGAAGCGCGGAATGCCGCCCCCATGTAAAACAGAAATCGACTAACGAGAAATGCCCATGTCCGAACAGAATATTGTCAACATTAGCGAAGCGAACCTGCAGCAGACGCTACAGCAGTCTATGAACGTCCCGGTGCTGTTTTACTTCTGGTCTGCCCGCAGCCAGCACTGCGAACAGCTGACCCCGGTTCTTGAGCGTCTGGCCGCGCAATACAATGGCCAGTTTACGCTGGCGAAGGTCGATTGCGACGCTGAGCAGATGCTCGCTTCACAGTTTGGTCTGCGCGCCATCCCTACGGTTTATCTGTTCCAGAACGGCCAGCCGGTGGACGGTTTTGAAGGCCCGCAGCCGGAAGAAGCGATCCGCGCCCTGCTGGATAAAGTCCTGCCCCGCGAAGAGGAGCTGAAAGCTCAGCAGGCGCTGGCCCTGATGCAGGAAGAAAAATACGCCGATGCCCTGCCGCTGCTGAAGGAAGCCTGGCAGCTGTCGAATCAGGAGAGCCAGATTGGCCTGCTGCTGGCGGAAACGCTGATTGCCCTGCACCGTTCCGATGAAGCGGAAAGCGTGCTGAAAACCATCCCGCTGCAGGATCAGGATACCCACTATCAGGGTCTGGTGGCGCAGATTGAGCTGCTCAAACAGGCCGCCGACACGCCGGAAATCCAGCAGCTGCAGCAGCAGGTGGAACAGAATCCGGAGGATGCGCTGCTGGCCTCCCAGCTGGCGCTACAGCTGCATCAGGTCGGGCGTAACGAAGAAGCGCTGGCGCTGCTGTTCAGCCATCTGCAGAAGGATTTAGGCGCCGGCGACGGCCAGGCGCGCAAGATGCTGCAGGAGATCCTCGCCGCCCTCGGTACCGGCGATGCGCTGGCCGCCAAATACCGCCGTCAGCTCTATTCGCTGCTGTACTAATTCGTTGCCTGCCCCGGATAGCGCTGCGCTTATCCGGGCTATGCAAACGATGCGCAACGTAGCCTTAGCAACCCGGGTGAGGCGTGAACGCCGCAACCCGGGATCGTTCACGGGCGTTTTTTCAGCTGCGTCACCACCAGCTGATGGCGGGCGTTGAAGAACTTCCGGTAGGTCAGATAGCCGGCGATAATCGTCGACAGGCTGGCGGTCGACAGCAGCATAAAAGTTACCATGATCTGGTACTTAATCGCCTTCACCGGGTCAATACCGGCAAAAATTAGTCCCGACATCATCCCTGGCAAACTCACCAGGCCGACCGTTTTCGCTGAATCGACGGTGGGAATCAATGACGCGCGGATGCTGTCGCGGATCAGCCGCGCCGAGGCCATCTTCGGCGTCGCGCCGAGGCTGAGCTTCTCCTGAATCTGCTGCTGCTCGCTGCTGAAGCGCTGGCCCATATTGTTGTAGCACAGCCCCACCGCCACCATGGCGTTCCCGGCCACCATCCCGGCAATCGGGATCACCTGCATCGGCACGAAGGCTATCGAGCCGGAGAACACCAGCACCGCCAGCGTCAGCCCAGCGCCGGTGGTGATGGCGATAAATGACGAGACAAACGCCTTATCGATATATTTACTGCGCTTTTTGGCATTCCACGCCGCGTTAAAGCAGATAAACAGCACCATCAACAGCGTCAGAACCGCATGGTTGACGTTAAAGATATATTTCAGCACATAGCCGACGATAATCAGCTGCACGATCGCCCGGCAGATGCTCCAGAGAATATCTTTTTCCAGCGCCAGCTTTTCCCGATAGCTCACCAGAATAGCGATCAGCACCAGCACCATCGACAGCGCCAGCGATTCGTTCGTAATGTTATGCCCGTTCATGCTGTGCCTCCTGCATGTTTCCGCCGGCAGGTTGCAGCGTAATTACTTCATCGGCATGCGAAATTTCATTGCGATCGTGGGTGACCCATAGAACAGCGACCTGTTTTTCCGTCGCGTAGCCATGAATAATGTCATTCACATTCTGTTTATTACTGTCATCCAGCGCGCTGGTAATTTCGTCCAGCAGCAGCACGCGCGGCAGAAATTGTAAATTGCGAATCAGCGATACGCGCTGCTTTTCACCGCCCGACAGTTCGTTAATCGATTTTTCCAGCATATTTTCGCCAAGACCAAAGCGCTGCAGATCGGCCACCAGCGCCTGCGGATCCGGTTGTTTATTACGGATCTGCCACGGAAAAATCAGGTTATCGTAAACCGAATCCCCGAACAGCGCCGGCGTCTGCGCACAATAAGAGACCTGCTGGCGATACCTTTCCGGCGACAGCGTCGCGACATCGGCATCATCGAAAAACAGACGTCCGGAGGTCGGGCTGAGCAGCGAGGCGATAATTTTCAGCAAGGTGCTTTTCCCGCAGCCGGAAGGCCCGGTAATCAACTTGAATTCCCCGGGTCTGAGCTGAAGGTTGATATTATGTAAAATAACTGCGTCGTCGGTCTTAAATCCCACATCCTCGAGACGCAAAAGCGCGTTATTTTCCTTCATGAGTCTTCCTGATTATTTTCTGAAACACCGCTAGTTTACCCCACTTTCCTTTCTCCAGGATGAGGAGAAAGATATACTCAATTTAAACATGCGCTATTTCCTTGTAGCGCCCCACCAGGCAACAAGACAGGAGGTTTTTGATGCTGATTTTTATTCCTATCCTTATTTTCGTCGCGCTGGTCATTGTGGCCGCGGCGGTGAAAATCGTCCCGCAGGGCTACCAGTGGACGGTGGAGCGCTTCGGGCGTTTTACCCAGACGCTGCAGCCGGGATTAAGCTTAGTCGTGCCGTTTATGGACCGCATCGGCCGCAAAGTGAACATGATGGAGCAGGTGCTCGACATCCCGTCACAGGAGGTGATCTCCCGGGATAACGCCAACGTCACTATCGACGCCGTTTGCTTTATTCAGGTGGTTGACGCGCCGAAGGCCGCCTACGAGGTCAGCAATCTTGAGCAGGCGATCGTCAACCTGACGATGACCAACATCCGTACCGTGCTCGGCTCGATGGAGCTGGACGAAATGCTCTCCCAGCGCGACAGCATTAACACCCGCCTGCTGCATATCGTTGACGACGCCACCAACCCGTGGGGGGTGAAAATCACCCGCGTCGAAATTCGCGACGTTCGCCCACCGGCGGAACTTATCGCCTCGATGAACGCCCAGATGAAAGCCGAACGAACCAAGCGCGCTTATATTCTCGAGGCCGAAGGGGTGCGTCAGGCGGAAATACTGAAAGCGGAAGGGGAAAAGCAGTCGCAGATCCTCAAGGCGGAGGGCGAGCGGCAGTCCGCGTTCCTGCAGGCGGAGGCCCGCGAGCGTTCCGCTGAAGCGGAAGCCCGCGCCACCCAGATGGTCTCCTCGGCGATCGCCTCAGGCGATATTCAGGCGATCAACTACTTCGTGGCGCAGAAATACACCGATGCGCTGCAGCAGATTGGCGCCGCCAACAACAGTAAAGTGGTGCTGATGCCGCTGGACGCCAGCAGCCTGATGGGATCGATCGCCGGGATCAGCGAGCTGATCAAAGAAGGCGCTGGCGATCGGAAAAAATCATGATCGACCTGATCCTCGCCCACCCCCATCTGTTCTGGCTTAGCCTCGGCGGGCTGCTGCTGGCGGCCGAGATGCTGGGCGGCAGCGGATACCTGCTATGGAGCGGCGTCGCCGGCGTGGTGACCGGCGCCCTGACCTGGCTCCTGCCGCTGAGCTGGGAATGGCAAGGCACGCTGTTTGCCGTCCTCACTCTGCTGGCGGCGTGGCTGTGGTCGAAGTGGCTGCGCAAGCGCGTCAAACTGCAGCGTCCTGCCGATGCTCAACTCAACCAGCGCGGGCTACAGCTGATTGGCCGCCGTCTGACGCTGGATACCCCGCTGGTAAACGGCCGCGGCCACGTACGCGTGGGCGACAGCTCCTGGCCGGTGATGGCTGACGAGGACCTCGCCGCGGGCAGCAAGGTCGAAGTGGTCGCCGTGGAAGGGATTACGCTGCGGATCAGACCCGTTGTTCGTTAAGCCTGCGCCTTGCGATGACAACAGCCGGAAAGATTATCGATAATCGGGCACTCCGCGCTGTCGTCGCCGGGGCAGGATTCAGCCAGCGCCAGCAGGTGCGCGCGCATATTTTGCAGCTCGCGGATATGGTTCTCGATATCCGCCACTTTCTCCAGCGTGCGTTTTTTCACATCGGCGCTGTGCCGTGACGGGTCGTTGAATAGCGCCACCAGCTCGCGGCACTCTTCCAGATTAAACCCCACCTGCCGCGCCTGGCGCAGCAGCGTCAGCTCATCGAGATGCTGCTGACCGTAGGTGCGGTAGCCGTTTTCGCTCCGCAACGGCGGCGTCACCAGCCCCTTCTCTTCGTAAAAACGAATCGCTTTGCTGGTTAAGCCGGTTTTTTTCGCCACATCGCTGATATTCATTTTTTCTCCTTGACCTTCCCCTTGCTGGAAGGTTTAACCTTCTTAATACTCGATGAAAGAGTGGTTCTGGTCAATCGTTGACCGGAAAATTATTCAGGAGTTATTTATGTCTAACACTATCGACCTGACGCTGGATGGCCTCTCCTGTGGCCACTGCGTTAAACGCGTGAAAGAGAGTCTGGAGCAGCGTCCTGACGTTGAGCAAGCGGAAGTCACCCTCACTGAAGCCCATGTGACGGGCAGCGCCAGCGCACAAGCGCTGATTGAAACCGTTAAACAAGCCGGATACGGCGCGGAGCTCAGCCACCCAAAGGCTAAACCGCTGGCAGAATCATCAATCCCGTCGGAAGCACTGACAGCGGCCACTCCTGAGCTTCCGGCAGCCCATGACGAAGATGACAGTCAACAGCTGCTGATCAACGGCATGAGCTGCGCCAGCTGCGTCTCCCGGGTACAGAACGCGCTTGCCGCGGTGCCGGGCGTCTCACAGGCGCGGGTTAACCTGGCGGAACGCACGGCGCTGGTGATGGGCAGTGCGTCCGCCGCAGAATTAGTGCAGGCGGTGGAGAAAGCGGGCTACGGCGCGGAGGCGATCGAGGACGATCTGGAACGCCGCGAACGGCAGCAGGAAACCGCCATCGCCACCATGAAACGTTTTCGCTGGCAGGCGATTGTCGCCCTGCTGGTCGGCGTGCCTGTGATGGTTTGGGGCATGATCGGCGATAACATGATGGTCAGCGACGACAACCGTTCGCTGTGGCTGGTCATCGGCCTCGTCACCCTGGCGGTGATGGTCTTCGCCGGCGGCCACTTCTACCGCAGCGCGTGGAAAAGCCTGAAAAACGGCACCGCCACCATGGATACGCTGGTGGCGCTCGGTACCGGCGTCGCCTGGCTGTACTCGATGAGCGTCAACCTGTGGCCACAGTGGTTCCCGATGGAAGCCCGCCATCTGTATTACGAAGCCAGCGCAATGATTATCGGCCTGATTAACCTCGGCCATATGCTGGAGGCCCGCGCCCGCCAGCGCTCCTCAAAAGCGCTGGAAAAACTGCTCGACCTGACGCCGCCTTCGGCGCGGGTCGTTACGCCCGAGGGCGAGAAAGATCTGCCGCTCGCTGAAGTTCAGGCCGGCATGACGCTGCGCCTGACGACCGGCGACCGCGTCCCGGTCGACGGCGTGATAAGCCAGGGGGAAGCCTGGTTTGATGAAGCGATGCTCACCGGCGAACCGGTACCGCAGCAAAAAGGCGATGGCGACGCCATTCACGCCGGCACCGTAGTGCAGGACGGCAGCGTGCTGTTCACCGCCAGCGCCGTCGGCAGCCAGACCACGCTGGCACGTATTATCCGCATGGTGCGCCAGGCGCAGAGCAGCAAGCCGGAGATCGGCCAGCTGGCGGATAAAATCTCCGCGGTGTTTGTCCCGGCGGTGGTCGCCATTGCGCTGATTAGCGCTGCGATCTGGTACTTTTTCGGCCCGGCGCCGCAGATCGTCTATACCCTGGTGATCGCCACCACGGTACTGATTATCGCCTGTCCATGCGCCTTAGGCCTGGCGACGCCGATGTCGATTATCTCCGGCGTTGGCCGGGCGGCGGAGTACGGCGTACTGGTGCGCGACGCCGATGCTCTGCAGCGCGCCAGTGAACTCGACACCCTGGTGTTCGATAAAACCGGCACCCTGACCGAAGGCAAGCCGCAGGTGGTGGCGGTGAAAACTTTCGCTGGCGTTGATGAGATGACCGCGCTGCGTCTTGCCGCCGCGCTCGAGCAGGGTTCAAGCCATCCACTGGCGCGAGCGATCCTTGATAAAACCGGAGACAGCCCGTTGCCGGAAGTGAGCGGCTTCCGCACTCTGCGCGGCCTGGGCGTCAGCGGCGAAGCGGAAGGCCATCGCCTGCTGCTCGGTAACCAGGCGCTGCTCAACGAGCAACATATCGCCACCGGCGATATAGAAAGCGAGATGATGGCGCAGGCCTCGCGCGGGGCTACGCCGGTGCTGCTGGCGGTAGATGGTCAGGCGGCCGCGCTGTTCGCCATCCGTGACCCGCTACGCGAAGACAGCGTCGACGCTCTGGCGCGCCTGCATCGTCAGGGCTACCGCCTGGTGATGCTCACCGGGGATAACCCCACTACCGCGAATGCTATCGCCAAAGAAGCCGGCATTGATGAAGTGATTGCCGGCGTGCTGCCGGACGGTAAAGCCGACGCCATTAAGCGTCTGCAGAGCCAGGGGCACAAAGTGGCGATGGTGGGCGATGGGATTAACGACGCCCCGGCGCTGGCGCAGGCGGATGTCGGGATCGCCATGGGCGGCGGCAGCGATGTCGCCATTGAAACGGCGGCGATCACCCTGATGCGCCATAGTCTTCACGGCGTGGCCGATGCGCTGGCGATTTCGAAGGCGACCTTACGCAATATGAAGCAGAACCTGCTGGGGGCCTTTGTCTACAACTCGCTGGGCATCCCGATTGCCGCCGGGATCCTCTGGCCGCTGACCGGCACGTTGCTCAATCCGGTGGTCGCCGGCGCGGCGATGGCGCTGTCGTCGATTACCGTGGTGAGTAACGCTAACCGCCTGCTGCGCTTTAAACCAAAAGCGTAAGCGTTGTTGAGGAAAGCGGGCGCTGACAGGGTCGGCGCCCGCTTTTTTACCGGGACAAGAAAAGCCCGCCGGAAGGGTGACGTGTATCACCATATGCGCTAGCATGAATGCCTCACACTTCGGAGCGCGTATGGGCCTGTTAAACCGGATAAAAATGCTGTGGCGAGCCGCCGTCGGCTCGTCTTATTCCTGGCCTGCGATGGATATCGTCCTGCCCGGCGAACGCTATCTGCACCTCGTCGGCAGCATCCATATGGGCACCCGCGATATGGCGCCGCCGCCAGCGAAGCTGCTGAAAAAAATACGCCAGGCCGATGCGTTAATCGTTGAGGCCGATATCAGCGGCAATGAAACCCCGTTTAGCCATCTCCCCGCTTATCCGCCGCTGGCGGAGCGCCTGAGCGACGCGCAGCTGAGCGAGCTACAGACGCGAGCCGGTGAACTCGGCCTGTCGGTCGCGCTATTCGACAGCCAGCCGCTGTGGCAGGTGGCGATGGTTCTGCAGGCCACCCAGGCGCAGAAGCTGGGGCTGCGGCCGGATTACGGTATCGATTATCAGTTGCTGATGGCCGCCCGCGAGAGCAACATAGCGGTGATGGAGCTGGAAGGCGCCGACAGCCAGATCGCGCTGCTGCGCGACCTGCCCGATGGCGGAATGGCGCTGCTGGAGGATACGCTTACCCACTGGCGCACCAACGCCCGTTTACTGCAGGTCATGATCGGCTGGTGGCTGGAGCAACCGCCGTCGCGCGGCGCGGTATCGCTGCCGACGACCTTCAGCCAGTCTTTATATGATGTGCTGATGCACCAGCGCAATCTCGCCTGGCGCGAGACGCTGCTGGCCCTGCCGCCGGGCCGCTACGTGGTCGCCGTCGGCGCGCTGCATCTGTATGGCGAAGGGAATCTGCCGGATATGCTGACATAAAAAAATGGCCAATATTGCTATTGGCCCGTCAAAGAGGAATTTCATCATTATTATTATCCCGGGATTTGCATCCCGGATCGTCTGATTGTCGCTCAAAGTGACCATCACTGCCAACACTATTGCGCAAGATGGTACTATTTTTTAGACAACCTGCGGGCGTATTCTGACGTCACGCAAAACCGGTTGGTAAGAAGGATAGCTATGACTCCCGCCGTTAAATTACTCGAAAAAAACAAAATCCCCTTTCAGATCCACAGTTACGATCACGATCCCAATGCGACCAACTTCGGTGATGAAGTGGTGCGCAAGCTCGGCCTCAATGCCGACCAGGTTTACAAGACCCTGCTGGTCGCCGTAAATGGCGATATGAAGCATCTGGCGGTCGCCGTCACCCCGGTCGCCGGGCAGCTGGATTTGAAGAAAGTGGCGAAAGCGCTGGGCGCCAAGAAAGTCGACATGGCCGACCCGATGGTGGCGCAGCGTATCACCGGCTATCTGGTGGGCGGCATCAGTCCGCTGGGGCAGAAGAAGCGCCTGCCGACGGTGATTGACGCCCCGGCGCAGGAATTTGCCACCATTTACATTTCCGGCGGCAAACGCGGGCTGGATATTGAGCTGGCGGCCAGCGATCTGGCGCAGCTGCTGGATGCGAAGTTCGCCGATATCGCCCGCCGCGATTGATGACGCGCCTCGTGCCCGGTAAGCGCAGCGCCACCGGGAAAGCGCCCGGATAGCGACGCAGCGCGCTTTATCCGGGCTTCCCCTCAGGGTTACTGCCAGCTCACCTCGCCTTTCGGCTCATAGGCGGCGGCATCCAGCGGCGAGTTCTTCTCGATATACTCTTTCAGCACTTCGGCATCGATAAAGCCGGTATTCACATACCCGGGTTTATCGGCGATGTTCGGATAGCCATCGCCGCCGGTGGCGTTAAAGCTCAGCGTCGCCATCCGGTAGGTCTTCGCCGGATCCACCGGTTCGCCTTTGATTTTCAGATCGTTCAACTTGCCGTCTTTGGCCACAAAGCTGATGTTCGCAAACTGCGGATAGGCGCCGGAATCCGGCTTCATCTGCGCGACGGCGGTCAGGTAATCCACCACCTCTTTGCCGCTCATATCGACATAGGTCAGCACATTGCCGAACGGCTGGACCTTCATCACATCCTTGTAGGTGATATCGCCCGCCTCGATGGAGTCGCGGATCCCGCCGCCGCTCATCACCGCGAAATCCGCGTTACTGCGCGCCATCTGCGCCGCCAGCAGCAGGTGGCCCATATTGGTCTGTACGAAGCGCACTTTACTGCGATCGCCCTCCAGATGACCATTCACGCTGCCGATCTTGACCTGCAGTTGCGCCTTACCTTTGTTCTGGAACGGCGTTAGCAGCGACATCATCTGCGGGTTCTCCGCGATCTGCGGCGTATACAGCACCCGCTCGCTTTGGCCGTTATCGTATGTCACTTTTTTCTTCAGGTTGACCGGGATCAGCTGATAGTGCACCAGCTTCATCTCACCGTTGCGGAACTCAAAATCGGCGCGGCCGACGTATTTGCCCCACTCATGCGCCTGGACGATCCAGATACCGTTCTGACGATCCGGGGCGCACGGCGTCCCTGGCACATAGTCGACCTGTTTTTTATTTTCCGACGCCATGCACACCGGATCCTGCGAGTGACCGCCGACGATCATCGCCAGCGAGCCCGCGGGTAAACTGCGTGCCATCTCGACATCCCCCGGCGCGTTAGACCCGTGGTTGCCGTTGTCATAGTGGCCCATATGGGTGGTGGCCAGGATCACGTCCGGCTTTTCATTCTGCTGCAGCTCCTGGATCACCAGCTTCGCCTCTTCCGCCGGTTTGCGGAATTCGATATCGGTGAAATATTCCGGATTGCCAATCTTGGCCGTATCGTCAGTGGTTAAGCCAATTACCGCGATTTTTAACCCGCCGCGTTTAAACAGCGCCCAGGGTTTGAACAGCCGTTCGCCGGTGCTTTTCTGATAAATATTGGCCGACAGGAACGGGAACTTCGCCCACTTTTCCTGCTGGCGCAGCACGCTCAGCGGATTATCAAACTCATGGTTCCCCACCGCCATCGCGTCGTAGCCGATCAAGTTCATGCCGCGAAAATCGGGCTCTGCATCCTGTAAATCAGACTCCGGCACCCCGGTATTGATATCCCCGCCGGACAGCAGCAGAACGCTACCGCCTTCGGCCGCCACCTCTTTACGAATACCGTCCACCAGCGTTTTCTGCGCCGCCAGGCCATATTCGCCGTAGTCATTGCGCCAGAAATGGCCGTGGTGATCGTTGGTGTGCAGGATGGTAATTTTATAGGTTTTATCCTGCTCATAGGCCTGCGCGGACAGGCTGCCCAGCGATAAAGCGGCGAATAACGCCAGCGCCACGCTGTGTTTGAAATAATGCATGCTTCACTCCCTGACTTAATCCCAAGTGCCGAAAGTATAGCGAGTTAGCCGCGTTGACAAATATGTTTTCAGAATTGCGACTTCCTTCAAACCTTATCTGCAGGTATGTTAGTCGGATAATAATTCTACCCGTCATACTTCAAGTTGCATGTGCGTTGGCAATAACTCGGCCCATCCCTGGGCCTCGCCCTTACGGGCGCAGTGAACTGCGTTCAAATTCGTTCCTGGCGAATTTGTCCTCGCTCACCCCAGTCACTTACGAGAGTAAGCTCCTGGGGATTCGCTGCGTCGCCGCCTGCCTGCAACTCGAATTATTTAGGGTAACAACCTGCATTCTCTACAACAAATCGAACTCGCTGAAGTGAACCTATGACAACCAACCAATCCGCTCAGACCTTACCCAGTACCGACGCGCCGCCGCAAAAAGCGCGCACCTCGTTTGGCATCTTAGGCGCGATCAGCCTGTCCCATTTGCTTAACGATATGATCCAGTCGCTCATACTCGCTATCTACCCGCTGCTGCAGGCCGAGTTCTCCCTTACCTTCGTGCAGATTGGGATGATCACCCTCACCTTCCAGCTCACCTCATCGCTGTTCCAGCCTGTGATTGGCTACATCACCGATAAACGATCGATGCCGTGGTCGCTGCCGGTGGGCATGTGCTTTACCCTCTGCGGTTTGATCCTGCTGGCGCTGGCCGGTAGCTTCGGTATGGTGCTGCTGGCCGCCGCGCTGGTGGGTACCGGCTCCTCGGTTTTCCATCCGGAATCATCCCGCGTGGCGCGGATGGCCTCCGGCGGCCGTCACGGCCTGGCCCAGTCGCTGTTCCAGGTCGGCGGCAACTTCGGCAGTTCGCTTGGCCCGCTGCTGGCGGCGGTGATCATCGCCCCGTATGGTAAAGGCAACGTCGCCTGGTTCGTGCTGGCCGCCCTGCTGGCTATCGTCGTGCTGTCGCAAATCAGCCGCTGGTACGCCGCGCAGCACCGGATGAATAAGGGCAAACCGAAGCCGGCGATCGTCAATCCGCTGCCGCGCAATAAGGTGATTCTGGCGGTAGGTATTCTGCTGATGCTGATTTTCTCGAAATACTTCTATATGGCGAGCATCAGCAGCTATTACACCTTTTATCTGATGCATAAGTTCGGCTTATCGGTGCAAAACGCCCAGCTGCATCTGTTTGCCTTCCTGTTCGCGGTTGCCGCCGGGACGGTGATTGGCGGGCCCGTTGGCGATAAGATTGGACGAAAATATGTTATTTGGGGCTCTATCCTCGGCGTGGCGCCTTTCACCCTTGTTTTACCCTATGCCAGCCTTGAATGGACCGGAATTTTAACGGTGATCATTGGTTTTATCCTCGCCTCGGCCTTCTCCGCTATTCTGGTCTATGCCCAGGAGCTGCTGCCGGGACGTATCGGCATGGTTTCTGGCCTGTTTTTCGGCTTCGCCTTTGGTATGGGCGGCCTTGGCGCCGCGGTCCTGGGCCTGCTGGCGGACCATACCAGCATCGACCTGGTATATAAAATCTGCGCCTTCCTGCCGCTGCTGGGATTCCTGACGATATTTCTTCCTGATAACCGGCAAAAAGCCTGATTATCCGGCGGCCAAAGTGTAACGCTGGCCGCCGTTACCCCTTGCGCCATCGGCCTGATGCGCGCATTCCTCTCTCGATTTTTCCTTCTGTGCCTTTTCAGCGGCCAATTGCATTTTTTTGCACAATTCAAGAATTATTCATAAACAAAGTGAACGTTTTTGTCATAAACTATTACGCGGACAGGGTAGCAAAATGGACCGATTCACCACTGGAAAGGAGACGGAATGCACCACGCAACACCGCTAATCACCACCATTGTCGGCGGCCTCGTGCTCGCCTTTATTCTCGGCATGATTGCCAATAAGCTACGTATTTCTCCTCTGGTGGGATATCTCTTAGCGGGCGTGCTGTCCGGACCTTTCACCCCTGGCTTTGTTGCTGACACCAAACTGGCTCCGGAACTGGCGGAGCTCGGCGTGATCCTGCTGATGTTCGGCGTCGGCCTGCATTTCTCCCTCAAGGATCTGATGGCGGTAAAGTCGATCGCCATTCCCGGGGCCATCGCCCAGATAGCCGTGGCGACGCTGTTGGGTATGGCGCTCTCCGCCGTCCTTGGCTGGTCGCTGATGACCGGCATCGTCTTTGGTCTGTGCCTCTCCACCGCCAGTACCGTGGTGCTGCTGCGCGCCCTGGAGGAACGACAGCTGATTGACAGTCAGCGCGGGCAGATCGCCATCGGCTGGCTGATTGTGGAAGACCTGGTGATGGTCCTGACGCTGGTCCTGCTGCCGGCGGTGGCCGGTATGGCGGAGAAAGGCAACCTCGGCTTCGCTTCCCTGGCCCTCGACCTCGGGATCACCATTGGCAAAGTGGTGGCCTTTATCGCCATTATGATGCTGGTCGGCCGTCGGCTGGTGCCGTGGATCATGTCGCGCAGCGCGGCCACCGGCTCGCGCGAGCTGTTCACCCTGTCGGTGCTGGCCCTGGCGCTGGGCATCGCCTTCGGCGCCGTGGAGCTGTTTGATGTCTCCTTCGCCCTCGGCGCCTTCTTTGCCGGCATGGTGCTTAACGAATCCGAGCTGAGCCACCGTGCCGCTCATGACACCCTGCCGCTGCGCGACGCCTTCGCGGTGCTGTTCTTTGTCTCCGTCGGTATGCTGTTTGACCCGATGGTGCTGGTCCAGCAGCCGCTGGCGGTGCTGGCGACGCTGGCGATCATTATCTTTGGTAAATCCGCAGCCGCCTTTTTCCTCGTGCGTATGTTTGGCCACTCGCCGCGTACCGCACTGACCATTGCCGCCAGCCTGGCGCAGATAGGTGAATTTGCCTTTATTCTCGCCGGCCTGGGGATGGCGCTTAACCTGCTGCCGCAGGCCGGGCAAAACCTGGTGCTGGCCGGAGCGATCATCTCGATTATGCTCAACCCGGTACTGTTCACTCTGCTGGAGAAATATCTCGATAAAACCGAAACCCTCGACGAGCAGACCCTGGAAGAGGTGCTGGAAGACGAGAAGCAGGTGCCGGTCGATATCTGCAACCACGCGCTGCTGGTCGGTTTCGGCCGCGTCGGCAGCCTGCTGGGCGAGAAGCTGATGGCCCAGGGGATCCCGCTGGTGGTGGTTGAAACCTCGCGCACCCGCGTGGATGAGCTACGCGAGCGCGGGATCAGCGCGGTGCTGGGCAATGCCGCCAATGAAGAGATCATGGAGCTGGCGCATCTCGACTGCGCCCGCTGGCTGCTGCTGACCATTCCCAACGGCTATGAGGCCGGCGAGATTGTCGCTTCCGCACGGGAAAAATGTCCGCATATCGAGATTATCGCCCGCGCCCATTATGATGACGAAGTAGATTACATTATCGACCGTGGGGCCAATCAGGTGGTGATGGGCGAGCGGGAAATTGCCCGCGCCATGCTGCAGCTTCTGGAAACGCCACCCGCCGGTGAAGTGGTCACCGGCTGATGTTCTGCCCTCTCCCGTCGGGAGAGGGACTCGCTTACCGATCCCAGTACGCCTCTTCCAGGCTGTCCTCACGTTCCGGCAGGCCGCGGGTTAAGCGCGGCGAGTGCTGGTTCAGCACCTGATAGCTCACGCGGTTGGCATATTTACACACCTGCGCCAGCGAGGAGTAGGTCAGCCATTTGCATTTGTGTTTGCTGGAGTTGGGGACGTTATTGCGATGGTAGTTATTGGCGGTGATGTCATGCAGCAGCGCCGCCAGCGCGCCGTCCCCTGCGCCGTTGGTGTTCATGATCTTCTCCGGGCCGCCCATATACGGCGCAATATGCGAATAAATACGCAGCGGATTGACGCAGTCCTGGTGACGCATCGCGCGACTGAATTCGAACTGGTTAAATTCCGGGATCGCCCCCGGCAGCAGCGGATGCTGGGTCTTACGCTTCGCCTCTTCTTCAGTGAAGCCCGCCATATACAGCCCCGCCGGTCCGGCGGTGCACAGCACCAGGTCGACCCAGTCCAGCGCTTTATCCGCCGCCGACAGCGGATCGGCAAAGCCGGTCAGCGCTTCCCCTTCCTCTTCATTCATCGCCAGAATCGAGACATGCTCCTGCAGGAACTGCTGCCACCACGCCGGGTTATCGGCAATCACGTATTTGGTTCCAAGAGTCAACACCACCGGCACATCATGCTTTTTGGCATACTCGATGGCTTTCATCGTCGCGTCCGGCATCGGCTCGCCCGGCTTGCAGCGTACCAGGTAGGAGGTCAGCACCAGCGCCGAGGCGCCGGCGATCACCGCTTCCGGAATGCTTTCCGGGCGCAGCTTGTTCATATGTCCCGGGCTGATGGCGAAGGTGCGCTCGCCGCTGTCGCTGATCAGGGTGAAGCAGCGGCCAATGGCGCCGTCGACGCCCTGCAGATAGTTCAGATCGGTACGGCTGGAGGTATTGCACAGGTAGCGATAGGCATAGCCGCCGATTTCGATATTGCTGCACATGACGCCAAGCAACACCGAGCGATCGTCCGCCAGCACCGAGTAGTTGTGCATGGTATTGCCGATCGTGCCGCCGGCAAACTGATGGGTAATAAGATTATTGCGCACCAGCTCCTGGTACAGCGCCTCAGCGACGTCATCTTCAATCACCAGCGAGTGGCCCGCGCTCAGGCCGTAGCGCACGATAAACGCCTCATCCACTTTCGCTTCGATATCCACCAGCGTCTGGTCGATACCCACCACCCAGGAGACGCTGGATTCATTCTCCGGCTGAATTTGCTGCAGCAGCGGGTCGCGGGCGTTAACGGGAAAATAGTGTTTGGATTTGCGTTTACCGGGAAATTTCATAGTGGCGCTTAAATAACAGGGAACAAGCGGGAAATAGTAGCATATTCCCCGCCCTGCGCGCGATCAGCGATAAGGCGCCGTCAGGTTGACCATCATCTCAATATGCGCGGCGTCCGCGTTAAGCGCCGGAATGTATTCATATTGCTTTCCGCCCGCTTCGAGGAATATTTCCCGGTTCTGGACGGCGATCTCTTCCAGCGTTTCGAGACAGTCGGCGGCAAACCCCGGGCACAGCACCTGAATATGCTTCGTCCCTTTCTCGCCGAGCATCTTCAGCGTCTCATCGGTGTACGGCGTCAGCCAGGGTTCCCGACCAAAGCGCGACTGGAAGGTCATCATCACCCGCTCCGGCGGGAGCCCCAGCGCGGAGACCAGTTCCCGCGTGGTATCGCGACAGCGCTGAGGATAATCATCCCCTTGATTGGCATAGCGCTGCGGGATCCCATGATAGGAGAGCAGCAGCAGATCCGGTTCCCCATGAACGGCAAACGAGGCGCGCACGCTGGCCGCCAGGGCATGGATATAGTCCGGGTGCCCGGCGTAATCGCGAATAAACGAGATACCGGGAATGGCGCGTTTCTTCGCGAGGATCCGCGCCAGCTCATCCCAGACGGCAGCCACCGTCGAGCAGGAATATTGCGGATACAGCGGCAGCACTACGATGTGCCCCACCCCCTGCGCCAGTAAATCATCCACCGCGCTGGCCAGCGACGGCGATCCATAGCTCATACCCAGCGCCACCGGGGTATCCGGCAGTCTGGCGGCCAGCGCCTGCTGCTGACGACGGCTGTATACCATCAGCGGCGACCCCTCTTCCATCCAGACGGACTGATAGAGTTTAGCCACGCGGGGAGAGCGAATCGGCAGTATGACGCCGCGCAGCAGCGGCCACCATAGCAGACGAGACGTATCCACCACCCGTTTGTCGCTGAGGAATTGTCGCAGATAGCGCTTCACCGCACCGGGGGTGGGCGCATCGGGAGTGCCTAAATTGGCCAGCAAGATACCTGTTTTCGTCTGATGCATTACCGCCTCTTAACCATTTGAATCGCAGCCAATTGTAGCTGAAATGGCGCTAAACGGAACCAATCATAGCAAAAGGTAGGAATGAGAGGAGTTCTCATCCTGCCGCAGCAGGATGAGAAAAGGCTTTATCAGCCGAGGATTTTTTCCAGTTCGGCGCGCACGTCAGCCACCGCTTTGGTGCCGTCGACTTTGGCGTATTTGGTGTTGCCCGCCTGCGCTTCTTTGGTGTAGTAGCCGATCAGCGGCGCCGTCATCTGATGATATTCCACCAGGCGCTTACGCACGGTCTCTTCCTGGTCGTCTTTACGGGTGGTCAGCTCTTCGCCGGTCACGTCGTCTTTGCCTTCCACCTTCGGCGGATTAAATTTGATGTGGTATACGCGACCGGATGCCGCGTGAACGCGACGGCCAACGATGCGGTCGACGATCAGTTCGTCCGGCACATCGAATTCCAGCACGTAATCAACGGTAATGCCCGCTTCTTTCATGGCGTCAGCCTGCGGAATAGTGCGCGGGAAGCCGTCCAGCAGGAAGCCGTTACGGCAATCTTCCTGGGCGATACGCTCTTTAACCAGCGCGATAACCAGCTCATCGGTCACCAGCTTGCCGGCGTCCATGATGTCTTTCGCTTGCTTACCGAGCTCGGAGCCGGATTTTACCGCAGCGCGCAGCATATCGCCGGTGGAGATTTGCGGAATACCGTATTTCTCCATGATGAACTGAGCCTGAGTTCCTTTACCCGCGCCCGGAGCGCCAAGCAGAATAATACGCATTACGAAAATCCCCTCAAAAGTCGATTCAATTTTTCAAAAACGCTAAACCATACCACCAGAACGGCGATGGCTCAAGGAAGGCGGTGCGGCTGAAACGGTTAATGGTGAGATATTTTATGCCATCCAATGTGAAATGCCCCGCCGGAGCAAATCGCTCAGACGGGGCATTTATCCCGTTCCCGGCGTCGCGTCGCTCGGCCGGGCTACTCATTCAGGTTCGCGTCAGGAAGCCAGCAGCTGGTTCATACGGCGGATAAACTGGTTCGGATCTTCCAGCGTGCCGCGCTCGGCCAGCAGCGCCTGATCCAGCAGCAGTTCCACCCATTCGCCGAACTGCGCGTCATCCTGGGTATCGGCTGCGCGTTTCACCAGCTGATGCGCCGGGTTCAGTTCGAAGATGTATTTCACTTCCGGCGCCGCCTGGCCCGCAGCCGCGAACAGCTTCGCCATCTGGGTGCTCATCTCGTCGGCATCGGTGGTGACAATCGCCGGGGTGTCGGTCAGACGATGGGTCAGACGCACCTCTTTGACCCGGTCGCCAAGCAGGTTTTTCACACGCTCAACGAACGGCTCCAGCGCTTTTTCGGCTTCTTTGGTGGACTCGTCCACTTCGTCCGCCAGTTTGTCCAGCGACTCGTCGGCTTTAGCGACAGACTGGAACGCTTTGCCGTCGAATTCGGTCAGGTAGCTCATCATCCACTCGTCGATGCGATCGGAGAGCAGCAGCACTTCGATCCCTTTCTTACGCAGCAGTTCGAGGTGTGGGCTGCTTTTCGCCGCCGCATAGCTGTCGGCTGTGATGTAGTAGATCTTCTCCTGACCGTCTTTCATACGCGAGACGTACTCTTCCAGCGACACGGTCTGCGCGGAGGAGTCGGTATGGGTGGTCGCGAAGCGCAGCAGTTTGGCGATCGCCTCCTGGTTGCTCGGATCTTCCGCCGGGCCCTCTTTCAGCACCAGGCCGAACTGTTTCCAGAAGGTCTGATATTTTTCGGCGTCGTCTTTCGCCAGCTTATCCAGCATCTGCAGCGCGCGTTTGGTCAGCGCGGTGCGCAGGTTACGGGTCACGCTGCTGTCCTGCAGGATTTCACGGGAGACGTTCAGCGGCAGATCGTTGGAGTCTATCAGGCCGCGTACGAAGCGCAGGTAGTTCGGCATAAACTGCTCGGCGTCATCCATAATGAACACACGCTGGACGTACAGCTTCAGGCCGTGTTTATGATCGCGGTTCCACATATCCCACGGCGCCTGCGACGGGATATACAGCAGGCTGGTGTACTCCTGCTTACCTTCCACGCGGTTGTGGCTCCAGGTCAGCGGGTCGCTGTAGTCATGGGCAATGTGCTTATAGAACTCTTTGTACTCGTCGTCGTTAACTTCAGACTTGCTGCGGGTCCACAGGGCCTGCGCCTTGTTGATTTTTTCCCAGCTGATAACGGTTTCGCCGTCTTTCTCTTCCTGTTTTTCAATCTCAACCGGCAGCGCGATATGATCGGAATACTTGCTGATGATGGAGCGCACGCGCCAGTCGTTGAGGAAATCGTCCTCACCTTCGCGCAGATGCAGGGTGATTTCGGTCCCGCGATCGGCTTTGGTGATGTCGGCCACGGTATATTCCCCTTCGCCGGCGGATTCCCAGAACACGCCGTTTTCAGGTTTATCGCCTGCCGCACGGGTGCGCACGGTCACTTTGTCCGCCACGATGAAGGCCGAATAGAAGCCGACGCCGAACTGGCCAATCAGTTGGCTATCTTTTGCCTGGTCGGAACCCATGGATTCCAGGAACGCTTTGGTGCCGGATTTGGCGATGGTGCCGAGATGGTCGATAACCTCTTCCCGGTTCATGCCGATACCGTTATCGGCGATGGTCAGGGTACGGTTGTCTTTATCAAACGAAACCCGCACGCGCAGCTCGCCGTCTCCCTCATACAAATCCGGCTGCGACAGCGCGCGGAAACGCAGCTTATCGGCCGCATCAGAGGCGTTGGAAATCAGCTCACGCAGAAAGATTTCTTTGTTGGAATAGAGGGAATGGATCATCAGGTGCAGAAGCTGTTTTACTTCTGACTGAAAACCACGAGTTTCTTGTCCTTTCATCTGATTCAACCTCAACAATGCCATTTTAAATGGGTAAAAAACCGTTGAGTGGGAGATGGGGACAGCGGGGAAATTTTTCAAGCGGAGGCGGCGATGGCCGCCTCCATTTGTTCAGAAAGTAATCTTGTGGCGACCGGCCAGTGAGTGGGACAGCGTAGTGCCGTCGACCATCTCCAGCTCGCCGCCCACCGGCACGCCGTGGGCGATTCGGCTGGCGTCGACGCCATACTGCGCGCACAGCTCTGCGATGTAGTTGGCCGTCGCCTCGCCCTCAACGGTCGGGTTAGTGGCAAGGATCACCTCGGTGATCGACTCCGCCTCCAGCCGTTGTTCCAGGCGATCGAGCCCGATGTCGTCAGGCCCGATGCCGTCGAGCGGCGACAGGTGCCCCATCAGCACGAAGTAGCGGCCGGAATACTGCCCGGTCTGCTCAATGGCGTAGATGTCCGCCGGACTCTCCACCACGCAGATTTGGCCGTTTTCCTGGCGACGCGGGTTGCTGCAGATATTGCACACCTCCTGCTCGGTGAAGGTGCGGCAATCGGCGCAGTGGCCGATCTCCGACATCGCGCGCGTCAGCGCCTGCGCCAGACGCATCCCGCCGCTGCGATCGCGCTGCAGCAGGGTAAACGCCATGCGCTGCGCGGACTTCGGGCCGACGCCCGGCAGACAGCGCAGCGCTTCCATAAGCTGAGTTAACAGCGGGCTGGTTTGCATCAGAACGGCATCTTGAAGCCTGGCGGCAGCTGCATACCGGCAGAGACGGAAGCCATCTTCTCTTTCTGGGTCTCTTCGATACGGCGCGCGGCGTCGTTGAACGCGGCAGCCACCAGATCTTCCAGCATCTCTTTGTCATCTTCCAGCAGGCTTGGGTCGATCTCCACGCGGCGGCAGTTGTGCGCGCCGTTGATGGTCACTTTCACCAGACCCGCGCCGGACTCGCCGGTCACTTCCAGCTGAGCGATCTCTTCCTGCATCTTCTGCATTTTGTCTTGCATCTGCTGGGCCTGCTTCATCAGGTTACCCAGGCCGCCTTTTCCACCAAACATAGGCTTCTCTCTCAGTCAGTCATCATTAAAGGTACTGACTGCAAGTCAAACTTGCAGTCAAATGGGGCGGATACTCTCTTCATCCAGATCGGCGTCGAAGAAACGACGCAGGGTCTGAATGTTATTATCCGCAATAATCGCGTCGCGCGCCTGCGCGAGCTTCTCTTCATAAATAGCCTGCCGCCACTCCAGCGGCGTGCGCATCGCGGGATTATCGTCTTCCACGATGGTCAATTCAACCGGCGTACCGTACAACACCCCCAGCGCTTCAGCCAGCTTTTGCTGCGCGCCGGCGGAATTGAGGTGGCGCTGACTGGGGCGCAGATGCAGACAGACGCGATTGCCCTCCTGCTCTTTCCACGCGTTGAGCGCCACCTGCTCGACCAGCTTCGGTACCGCCAGCTGGCTCACTTCCGCCGCCCAGCTGTCGCGCTCGACCGCTTCAACGGCAAGTTTAGCCGCCAGCTCCGGCGTTTTTTCATGCTCCAGCGCTTTTTTCAGCGCTTTAGGCGTGGCGACTTCGACTTTGGTCTCTTCAACCACCGTCGTCGCCTTCCAGCGATAGGCCTCTTTCTTCGCCGGGGCCTGCTCCAGCGCCGCCGCGGCCGGACGAGCCTGGACGCGCTCGGTAATCGAACTCAGTCGCTCCAGCGCAGCGTTATTCACCGGCCGCGCGCGGGAAGCGGCTGCCGGTTCACTCTTTTTTGGGGTGGTTGCTCCCTGGCTGCGCTGCAGGTGGCTGCGGGCCGCCAGCACCTGGCTGGTGGTCGGCGGCAAACTCTGCGACGGCTGCGGCGGCGGCGCTGCGGGGGAAACCGGCTGGCGCGGCGCGGGCGCGGCGGCCAGTGCCGGCTGCACCTCCGGCTCGGGCAGCGGCTCACGCGGATGAAACGCCAGGGCGCGCAGCAGCGTCATTTCGACGCCCATCCGCCGGTCCGGGGCATAGGGCAGCTCTTTGCGGCCAATCAGCAGCGTTTGGTAGTAGAGCTGAACGTCGCCCGGCGGTACGGTGCGCGCCAGTTCGCGCATTCGCACTTCGACCGCGGCCATGTCGGCGCCCAGCGCCGAAGGGGACAGCTGAACCATGGCGATGCGGTGCAGCAGGCTCTGCATCTCCACCAGCAGCGCCTCCCATTCAACGCCGCGCGCGGCGGCGTCATTGACGCCCGCCATGACCCGCTCGCCATCGGCGGCGACCAGGGCTTCAATCAGCGACAGCGCCTGATCGTCATCGAGGGTGCCGAGCATGGCGCTCACCGACGCCGCCGTCAGTTGCCCTTCTCCACTGGCAATAGCCTGATCGGTCAGACTTAAGGCATCACGCAGACTGCCGTCGGCGGCGCGCGACAGAAGCTGCAGCGCGCGGGGCTCGAAGGCAATCTGCTCTTCGCCAAGAATATGCTCCAGCTGATGGCGGATCTGTTCAACGTCCAGCGCCTTCAGGTGGAACTGCAGGCAGCGGGATAAGATCGTCACCGGCAGCTTCTGCGGATCCGTCGTCGCCAGCAGGAATTTGACGTGCGCCGGCGGCTCCTCCAGCGTCTTTAATAACGCGTTGAAGCTGTGGCGCGACAGCATATGGACTTCGTCGATGAGATAGACCTTAAAGCGGCCGCGGGCCGGCGCGTACTGGACGTTATCCAGCAGGTCGCGAGTATCTTCGACTTTGGTTCGCGAGGCGGCGTCAATCTCAATCAGATCGACAAAGCGCCCCTGTTCTATTTCCCGGCAGTTATCGCACACGCCGCAGGGGGTGGCGGTGATGCCGGTTTCACAGTTTAACCCTTTCGCCAGCAGGCGGGCGATGGAAGTCTTACCGACCCCGCGGGTACCGGAAAAGAGATAAGCGTGATGAATGCGCCCTAACGACAAGCCGTTCGCCAGTGCGGTCAGCACATGTTCCTGGCCGACGACGTCAGCAAAGGTTTGTGGGCGCCATTTACGGGCTAAGACCTGATAACTCATGGGCTGGCTCTGAAACGCTGGAAGGTGAAATCACGAAGGGGTCATGCTATCACAGCCCCGCCCGATCGGCGAGGCTATGTGGAGGGATTTGCTTAGTGGCCCGGGAACGGCACCAGACTGTAGCAGTGGACCCCCAGCTTCTCCAGGCGCTGTTCGCCGCCCAGATCGAAGAGATTGATAATGAAAGCGGCATCCTGTACTTCGCCGCCGAGACGGCGGATCAGTTTGACCGTCGCGTCGATGGTTCCGCCGGTCGCCAGCAGATCGTCCACCACCAGCACTTTGTCGCCCGGTTTGATGGCGTCAACGTGGATCTCCAGCTGATCGGTGCCGTACTCCAGCTCATAGCTCTCAGCGATGGTTTCACGCGGCAACTTACGCGGCTTGCGTACCGGAACAAAGCCCACGCCCAGCGCCAGCGCAACCGGTGCGCCGAAAAGGAAGCCACGCGCCTCAGTCCCTACCACTTTGGTAATTCCCGCGTCTTTGTAGCGCTCGGTCAGCAGTTCAATGCTGAGCGCGTAAGCTTTCGGGTCTTCCAGTAAACTGGTGACATCGCGGAAAAGAATGCCAGGTTTTGGATAATCCTCGATACTCTGGATGCTGTTCTTCAGATATTCAAGCTGCTGTGCAGTTGCGGTCATAAGTGTATGCCTGATTGAAACGGTGTTACCCACGGGCGTGCAAAAGGGGCCAAAGAAACATTTGTTTAACCTTTGACCAGGCTTACCCGCGCTCGAAAACGCCAGAATTTACTGGCTGTCAGCAACAATTGCAACAGGCATTATTGCGCATCAGTGCTTTTGTTGCTTTGCGTCAACCACCGGAATGCGCCACATAAAGATCAGCAGACAGGCCAGAATGACCAACAGCATGATGCGCACCCACGTAAGCTTAACCAGCCACAGTGAAATAGCAAAAGTCGCCACGATCATGGCAATGGCGCGCGGTTTGGCGCCGCGGGGCATGGCGCGGTACTGCTGCCAGTGGCGAAGATAGCCGCCGAACCATGAGCGATACAGCAGCCACTGGTGAAAGCGCGGCGATGAGCGGGCAAAGCACCAGGCGGCGAGCAGAATAAACGGCGTCGTCGGCAGCAACGGTAAGAAAACACCCAGCGTACCCAGCGCTACCGCCAGCCAGCCGATAATGGTTAAAATAACAGGTGGCATAATGCGAATCGTTATCAAACAGATACGGCTACTGTAGCACAGTTGGCTGATGGAAAATGGAGGGGGCGGGTGAAAACAGCTCAACTTTTACAAACGCTGAACAATCAGCTCAGCGAGCTGGCCGCGCTGGTGGCGCCGCTGGCGGAGCACGCGACCCTCAGCCCGCGCTTTGACCGCCAGCTCTTCCACACCCGCAGCACGCTGATGCAGGCCTATCTGGCGGAAGCCCAACACAACTTCAGCCAGCTCCGCCAGGCCGTCGAGCGCCAGCAGCTGCCGCAGGTAGCCTGGATCGCCGAGCGGCTGGCGGCGCAAATCGCCGCGCTGCGTCGCGAAACCGCCACCTGGTCGCTGCGCAGTTGGGACCATGCCTCGCCAACGCTGAGCCGCTGGCAGCGCCGTCGCCTGCAGCATCAGGAGTATGAGCGCCGCCTGCTGGCGATGCGCGACCAACGCCAGCGCCAGCTGACGCAGGCTACCAGCCTTGACGAGCAGCAGCGGCTGGCCAGCGAAGTCGAGGTCTACAGCGGACGGCTGGCGCGCTGTCGACAGGCGCTGGATAAGATTGAAAACGTACTGGCGCGGCTGACGCGCTAACAGGAGAGTCTGATGTCGCTGGAAAATGCCCCCGATGAGGTCAAACTGGCCGTCGATTTAATCATGTTGCTGGAGTCGCATCAGATCCCGGCGCAAACGGTGCTGGACGCGCTGGAAATTGTCAGGCGGGATTATGCAAACAAGTTAAAAAACGCGGAAAGCGCCTCGCAAACGCCGCAGAAGTAAGATGTTGCCCACGACGACGTGCTGGCAGAGTGGTCCTCTGCGCATGACGCCGATGGAGGCAATATTGATGGAAAAGGTCAGTCAAACCCCGCACGATGCGGTTTTTCGCCAGATGCTGATGCATCAGGCGGTGGCGAAGGATTTCCTGCAGCTGTATCTGCCCGCGCCGTTTCTGGCAATTTGCGAGCTGGATTCACTGCAGCTGGTCTCCGGTAGCTTTGTTGAAGAGGACCTGCGCGCCAGCTATTCCGATATCCTTTACTCACTGCGCACCCGCCACGGACCGGGCTATGTTTACGCGCTGATCGAGCACCAGAGTACCCCGGACAAGCTGATGGCGTTTCGCCTGCTGCGCTACGCGCTGGCCGCCATGCAGCGTCATCTGGACGCTGGCCACGACACGCTGCCGCTGGTGGTGCCAATTCTGTTTTATCACGGCAAGGTCAGCCCCTGGCCCTGGCCCCGCAACTGGCAACAGCTATTCGCCGAACCGGCGCTGGCGAAGGCGCTCTATAGCGGTGATTTTCCGCTGGTGGACCTCACCGTTATGCCAGATAATCAGATCGTCCGTCATCGGCGTATGGCCATGCTGGAGCTGTTGCAAAAGCATATCCGCCATCGCGATCTGGCCGAGCTGCAGGTGCCGCTGATTGCGCTGATGACGCAAGGCTATCTGACAGAAGCGCAGTTAAATACGCTGCTGCGCTATATGTTGCAGGCGGGTACCACGGAACATCCGGGGGCGCTGATCCGCGCGCTGGCGGCGCAGTCGCCCAGACATAAGGAGCTGATGATGACCATTGCCGAATGGCTGGAAGAGAAAGGCCGTAAACAGGGGCAGCAGGAGGGCGAACAGGAAGCCACTCGCAGCATCGCCGCCAGAATGCTGGCGCGCGGCCTCGAACGTCAAATCGTGCGGGAACTCACCGGGCTTAGCGACGAAGAGCTCGCCGCGCTGACGCCCTGATGCAGCAGGGGCGGCTTTGCGCCGCCCCTTTTCAGTTAAGACGCGACGGAGGGAGCTAAATCGTCACCCTTTCCGTCCCGCTTCACTTCCGTGACCTCGTCGCCCTTTTCATTTCGCAGATGGACTTCCAGCTGGTTAAAGGCAATGTTGATGTCATTCTCCCGGCACAGACGGTCGATGGCGCGGTTGAGCTCATCCACCGTGTAGCTGCGATCGCGCAGTTCACGGACATACAGACGCAGTTCATGATCCAGGGTACTGGCCCCGAAGGTGGTGAAGAAGACCGCTGGCGCTGGCTCCTGCATCACTTTCGGATGATCGTGCGCGACCTTCAGGAGCACCTCCTTCACCTTATCCAGATCGGAACCGTAGGCGACGCCGAGGCGGATCACCACGCGGGTCACGGTGTCAGAGAGCGACCAGTTGATCAAGCGCTCGGTAACGAACGCCTTGTTCGGGATGATCACCTCTTTGCGATCGAAGTCGGTGATGGTGGTGGCGCGAATACGGATTTTGCTTACCGTACCGGAGAAGGTGCCGATAGTCACCGTATCCCCAATGCGCACCGGACGTTCGAACAGAATAATCAGGCCGGAGACGAAGTTACCGAAGATCTCCTGCAGACCAAAACCTAAACCAACCGACAGCGCGGCCGCCAGCCACTGCAGTTTATCCCATGAGACGCCCAGCGACCCGAATACCGTCATCGCCCCGATGGCGATAATCGCATAGTTAAGAATGGTGGTGATGGCGTAGGAAGTCCCCTGGCGCATGTTGAGCCGCGACAGGACCAGCACCTCCAGCAGCCCCGGCAGGTTGCGGATCAGCGCCCAGGCAACCATCGACGCCACAATGGCAAACAGCAGGCTGCCCATCGTGACGCTGCGCACCACGCTGGCCCCTGCCTCGGTGCCGTTGTAATGCCAGAGAGTAATGCTGTCGAGGTAGGCGAAAACGGTGATCAAATCCGACCAAATCGCCCAGAACATGACCGCGAACAGCGCGATCATCACCAGCATGGTGATGCGTAACGTCTGCTGGTTGACCTGCTCGAGGGCGATAGTCGGCTCCTCCTGCGGCTCGGCGCCTTCCGCGCCCTCCTTCACCAGATGCTGACGGCGCGCCAGCGCCCGGCGCCAGGCGATGCGCCGCGCCGCCACGCTCAGGCCGCGCAGCACAGTCTGGTACAGCAGGTTCCAGATCATGACCAGATAGACGGTCTCGATCCAGCGTCCCGCCAGGCGCAGCGTGGTGTAGAAGTAGCCGGTCGCCGTTAGCACCATCAGGGCCACCGGAACGATAGACAGCACTGTGATCGTCAGCAGGCGCAGGCTGTGCGACTCTTTATCGCGCCAGCTTTCCCGGCACATCGGCCAGACCAGCACCGCTATCAGCAGTAAGTTGAAGAAAATCACCAGCTGCCCCAGCACGTCGTCCATCAGGTTCAGCGGCGACAGCTCGGAAATCACCGACCAGAAATTCAGCGGCAGCAGCGCCAGGCTGACGCGAACAATCTGCCGCCGCCAGTGGCTGGTCAATTGCGCCGGCATATTAAAGTGGCTGACCGCTACGCCGTTCTTTTCCAGCACTTTCCAGCACAGGCCAAACACCAGCCAGAACATCGCCAGCTTTTTACTGTATGCCCACAGTAGAGCACTGATATTGAGCTGCATGGTGAGTAAGATCAGGCCAATCGCCAGAATCACCAGCACCACCGGTAAGGCGCGGATCAGGTCGATAAGGATCGCCTTCGGCGTATGCAGTTGGGTATCATTGCGCAGCTGGCCTACCTGGGAGGCAAGCTTTGCCTGATAATCCTTGAGCCACTGCAAACGCCAGCGGATCAGGCCGGCAATCAGCAGCAGCGGTAATCCGGCAAGAAAAGCGACAAACACCGCTGGCCACGCTTTTTCCCAGTTCACGGTGATTTTCATCGCCTTAAACTGACCTTTCAGCGCTTCCGGGAAGGCCTTAATCCACTCCCAGTCCATCGGTTTATTGCTGTTCACCCAGAAAATTTGCTGGGTCAGAATTTCTTTCAGGCTGCTCGAGACGCTCATCAGCTGCTGCTGGTTGATCTGCAGGTTGATGGCCATCATCAGCTGATTCCCCAGCTGTTTATTGAACTGGTCGAGCAGCTCCCGGCGCATGTCGATCACTTCCAGCAGCGCGGCGTGCACTTCATCGTTTACTTCAGCGCTGTGCCCCTCTTCCAGCTTAGCGACATAGGCATCGCTCTGGAACAGCGCGTCGCGTTTCTGATTCACCTCGAACTGTTCGAGCCGCAGATCGGCAATGCGATTGGTCATATCCTGCAGCTCATCCGCCGACGGCAGCGTCTGCTGCTGCTGGTAGAGAATGCGCGACAGCAGCAGGCTGCCCTTGAGCACGGAAATTTGCTCTTTAATATCCCGCTCAGACTGCAGGGCGCGGTCGAGCCAGTTCTTCACCTGAATATTGCGCTGCACCAGCTGGTTGCCGTTCTCCGTCGCCTGAATCAGTTTCTCGCTCAGCTGGTGGTTGATATCCAGCTCCTGCTTGACCAGCGGGTTGGCCTGAATACGCGCCGTTTCGTCGGGCGTGACCGCCTCCTGGGCGGTTTTCTCAGTCAGCGTCAGCCGCTTGCTGTTCACCGCCTCCTGCAGCAGCTGCAGCTGATGCTCCAGCCGGTTGCTCCAGGCGGTGACGTAGTCACGCTGCTTCTGCAGGGTATCCTGCAGCACCGTATTGCCTTCGAGGCTCTTGCGCTGCTGCTCGATCTGCGCGTTAAGCAACGCCTGCTGGGCCTGCAGCAGCACCTGCTGGGTCGGACGCAGAGTCTCATCCCCCACCGAGGTGCCATTCAGACGATTGCGGATCTGCTGCAGCTGCTGGGAGGCTTTGTACATCGCATTTTGCACGCGTTCCGGCTGCGTTTGCAGGGAAACCAACTGGCTGTTGTAGGTCGCCAGATCGTTTTGCGCATTCTGCAGATCGTCCAGCGTTTGGGTGACGCGCGATTCCAGCTGACGCAGGGAGAGCGTGCTCAGCGTTTTGCGCGTCGCGTCGTCGTTCGGGACATCGCTCAGATTGTTAAGGCTGTCCACCGCCTGGCGCAGCTTCGCCGGGGCTTGCTCGACCTGCTGGCGGAGCTGCGTCGTCTCGCTCTTGATGCGATCGATTTTATCCAGCGTTTCCAGGGTCTGGGTCAAATCCTGCTGGACCAGTTTGTCCTGCGGACTCAGTTCTTTTTGCTTGTTTAAGGTATTGAGCTGACTCTGCACCTCCGCCCGGTCAGGGAGGTCCGCGGCGCGGCCCTGAACTGGACTGAAAAGGCCAATAAAACAGAGCAGCATAATGATAAAGATGAACGTGGCGCGTTGCCTGGAGATCGTGTGCAGCATAGTTAATATGAATGAATGCAAATGCCGGAGAATACCGGGGGTCGTCGCAAGCGCGAAGAATAGCACTTCTCATCGCTGGCGAATAGCGGCGGACGGCGCTAAAAATTCACGTCCCTCCGCGCGCGACGTTTACGCTGACAGGTTCTCCGGGCCGCGCAGCGTGGGGCAGAACTGATACATCTCCAGCAGGATGGCGACATAGTCGCGCGCTTCTGCATGCAGGTCGAACGAGTCGGGGGCAAACAGCCAGTTCTCCATCAGGCCGGAAAGATAGCTGCGCATTAAAATCGCCGCTCGCCGGGTGAGTAAATTGGCGGGCAACAGCTTCGCGGCGATGCACTCTTTCAAGGTCTGCTCGATGCGCTCGTAGCTCGCCAGGGATAACTGCCGCTGGGCCTGCTGCACCACGGTCATTTCACCGACGAATTCACACTTATGGAAGATAATCTCCATCATCAACCGACGGCGCTCCTCTGTCACCGTCGCTTCAAGAACATAGACTAGTATCTCCCTGATAACTGAGAGTGGATCGTTAGGGAATTTTGCCCGATACTCAATTTCGAGATCGCTAATACTGGCGTCTGACAGCTCCCAAATTTCGTTGAATAAATCTGATTTATTCTTGAAATGCCAGTAGATAGCCCCCCTCGTTACACCCGCAGCTTTTGCAATTGTTGCCAACGAGGTAGATGATACGCCTTGCTGCGAAAACAGACGCAGAGCAACATCCAGAATCAGTTGCCGGGTTTCACGTGCCTGTTGTTTGGTTTTTCGTGCCATAGGTTAATGACTTTACAGAGGTTACGTTTACATACATTTGTGAATGTATGTACCATAGCACGACCATAATAGAAAGACTGTAGTGGGTTTGTGGTTGTTTGAGCCACTGAACATTTTGAAATTGGACACTCGAGGTTTACATATGAACAAAAACAGAGGGTTAACGCCTCTGGCGGTCGTTCTGATGCTCTCAGGCAGCTTAGCGCTAACAGGATGTGACGATAAACCGGCTCAACAGGGAGCCCAGCACATGCCGGAAGTCGGTATTGTGACGCTCAAATCCGCACCTCTACAAATGACCACCGAACTGCCAGGCCGCACCAGCGCCTATCGCATTGCGGAAGTCCGCCCTCAGGTCAGTGGCATTATTTTGAAACGTAACTTCGTCGAAGGTAGCGATATCCAGGCCGGCGTCTCCCTGTATCAGATCGATCCAGCCACCTATCAGGCCAGCTATGACAGCGCCAAAGGCGACCTGGCAAAAGCCCAGGCGGCGGCAAACATGGATCAACTGACGGTCAAGCGTTATCAGAAACTGTTAGGCACTAAGTATATCAGTCAACAAGACTACGATACCGCCGTCGCGACGGCGCAGCAGAGCAATGCGGCCGTGGTCGCGGCGAAAGCGGCCGTGGAAACCGCGCGCATCAATCTGGCCTACACCAAAGTCACCTCGCCGATCAGCGGCCGCATTGGTAAATCCGCGGTGACCGAAGGGGCGCTGGTGCAGAATGGTCAGTCAACCGCTCTGGCAACCGTTCAGCAGCTGGATCCGATCTATGTTGACGTCACCCAGTCGAGCAATGATTTCCTGCGCCTGAAACAGGAGCTGGCCGATGGCCGTCTGAAACAGGAAAACGGTAAAGCGAAAGTGGAGCTGGTGACTAACGACGGTCTTAAGTATCCGCAGTCCGGCACCCTGGAGTTCTCGGATGTGACCGTCGACCAGACCACCGGCTCTATCACGCTGCGCGCCATTTTCCCCAACCCGGATCACACCCTGTTACCGGGGATGTTTGTCCGCGCGCGTCTGGAAGAAGGGGTTAACCCTGACGCCCTGCTGGTGCCGCAACAGGGCGTGACCCGTACGCCGCGCGGTGACGCCAGCGTCATGGTAGTGGGTGAAGGCGATAAGGTCGAAGTCCGCCAGGTCACTGCTTCTCAAGCGATTGGCGATAAATGGCTGGTCACTGACGGTCTGAAATCCGGCGATCGCGTTATCGTCACCGGCCTGCAAAAAATCAAACCAGGCGTGCAGGTAAAAGCGCAGGAAGTAGCTTCTGATGATAAACAGCAAGCCGCAGGCAACGCGCCATCAGAACAAACCAAGTCTTAACTTAAACAGGAGCCGTTAAGACATGCCTAATTTCTTTATCGATCGCCCCATATTTGCATGGGTGATCGCCATCATCATCATGCTGGCTGGGGGATTATCGATCCTCAAATTGCCGGTGGCGCAATATCCGACGATTGCGCCGCCAGCAATTTCCATTACCGCCATGTACCCCGGTGCTGACGCCGAAACCGTGCAGAACACCGTGACTCAGGTTATCGAACAGAATATGAACGGTATCGATCACCTGATGTACATGTCCTCGAATGGCGACTCCACCGGTACGGCGACCATCACCCTGACCTTCGAATCCGGTACCGATCCAGACATCGCCCAGGTTCAGGTTCAGAACAAGCTGGCCCTGGCCACCCCTCTGCTGCCGCAAGAAGTACAGCAGCAAGGGATCAGCGTTGAGAAAGCGTCCAGCAGCTTCCTGATGGTTGTCGGCGTCATTAACACCAACGGCACCATGAACCAGGACGACATTTCGGACTACGTGGCGGCCAACATGAAGGACCCGATCAGCCGTACCAGCGGCGTCGGCGACGTTCAGCTGTTCGGTTCCCAGTACGCGATGCGTATCTGGATGGATCCGAATAAACTGAATAACTTCCAGCTCACGCCGGTGGACGTGATCAGCGCGCTGAAAGCGCAGAACGCCCAGGTAGCCGCTGGTCAGTTAGGCGGTACGCCGCCGGTGAAAGGCCAGCAGCTCAACGCCTCCATCGTCGCGCAGACGCGTCTGACCAATACGGAAGAGTTTGGCAACATTCTGCTGAAGGTGAACCAGGATGGTTCCCAGGTTCGTCTGCGTGATGTCGCCAAAATTGAACTGGGTGGCGAAAGCTATGACGTGGTGGCGAAGTATAACGGCCAGCCTGCGTCCGGTCTGGGTATTAAACTGGCTACCGGCGCGAACGCGCTGGATACCGCCAACGCGATCCGCGCTGAACTGGCGAAGATGGAGCCGTTTTTCCCGTCGGGGATGAAAATCGTTTACCCGTATGACACCACCCCGTTCGTGAAAATCTCTATTCACGAAGTGGTTAAAACGCTGGTGGAAGCGATCATCCTGGTCTTCCTGGTGATGTATCTGTTCCTGCAGAACTTCCGCGCCACCCTGATCCCGACCATCGCGGTGCCGGTGGTCCTGTTAGGGACCTTCGCGGTGCTGGCGGCGTTTGGCTTCTCGATAAACACCCTGACGATGTTCGGGATGGTGCTCGCCATCGGCCTGCTGGTGGATGACGCCATCGTGGTGGTCGAGAACGTCGAGCGCGTCATGGCCGAAGAAGGCCTGCCGCCGAAAGAAGCGACGCGTAAATCGATGGGGCAGATTCAGGGCGCGCTGGTAGGTATCGCCATGGTGCTGTCGGCGGTATTTATCCCGATGGCGTTCTTCGGCGGCTCAACCGGGGCCATCTATCGCCAGTTCTCCATCACCATCGTTTCCGCGATGGCGCTATCGGTACTGGTCGCGCTGATCCTGACGCCGGCGCTGTGCGCCACGATGCTGAAGCCTATTCAGAAAGGCAGCCATGGCGCGACCACGGGTTTCTTCGGCTGGTTTAACCGCATGTTCGATAAGAGCACGCACCATTACACCGACAGCGTAGGCAACATTTTGCGCAGCACCGGTCGTTATCTGGTGCTGTATCTGATCATCGTGGTGGGTATGGCGTGGCTGTTCGTTCGTCTGCCGAGCTCGTTCCTGCCGGACGAAGACCAGGGGGTGTTCCTGAGTATGGCCCAGCTGCCTGCCGGCGCCACCCAGGAGCGCACGCAGAAAGTGCTGGATGAGATGACGAATTACTATCTCACCAAAGAGAAGGACAACGTGGAATCCGTGTTTGCGGTTAACGGCTTCGGCTTCGCCGGCCGCGGCCAGAACACCGGTATCGCGTTCGTCTCGCTGAAAGACTGGAGTCAGCGTCCAGGCGACGAAAACAAAGTTGAAGCGATCACCGGTCGGGCGATGGGCTACTTCTCGCAGATTAAAGACGCGATGGTCTTCGCCTTTAACCTGCCGGCTATCGTTGAACTGGGTACCGCGACCGGCTTTGACTTCCAGCTGATTGACCAGGGCGGCCTGGGACACGAAAAACTGACCCAGGCACGTAACCAGCTGTTTGGCATGGTGGCGCAGCATCCTGACGTGCTGACCGGCGTGCGTCCTAACGGTCTGGAAGATACACCGCAGTTCAAAGTCGATATCGATCAGGAAAAAGCCCAGGCGCTGGGCGTCTCCATCAGCGACATTAACACCACGCTGGGCGCCGCCTGGGGCGGAAGCTATGTCAACGACTTTATCGACCGCGGCCGCGTGAAGAAAGTGTACATCATGTCCGAAGCGAAATACCGTATGCTGCCGGAAGACATCGGCAAGTGGTATGTTCGCGGCAGTGATGGCCAGATGGTGCCGTTCTCCGCCTTCTCGACCTCGCGTTGGGAATACGGTTCGCCGCGTCTGGAACGCTACAACGGTCTGCCATCAATGGAAATTCTTGGCCAGGCAGCGCCAGGCAAGAGTACCGGTGAGGCGATGAGCCTGATGGAAGAGCTGGCGGGTAAACTGCCGTCGGGTATTGGCTACGACTGGACCGGGATGTCTTATCAGGAGCGGCTGTCCGGTAACCAGGCCCCAGCCCTGTATGCCATCTCGCTGATTGTCGTCTTCCTGTGTCTGGCAGCGCTGTATGAGAGCTGGTCGATTCCGTTCTCGGTCATGCTGGTCGTACCGTTAGGTGTGGTCGGCGCGCTGTTAGCCGCCACCTTCCGCGGTTTAACCAATGACGTTTACTTCCAGGTTGGCCTGTTGACCACCATCGGCCTGTCGGCGAAGAACGCGATACTGATCGTTGAATTCGCCAAAGACCTGATGGAGAAAGAGGGCAAAGGGCTGATTGAGGCGACGCTTGAAGCGGTACGTATGCGTCTGCGTCCAATCCTGATGACCTCCCTGGCGTTTATCCTTGGGGTTATGCCGCTGGTTATCAGCTCTGGAGCGGGCTCCGGTGCGCAGAACGCCGTAGGTACAGGCGTAATGGGCGGGATGGTGACCGCGACGATCCTGGCAATCTTCTTCGTGCCGGTGTTCTTTGTGGTGGTTCGACGCCGCTTTAGTAAGAAATCGGAAGATATTGAGCACAGCCATCAGGTTGAGCATCATTAATCTGCACTGATGAACAAAGGGCCGCTACCGCGGCCCTTTTTTTGATCATTACCCACAGGGCACATATTGCCATTGTTTATTTTTCGCGCTGCATTTAATATATATTGATGTGTTCCCGGCTATATCTATCACGCTGTTTAGCCCTTAGGATCTTCTTACGCTCATTTACCAGGAATAATCCTAATATCATCATCACGGCCGGCGGTTTCTGAACGCGACGACTGCCTGCCTTAAGCCAATGATTGATAAGACATCTCTATTTTTCAGGCTGCGCGCCCGGGCCGGAGAATTTAATTCGTCTATTTTTAAGATAATTTCTCTCTGATAATTGTAATTTTTCGTAATAGCACGATGAAATCTGTTGGAGAGTGGATTATAGTTAAATCAGCAGGATTACTCAGTTAGTGTCAGGTCAGTTAGTCGTGTTCATCCCACAACGGTGTTTGTTAGTCGTCGTTTAAACCACTCAAAAGGGGATGCGTTATGGACGAATACTCGCCAAAAAGACATGATATCGCACAACTACGCTTTCTCTGCGAAACGCTGTATCATGACTGCCTTGCAAACCTGGAAGAGAGCAACCATGGCTGGGTCAATGACCCGACATCGGCTGTCAATCTCCAGTTAAATGAACTGATCGAGCACATTGCCACATTCGCCCTTAATTATAAAATTAAGTACGCTGAGGATAATAAGCTGATCGCTCAGGTTGACGAATATCTGGACGATACATTTACATTGTTCAGTAACTACGGCATTAACTCTACGGATTTGCAAAAGTGGAAAAAATCCGGTAATCGGTTATTTCGTTGTTTTGTCAACGCCAGCCGGGAAAATCCGGCCAGTCTTTCGTGTTAGGATTATTACAATCAAAAGGTGGAATTATGTCTGATAAGCCATTAACTAAAACAGACTATTTGATGCGCTTACGCCGTTGCCAGACAATTGACACGCTGGAGCGCGTCATTGAAAAAAACAAATATGAACTTTCTGATAATGAGCTGGCGGTATTTTACTCAGCCGCCGATCATCGTCTGGCTGAACTGACCATGAATAAGCTGTACGATAAGATCCCGACGTCCGTCTGGAAATTTATCCGCTAATTACCGCGCCCGACGCGGTCTGCTGACCGGACGGTAATCGCCAGCCTCAGCAGGGTATCTTTGTGATAGTCATCACATCATTTAGCCAACAGCAAACCTGTAACCGGTTTCTTTTTTATACTGCTTTGGCCATCTAACGTCAGGTATAAGGAAGACCAATGAGTGAAGAAAAACGCAAAATGATCGCCGGTGAGCTCTATTTATCTGGCGACCCAACGCTACGCGCCGATCGTCTGCGCGCCAGACAGCTGCTGCACCGTTACAATCATTCCGCCCCGGATGCGCAGGAAGAACGTCAGCGTATTCTCGCCGAGCTGCTCGGTCGCGCTGGCGATGCGTATATCGAGCCAAGCTTTCGCTGCGACTACGGCTACAATATCTTTCTCGGCACCGGTTTTTACGCCAATTTTGACTGCGTGATGCTGGACGTCTGCCCTATCCATATTGGCGATAACTGCATGCTGGCCCCGGGCGTCCATATCTATACCGCCACCCATCCGCTGGATGCTGAGGCCCGAAACAGCGGCCAGGAATATGGCAAACCGGTGACCATTGGCCACAATGTGTGGATTGGCGGTCGGGCGGTGATCAATCCCGGGGTGACCATTGGCGATAATGCGGTCATCGCATCCGGAGCGGTGGTCACTAAAGACGTCCCCGCCAGTACCGTTGTCGGCGGCAACCCGGCGCAGATCATTAAGCGCCTTCCGCCGCCAAATGCGTAACTGTTATGCTTTTCTGTAACTGATCTGTTACTTTCTCCGCAGAATACTGCAACATAAAATAGCCTTCAGGCTGAGCCTGCCACGCCCGAGCCACCGGGCGCACGGGGCAGGCTTATTGCAGAATTCGGGGACCAAGATGACAGAAATACAACGCCTGCTTACTCACACCATTGACGAACTGAACGTGCAGGAAAAACGCGATAATCGCCCGCGTTTTAGCATCAGTTTTATCCGTAACCATCCGGGCCTGTTTGTTGCCATGTATGCCGCGTTTCTGGCGACACTGGTGGTGATGCTGCGCTCTGAAACGCTGGTGGATTCGGTCTGGTTGTTGGTGGTGCTGTTCATCCTGTTCAACGCTTTTTTCTTCTTTGACGTCTATCCACGCTATCGTTACGAAGATATCGACGTCCTCGACTTTCGCGTGTGTTACAACGGCGAATGGTACAACACCCGCTTTGTCCCCCGACAGCTGATCGACCGCATCCTGCAGTCGCCGGACGTCGATAGCGAGCAGAAGGCGCAGCTTAAAAAAATGGTCGACACCAAAGGCGATCTCTCCTTTTACGATGTCTTTACGCTGACCCGAGCCGGTACTGCGCAATAAGACGATTCAGCGTCCGCAGCGCCAGCGGATAGCGGGAAGCAGAAGTATTGCCATACCCCAGCACCAGCCCGCTCCGCCCCCGCCGCGGGTCGAGATAGAAATGACTTAGCGCAGCGGGCGCCAGCTGAAACTGACGCGCCTGCTGCGCTATCGCGCGATCGTCGATCCCCTCGATGGCCAGCGTCAGATGGAGCCCCCCTTCCCCACCAAGGACTTCGCACGGCACGGTGATCTCTTGCGCCAGCGCCTCGCGCAGCTGCTGCTGACGTTTGCGGTACAGACGACGCATCGCCGCCAGATGACGCGCATAGTGCCCCTTTTCGATAAAGCTGGCCAGCGCCCGCTGTTCAGCGCGGTGCCCTCCGCGCAGCAGCGCGCCAATGGCCTCCTGAGCGGCATCCGCCAGCGCGGGCGGCATTACCATAAAACCGATACGCAGCGCCGGAAAAAGGGTTTTGCTGAAGGTGCCGAGATAGACCACCGGGGCATCCGGGACCATTCCCAGCATCGCCGGGATCGGCTCTCCGCTGTGGCGAAACTCGCTGTCGTAGTCATCCTCCACAATCCACGCGCCGTGCCGATGGGCATACTCCACCAGCGCCAGACGCCGCGCGGCGCTCATAACGCTCCCAAGGGGATACTGATGAGAGGGAGAGGTGAAAATCAGCCGGGGTGGCTCTGCCGCGCCGTTGGCCATACACATCCCTTCATGATCGACGGCCATCCCGCAGACCTGCAGCCCTGCCCGCTGGAAACCACTCCTGGCGCCCAGGTATCCCGGCTCTTCCTGCCACACGGTGTCGCCCGGGTTGGTCAACAGCGAGGCGCATAAGTTGACCCCTTCCAGCGCCCCCTCGGTGATGACGATCTGCCGGATATCGCACTGAATACCCCGGGAGAGCGCCAGATGGCGAGCGATCGCCTCCCGCAGTTGGGGATCGCCCGCGGCCTCACCGTAGCCCAGCAGCGTGCTGCCCTCGTCGCGCAATGCTTTATCCATTAACCGCCGCCACAGCGGCAGCGGGAAATAGTTCACCGCCGGCATGCCAGGCGTAAACGGCAGCGCCGGCGAGTCACGGCGCATAGCGGCTGGCAGCCCCTGCAGCCTCTCAGACAGCACAACGGGTGGCGCGTTTACCTCCTGCCGGCGGCTGGCGGCGAGCGGCACAACCTGCGTCCCCTGACGGCTTCGCGTCAGGTATCCTTCCAGCGTCAGCTGCTCCAGTGCGGCATTCACCGTATTGCGCGACAGATGCAGTCGACCGGCAATCACGCGCGATCCTGGCAAACGGCAGCTGGCCGCCAGGGTTCCCTGCAGGATGGCATGGCGCAAAGTGTGGTAAAGGGCGCGCTGCAGGGTTTCGTCCGTTCGCTGCCGCATCCCCTGCGTCACCAATCCATAAAACGCATCGTCCGGTATGTTCATGTCACCTCCTCGTGGATCCATAAGAACATACTCTGGTGGCACTTTTTATGGAACCAGCCAGCGCGTACGCTGCCTGTACATCCCCAATAAGGAAACCGCAATGTGTGAATATAATCAGTTTGGACAGGCGCTCGGCGCCGCGCTGCCCGACTGGCAAACCCGCCCCTGGCCAACGCGGCAGGTACTTCAGGGCAGCCGCTGTCGGCTCGAACCGCTCACCCTCGCCCACGCCAGCGATCTGTTTGCTGCCCACCAGCTGGCGCCCGACGCCCGCAGCTGGACGTGGCTGCTGCGCGAACCGGAAACCAGTCTGGCTGAATTTAGCGCCTGGGTGGCGCAGGTTGCGACGCTGACCGATCCTATCCATTTCGCCGTCGTTGACCAGCAGCGCGGGACGGCGGTCGGGTCGCTGGCGTTAATGCGCATCGATGCCAACCACGGCGTGGTCGAGGTGGGGCATGTCCATTTCTCTCCGTTGCTGAGCCGAACGGCTATGGCCACCGAAGCGCACTGGCTGTTGATGCAGTATGTTTTCGGGACGCTCGGCTACCGTCGCTATGAATGGAAATGCAATAGCCTCAATACGCCGTCAGGCCGGGCGGCAAGGCGACTGGGATTTCAGTACGAAGGACGTTTTCGTCAGGCGCTGGTGAGCAAAGGACACAACCGGGACACGGACTGGTTTTCTGTGATTGATGGCGAATGGCCGGAGCTGGATAGCGCCATGCGCCAATGGCTGGCCGCCGACAATTTTACCGCCGACGGCCAGCAGCGCCGTCCCCTGGAAAGCTTCCGTTAACGACGTTTTTTGCGCCCCTGCACCGCTTTAAAGCGGGGGTTGCTCTTACAGATCACGTACAGCCGCCCTTTGCGTTTGACCAGCTGGCAATCCGGGTGGCGCTGTTTGGCGCTGCGTAATGAGTTAACGACCTGCATCATGCCTTCCTTTTTGCATCAATAAAGCCGCCGAAGCGCTGGCGGAAACGGGCCGCGCTACCCTCGCTGGCGAACGTTTTTTGTTTGCCGGTGTAGTAAGGATGCGATTTCGATGAGACATCGATCGTCACATACGGATACGTCTCACCGTCGAGCTCAATCACGCGTTCGGTGCGGATGGTTGAGCCAACTTTAAAATATTCATTGGCGCTGGTGTCGTGAAACACCACCGTGCGATAGGGAGGATGGATATGGGCTTTCATGATGACCTCATCGTTATGTTATAACATAACAATAAAGTTACGCCGTTCCACGACAAAGATCAACCATGGTCATAGCAGGGGTAATAACAAAGAGGCGAGTTTCCTCGCCTTTGGCTTCAGGGCGCCAGACGGTGGGCGATAGCGCGAAGTTGCTCCGCGATAGCCTGCAGATCTTTCCCCTGCTCGACTCTGGCGCCGCTGGAATGGCGAATCACCAGGCGCGCCGGCAGGATGGATGAGGTATGCGCCGCGCCGCTGGTACTGGCGAGGATCCGCCGCACCGCCTCTTTACCCTGCAGGTCGAGGTCCAGCGATACCGTACTCAATGCCGGATAGAAAAAGGAGCTTTCATAGGTATCGTCATAGCCAATCACCGATTTCTCTCCCGGCACCGCCACCTGATGCTGATGGAAGGCGCTGAGCACCCCCAGCGCCATCTGGTCATTGCCCACCAGCACAGCGCTGAAGTTCGGCGTTTCACGCAGCATCTGCAGCGCGCCGGCGTAGCCGCTTTGCGCATCCCAGTTGCCGTGCAGGACGGTCACCGGCTTCAGACCGTAGCCATCCAGGGTCTCCAGCCAGCTTTTCAGCCGCAGTTTGGCCGATACGGAGCTGTCCGGCCCCGCCAGCAGCGCGATCTCCCGATGCCCCATCTCGTAGAGATATTTGACGCTGGCCCGGGTGCCGTCCGCCGGGTTAAACGAAACGTTAAACACAGAGCTGTAGGGATCAACATCGAGAAACAGGCAGACGATATCATCGTTGTCAGCGGCGATTTTCTGCGCCTGTTCGGTCTCCAGCGGCACGTTGATAATGACCTTATCCACCCGCTGAGACTTCAGCTCATTGATGGAATCCTGGATGCTTTGGTTGACGCTCTCATCGATCATCGAAATCAGGACCTGGTAACCTTCCAGGTTGGCATAGCGTTTTACCGCCGCCGCCACCTGGGAGGGGGCATGCCAGGCCAGCGAAATCGTCACCAGCCCCACCGTCTGGCTCTCCTTCCCCACCAGCTGCTGCGCCAGCCGGTTGGGCACATAGCGTAGAGCCTCTATCGATTTCTCCACCTTGCGGCGCGTCGCTTCGGATACATTGGCAGATTTGTTGAGTACCCTGGACACGGTCTGGTAAGAGACACCCGCATGACGTGCGACGTCTTCCAGAGTAGCGCTTTTAGACTTCATGGTCCGGTTCCTTATGTTGTTATCCCATGATTGTAACAGGGGCCATTTGAAAAAACGCTCACCGCCACTTCTCACCGCAAAATTAGACCACAAAAAGTATTACGTTCACAACCAGGTCAATTGTGAATCACCTCACTCATCACAACAAAAAACAGCGTTATTATTTGCACTTAGTCACACAATAATCATATCTCGTTTGCCTGAAGTTACATTTAGGCATTTTATTACATCAGTTATGTGAACGTAATACAAAACAATAAGAGGATAGAGATGAATACGACACTGCGCGCCCTTTCCACAGCATTAGCCGCTGCGCTAATCACCCCTTCCGCCTTTGCGGCTACCGCTGCGATCCCGACCGTTGATTTTCATGGCTATTTGCGCGCCGGGGTTGGGGTCTCCGGCGACGGTAGCGAAGCGGAATGGCAAAAGAACAAGCTGGGCCGGTTGGGGAACGAATCGGATACCTATGGCGAACTGGAATTGGGCTCCGAGGTCTACAAAAAAGATGATGTCAGTTTCTATCTCGACAGCATGGTCAGCATGGTCTCCGATGGCTCTAACGATAATGAAACCACGTTGAACGATGACGCGCAGTTCGGCTTACGTCAGCTGAATCTGCAGATCAAAGGGCTGATCCCGGGCGATCCGAATGCGGTGATCTGGGGCGGCAAACGTTACTATCAGCGTCACGATCTGCACATCATCGATACCAAATACTGGAACATTTCCGGCTCCGGGGCCGGGGTGGAAAACTACACCCTTGGCCCGGGCGCCGTCTCGCTGGCGTGGATCCGCGGCGATGCCAACGACGTTGACTATCGCGTCGATGGCGACAGCAACGTCAATATCAACTATATCGATTTACGCTATGCGGGATGGAAGCCGTGGTCCGGGTCGTGGACCGAATTCGGCATCGACTACGCCATGCCGAACACCACCAAAAAACAGGACAGCTACGGCGGGCTGTACGATGCCGAAAATGGCGTGATGCTAACCGGTGAAATCAGTCAGGATATGCTGGGCGGCTATAACAAAACCGTGCTGCAGTATGCCAACAAAGGGCTGGCGCAGAATATGGTCTCCCAGGGCGGCGGCTGGTACGATATGTGGAACTACGTGAATGACGCCACCGGCTATCGCGTGATTAACACCGGTCTGATCCCCATTACCGAGAAGTTCTCCATCAACCACGTTCTGACCTGGGGCTCGGCGGATGATATTACCGACTACACCGACAAAACGCGGATGCTGTCGCTGGTCGCCCGCGGGCAGTATCAGTTCACCGACTACGTGCGCCTGATTGGCGAAGTCGGCGGTTTCTATCAGAAAGACAGCTACAACAATGGCACCAGTTACAAACAGGCCGGTGAGAAATATACCATTGCTCTGGGTCTGGCGGACGGGCCGGACTTTATGTCACGTCCGGAATTACGTATTTTCGCGTCGTATCTGAATGATTCCGAAGATGGTAAACCATTTGAAGACCAGACGGCGAATAATACCTGGAATTTCGGCGTGCAGGTTGAGGCCTGGTGGTAATATCGCTCTGGTAAGAAAAATACGTTATTTATATCTCCAACGCTAAGGTCATTAATTACCCTCCGGTAATCATTATTGCCACTGCTGTCTTTGTCTTATTTTCGGGATAACCTGTTTTCAGGTTATCCCGTTTTATTTATTTCCGCGCGGCAAAATGGTCATCCAGCAATTGACGTAGCGCATCGGACTGCTTACCGAAAATAGCATGAACCTGCTGACCAAGAATAATGACGCCCAGCGCGCCCTGCTGCTGTAATGCGTCAGAGTCCACGGCCGCCAGATGACGAACCGTTACCCGCAGACGGGTAATACAGGCGTCCACTTGGGTAATATTCGCTTCACCGCCGAAGGCCTGAATCAGCGCCTCGATTTGCTGTTTTTCCGCTTCGCTTAACGGCTGTGCCGGACGCGCAGGCGAGAAATAGTGCAGGAAAGATTTTAAACTCACCATCATAAACTCCAGGGTAATAGATAAAAAAAAGCCTGCTCGTCAGAGCAGGCGTGGAGAAAAAGGATTACGCGTGGCGACGGAGAATACGGCAATCCCATGCTGACAGGGTCAGCGGGTCCGCCACCGCCGCGTCGGTCAGGCAATCCCGATACCCTGGCGGCAGGCTCAGGGTATGGCTTTGCGCGCTGTAGTTCTGCAGGAAGACAAACGTACTCTCACCGTCGGTGCGCGCGGTGGCCACCACTCCGGGCGGTAAATCCGACGCGATCGCCCGCGGCAGCGCCAGCTCCTTGCTCAGGGCGGCAAAAAAGTCGCGCTGGAAGGCCAAATCGTTGCGGGAGGCCACATGCCAGGCTTTACCTTTCCCGAAGCCGTTCACCGTCACCGCTGGCCTTCCGGCATAAAAATCATCCCGGTAGGTGGCCAGCGTCTGCGCGCTTTCGGTATGGATCAGTTCACAGAGATGGCGCACCTGATAGGGGCCCTGAAGACCGCACTGATTCCCGGCCAGGCCCTGCACCAGATTAAACTCGCCGTCATTCAGACAATCGATCTCCTCCGCCCAGATGCCCAGAAGATTGCGCAGCGGGCCCGGGAAGCCGCCGAGATAACAGAGATCGGACTCGTTGACGATGCCGGTCCAGTAGGTAGTCACCAGATGGCCGCCGCTGGCGACGAACGCCTCCGCCCGCCCGGCAAAGCCGTCGCGCACCATGTATAACATCGGGGCGATCACCAGCCGGTACGGCGTTAAATCAGCGTCGGCGTCAATCACATCGACGGCGATGCCCTGCTCCCAGAACGGACGGTAGTGCTCATTGACCGTCTTCTCATACTCCATACCCAGATTGCGCGGCCCCTGGGCGTCATCAAGCGCCCAGCGGTTCTGCTGGTCGAAGATAATCGCCACTTTCGCCTCGGTGCGACACCCCCTCACCGCCGGCAGCTTGCTGAGGATCTCGCCGAGCTGGCTGACTTCACGGCCAATGCGGGTATCAATATGCCCAACGTGGTCGACCACCGCGCCGTGGAATTTCTCAACCGAACCACGGCTCTTGCGCCACTGGAAATACTGCACCGAGTCGGCGCCATGCGCCACCGCCTGCAGCGAAGAGAGAATATGCATCCCCGGTTTCTTCAGTTTGCTGGTCGGCTGCCAGTTGGTGGCGCCCGGCGTGGACTCCATCAGCACAAACGGCTGGCCGCCCTTCAGGCTGCGCATCATGTCGTGATACATCGCGGTATAGCAGGCCAGCGCGGTTTCGTCTTTGTCGCGGTGCCACATCGGATAGCTGTCCCAGGAGATAAAGTCCAGCACCTCCGCCAGCTGCCAGTAGTCGTAATCGTAAAAATACTCCATAAAGTTGGTGGTCACCGGCAGGGCGGCATTCGCCGCCTTCAGCGGGGCGATTTCATGGCGGCAGAAATCGGTCACCTGGGCGGTATTAAAGCGATGCCAGTCCAGATTCAGGCCGTGGATCGACACCTCGCCCTGCGGCGCAGGCGATTCAATCTGCGACCAGTCGCTGTAGGTATGGCTCCAGAAAGTGCTCCACCAGGCCTGGTTGAGATTCTCCAGGGTCTGGTACCGCGCCTTCAGCCAGTCGCGAAAGCGAGTCTGGCAGCGCTCGCAATGACATTCGCCGCCATATTCATTGGAAATATGCCAGCCCAGCACCGCCGGGTGCGCAGAATAGCGCTCCGCCAACAGGGTATTGATTTTAAGGGTCTTCTCACGATACACCGGCGATGACATACAGTGGTTGTGACGGCCGCCGTGCAGGGCTGGCACCCGATCGCGCCCCACCCGCAGAACCTGCGGATAGCGCTGTGACATCCACGCCGGACGCGCGCCGCTCGGCGTGGCCAGAAAAACATGTATGCCGGCGGCATACAGTTTATCGAGGATAGTATCCAGCCAGGCGAAATCAAATACCCCTTCGCGCGGCTCAAGTTTCGCCCAGCTAAATATTCCCACCGACATCACATTACATTTTGCCTGCTGCATCATGGCAATGTCTTTATCAATAATATCGGGGTCATTCTCCCATTGTTCCGGGTTATAATCTGCGCCATGCAGCAGCGTATTAACCTTTGGATGTAAAGGTGCAAATTTATTCATAATAAACTTCCTGAAAAGAACGACAAAAAATTAATTAAATACTTTTACCGACGGCAATACTTTTCCCTGGCAATCAAATAGCGCCTGATTTTCACGCGCATTGCCCTCTTTCCATTCGTCATGGATATATTTCATCCCCGCCGGGGTGGCCCAGGTATTTCCCGGAACGGCAATCCACGTGGGCTCCCAGTAAAAAATCCCTTTGCCGCGCTGGTCGGGAACATCGATGACCGCCTGCATCAGATCGTGGATATAGCGATATTGTCCCTGCACGCTGGCGGGATATCCCCCGTCCTTTTCCTCTTTGGCCTGGAAACTATTTTCCGCGTTATCGCAATTGGCCAGGGTATAGGCATAGGCCGCCTCGACGACAATAACGTCTTTGTTATAGCGTTTGCTGATGTCATCCATATTGGCCTTCAGGGCGCTGATCGGCCCGTTCCAGTAGGTGTACATCGACAAACCGATCACGTCATACGGCACATGGCGTTTCTCTATTTCGTCAAACCACCAGCGGAAGGTATCGTTTTTGGTCCCTTCAGCCAGATGCAGCATGATTTTCACCTGCTCGCCGTTGTGCAGGTTCGCCTTCAGGCCATCAATGGCCGCGTTCAGCAGACCAGCCAGCCGGTCGAACTCTCCGCCCCCCTGCCCCCAGCTTTTCCCTTCCGGCCACAGCATACCGCCATTGATCTCATTGCCGATCTGCACCATATCCGGCAGGACGCCCGCCTGCTTAAAGCGGGCGATGGTATCCCGGGTATAGTCATGAATCGCCGTTTTCAGCTGCGGGTAATCCATCTTTTCCCAGGCCTTCGGTTTGAACTGCTTGCCGGGATCGGTCCAGAAATCGCTGTAATGAAAGTCGAGCAGCAGCTTCATTCCCTGGGCTTTCGCGCGTTTCGCCAGCGCCAGGGTCGTGGCCAGATCGTTATTCCCGCCGCCATAGCCCTCGCCGCTTGCCGATTGCGGATCCACCCACAGGCGGAGGCGAACATAGTTGACGCCGTTCTCTTTCAGAATGGCGATCGGATCCTTACGCCGGTTATTCTGGTCGTAGAAGGTCGCCCCGTGCTTTTCAGCATCCAGCAGCGTGGAGATATCCGCGCCTTTAATAAAGTCCGCCGGCATGCCCTGAAAGGCGCGGGTTTCAAGCGCGTCCGCCGCCAGCGAAGGGGGGGAAAAACTGCATGCCAGACAAACCGCAAGCCATGCGGGTGTAAATCTTTTCATGTGCTTATCCTTTAGTACTGCCCGAGGTCAGGCCGGAGACGAAGTATTTTTGTAACGCCAGATAGAGGATCGCGACCGGCACGGCAATCAGCACCGCCCCCGCCGCGTAGGTGGTGTAGCTGGCCCCCATTTTTTGCGCCACCAGGTTATACAGACCGATAGGCAGGGTGTATTTATCCGGGGTACGCAGGATGGTGCTGGAGAGGATGAAATCCCCCAGCGGGCCGGTGAAGGAGAACAGCGCCACCACCGCGAGGATCGGCCTCGACAACGGCATGATGATCTCGATAAAGATGCGAAAGCTGCTGGCGCCGTCCATGCGGGCGGACTCATCCAGATCTTTGGGGATCGCGTCGAGATACCCCTTCATCAGCCAGGTGTTCATCGGGATCATTCCCCCGACGTAGATCAGCACCAGCGCCAGATGGCTGTTAATCAGGCCAAGCAGTTGCGACAGCACAAAGATGGCAATCAGCGCGGAAAACTGCGGGATCATCTGCAGCAGCAGGAACAGCATCAGCCCGTTCTGCCGCCCTTTAAAGCGGAAGCGGGAGAAGGCGTAGGCGGTAAAGCTGACGCTAATCAGGGTCAGCACCATGGTCAGGAAGCTGATTTTCATCGAGTTCCAGTACCAGGTAAGGTAATTCACATTGCCATTGAACAGATCGGCATAGTGCTGGAACGACAGATTTTCCGGAATGATCGAGGTACTCAGCAGGCTATTGCCGGCGTTCAGCGACGCCCCGACGGTCCAGACCAGCGGATAGATAATCACCACCGAGACCAGGATAACCACCAGCCAGGTGAGAGAGAGTCGGATCCACTTTTCGCGTTTAATACTGGGTGATTGAGCCATGTTGCTTCCCTTACGCCATGTCGTCATTTTTGAAGGATTTGGTGGCGCGGAACTGCCACAGCGCCAGGCCGACGACGAAGATCGACAGCAGGATAGTGATGGTCGCCGCGATGGCGTACTGCGACGAGGACATCGTCAGCTTATAGATCCACGACACCAGAATATCCGTCCCGCCGGCGTTAGATCCCGCCACTGCAGGGCCGCCGTTGTTAAACAGATAAATGATGTTGAAATTATTAAAGTTGAAGGTGTACTGGGTGATGATGATCGGCGCGATCGCGTACAGCACCAGCGGCAGGGTGATGGTGCGCAGGCGGGTAAAGGCGCTGGCGCCGTCCATCGTCGCCGCTTCATACAGATCGTCCGGGATCGCCTGCAGCACGCCGGTGGTCATGGCAAAGACAAACGGGAAGCCAAGCCAGGTCTGCATCATGATCAGCGCGGTTTTGGTCCAGAACGGGTCGGTCAGCCATGCCTTTGGACTGATGCCGAAGAATGACAGGATCGCGTTGTTAATCACCCCGAAGGAGTCATTGAACATCCCGGCAAAGACGAGGATGGTGACAAACCCCGGCACCGCCCACGGCAAAATAAAGATAGTGCGGATCAGCGGCTTAAAGCGCAGATCTTTTTGGTTCACCAGAATCGCCAACAGCACGCCCACCGTACACTGCAGGGTGGTCGCCAGCAGCGTCCACACCACGGTCCACTGCAGCACATCCAGGAAGGTGGAGCGCCAGATGGAGAGGGTGAAAATATTGACGAAGTTTTTCAGGCCCACCCAGTCCACCAGCTTCGCCGGCGGCGTGTGGTACAGGTTATAGTTGGTGAAGGCGATGGCGAAACCAAACAGAATGGGAAAGATCACCACAAAGACCAGCAGAATAAAGCCTGGCGTGATCATCAGGTACGGGAAGCCATCGCTCAGCAGCATCTGGTACTGCTTACGCACGCTGTTCAGCGCGACCCCCTCATCGCGTTTTTTGCCGTTCAGCCACGCGTCCCGCAGCGAGAGAAAATAGATCAGCACGCCAAAAGCGACGATCAGCGCGCTGATAATCCCCTCCGCTAACAGGAAGATAGAGTTATCCCGGGGCACCTCTTCACCCAGGGTATAGAGCCCCCACAGCCCCTCGCGCAGGAAGTCATAAAAAATACCCAGAAAGCTGCTCAACAACACCAGGAAGACCAGCCCCTTCAGCCACTGGCGATGATAAAACTGACCGAAACCCGGCACGATTGCCAGCAGCAGGCCGCACCACGCATGGCGCCCGGGCCCGCGCGCGTCGCTATAATTTTCGCTGGAATGGATGCTCACACTCGACTCCTTCTACAAACGGGAGGTCCCCCTCCCGCTCGGTGACTTCACGTGACGGTAAATTACTGATTGCTGGCCTGCATCGCTTCGATCTGCATCTTGATCTGTTTCACCGCGTTATCGAGCGCGGCCTGCGGCGCCTGCTTGCCGGTGAGGCTCAGTTCAAGCGCGGCATTAGCCGGCCCCCACACTTCCCCCATCTCCGGAATGCCCGGCATGGCCATCGCCCGCGCCGACTGTACGGCGACGGCGCTGGCCTTTTCGTCATTTTTAATCACCGGGTCGTCAATCATCGCCTTCAGCGGCGGGATTTCGCCGGTGGCGACATAGCGGGCTTTTACATACTGCGGCTGGTTGATGAACTCGATAAACTGTTGCGCCAGCGCCTTGTCTTTACTCCAGGTCGATACCACGTAGCCCTTAACGCCGAGGAAGGAGCTCATCGGCTTGCCGTCCGGCAGGGTCGGCAGCGGCACCACGCCATAGTTGATACCGGCGGCTTCATACGGCTGGAAGGCCCAGGGGCCGTTGATCACCGCCGCCGCTTTTTTCTCGGTAAACAGCGAATCAATGGCGTTCAGCCCGTTATCGCCGAGGATCCCTGCAGGGAAAGCCTTCTCGGCATAGAATTTTTTCAGGAAGGTCACGGCTTCCACAGCGCCGGGAGTATTGAGCCCCACCTGCTGCGGGTTGAAACCGCCGCCGTCGTTCTTCGCGAAGATATAGCCGCCCATCGGGCCAATGGCTCCCCAGCTGTAGTAGATCTGATCAAACTTCGCCAGCAGGCCGTATTTGTTCTGCTCGCGCTGGGTCTTCGAGTAGTCCAGCCAGGCCTGCAGGCTGTCCAGCGGCTTGTCGATCAGGTCCTTGTTGTAGATAAGCACCAGGGTTTCCACCGCTTTCGGGATGCCGTACAGCGCGTTGTCCATGCGGAAGGCATTGATAGAGGCTGGCGTAAAGGCATCCTGTTTCGCCTGCTCGACGTTGAGCGGCGAGAGAAGCCCCTGAACGACGGCGCCGCCGAGCTGGTCATTCGGGATCACCAGCACGTCCGGCCCAATGCCCGCCGGGCCGTCGAGGCGCAGCTTTTCCAGCTGCTGGGCATAAGGCATCTCCTGCAGATTGACCTTCACGTTGTACTGCTTCTCAAAATCGCTGACCGCGGTTTTGATGCCAGTGGATTTTTTAATGTCTTCCCAAACGTTGAGCTGCCCGGCGGCATGCGCCTGCAGGCTGGTAAGTTGCCCCGCCGCGAGGGTGGTAAGGATCAGTGCAGCAAGCGTGTTCTTTTTCATTATCAACCTCATGTGAAGGTATAACAATTTAATGGTTTTTATTTGAATTACGTCTGTCAGCTAGAAAAAAAATCATTTCAAACTGCGTTGTTACATAGAAAACAGACGCTGATTCGCTTTTGTTATACGCTACGCTTTGATTAGGGATAAAACTACCATAAGCTGCCAGTTGTGTGATCATCCTTGCAGAAATGAAACGCCGCTGTATGGCGCAAAATCCGCGGAAGTTATAGTCAGGACATGATTTTAGCGCTGTTGAATATCGTCACGCTGTTTTGTTACACGTAATACAATTTCACTCAACTCAGCGACACGCCAACGGCAAACAACGGCTACTCACTTCGGGGAATGTGGATGTCCAATATACGACTGAGGAATGTCACCAAAAGGTTCGGCAGCACGGTGACGCTGCACCAGGTCAATCTCGATATTGAAGATGGCGAGTTTGCGGTCTTCGTCGGCCCTTCCGGCTGTGGAAAATCGACGCTGTTACGTATGATTGCCGGGCTGGAAGAGGTTAGCGACGGGGAGGTGCTGATCGGCGATGAGGTGATGAACGATGTGGTCCCCGCCCGCCGCGGCGTGGCGATGGTTTTTCAGTCCTATGCGCTCTACCCGCACATGACGGTGGCGGAGAATATGGGCTACGGGCTGAAGGTGAATAAAGTGCCGAAAGCGGAGATCCGTCGCCAGGTGGAAATGGTGGCCAAAACGCTGCAGCTCTCTCACCTGCTGGACCGTAAACCGAAGCAGCTCTCCGGCGGCCAGCGGCAGCGCGTGGCCATTGGCCGCGCTATCGTGCGTAATCCCCGGGTGTTTATGTTCGATGAGCCGCTTTCTAACCTCGACGCGGAACTGCGCGTCGATATGCGCCTGCATATTGCCCGCCTGCACCAGGAGCTGAAGACCACCATGGTGTATGTCACGCACGATCAGGTGGAGGCGATGACTCTCGCTGATAAAATCGTGGTCATGAACTACGGAAAGGTTGAACAAATGGGTTCGCCGATGGCGCTTTACTACAATCCGGTCAACAAATTCGTCGCCGGTTTTATCGGCTCGCCAAAGATGAACTTTTTACCCGCCACCGTCAGCGACTGGCAGCCAGAGCGTTTAACGGTCACCCTCGCCCAGGACCATCAGCTCACCCTGAACGTTGCCACCCAACCGCTTAACCCCGGCGCCGCGGTAACGCTGGGGATCCGGCCAGAGCACCTCACGCCTGAAGTCTCCACCGGTACCGTGGTGGAGTTTCAATGTGAAGTGGTGGAACGTCTGGGCAACAATACCTACCTGTTCGGCCAGTGCTATGGTCACGATAACGTCAAGGTTCTGCTGCCCGGCGACGTCCATTTCCGCCCGTGGCAGAAGATTAATCTGGCCTTCGATGACCGCTTCTGCATGGTGTTTGATGAGAACGATCTGCGCATCAGCGCCGATATCACGGCGCCAGACGCGCACTAAGCCAACATATTGCTGTCATCTGCGCAGCGTATGCTGCGACTGAATGCCGGAATACATCCTGCCCGGCATTCACACCCTCATTTTTATTCTGCTGCATCGGAATCATCCTTCTCTCCCGGCATCGCAGGCTATTGTGATGCCGGTTTTTTTCCCCGCACAGCGCGATTTCTCCCACTGCGCCCGGTTTATCTTTCGCATATACTGATGACACCCGGCGAACGATAAGGACACAGGCATGAGGACCCGGCATCTGATGGCGCTGTTTACAGGGGTGCTGATACTGGCCATCATCCTGCCCATCTCGCTCAGCATCTGGCAGGCGGCGCGGCAGGCCAAAATGCAGTTCTATCGTGAACTGGATGATTATTCCAACCGCATCGTCGTCCGCACGCTGCAGGTCGCCGATCAGGCCCGGGAAGCGCTGCGGGAGGCCGATGCACATACAGCCTCGTCCTGTAGCCCTGAACATCTGCTCACCCTCCGCCGGATCGCCTATACCCACCGCTACGTTCAGGAAGTGCTCTGGCTGCAGGATTCCGTGCCGCAATGCTCCTCCCTGGAAGACCATAGCGTCGCGGTGACTTTCCCGCCACCGGACCACATTGCCTCCGACGGCTATCGCACCTGGCTGACCTCGATTAACGATCTTGGCCTCAATCACCAGATGACGGCCATGGCCAGCCAGCAGCATATGGTAATGATCGATCCCATCTCCTTCATTGATGTGGCGCCCGTCAGCGAGGAGAAGATCCATAGCATGCTGTTTGGTTTGGACCATCTGAAAATGGTGATCAGCAGCCAGCCGCTGCCGGCGAAGGCCTGGCAACGGATTAAAGACCCGCACCTGAATATGCTTACCCTGGATAATACGGTCTACCGGATCCAGCGCATTCCCGAGCTGGGATCCGGCATTGTGACCTGGTCATCCACCCTGCCGCTGCAGCAGCACATACGACAGCAGTTGATTTTCTGGCTCCCGGCCGGCATCTTCACCAGCCTGCTTGCCACCTGGCTGCTGCTGCGCCTGCTGAGACACCTGCGTTCACCGCGCAACAGTATGCTGGACGCCCTCCATTCCCAGGCGATTCAGGTTCACTATCAGCCGATTATTTCATTGCAGGACGGGAAAATCGCCGGAGCCGAAGCGCTGGCGCGCTGGCAGCAACCCGACGGTACCTATTTATCGCCGGATATCTTTATTCCCCTGGCCGAGCAGACCGGACTGATCACCCAGCTGACGGAAGATATCGTCAGGAAAATTTTCGCCGATCTGGGCCCCTGGCTGAGGCAGCGGCCGGAAGTGCATATCTCCATCAACCTGTCGGTGGATGACTTACGCTCTCCCACCCTGCCCATGCTGTTACACGATCAGCTGCAGCACTGGGGGATCGCCGCCGAACAGATCATCCTTGAGATCACCGAGCGCGGGTTTGTCGACCCGGAGACCACCATGCCGGTGATCGCTCACTACCGTCAGGCTGGCCATCGGATCTCGATTGACGATTTCGGTACCGGCTACTCCAGTCTGAGCTATCTGCAGAAGCTGGACGTCGACACGCTGAAAATCGATAAATCCTTTGTCGATACCCTCGAGTACCGGCCGCTGACACCGCACATTATTGAAATGGCCAAGGCGCTCAATCTGACCACCGTCGCCGAAGGGGTGGAAACCGAAAGCCAGCGCGACTGGCTGCGACAGCATGGCGTTCAGTACGCCCAGGGGTGGCTGTACAGCAAAGCGCTGCCAAAAGAGTCATTTATTCAGTGGGCGGAAGATAATCTCCATGCGCATTAAGCGGCAGGCAGCCTGCACAGAAGGTCAGCGGGCGCAGCCTCTTCGCCGCTCTCTGCCGGAGGCTACTTCAGATAGGATTTAATCACCTGCATCACCGTCTCCAGATCCGCTTCACGCTGCGTCTCATCTGGCTCTTTCACCACATGGTCGGTCAAATGCCCCTGGATAACCTGCAGCATCATGCCATTGACCGCGCCGCGGATCGCCGCCAGCTGCTGTAGCACCTCAGCGCACTCATGCTCGCGATTAAGCATTTTCTCTAATGCGGTACTCTGCCCCTGAATTTTCTTCAGCCGGGTCAGTAACTTCTTTTTGTCTCTCACTGTGTGTGACATTGCGCGATCCACCGTTTTATTCTGCCGTCATTGCCCGACCTTCGACGCCGGCAACGCTTGCCAGCATAGCATGATCCCTTTTATCAGCCTCTTTTTCTACTGGGGGGTAGTATTTTACTACTGGGGGAGAGTAGCATAGAGCCACTTTTGGCAAGGATCCCGATATGAACGATTTCACTTCCCTTCTGCAGCAGGGCAATGCCTGGCTGTTTATTCCCAGCGCGATACTGCTCGGCGCGCTGCACGGCCTCGAACCCGGCCACTCAAAAACGATGATGGCCGCCTTTATCGTGGCGGTACGGGGAACCTTAAAGCAGGCGGTTCTGTTAGGGCTGGCGGCGACGGTCTCGCATACCGCGGTGGTCTGGCTGATCGCCATGGCCGGCCTGTGGTTTGGCCGCGGCTGGAACGCCCAGACTTCTGAGCCCTGGTTTCAGCTGATCTCGGGGATTGTCATTGTGTTGATTGCCTGCTGGATGCTCTGGCGCACCTGGCGCGAATCGCGGCCCCACGCCCACCACCATCATCCTCAGCACGGGCACGACCATGACCATGACCATCATCATCATGAACATCATGACCACCATCATTCTCACTCCCCTGGCGCGCCGCTGGTGGCGGAGGAGTGGCAGGACGCGCATCAGCGGGCCCATGCTCAGGAGATTAACCGGCGCTTCGATGGCCGCCAGGTGACGACCGGGCAGATTGTGATGTTTGGCCTGACCGGCGGGCTGATCCCCTGCCCGGCGTCCATTACCGTGCTGCTTATCTGTTTACAGCTGAAGAAATTCTCGCTGGGCGCCACGCTGGTACTGGGCTTTAGCGTCGGTCTGGCGCTGACGCTGGTGGCTTCCGGGGCTATCGCCGCCCTGAGCATGAAACATGCCACCCGCCGCTGGCCGTGGCTTAACGACATCTCGCGCAAAGCGCCCTGGATCTCAGGCTTACTGATTATTGTGGTGGGGATCTACATGATGCTTCATGGCCTGAGCGGCCTGTAAACCACAATGCGCCCTCTTCTTGACGACGAGGGCGCGGGTTCCCTTCAGGAGACGCTCTCCCGGGGAGTGCTGACCGCCCGGCGGCGGACGGGCTGGCTGAACCACGGCAGGCACAGCTGGATCAGCGGCCCAATCGACAGCGCGTAAATGACGGTTCCGACGCCAAACTTGCCCCCCAGCAGACAGCCAATCAGCAGCACGGAGAGCTCGATCGCCGTACGGATACCGCGCAATGACCAGCCGGTGCGAGCGTGCAGGCCGGTCATCAGGCCATCGCGCGGACCCGGGCCAAAGCCCGCGCCAATGTACATCCCGGTGGCGATAGCGTTCATCACAATCGCCACCACCAGCAGCGCACTGCGCGCCACCAGCGACTCCAGCGGAGGCAGGACGGCCAGCGTGGCGTCCGCCGCCAGCCCCAGCACGATAACATTACTCACCGTGCCGAGCCCCGGCATCTGCCGAATCGGGATCCATAGCAGCAGCACCGCGGCGCCGGTCAGGATAATCACGGTCCCGAAACTGATCCCCAGCTGTTTAGCCACCCCAAGATGAAAAACGTCCCACGGATCGGCGCCGAGATTAGCATGCACGAAGAGCGCCGTGGACACGCCGTAGAGCACCAGACCGATATATAACTGCAGCAGGCGACGAAGCATATTTTTTCCTCAACATCATTGCGAATGCCCTCATCATCAGCAAAAATGGACTGATAATTAATGGCCAGTTTTGGAAAAGTGGATCGCTATGTCAGCCCGACGCTTTGGAACACAGTCCCTGGTACGCCTGCTTGGCAACTGGCAGGAGTCCAGTTCCCGCACACCGCTATGGCGCCAGCTGGCGGAAGCGCTCCGCCTGCTGATCCTCGATGGCCGTCTGACGCTACAGACGCGCCTGCCCGGCGAGCGCGAGCTGGCGGCGGCCCTCAACGTCAGCCGGACGACCATCGCCAGCGCCCTCGGCCAGCTGCGGGAGGAGGGGTTTCTCCATAGCCGCCAGGGGAGCGGGTCGCGCATTGTCCTGCCGGAACGCCCTGCCGATCTGCCGCCGCCCTCTGCGACCCCCTCGACGATCAATCTCTCTACCGCTGCCCTCAGCGCCGGTCCGGAGGTCCATCAGGCCTTCCAGCACGCCATGACCCTGCTGCCGCCCTATCTCACCCAGACCGGCTACGATCAGCAGGGGCTCCCGGTGCTGCGGGAAGCGATTGCCCGGCGATACAGCGAACGTGGCCTGCCGACGCGGCCCGATGAAGTGATGGTGGTCAACGGCGCGCTCAGCGCCTTCGCGCTGATCCTGCGTCTGTTCACCGGCCCCGGTGACCGGGTGGTCATTGACGCCCCGACCTATCCAATGGCCATCAGCGCCATTCAGGGCGCCTCCTGCCGGCCCGTCGGGGTCGCACTCCCCCAGCAGGGATGGGACTGCGATGGATTAGCGGCGACCATTGCGCAGACCGCGCCGCGTCTGGCATGGCTGATGCCGGATTTTCACAACCCTACCGGGCGCTGTATGGATGCCCCTACCCGCCAGCGGGTCGCGGACATCGCGGCCAGGACGCGAACAACGCTGGTGATCGATGAGACCATGGTCGACCTCTGGTATAACGCCCCGCCCCCGCCGCCGCTGGCCTGCTTTAATCCCGACGCCGCGGTGATCACTATCGGTTCGGCCGGGAAAAGTTTCTGGGGGGGACTGCGCATCGGCTGGATCCGCGCCAGCGCGCGAACGATCGCCTCGCTGATTCAGGCCCGCGACTCTCTGGACCTGGGTACGCCGCTGCTGGAGCAGTTGGCCTGCAGCTGGCTGCTGGCAAACGCCGCCACGCTGCTACCGCCGCGACGGGAGATGCTGCAGGCGCGCCGGGACATGTGCGAAGTGCTGATGAAAGAGTATTTTCCCCGCTGGCGCTTTACGCCACCGGAAGGCGGACTCTCTTTTTGGGTGGAACTCCCTGACATGCTGGCCACCCTGTTCTCTGCGCGGGCGGAAAGCCAGGGGATCCATATCGGCACCGGGACGCGGTTTGGTCTGGAGGGCGCGTTCGATCGCTATTTACGTCTGCCGTTTACCTTGCCGGACGAAGCATTGCGCCAGGCCTTCTCCACGCTACAACCATTGTGGCATAGCCTTGCAGAACAGCGGGAAAATACGCGTTTGCGGAAAATAATATAAGAAAATATCGACGGGCTGGCTTCAGCCCGTCAAAAGTCCGTCATCCATGAGGTATATGAGATGTTTTTATAAAATTGCCTGAGTATCCTGCCATCTGGTTATGGCAACCCGGTGACGGAAATAAGGCAATTTCATTAATGCTGGCGCGGAATAGGAAACCCTTTCAGGGAAATAATAAAGCCATCTTCATCTTTTTTAATTTTAGCGCCGGTGTCACACCAGTCGGAGGCAATGCGAAAGAACTCATCACTACCGATATTCCAGTTCAGGCGAACGTGTTTTACGTATCCTGAGCGCAACATATCGCAGGCTTCGCTATAGTTGCTGGCTGTAGAGAATTGTTGTTTCATTTTTTCTTCTTCAGAAGTTTTCTTAATGCTTTGATTTCTTTAGGGGTTAATGGCGTCGCTTCCTCTTCGGTATGCTGGCTGTCAATGTCCTCTTCCGTCACCCCCGCCTCACCTGCTGATGCCTCCAGCTGAAAAGCCAGCTGCAGCAGCTTTTCCGTTGCCGTACCCAGGTTCTCGTTATTCACTTCCGCATAATGACGCAACTTCTCTTTTAACTCAGCGTCAATTTTTACATTCAAAACCACTGTGGTCATAGCTACGCTTCCCGTGCAATAAAATCATCATAATTAATACACGAAGTTAACATGCTGATCCAGAGATATATTTTATAGCATGGATCTGGCAACAAATTCCCAGCAATAAGATGCGCTTTATTTATGACACGAAAATGACATTAATATTGCAGTAGCATTTCAGATTTATGACAAGTCAATATTATGGAATAAAAACGGGTTGTTTTAGCAACAAAAAATAATATGTGATCTGTATCAGGTATTAAATATAGCAGGAATAAAGACCGGGAAAATATAAGGGATATATCATGAGGGCGAAATGGGTGGGGGCCCTGCCAGCTACATCCCGGCACACACGTCGTCTGCTCTGGCTGCTTCCTTCCGGACCTGACCTGGTAAACAGAGTAGCGTTGCGGGAGAACCAACAGAGCCCCCATTGAGAGCGTTGTTACCCAACGCGCTGGCGCATTATCCCTGCTGACCTGGTGAATTGCAAGCGCGCCCCGACTGCCTGCTGGTTTATTGCGCAATAACGCGAATAAAACCAGTCACTCACGCTCAATCTGTGAGAGTGAGAGCGTGCGCTCAGCACACTGCCGGGATATCCACCATACTTATCCACCTCATGTTCTCTTTTATCATCAGCGCATTGTCTCTACGGTAATCGAATGACTGACTCATCACCACAGACCATCACTCTGCCTTTGCCCGCCATTGAAGGGATGACCATCGCCTTTCAGGGGGTGAATTATCTGCGCCCTGAAAAAATGCTCAACTTCGTGACTATCAGTCAGGCGCCGGTGCGGGCGGTCACGCCGCTGGCGCTGCTCTATTCCACCGTCGGCGTGCTGCGTCAGGTGGAACTGCGCAAGCTACCGGTCTACATCAGCGGTCGGGTGGTCTACCCCATCTCGTCGCTGACCATGCCGGGCCTGCGCGCGAAGCTGATCATCAACGCCACCTCGCAGCGGTTAAAATTCCTGGAGAGCCTCATCGCCAGTTCACCTTCCGACAATGTCCATGGCATGCAGATCCTCGGCCTGGCCCTGACGTTCACCGTCGAACAGCCCGCCTGATCTGCAGGCTGTACAGCCTGCAGATCAGCGCTTATGCTGGCGTTTTTCGGGTAACAGGACTAAATATGGATCCGCTCGATACATTTCCCCAACGTGTCTGGCACATTGTGGCGTCAATACCGGAAGGGTATGTCACGACCTATGGCGATGTCGCCAGGCTGGCCGGTTCTCCGCGCGCGGCGCGCCAGGTGGGCGATGTGCTGAAGCGTCTGCCGGAAGGGTCCACTCTGCCCTGGCATCGGGTGGTCAATCGCCATGGCGATATCTCCCTCACCGGCCCCGATCTGCAGCGGCAGCGTCAGGCATTGCTGGCCGAAGGGGTACAGGTCTCCGGCAGCGGCCATATCGATCTCCAGCACTATCGCTGGGTTTACTGAAGACAAAAAAAAGCCCCCATCCGGGGGCTCATCGAGCTTACTGTGCGACAGGCACGGCGGTCTGCTGAACCGGAACCAGCGTCAGGTCGGCATGGGTGCCCCCCTGGTTGATCACCGTCTGCACGGTATCGGTAATGAACATCAGCTGGCCATTAACCGTAATCGCTGCGCTCAACAGAATGCGGGCGTTCGGTTGAATATCTGCCGGGTTGTAAGGCAGGGCAAAGTTAAATGGCGCCTGCTTGCCTTCGGTACGCACCGCTTTTTGCGACAATACGCGGGCTGGCGCATCTGCCAGAGAAGCATCCGACAGGGTCACCGTCAGCACCGCATCCGGCGGTAATGCGATTCTCTGGCGGATATTAATCGTCCCCGTGACGCTCGGCTGCTGCTGCGCCACGCTCAGCGTCGCAATACCGTAAGGGTCGGGTGCGGCTGCCTGAGCGGAAGAACTGGTGGAGTGGTGATTAGCACAGGCGGTCAGCGTCGCGGCGACGGCTAAGGCACTAAACATATAGGCAAATTTCATGATGTTCTCCTTATCATCCCTTTATACCCAGGAGGATGTTCCGCCGCTTCGCCGGCAGGAACTTTCGTGTCGTCAATAAGTGTGGCACAGATCTCAGATTTCTTCCTGTTGACCGGTTGTTATTCAGATTATTACACCCATCGGACCACTTGCGATTCCAGGTTATACTTTGCCACATTACGCGCACGGCGCCGCCATTGTTAATTGAGGATAAGTATGAGTCAGGCACTCTCTAACCTGCTGGCATTATTAGATCTGGAAAAAATTGAGGAAGGGTTGTTCCGTGGACAGAGCGAAGACCTGGGATTGCGCCAGGTTTTTGGCGGCCAGGTGGTGGGCCAGGCGCTGTATGCCGCAAAAGAGACCGTGCCCGTTGAACGTCTGGTGCATTCGTTTCACAGCTACTTTCTGCGCCCCGGCGACAGTCAAAAACCGATCGTCTACGATGTGGAGGTCCTGCGCGACGGCAACAGCTTTAGCGCCCGCCGGGTCGCCGCTATCCAGAACGGGAAGCCGATCTTCTATATGACCGCCTCTTTCCAGGCGCCAGAGCACGGCTATGAGCATCAGAAAGCGATGCCGGACGCCCCCTCCCCTGACGGACTGCCTTCGGAAACCGACATCGCCCGCAAGCTGGCGCATCTCCTGCCGCCGCAGGTGAAAGACAAATTCCTCTGCGATAAGCCGCTGGAGATCCGCCCGGTGGAATTTCATAACCCGATGAAAGGCCATATCGCCGAGCCGGCGCGCCAGGTCTGGCTGCGCGCCAACGGCGCCGTTCCCGACGATCTGCGCATTCATCAGTATCTGCTGGGCTATGCCTCGGACTTTAACTTCCTGCCGGTGGCGCTGCAGCCGCACGGCGTTGGTTTCCTTGAGCCCGGCATGCAGGTCGCCACCATCGACCACTCAATGTGGTTCCATCGGCCGTTTAATATCAATGAATGGCTGCTGTACAGCGTTGAAAGCACCTCGGCCTCCAGCGCCCGCGGCTTCGTTCGCGGCGAGTTTTACACGCAGGATGGCACGCTGGTTGCCTCAACGGTCCAGGAAGGGGTGATGCGCAACCGCAACGCATAAAAAAAGCCTCCCTGACGGGAGGCTTTTTGCTACATGGAGAAGGGTTTTCTGTCAGGCGTTGTAGGCGTTTTCGCCATGGCTGTTGACGTCCAGCCCTTCGCGCTCCTGCTCTTCCGGTACACGCAGCCCTACGGTCATATCCGCCACTTTGTAGCCGATGAAAGCGACGACGCCGGACCAGACCACGGTAATGCCGATACTTTCCAGCTGCACCAGCAGCTGATGGCCCATGGTGACGCCTTCCGCATAACCGACGCCGCCCAGAGACGTCGCCGCGAAGATACCGGTCAGGATGCAGCCGACGATGCCGCAGACGCCGTGGACGCCGAAGACGTCGCAAGGGTCATCCACACGCAGCCAGCGTTTCAGCGCAGTCACGCCCCAGATGCCCGCCAGGCCAGAGGCGATACCGACGATCAGCGCGCCGCCGACACCGATATAACCACACGCCGGCGTAACGCCAACCAGACCAGCAATTGCCCCGGAGCAGGCGCCCAGCAGTGAAGGTTTGCCGCGCAGAGCCCATTCGCCAAAGGTCCACGCCAGGATAGCCGCGGCGGTCGCCACGACGGTGTTAACGAACGCCAGGGCCGCGATTTCATTCGCTGCGCTGGCAGAGCCGGCGTTGAAGCCGAACCAGCCCACATAGAGGATAGCGGTGCCGGTGAACACCATCGGCAGGTTATGCGGTTTGAACGCTTCTTTGCCGAAGCCCACGCGTTTGCCCATCATATAGGCGCCCACCAGCCCGGCGACCGCGGCGTTGATGTGCACAACAGTGCCGCCGGCGAAATCCAGCGCGCCATGGGTCGCCAGCAGACCGCCGCCCCAGACCATATGCGCAATCGGCACGTAGGAGAGCGTCATCCACACCACCACGAAAATCAGCACCGCGGAGAAACGGATACGTTCAGCCAGCGCGCCGACGATCAGCCCGACGGTGATGCAGGCGAACGAGCCCTGGAAGGCGACGTGGATATACTGATAGAAGGTGCCCATCAGCGCTTTCAGTTCAATATTTTTCAGCATTACCCAGTCAAAGCTGCCGAAGAAGCTGCCGCCGGTGCCGAAGGCCAGGGTATAGCCATAAATGACCCACAGTACGCAGACGAGGCCAAAGGTGACAATCACCTGCGTTAGCATGGAAAGAACGTTCTTACCGCGGATCAGCCCGCCGTAAAACAGCGCAATCCCCGGGATAGTCATAAACAGAACCAGCGCGGTGCAAATCATCATAAACGCATTATCGGCTTTGTCCGCCACCGCAGGCGCGGCCATCGCCAGCCCCGGAAGAAGGGCTAACGCCCCCAGACCCGATTTCATTGTTGCCATTTTCATTGTTTCGTTCCCCATCACTGTGTGGTCTGGAAATTACAGTGCCGCTTCGTCAGCTTCGCCGGTACGGATGCGAATGACGCGCTGCAATTCAGCGACAAAAATTTTGCCGTCGCCAATTTTTCCGGTGTAAGCCGCTTTGCTGATGACATCGATAACTTCATCCAGCTGATCGTCGGCGATCGCCACATCAATCTTCACTTTTGGCAGAAAGTTGACGCTATACTCGGCGCCGCGGTAGAGCTCCGCATGACCTTTCTGACGGCCAAATCCTTTGACTTCAGTGACCGTCAGGCCCTGAATGCCGATGGAAGACAAGGCTTCACGCACGTCTTCCAGTTTGAATGGTTTGATTACCACGGTAACCAGCTTCATAAGTCCCCTCCAGTCAGTATTCGGTAATGGCCGCAGCTAACACGATGGATATAAAGCAAGGGCTATGCCAGAAATGAAAAAAGGCCGCTGAGCGGCCCTTTGATGGCAAAAAACAGGCGAGAGGTCAGGCATTAGCCTGCGTAAAGGCGTTTAACGAGCAAAAATGCACCACGGCGGTGCATTTGATGTAACGTTTTTGCACCACGACAGGCCGACCCGCCTTCGCTGCCTGCTGGTGGTGCATCAGGCGCTGAGCGACTCTTCTCTGGCGCTGGCCGCCAGCTCTTCACCAGCCAGCTGTAGCTGATACATCTGCCAGTAGCGGCCTTTCGCCGCCAGCAGTTGCTGATGGTTGCCCCGCTCGACGGCCTGACCGCGATGCAGGACCAGAATGGTATCCGCCTCAACGATGGTCGACAGGCGATGGGCAATGACCACCAGAGTGGTATGCTGGCGAACCTTCGCCAGCGCCTGCTGGATCGCCTGCTCGGTGCCGGAGTCGATGTTCGCCGTCGCCTCATCCAGAATCAGAACCTGCGGGGTCTCCACCAGCACGCGCGCCAGCGCCAGCAGCTGCTTCTGTCCGACGGAGAGATTATTGCCCTGCTCGCCCAGCTGGGTGTACAGGCCGTCGCGCATGCTGCGCGCCACCGCCGCCAGCTGCACCGCCTCCAGCGCTTCCCAGACCTGTGTTTCGCTGATGTCCCGGCCCAGCGCGACGTTGGCGTAGAAGGTATCCGCCAGCACCACCGGATCCTGTTGCACCATCGCGATGCCCCGACGCAACGCGCTGTGGCTGAGAGAAGAGAGCGGCCGGCCATCGATGCGGATCTCCCCGTGGGTTAACGGGTAATAGCCCATCATCAGACTGGCGAGGGTACTCTTCCCACTGCCGGTATGCCCGACCAGCGCCACAAAACTGCGGGAAGGTATATCCAGCGTGATATCCTGGAGGACCAGACGATCCCCGCGGTAGGCAAAGGAGAGATGGTCGATTTCCACCCGACCGCTGCTCAGCGGCGCGTCATCGGCGCCCCACGCCTGGCGCGGACGGTCCATCAATTCGAAAACGCGTTCGCCGGCGACCACCGCCTGCTGCAGCATCGACTGCTGGGTGGTCAGCTCAATGAGCGGCTCGTTGAGGCGTCCGAGATAGCTGATAAACGCGTACAGCACCCCGACCTCAATCGTGCCCGCCGCGCTAAAGCCGAACAGCATCAGCAGCCCGCACAGCACCAGCGAGGAAAAGAGGCTCAGCAGCGGACGCAGCAGAAAACCGTCCAGGCGCAGCGTCTGCATCCGCGCCAGGTAGTGGGCGTAGCTGGCCTCGCGCATCCGTTCGCCAAAGCGCGCCTGCTGGCGGAACTGCTGGATGACCCCCATGCCGTTGATCACTTCGTTAAAGCCATCGTTGATGTCGGCAAGCCAGGCGCGCACCCGGCGCACGATCGGCGTGCTATAGCGCTGATAAATGATCATCACGATCAGCACCGCCGGGAAAATCGCGATCGCCACCAGCGCCATCCGCCAGTCGAGGCTAAACATCGCCACCAGCATCGCGCCGATCAGCGCCGCGCTGCGCAGCACCGTCGCCACTACCGTCACATACAGGTCACGAATGACTTCGGTATCGTTGGTCACGCGTGAGATCAGCTGCCCGACCGGCTGAGTATCAAACTCGCTGAGCGGCTGATGCAGGGCGGCATCCATCACATCGCTGCGTAACTGCTGGACCACGCCGACCGCGGCGCGGTTAAACAGCAGCGACTGGTTATAATGCAGTAGCGCCGCCAGCAGCTGCAGACCGATATAGGCTGCCGCCAGGCCTGCCACCAGCTTCAGCGGCAGAGTCTGTTTCGCCACCATATTGTCGATGAAATAGCTGATAAGCAGCGGGCCGCTCACCTCCGCCGCCGCCGCGATCCACATCATCGCCACCGCGATGGCCAGCGGCTTACGCCACGGTGAACCATAGGCCAGCAGGCGTCTAAGCGTCGGCCAGAGTTCGGTAAAGCTACGCATCCAGGGCCTCCTCTTGCTCCTGGGGAACCTCGTCGAGCGCGGCTTCCAGCTGCTGATACCGATACATGTCGCGGTACCAGCCGGGCTGCACCGCCAGCGCCTCATGGCGGCCGCGCTGGGCGACATGCCCATGCTGCAGCACCAGGATTTCGCTGGCCTCAGTCAGCGCCGACAGGCGGTGGGCGCTGATGATCACCGTCCGCCCCTCTCCCCACTGGCGCAGGTTATGCAGGATCTGGTGTTCGGTGCGGCCATCCACCGCGGATAAAGCATCATCAAGGATCAGAATTTCGGCCTCCAGCAGCAGGGCGCGGGCAATCGAGATGCGCTGTTTCTGGCCGCCGGAGAGCATCACGCCGCGCTCGCCCACTTCGGTATCGTACCCCTGGGGCAGACGCAGAATGTCGTCATGCACGCTGGCCAGCCGCGCCACCCGCTCAATCTGTTCCGGCGTCGCGTCCGGTTTTCCCAGCGCGATATTATTGGCGACGGTATCGGAGAATAAAAACGGCGTCTGATTGACCACCGCCAGCCGTTCGCGCCAGCTGTCGAGCTGCAGACGCGGTAGCGGCAGATCGTGAAAGCGGATCTCGCCGCTGGTGACGTCAAAATGGCGCTGCAGCAGGGCCAGAATGGTGCTTTTGCCAGCGCCCGTCGGCCCGCAGATGCCCAGCATTTGCCCCGGCTGCAGGGTAAAATTAACCTGTTCCAGCGAAGGCTTGCTCGCCTGCGGATAGATGAAATCGCGGATAGCGACCTGCAGGACGCCGCGGCCAGCCGGTACCGTCTCGGTCCCGTCGTCCACCGCCGGCGCCTCTTCGAGCATGGTGCGAATACGGCCATAGGCCGCGCTACCGCGCTCCACGATGTTAAACATCCACGCCAGCGCCAGCATCGGCCAGATCATCAGACCAAGGTACATCACAAAGCTGGTGAGCTGACCCAGCGTCAGGCTACCGTGGATCACCATCCAGCTGCCGCCGCCGATGGCCAGCAGATTCGCCGCCCCGATGGCGATATAGATAGTAGGGTCGAAGCGAGCGTCAATGCGCGCCACGCGCATATTTTTCGCTCCGGTATCGGCCGCATCGGCGGCAAACTGCGCCGACTGGCGATCCTCCAGCCCGAACGCCTTAATCATGCGGATGCTGGTCAGACTCTCCTGCGTGCGATCGTTGAGGCTGGAAAAGGCCGCCTGGGCAACGCGAAAACGTTCGTGAAGGGCATCGCCGTTGCGTTTGATCGCCAGGGCCATCAGCGGCATCGGCAGCAGCGCCAGCAGGGTGAGCTGCCAGCTAATCTGCGTCGACATCACAATCAACACCGCACAGCCCATCACCAGGGAATCCACCAGGGTTAACACCCCTTCACCGGCGGCAAACACCACCCGGTCCACGTCGTTGGTGGCGCGGGCGATCAGATCCCCGGTGCGATGGCGCAAATAGAACGCCGGATGCTGGCGGCTCAGCTGCCGGTAAAAGTCTTCCCGCAGTTCAACCGCCAGCTGGTAAGAGGCGCCGAACAGCAGCACGCGCCAGACATAGCGCAGCAGGTAAACCATCACCGCGATCAGCACCAGCGCGCCGATCCACATCCACACCTTCTCCGCGGTGTAATGTTGTTGCGTCACGCCGTCGACCACAATGCCCACCACCTTCGGCGGAACAAGCTGCAGGACGGCAATAATGGCCAGCAGGGCAATGGCGCCAAGATAGCGGCGCCACTCCCGGCGGAAATACCAGCTGAGTTGTGCAAATAATCGCAAGCAGTAAGATCCTGATTTTGTTATGGGTTACGGCGCAATACCGTTATTCGACAGGCAAGGCGGTGGTGTATTTTATCTGTTCCATGGCAAAACTCGAAGTGACATCCGACAGCCCCGGCACGCTGTTCACCAAACGTTTATAAAAGTCGTCATAGCGCTTCATATCGGCCACCTGCACCCGCAGCAGATAGTCATACTCCCCTGCCATCCGCCAGAAGCCGAGCACTTCAGCCATCTGCGTCACTTCGCTCACAAAATGGCAATACCAGTCGCTGCTGTGATGTTGGGTCTTGATCAGGACAAACGCCGTCAGCCCCAGCCCCACCTTTTCCGCATCCAGTAAGGCGACGCGCCCGCGGAGAATACCCTCATCCTCGAGTCGTTTCAGGCGTTTCCAGCAAGGGGTCGTGGTCAGATTAACGGCATCAGCCAGCGCCTGCAAAGAGAGGGTGCAATCTTCCTGCAGCAGCGCCAGCAGCTTACGGTCAATTTTATCTAACATAAGGCCACCAGAGAGAATAATTTACTCCCGCAATTGTAATTGAAAGGCTAAATAGCAACAATTTTTCCCGCACAATCCGCTAAGCTGGGCACAAAATGACAAACAGGAATCCGAGATGAATAGCGCCTGGGTAAAACACGCCATTAGTGAAATTAACGCCGACTATCAGCGTTCCGCCGATACACACCTGATTCGCCTGGCGCTGCCTGGTTTTCCCGGGATCCCGATTTATCTGAAGGATGAAAGTACGCATCCGACCGGTAGCCTCAAACACCGTCTGGCGCGGTCGCTGTTTCTCTATGGCCTGTGCAACGGCTGGATCAAAGAAGGCACTACGATTATCGAATCGTCTTCGGGTTCGACCGCGGTTTCTGAAGCCTATTTCGCCCGCCTGCTGGGGCTGCCGTTTATCGCCGTGATGCCCTCCTGCACCGCCAGACGCAAAATCGAACAGATCGAGTTCTACGGCGGACGCTGTCATTTTGTGCAGAACGCCTGCGAAATCTACGCGGCTTCCGAAACGCTGGCGCGCGAGCTGAACGGTCACTATATGGATCAGTTTACCTTCGCCGAGCGGGCCACCGACTGGCGCGGCAATAACAATATCGCCGACAGTATTTTCCGCCAGATGAGCCATGAGCCGCACCCGCAGCCATCGTGGATCGTGATGAGCGCCGGCACCGGCGGCACCTCAGCGACCATTGGCCGCTATATTCGCAGCCAGGGTTACGAGACGCAGCTGATGGTTGTCGACCCGCAAAATTCGGTGTTCCTCGATTACTGGCAGACTCGCGACGCCAGCCTGCGCAGCCCGGTTGGCAGCAAAATTGAAGGCATCGGCCGCCCGCGCGTCGAGCCATCATTTATTCCCGACGTTGTCGATGAGATGCTGCGCGTGCCGGATGCGGCGAGCGTGGCCACTGCTTTGTGGCTGGAAACGCAGCTTGGACGAAAAGTCGGCGCCTCGACCGGGACCAATATGTGGGGGGTGCTGCAGCTGGCCGCGCGGATGCGCGAGGAAGGACGCACGGGTTCTCTCGTGACCCTGCTGTGCGACAGCGGCGAGCGTTATCTGGAAAGCTATTACAACCCACAGTGGGTGGCGGCCAACATCGGCGATATCGCCCCCTGGCAGGCGGAGCTCGCCCGGCTGGTCGGCAGAACATAAAAAAAGCCAGATAAAATGCTATCTGGCTTGCTGGAAGGGTCTCTCTATTCGGGGGAATAAGGAAGATCAGGATTATCCAGCCAATGCGTTAAAAAATGGGAGACCGCCTGATGCCGGCAGTCGCCGATAACCGGGAGATGCGGCAGCTCGGCTTTCAGCTGCGGCATCGCGTTGCCCATGATGAACCCCCGCCCGACGCTGCGAAGCATCTCGCGATCGTTCATCGCATCGCCGAAGGCCATGCACTCCTGTAGGGTGAGGCCCAGGTGCTGGCTCAGCCTCGCCAGCGCCGCGCCTTTATTGCAGCCAACCGGCAGCACTTCCAGACAGTCCATCGCCGAGAAGCAGAGAAACGCGCGCTGGCCCAGCGCCTCATTCAGTTGGATCCGCAGTCGGCGCAGATCGTCATGATCGCCGCAGAAGCAGATCTTGGTGACATGATGCGCCGACATACGTTTCGGATCGCACAGTTGATAGCGAAACCCGCTAAAGACATGCGCCTTCAGAAGCTCAGGCCTTGCCTGGCCGGTGAACCAACCGCCGTCATTAAACACGTGCATGCTGGCCCGGGTATCCCATCGACTATGCAGCACTTCTTCCGCTACCTCGGGATTGAGATCCTGACGGTACAGCTCCTCCCCTTCCAGCGAGTGGATGCGCGTCCCGTTGCCCGTGATCAGAAAGGCGTCCAGGGAAAACTCACCCATCACATGGTGCATCTCCAGCGCATGGCGGCCGGTGGCGAACGTCAGGGTGATATCGCGTTCCCGCAGCCGTTTAAGCGCGGTGAGCGTCTTTTCTCCGAGACGATGGTCCGGCATCAGCAAGGTGCCGTCCATATCAAATGCTGCCAGTTTTGCCATGGTGTTTTCCCCAATGTGTGATGGGCTTCGCTTGTGCTGCAGTATCACCTGGGATATACGGAAGTAATAGTGAATAGATAATATAAATTGTTCCGGGTTTATTACGGCCCGGTGGACGACAGCGCTTATGCGACTCTTACACCGTTTAAATCAGTACCAGCGGCTGTGGCAACCCTCAGCCGGGGCGCCGCAGCAGGTCACCGTCGGCGAACTGGCGGAACGCTGTTTTTGCAGCGAACGCCATGTCCGTACCCTGCTGCGTCAGGCGCAAGAGGCCGGATGGTTAAGCTGGCAGGCCCGCTCCGGGCGCGGCAAGCGCGGACTGCTCTCTTTTTATAAAACGCCGGAACGTCTGCGCAATGAGATGATGGAGCTGGCGCTGCATAAAGGTCAGCAGCAAAACGCGCTGGAGCTGGCGCAGCTGGCCCCGGTGGAGCTGAAAGCCCTGCTCCACCCCTTTCTGGGCGGTCAGTGGCAAAACAATACCCCAACGCTGCGTATTCCATACTATCGCCCGCTGGAGCCGCTACGCCCCGGCTTTCTGCCCGGACGCGCCGAGCAGCATCTGGCCGGGCAGATCTATGCCGGGCTGACGCGCTTCGACGAAGGCGACACTATGCCGATCGGCGATCTGGCGCACCACTGGCAGGTCTCCCCTGACGGCCTGCGCTGGCAGTTTTATATCCGCTCCACGCTGTGCTGGCACAACGGCGATGCAGTGGAAACCGCACAGCTGCGGCAGCGCTTACTGCTGCTGCTGGATCTGCCCGCCTTGCGGACCCTCTTCGCCAGCATCAGCCACATCAATGTCACTCACGCCCAGTGCCTCACCATCACGCTGCATCGCCCTGACTACTGGCTGCCGTTCCGCCTCGCCAGCTATTGCAGCGTGCTGGCCCATCCTGACGATCCTGCCATCGGCTGCGGACCGTTCCGCCTGAAGCGGTTTAGTCCGGAACTCGTCCGCCTGGAGAACCATCCCCGCTACCATCTGCGGCATCCGCTGATCCAGGCGGTGGAGTACTGGATCACCCCCCAGCTCTTCGATCGCGATCTCGGGACCAGCTGCCGCCACCCGGTGCAGATCACGATTGGCGATCGCGAAGAGCTCCATAACCTGCGCCAGGTCAGCAACAGCATCAGTCTTGGCTTCTGCTATCTGACCCTGCGTCACAGCCCTCGGCTTAGCAAAGCGCAGGCCCAGCGGCTGGTATCGATAATTCACCGCTCGTCGTTGCTGGAAACGCTGCCGCTCGACGAGGATCTGATTACGCCAAGCCATGAGGTGTTGCCGGGATGGTCCATCCCGCAGGGGCCGGAAAACAGCGCGGTGCCGCTGCCGGCCAGGCTCACGCTGCTCTACCATCTGCCGGTCGAACTCCACGCCATGGCCGAACAGCTGAGACAGCGGCTGGCTGTGCTGGGCTGCGAGCTGACGCTTCTGTTTCATGACGCCAAAAACTGGGAGGGCTGCCAGCATCTGGGGCAGGCCGACCTGATGATGGGCGACCGCCTGATCGGCGAAGCGCCAGAGTATGCCCTGGAGCAGTGGCTGCGCTGCGATATGCTGTGGCCCAATTTGCTGACCGGGGCGCAATATGCCCATCTGCAGGCGACATTAGACGCGGTACAGGCGCAGCCGGAAGCCCGCAGCCGCAACGATGCGCTGCGCAACGTATTTAACAACCTCATGGAAGACGCCATCATGACGCCGCTGTTTAAATACAACTATCGGATCAGCGCCCCGCCGGGTGTCAATGGCTTGCGCCTCAACGCCCGCGGCTGGTTCGACTTCGCCAGCGCCTGGCTGCCGGCGTCGACGTGAGAGAGCTGGTGGTGGCGGGCGTCTGGCGCTACCATATCGCCTTTACTCATTAAGTCAGGAATTGCCATGAAACGCGCCGTAGTTGTCTTCAGCGGAGGACAAGATTCAACCACCTGTCTGGTGCAGGCTCTGCAACAGTATGATGAAGTGCATTGCGTCACTTTTGATTATGGCCAACGCCACCGCGCGGAAATCGACGTTGCGCGCGAACTCGCCCTGAAACTTGGCGCCGTCGCGCATAAAGTGCTGGACGTTACCCTGCTCAATGAACTGGCGGTCAGCAGCCTGACCCGCGATAACATTCCGGTACCGGACTATCAGCCTGATGCCGAGGGCATTCCCAATACTTTTGTCCCGGGGCGCAATATTCTGTTTTTAACCCTGACGGCAATCTACGCCTATCAGGTAAAAGCCGACGCTATCATCACCGGCGTGTGCGAGACCGATTTCTCCGGCTACCCGGACTGCCGCGATGAGTTTGTCAAAGCGCTGCACCACGCCGTCAGCCTTGGGATGGCGAAAGACATTCGCTTTGAAACCCCGCTGATGTGGCTGAACAAAGCCGAGACCTGGGCGCTGGCCGACTACTGGGGTCAGCTGGATCTGGTGCGCCGGGAAACCCTCACCTGCTACAACGGCATTAAGGGCGATGGCTGCGGCCAGTGCGCCGCCTGCAACCTGCGCGCTAACGGGCTCAACCAGTATCTGGCCGATAAGACCGGGGTAATGGCGGTGATGAAGCAAAAAACCGGCTTGACACAGGCATAGCCTCCGAAGAGGTATCTGCCCGAAGCTTCAGTCCAAATTCCCCGGTGGCGCTACGCATACCGGGGCAAGGGGTTGATCACCTTCCGGAGGTCGAGGCGCGCCACCGCCCGGCACGCACGCGACGGTTGTCAGCGCAAGTTCATCTGGTCGAGTTTCTCTCGCAGTTCCCCTTCCAGCGGCAGCGCCTTCTGGGTTTTCAAATCAATACAGACGAAGGTGATCAGCGCATCGGCCACCACCTCGCCATTGGGGTTGAGGGTGACCACCTGGCTGAGCGTGCCGCTTTTGCCGTTGAGTTGCTCCAGTTTGCTGCTCACCGTCAGCACATCGCCCAGGACCGCCGGACGGCGGTAGTTGATATTAATATTCACCACCACGAAGGCGATGTTTTTCTCGGTCATCCACTGAAACGCCGGGCTATTTTCCAGACCATCCCAGCGGGCCTCCTCAAGGAACTCCAGGTAGCGTGCGTTATTCACATGCTGGTAGACGTCCAGATGATAGCCGCGAACTTTAATTTGTGTTTGCATAGCATCAATGCCTTTCTGTTATTGTTGTTTGTGAGGTAAGAGGTCACACCACTTAATGCAACCTCTTTATCCTGGCAAAAAATCACCGCTGTGCAAGCGCTGGCATAAAATTTACAGCGTTAGATGGGCTAAATTCCGCTCCACCAGCGCACTGCCCATCCCCGGGACCTGCTTCAGGTCATCAAGGGTTTTAAACGGCCCGTACTCCTCACGGTAGCTGACAATCGCCTGGGCTTTTTTTAACCCCACGCCATTCAGAGCCTGCGCCAGCTGCTCGGCGCTGGCGTGGTTAATGCTGACTTTGGTCGCCCCGTTGTCGGCCTCGCCGGGTTCCGCTTTCGCTTTCGCCGAAGAGGACGCCGGGACATGCTCTTTGGTTACCACCGCTTTGCCGCTGGCGGGGGCGGCCAGCGCACCCTGTGCGCCTACCGCGAAAACCAGAACGCCCGCGGCCATCAGTGCTTTTATTCCATATTTCATGCTGATATCTCCTTGTGTGTAGACAGCAAGGCTACGATAGCGTCAGTGCGGATGGACGACAAAAGGCAAATCACAGAAATGGAAAGGGCCGCGAAAGCGGCCCCTGAGGATTACATGGTGTTGCGTATTTTTGCGAAACGACACGAAATTACTGCTGCTGGTCGATGCTGTCGCCCAGCTTAATTTTCGCCGCCTTGCGCAGGTTGCTCATCAGCGCTTCGAAAGCGATTTGGGCATTGTTCTGGGTAATCCCCTGAACCATAGCCTTCTTCTGCTCTTCCGGCATGCTGCCTGCTTTCACTTCATCCAGCGCCACCAGCACCACATCGCCTTGCATGTTGCTGCCAACGCCATAGACCGGTTTGCCCTGCTGCGGCAGCGGCAGAGTGAATGCCAGCTGGCTCAGCGGATCCTGGCCGGTACGGGAAAGCGTCTGCGGCGCGCCAAAGCTCAGGCCAGCCGCCTTCATCGCCTCATCGCCTTTGCCGTCTTTCAGCGCCGCCAGCAGCTTATCGGCATCCAGCTTCGCCTGCTGTTCCGCTTTATTGTGCTTAACGATATCGCTGACCTGCGCCTTCACTTCGGCCAGCGGTTTCACCGCCTCGGCTTTGTGCTCGCTGATACGCAGAACAAAGGCGCGATCGCCATCAACGGTAATGATGTCAGAGTTGCTGCCCGGCGCGCCGTTCACACCGACCAGACCGCCGTTGAAGATAGCGTCAGCGACCGGTTTAAAGTTCAGCTCTTCCGGCAGGTTATCGCGGCCAAACCAGCCGGTTTCCACCACCTGCACTCCGGCGACCTGCGCCGCGCCCGCCAGCGATTCATTATCGTTGCTGGCCGCATCGCTCACCTTCTGCTGCAGCGCATAGTAAGCATCCAGCGCTTTCTCCTGCTTCACTTTCGCCGCAATGTCATTGCGCACGTCAGCCAGCGGTTTGACCTGCGCCGGCTGGACGTCGTCCAGACGGGCCACCAGGAAGCCAACCGAGGATTTGATCACCCCGGAGAGCTGGCCTTTCTCTTTCAGGCCGGCCTCTTTCAGCTCAGGCACGGTAGAGGCATCTTCCATCCACCCCATATCGCCGCCGTTGCGGGCAGAAATAATATCGGTCGATTTTTCTTTTGCCAGCGTGGCGAAATCAGCGCCTTTTTGCAGCTCGGCCAGCACCGCTTTCGCGTCGGCTTCAGTTTTAGTCTGAATCACGCTGTAGCGATTACGCTGCGGCTGAGTGAACTGATCTTTATGCTGGTCATACCATGACTGGATTTCTTCGTCAGAGGCGTTTTCCTGCATGCTGGCGGCATCCATCTTGATGTAGCTCACGCGGAACTGCTCCGGCGCCATAAAACGGGCCTGATTCTGCTGCCAGAAAGCGTTGATTTCCTCATCGCTGGCGGTCTGTTTTGCCGCCAGGGCGTTGACGTTGATGGTCGCTTCGCGGACGACACGCTGCTGAGACACCAGCGCCGCCAGCTGATCGGACTCACCCGGCAGCATGAAGTCGGTACCCGCAATGGCGTTAATCAGCTGCTGCGTGGTCAGCTGGTTACGCAGCGCCTGGGCGTACTGATCGGTGGTCATTCCCATCTGGGCGACAATACCGCTGAAACGCTGGTTGTCGAACTTACCGTTCGTCTGGAACGCCTGGGTCTGGAAGATCGCCTGCTTCACCTGCTCATCGCTGATGCTGAGGCCCAGCTCGCGGGCATACTGATCCAGAAGCGACTCATCGATCAGGCGGTTCAGCACCTGCTGGCGCATGGTTTTCATGTAGTTTTCGTTCGCCGCCAGCTCGGAGAACTGGTCGCCAAGCTGCTGCTGCATACGGTTACGTTCGCTGGCGACGGCGTTTTCAAACTGCCCACGGCCAATCTCCTGGCCATTCACTTTTGCGGCATAGTTTTTGCCACCGCCAATCAGGTAACCACTCACCCCGGTCAAAATGAACGAGACGATAATGATACCGAAAATAATCTTGAGCACGACGCTGTTGGCGGCCGTGCGTAGGTTGTCCATCATGGTGTAACAACGCTCCGCTGTAGATGACTTTAGCTCGCGCAGCATAGCACGTGATGGCCGCCGCGCGTGAGGACGTATTTTGACAAGAAAACAGGGTGATTGTCAGCCCACAAGTGGCGATAAACACACATAAAGTGGTCTGAAAAGGCAATAAAAAAGGCACATCTCACGATGCGCCCTTGTACTTCGTCACATTCCCTGACGGGAAAGCCGATCAGTTCACCGCGTCTTTCAGCGCTTTACCAGCACGGAAGCCCGGCACTTTTGCGGCAGCGATAGTAATTTCTTTACCTGTTTGTGGGTTGCGACCAGTACGGGCGGCACGTTCTTTAACAGCAAAGGTACCGAAACCTACCAGCGCAACGTCATCCCCAGCCTGCAGAGATTCAGTAACAGAAGCGATTAAAGCATCTAACGCACGTCCAGCTGCAGCTTTAGAAATGTCCGCACCCGCAGCAATTTTGTCAATCAGTTGAGATTTATTCACTGTTCTCTTCCTCTCTTTATAATTTATATCGCACCAGAGTCCTTCATAGTGCGACCGCGCAGCAGTTATATCAGGACTGTCATGCCCTTACAACAGCAGTTGTCGATGACCCCCCTGCCAGCGATCTAAGTTAGCTACACAAAAAAAGGCTGGCAAGTCCGAAATGACTTACCAGCCCTATTTTTATTAGCGCAATTTGCGCAGAATCACTATTTCGCGGTCACAACCTGCATGCCGAACGGTTCGTTCTGCAGCGCAAGTGTCAGAACTTCCTCGATTCGTTTCACCGGATGGATATCCAAATCGGCGATAACGTTATCCGGAATTTCTTCAAGGTCGCGTTTGTTCTCATCAGGAATCAGAACAGTCTTAATACCGCCGCGATGCGCCGCCAGCAGTTTTTCCTTCAGACCGCCGATCGGCAGCACCTGACCACGCAGCGTAATCTCCCCGGTCATCGCCACATCGGCGCGAACCGGGTTGCCGGTCAGGCAGGAGACCAGCGCCGTACACATGGCGATACCCGCGCTCGGACCATCCTTCGGCGTCGCCCCTTCCGGTACGTGGACGTGAATATCACGCTTCTCGTAGAAGTCGGCGTTAATGCCCAGCTTGTCCGCCCGCGAACGTACCACGGTCAGCGCAGCCTGAATCGACTCCTGCATCACCTCGCCCAGCGAGCCGGTGTAGGTCAGTTTGCCTTTACCCGGTACGCAGGCGGTTTCGATGGTCAGCAGATCGCCGCCCACTTCCGTCCACGCCAGACCGGTCACCTGACCGACGCGGTTCTCACTATCGGCACGGCCATAGTCGAAGCGCTGCACGCCGAGATAATCATGCAGATTCTCACCGTTAATTTCGATGTGTTTCAGCGTTTTATCCAGCAACAGCTGCTTAACGGCCTTACGGCACAGCTTGGAGATTTCACGCTCCAGGCTACGAACGCCCGCTTCACGGGTGTAGTAACGAATAATGCCGATAATGGCGCTATCGTCGACGGTCAGTTCGCCTTTCTTCAGCGCGTTGCGTTCGATCTGCTTCGGCAGCAGGTGACGCTTGGCGATGTTCAGTTTTTCATCTTCGGTGTAACCCGAGAGGCGAATTACTTCCATACGGTCCAGCAGCGGCGCCGGAATGTTCATGGAGTTGGACGTCGCCACGAACATCACGTCGCTGAGATCGTAATCCACTTCCAGATAGTGGTCGTTAAAGGCCACGTTCTGTTCCGGATCCAGCACCTCAAGCAACGCGGAAGCCGGGTCGCCGCGCATGTCGGAAGACATTTTGTCGATCTCATCCAGCAGGAACAGCGGGTTTTTCACCCCCACTTTCGCCATTTTCTGGATCAGTTTGCCCGGCATCGAGCCAATATAGGTCCGACGATGACCGCGAATTTCCGCTTCATCGCGCACGCCGCCCAGCGCCATGCGGACGTATTTCCGGCCGGTCGCTTTGGCGATAGATTGACCCAATGAGGTTTTACCTACCCCCGGCGGTCCCACCAGGCAGAGGATCGGCCCCTTGATTTTGTTCACCCGGCTCTGCACCGCGAGATACTCAAGGATGCGGTCCTTCACGCGCTCCAGACCATAGTGATCGGTATCGAGGATCTCCTGGGCCTGACGCAGGTCTTTTTTGACCTTACTGCGCGCATTCCACGGCACCTGCACCATCCAGTCGATGTAGCCACGCACGACGGTCGCTTCCGCAGACATCGGCGACATCATCTTCAGCTTCTGCAGTTCCGCTTCGGTTTTCTCTTTCGCCTCTTTCGGCATTTTCGCCGCGTCGATCTTGCGCTTCAGCGCTTCGTTTTCGTCCGGGGCGTCGTCCATCTCGCCGAGTTCTTTCTGAATCGCTTTCATTTGCTCGTTCAGATAGTACTCGCGCTGGGATTTCTCCATCTGCTTTTTGACGCGGTTGCGAATGCGCTTCTCAACCTGCAGCAGATCGATTTCCGATTCCATCATCGCCATCAGATATTCCAGACGTTCGTTGACGTCGGACATCTCCAGCACGGACTGCTTGTCCGCCAGCTTCAGCGGCATATGCGCCGCGATAGTATCCGCCAGGCGCGCCGGATCGTCGATGCTGTTCAGCGACGTCAGCACTTCCGGTGGGATCTTTTTATTCAGCTTGATATAGCCTTCAAACTGGCTGATAGCGGTACGAACCAGCACTTCCTGCTCACGTTCGTCAATCGCCGGCGAGTCGAGATACTCCGCTTTCGCCGAGAAATGTTCGCCATTATCAGACAGCGCAGAAATGCGTGCACGCTGTAGCCCTTCGACCAGCACCTTCACGGTGCCGTCCGGCAGCTTCAGCATCTGCAAAATAGACGCCACGGTTCCAACGGTGAAAAGATCGTTTACACCCGGCTCATCCGTCGACGCTTCTTTCTGCGCAACCAGCATGATTTTTTTATCATGGTCCATGGCCGCTTCGAGGCAACGGATAGATTTTTCCCGCCCTACGAACAGGGGTATGACCATGTGCGGATAAACCACCACATCGCGCAACGGCAATACGGGGATTTCAATGCGTTCAGAACGCTCAGGATTCATAGAGCTCTCTCTTAGTTTAAAGTCCGCCAGGTAGCCGACGACGCCACACTCCACTGCATCGTCGTTAATATGTAATCCAGTATATGGGGATGTATTCCACACATTCAACGGCGGGAATGCAGGAAAAATAAAAGGGGAGATAAAATCCCCCCTTTTTGTTAACTGCTTGAGTGAAATGGCTAATTATTCGCCAGATGCCTGCTGAGCCTCCGGTTTGCCGTAGATCAGCAACGGTTTGCTCTGCCCGGCGATAACCGACTCATCAATGACCACTTTTTCGACATCTTCCATCGAAGGCAGGTCATACATGGTGTCCAGCAGCGCCGCTTCCACAATGGAACGCAGGCCACGGGCGCCGGTTTTACGCGCCATCGCTTTCTTGGCGATGGCATCCAGCGCTTCGTCGCGGAATTCAAGCTCTGCGCCTTCCAGGCTAAACAGCGCCTGATACTGCTTGGTCAGGGCGTTTTTCGGCTCTTTCAGGATCTGGATCAGCGCTTCTTCGCTCAGCTCGTTCAGGGTTGCCACTACCGGCAGACGGCCAATGAATTCCGGAATCAAACCAAACTTGATCAGATCTTCCGGCTCGACCTGGGCCAGCAGTTCGCCTTCGCTCGCTTTGTCGGACTTCGCTTTAACCGTCGCGCCAAAACCAATGCCGGAGCCGGTTTCCACACGGTGGGAAATCACTTTATCCAGACCGGCAAACGCGCCGCCGCAGATAAACAGGATCTTGGAGGTATCAACCTGCAGGAACTCCTGCTGCGGGTGTTTACGCCCGCCCTGCGGCGGAACGGCGGCGACGGTGCCTTCGATAAGCTTCAGCAGCGCCTGCTGCACGCCTTCGCCGGAGACGTCGCGGGTAATCGACGGGTTGTCGGATTTACGCGAAATTTTGTCGATTTCGTCGATATAGACGATACCGCGCTGCGCTTTCTGCACGTCGTAGTCGCACTTCTGCAGCAGTTTCTGAATGATATTTTCGACGTCCTCACCCACATAACCGGCTTCGGTCAGGGTGGTGGCGTCCGCCATGGTAAACGGCACATCCAGCAGGCGCGCCAGCGTTTCCGCCAGCAGCGTTTTACCGGAGCCGGTCGGCCCGATCAGCAGAATGTTACTTTTACCCAGCTCTACGCCATTGCTGGTATCGCCATTGCGCAGACGTTTGTAGTGGTTGTATACCGCGACCGCCAACACTTTTTTCGCCTGTTCCTGACCGATGACGTAGTCATCAAGGTGGTGGCGAATCTCGTGCGGCGTCGGCAGCGCGCTGCGCTCGCGGTGCGGCGCAACTTCTTTAATCTCTTCGCGAATGATGTCGTTACATAAATCAACGCATTCGTCGCAGATATACACGGATGGCCCGGCGATCAGCTTACGCACTTCATGCTGGCTTTTGCCGCAAAAAGAGCAATACAACAATTTGCCCGATCCATCTTTGCGTTTATCTGTCATGAGTCCAAACCTCTTTTTAAGTTCTTTGTGCCGCACACGACGACGCAAATGCCATTCTCAGGCGCAAGCCGCCATATAGCGTTGTGCCGCCCTTCATTAGTATATACACAAAATCCTTCGCGCTACATCGAGGCGGTAGCGAAGCTACCGGCCGCCTGCCTGCCCGGCAAGCCTCCGGAAAAATGCCAACCGCTTAGCAGACGTGGCGAGAAGGATGCAGCGTAAAGCGGCACCCTTGCGCCTCGGGCATCAATTACGATGGGTCAAAATAGAGTCGACCAGTCCGTACTCCACGGCTTCCGCAGCAGAGAGGAAGCGGTCACGCTCGGTGTCACGCTCAATCTGCTCAAGAGACTGGCCGGTATGATGCGCCATCAGCTCATTCATGCGTCCTTTCACCTTCAGGATTTCACGGGCGTGGATCTCAATATCCGTCGCCTGCCCCTGATAGCCGCCCAGCGGCTGGTGGATCATCACGCGGGAGTTCGGCAGGCAGAAACGCTTGCCCTTCGCCCCGGCGGTCAACAGGAACGCGCCCATGGACGCGGCCTGTCCCATACAGATGGTGCTGACGTCCGGCTTGATGAACTGCATGGTGTCATAGATCGACATCCCGGCGGTGATCACCCCGCCCGGAGAGTTAATGTACAGGTAAATGTCTTTTTCCGGGTTTTCCGCTTCCAGAAACAGCATCTGCGCCACGATCAGGTTTGCCATGTGGTCTTCGACCTGGCCGGTCAGAAAAATGACGCGTTCCTTAAGCAGACGGGAGTAGATATCAAAAGAACGTTCACCGCGTGAGGTCTGTTCAATGACCATCGGCACCAGGGCCATATGGGGTGCAAAGTTGTCTCGTTCGCCACTGTATGACATTTCCGTCTCCTGGAGTAATTTTAAAATACCTGCTGCACTGATTGTAACCTTACGGACGGATTATCAGCCACAGTTTCTATCCGCTGAACGCGTCACCGCCTCTTCAACACGCGTGCAATTGCGGATGCAGTTGCCTCCCCCGGTAATGGGGATGGCGTTGCCATATTTCAAGCATAACAAGCTTTTGCTGTAACGCTATCATGGTAAATGCGTTTTAGCACCGTGCCTGAGGCTGGCATTATCCTAAAAAAAAACCCGCCGCCTTTCGGCAACGGGTTTTTGCCCGAACCTTAAACCATCGCGGCGAAATTACGCCTGCTGGTTCATCAGTTCGTTGAAGGAAGTGGCTTTTTCAGACACTTTGGCTTTCGCCAGCACGGCTTCAACAGCCTGCTCTTCCAGCGCCACGTTGCGCATGTTGTCCATCAGCTCTTTGTTCTTGCTGTAGAACTCAACCACTTCTGACGGATCTTCGTAAGCAGAAGCCATCTCTTCGATCAGGCCTTTCACGCGCTCTTCGTCAGCTTTCAGCTCGTTGGTGCGAATCACTTCGCCCAGCAGCAGGCCAACCACTACGCGGCGTTTAGCCTGCTCTTCGAACAGCTCACGCGGCAGTTCCAGCGCCTGTTTCTCGTTGCCACCGAAACGCTGAGCAGCCTGGCGACGCAGCACGTCGATTTCGCTGTCGATCAGGGCCGCCGGAACGTCGATTTCGTTAGCTTTAACCAGACCTTCGATAGCCTGAGACTTCACACGGTTACGCACAGCGCCTTTCAGCTCGCGTTCCATGTTTTTACGCACTTCAGCGCGCAGGCCAGCGACGGAACCATCTTCCACGCCGAAACGTTTGATGAATTCTTCGGTCAGCTCCGGCAGTTCACGTTCTTCAACTTTCTTCAGGTTGATAACGAACTTAGCCGCTTTACCTTTCAGGTTTTCAGCGTGGTACTCTTCCGGGAAGGTCACGTCGATGGTGAACTCGTCACCCGCTTTGTGGCCTTTGATACCGTCTTCGAAGCCTGGGATCATACGACCCTGACCCATCGCCAGTACGAAGTCAGACGCTTTGCCGCCTTCGAACTCTTCGCCGTCTACGGAACCGGTGAAGTCGATGGTTACGCGATCTTCAGCGTCAACTGCGCCTTCTTTGTCTTTCCAGGTGGCCTGCTGCTTGCGCAGGGTTTCCAGCATGGTGTCAACGTCAGCGTCGGTCACTTCAACAACCGGTTTTTCTACTTCGATCGCTTCCAGACCCTGCAGTTCAACTTCCGGGTACACTTCGAACTCTACCGCGTAGGTGAAGTCTTCGCCCAGTTTGTATTCGCCCGGAACGTAGTTCGGCGCGCCGGCCGGATTGATTTTTTCTTTGATGATCGCGTCAACGAAATGACGGCTCATCAGGTCGCCCAGCACGTCCTGGCGAACGGATGCGCCATAACGCTGAGCAACAACATTCATCGGCACTTTGCCTTTACGGAAGCCGTCAATGCGAACTTTTTTCGCTACGTTGACCAGCTCGCTTTTGACAGCATTCTCGATGCTGTCAGCGGCGATAGTAATCGTTACACGGCGCCCAAGGCCCTGAGTGGTTTCAACTGAAACTTGCATCTTGTTACCTCAAAAAAATCACAGTGCTCGGTCAACTCTGGAAGCGCGTGTAGGTGGCTTCGCAGAACCGGGATGCCCTCTTCAAATCAGAAACACATTCCCTGTCGTCAGAATCATCCCGAAGACATTCATATATAAGACGCGGCATTATAGCGGCATCACTTTTGTGAGTCGAGAACGGTTGTCGCCTGGTGCTGCGGCATTTTTCACATTTCCCGCTCAATTTTGTCCGCAAAAGCGCTGACTTTGCGCATTTTCCAGGCAAAACAAAACGGCCCGTAGGCCGTTTTTGCTAAATCTGCAAGCAACATACTGGAAAAGCGCCAGCGGTTGCAAATGGGATTTCTAGGCGATGCTCCCCGCGCCGCGGCACGGCGGCGAGGCGAAAACCGTATCCTGTAGCGCTTCCCATTCTTTAATCGTGTAGGTGTGCAACGCCAGGGCGTGCACCGTATTCGACAGCTCCTCGGTTAGCGTGCCGTAGATCATACGGTGGCGATTAAGGAAACGCTCGCCAGTGAAGCGATCGCTCACTAACACCACTTTAAAATGACTTTCAGAGCCCGCAGGGACGTTGTGACGATAACTTTCATCCACGACTTCGAGATACATCGGGTCGAACGCTGCTCTAAGTTTTGCTTCGATCTGTTCACGTATCATCATGAATTTTCTCCTCCGACAACGCTGAGATGCCGCCACTCCTTTTAAATGTTAGCCGCTTTTACCGCTTCCATTAGGAGAAAACAACAAAAAATTAGCATTGTTCTGATATTTTCATTCAAAAGTATCACGTTTACTGGCTCTGGTCGCCAGATCCGCCGGGGAAAGAGCGATTAACCGTAGCGGGGCGCTCAGAAAACCGCCAGGGCGATGGATTTACACGCGTTGCCACTTCCCCTTGCCGTTGGCAATGCTATGATGGCGGTAATTTTCCTTATAACAACACCATGCGTTGAGACCTGAACATGCTTAAGAAGATCCTTTTCCCGTTGGTCGCCATGTTTATGCTGGCAGGATGCGCCACGCCGCCGACCACCATTGAAGTATCGCCGAAAATCACGCTGCCGCAGCAGGATCCGAGCCTGATGGGCGTGACCGTCAGCATCAACGGCGCCGACCAGCGTCCGGACCAGGCGCTGGCGAAAGTGACGCGCGACAACCAACAGGTCACCCTCACCGCCTCCCGCGACCTGCGCTTCCTGCTGCAGGAAGTGCTGGAGAAACAAATGACCGCGCGCGGCTATATGATTGGCCCGAACGGCGCAGTCGATCTGCAGATCATCGTCAACAAACTTTACGCTGACGTCTCCCAGGGCAACGTGCGCTACAACATCGCCACCAAAGCCGATATTGCCATCATCGCCACCGCGGCAAACGGCACGAAGATGACCAAAAACTACCGCGCCAGCTACTCGGTTGAAGGCGCCTTCCAGGCCTCGAACAAAAACATCGCTGATGCCGTTAACAGCGTCCTGACCGATACCATCGCCGATATGGCGCAGGACACCAGCATTCACGATTTCATCAAGCAAAACGCGCGTTAATGCCACCACGAACCCGGCCTCCGCCGGGTTCGTGCTTTATGCTATGTCCAGTCACTACTTACGCATTTTTCAGCAGCCTAAATCAGCGATTTTGCTGATCCTCGGCTTCGCCTCCGGTCTGCCGCTGGCCCTCACCTCCGGTACCCTGCAGGCCTGGATGACGGTGGAAAATATCGATCTGAAAACGATCGGTTTTTTCTCGCTGGTCGGCCAGGCCTATGTCTTTAAATTTCTCTGGTCCCCGCTGATGGACCGCTACACGCCGCCGTTCCTCGGCCGACGTCGCGGCTGGCTGGTCACCACCCAGATCCTGCTCCTGTTGGCCATCGCGGCGATGGGCTTTCTTGAACCCGTCTCCCAGCTGCGCTGGATGGCGGCGCTGGCGGTGGTGATCGCCTTCTGTTCAGCGTCGCAGGATATTGTCTTTGACGCCTGGAAAACCGACGTTCTGCCGGCGGAAGAGCGCGGCGCCGGCGCCGCGATCAGCGTGCTGGGCTATCGCCTCGGGATGCTGGTCTCCGGCGGTCTGGCCCTGTGGCTCGCCGACCGCTATCTCGGCTGGCAGGGGATGTACTGGCTGATGGCGGCGCTGCTGGTGCCCTGCATCATCGCCACGCTGCTGGCGCCCGAGCCGAGCGACGTCATCCCGGTTCCCCGATCGCTGGAGCAGGCGGTGGTTGCGCCGCTGCGTGATTTTTTCGGCCGCAACAACGCCTGGCTTATTCTGTTGCTCATCGTTCTTTATAAGCTTGGCGATGCGTTTGCCATGAGCCTGACCACCACCTTTCTCATCCGCGGCGTCGGTTTTGACGCCGGTGAAGTGGGGATGGTGAACAAAACCTTAGGCCTGTTCGCCACCATTCTCGGCGCCCTGTACGGCGGCGTCCTGATGCAGCGGTTGACGCTGTTCCGGGCGCTGCTGATCTTCGGTCTGCTGCAGGGGGTCTCCAACGCCGGCTACTGGCTGCTGTCGATTACCGATAAGCACCTCTATTCCATGGCGACCGCGGTATTCTTTGAGAACCTGTGCGGGGGAATGGGCACGGCGGCGTTTGTGGCGCTGCTGATGACGCTGTGCAACAAGTCGTTCTCCGCCACCCAGTTCGCGCTGCTCTCGGCGCTGTCCGCGGTTGGCCGCGTGTACGTCGGGCCGATCGCCGGCTGGTTCGTCGAGGCCCACGGCTGGTCCACCTTCTATCTCTTCTCTGTGGTCGCGGCGGTGCCGGGGATCGCGCTGCTGCTGCTGTGCCGGCAAACGCTCGAGCATACCCAACGCACGGCAAGCTTTATACCGCGTAGCGAATATCCGCAGGCCTATGCGCTGGCGCTGGGGATCCTGACGCTGGGCTGCCTGCTGCTGGCGGTATGGCTGGGTCTGCTGATCCTCAACGCGCTGGATTATACGTCGTTCAGCTTCCTGTCCGGCCTGCTGGAGGTTGCCGCGCTGACGGCCGTTGGCGGTATTTTGCTCGGCGGCCTGCTCGACTACCTGGCGCTGCGTAAAACCCACCTGATTTAAGGACGCTGCATCATTATTAGCCGTTGTAATTACGAAACGTAATTATAACGGCTTATTAACGCTTTTATATTGCCCGCCGCGCTATTTGTTGTTTTGTGCGTTTTTGTTTTCTGGAAATTATTGACAGTTTTTATTCGATTCTTTAAATAATTTAACCGATTCAGCTAAGCCGATTTTATTTTACGTTTCCACAATGTCTTTTATTTGATAATTAAATGTTAAACAATTGTTCTAATTTTTGGGTGGTTATGCCCATTCGCCGCTAAGCACTCCTTTTCTTATCCCTTTCGTTATCGATCCCACGAAAATCAGGCTTTGCAAGCGATTACGTAACACTACGTAACATATGTGACAAAGCAAGCAGAAGCCGCTAACACAGAACTGACAGAGATCCAATCATGTTTACAGTAATGCAACCTTACCGTAAAATGCCCGTACACTTTAAACGCCACCAGATCCCGTGGAATTGAGGTCGTTCAATGAGACTCAGGAAATACAATAAAAGTTTGGGATGGATGTCATTAATCGCAGGTACTGTATTACTCAGTGGTTGTGATTCTGCACTCCTTGACCCAAAAGGACAGATTGGACTGGAGCAACGCTCTTTGATTCTGACGGCCTTCGGCCTGATGATGATTGTCGTTATTCCCGCCGTCTTGATGGCAGTAGGATTTGCCTGGAAGTATCGCGCGAGCAATAAAGATGCGAAGTATAGCCCGAACTGGTCACACTCCAATAAAGTGGAAGCTGTGGTCTGGACGGTACCTATTCTGATCATCCTGTTCCTGGCCGTTCTGACCTGGAAAACCACTCACGCACTGGAGCCAAGCAAACCGCTTGTCCATGACGAGAAACCAATCACCATCGAAGTCGTATCGATGGACTGGAAATGGTTCTTTATCTATCCGGAACAGGGTATTGCTACCGTTAACGAAATCGCCTTCCCGGCGAACGTACCGGTACACTTCAAAGTGACCTCTAACTCGGTGATGAACTCGTTCTTTATTCCGCGCTTAGGCAGCCAGATCTACGCAATGGCCGGGATGCAGACTCAGCTGCACCTCATTGCTGACGAAGCTGGTACTTATGACGGTATCTCCGCTAGCTACAGTGGCCCGGGCTTCTCTGGTATGAAGTTCAAAGCGATTGCTACCCCGGATCGTGCAACTTTCGATCAGTGGGTTGAAAAAGCGAAACAGTCTCCGAACGCTATGGACTCTATGGCCGCGTTCGAGAAAGTGGCTGTGCCTAGCGAATATAACAAAGTGGAATACTTCTCTAACGTGAAGCCGGATCTGTTCAAAGATGTTGTGAACAAATTCATGTCTCACGAGAGCATGAACATGTCCAAACCTGAAGGCGAGCATGCCGCTCACGACGGGATGGAAGGCATGGACATGAGCCACGCGGAAACCGCTCACTAAGGGGCCGAGGAAGAAAACGATGTTCGGAAAACTTACACTGGATGCAGTGCCCTACCACGAACCTATTATCGTGGTAACGGTGGCTGCGATTATCATTGGGGGACTGGCGCTTCTGGCGGCCATCACTTACTTCGGTAAGTGGTCCTACCTATGGAACGAGTGGCTGACCTCTGTCGACCACAAACGTCTCGGTATCATGTACGTTATCGTGGCAATCGTCATGCTGCTGCGTGGCTTTGCTGACGCCATCATGATGCGTAGCCAGCAGGTGCTGGCCTCGGCCGGGGAAGCAGGCTTCCTGCCGCCTCATCACTACGATCAGATCTTTACCGCCCACGGCGTTATCATGATCTTCTTCGTGGCGATGCCGTTCGTTATCGGTCTGATGAACCTGGTGGTTCCGCTTCAGCTCGGCGCACGCGACGTAGCCTTCCCGTTCCTCAACAACCTGAGCTTCTGGTTCACCGTTGTGGGCGTGATTCTGGTTAACCTGTCTCTGGGCGTCGGTGAGTTCGCGCAGACCGGTTGGCTGGCCTATCCGCCGCTGTCGGGAATTGAGTACAGTCCTGGCGTAGGGGTCGACTACTGGATTTGGGCGCTGCAGCTCTCCGGTATCGGTACTACCCTGACCGGTATTAACTTCTTCGTGACCATTATCAAGATGCGCGCCCCGGGCATGACCATGTTCAAGATGCCGGTATTCTCCTGGGCATCTCTGTGCGCTAACATCCTGATTATCGCCTCTTTCCCAATTCTGACCGTCACCATCGCGCTGCTGACCCTGGATCGTTACCTGGGCACCCATTTCTTTACCAACGATATGGGTGGCAACATGATGATGTACATCAACCTGATTTGGGCCTGGGGTCACCCGGAAGTGTACATCCTGGTTCTGCCGGTGTTCGGGGTCTTCTCCGAAATCGCCGCGACCTTCTCGCGTAAGCGTCTGTTCGGTTACACCTCTCTGGTGTGGGCAACCGTCTGTATTACCGTTCTGTCGTTCATCGTTTGGCTGCACCACTTCTTCACCATGGGTGCCGGCGCGAACGTAAACGCCTTCTTCGGTATTACCACCATGATTATCGCGATCCCGACCGGGGTTAAGATCTTCAACTGGCTGTTCACCATGTATCAGGGTCGCATCGTCTTCAACTCGGCGATGATGTGGACTATCGGCTTTATCGTGACCTTCTCCGTAGGTGGGATGACCGGCGTGCTGCTGGCGGTACCGGGCGCGGACTTCGTTCTGCACAACAGCCTGTTCCTGATCGCGCACTTCCATAACGTTATCATCGGCGGCGTGGTATTCGGTTGCTTCGCAGGTCTGACCTACTGGTGGCCTAAAGCCTTTGGCTTCACCCTGAACGAAACCTGGGGCAAACGCGCTTTCTGGTTCTGGATCATCGGCTTCTTCGTGGCGTTTATGCCGCTGTACGTGCTGGGCTTCATGGGGATGACCCGTCGTCTGAGCCAGCAGATCGATCCGCAGTTCCACCCGATGCTGGTTGTTGCAGCTTGCGGTGCGGCGCTGATCGCCTGCGGTATCCTGTGCCAGCTGATTCAGTTCTACGTCTCTATTCGCGACCGCGATCAGAACCGTGACCTGACCGGTGACCCGTGGGGTGGCCGTACGCTGGAGTGGGCAACCTCTTCTCCACCGCCGTTCTACAACTTCGCTATCGTTCCTCAGGTTCACGAGCGTGACGCCTTCTGGGAAATGAAAGAGAAAGGTGAAGCGTACAAACAGCCTGCTCACTATGAAGAAATTCATATGCCGAAAAACAGCGGCGCCGGCATCGTCATTGCCGCCTTCGCGACGGTATTTGGTTTCGCCATGATCTGGCATATCTGGTGGATGGCGATCGCCAGCTTCATCGGCATCGTAGCGACCTGGATTATTAAGAGCTTTGACGAGGACGTGGATTACTACGTACCGGTTGCAGAAGTCGAAAAACTGGAAAAACAGCATTTCGATGAGATTAACAAAGCAGGGCTGAAAAATGGCAACTGATACTCTTGCGCATACTGCCCACGCGCATGAACACGGGCACCATGATACAGGACCGATGAAGGTATTCGGTTTCTGGATCTACCTGATGAGCGACTGCATTATCTTCGCTACGCTGTTTGCTACCTATGCCGTTCTGGTGAACGGCACGGCCGGCGGACCGACTGGCAAAGATATTTTCGAACTGCCGTTCGTTCTGGTTGAAACCGCACTGCTGCTGTTCAGCTCCATCACCTATGGCATGGCGGCTATCGCCATGTACAAAAACAACAAGAGCCAGGTGGTTTCCTGGCTGGCGTTGACCTGGCTGTTTGGCGCCGGATTTATCGGGATGGAAATCTATGAATTCCATCACCTGATCATGGAAGGCTTTGGTCCGGATCGTAGTGGCTTCCTGTCCGCGTTCTTCGCGCTGGTCGGCACCCACGGTCTGCACGTGACCTCTGGCCTTATCTGGATGGCGGTGCTGATGTTCCAGGTTTCACGTCGTGGCCTGACCAGCACTAACCGCACGCGTATCCTGTGCCTGAGCCTGTTCTGGCACTTCCTGGACGTCGTGTGGATCTGCGTGTTCTCGGTTGTCTATCTGATGGGGGCGATGTAATGAGTCATTCTACCGATCATAGCGGCGCTTCTCACGGCAGCGTGAAGAGCTACATGACAGGATTTATCCTGTCCATCATCCTGACGGTCATTCCGTTCGCCATGGTGATGAGTGGCTCCGCCTCGCATGCGGTTATCCTTGGCACCATTCTGGTGACCGCTGTGGTGCAGATCGTGGTACACCTCGTGTACTTCCTGCATATGAACAGCAAGTCCGATGAAGGCTGGAACCTGACCGCATTTATCTTCACCGTAATCATCATTGCGATCGTGGTTGTCGGCTCCATCTGGATTATGTGGAACCTGAACTACAACATGATGATGCACTAAGAGCGGCGAGTATGTTTAAGCAATACCTGCAAGTTACGAAACCAGGCATTATTTTTGGCAACCTGATCTCCGTGATCGGCGGTTTCCTGCTGGCCTCCAAAGGCCACATCGACTATCCGCTGTTCGTCTGGACGCTCCTTGGAGTATCCCTGGTGGTCGCCTCGGGTTGTGTATTCAACAACTACATCGACCGGGACATCGATCGTAAGATGGAACGGACGAAAAACCGGGTGCTGGTCAAAGGGCTGATCTCGCCAGAAGCTTCGCTGGTGTACGCCACCTTGCTGGGTATTGCTGGCTTTATGCTGCTGTGGTTCGGCGCAAATCCGCTGGCCTGCTGGCTGGGGGTGATGGGGTTCGTGGTATATGTCGGCGTCTACAGCCTGTACATGAAACGTCACTCTGTCTACGGCACGCTGATTGGCTCACTCTCCGGCGCCGCGCCGCCGGTGATTGGCTACTGCGCGGTCACCGGTGATTTCGACAGCGGTGCGGCGATCCTGCTGGCTATCTTTAGCCTGTGGCAGATGCCTCACTCCTACGCCATCGCGATTTTCCGCTTTAAGGATTATCAGGCGGCGAATATTCCGGTGCTGCCGGTGGTGAAAGGCATTTCGGTCGCCAAAAACCATATTACGCTGTACATCGTCGCCTTTGCCGTTGCGACCCTGATGCTCTCGCTGGGCGGCTACGCCGGGTATAAATACCTGGTCGTGGCGGCTGCGGTCAGCGTCTGGTGGCTGGGCATGGCGCTGCGTGGCTACAAAGTGGCAGATGACAAAGTCTGGGCGCGCAAGCTGTTCGTCTTTTCCATCGTCGCCATCACTGCGCTGTCCGTGATGATGTCCGTTGACTTTATGGTGCCGGATTCACATAGCCTGCTGGCTTACGTGAGATAATCTCGCTCTCCAGTACGATATAAAGCCCCGTTTTTACGGGGCTTTTTCTTTTCTGTTTCAAATTGGTTCCTTTCTCATTTCATACTTCCCCTCCCCTCCCCCGCACCGGTTTCGCTATCTCACGCCCAAAAAATGAGGAAAAAATGAGCTTGTGCTAACCGGGTATCGCTCGCGCCGCACGCGCCCGCGATGCTACTTTTCGCCTCGGGTTTACACCCGTTTGGGAAATATTCACTACAAGGAATCGCAATGAAAGAATTAACACTGAACGAAATGGAGTACATCTCCGGCGGCTTTAACCTGTTCGGCGCGGCCAACGGCTTCGCCAGCTTTGTCGCCAACTCTGCCGTCGGCTTCACCTCGTTTGTCCTCACCTCCGGTACCGCCTTCGCCTCATTCGTTGGCGACAGCGCGATGGCGTTTGGTTCCTTCCTGACCGGTCAGACAAACTGGGAAACCTTTGTGACCACCGGTAAGGAAAACTGGGGTAGCTTCGTCAATACCGCCGGCACCAGCTGGAACACCTTTGTCGATAACGCCGCCAGCGACTGGAGCAGCTTCCTCAACAAAGCGTCAGCCTAAACGACGTCTCGCCGAGGGCAGCGCATCGGCTGCCCTGTTTAACCCACCAGCATCGCCTGCGCGCTATAGAGCAGATCAAGGTGGTCGCGGCATAACGCGTCCAGCGAAGTCCGTGATTGATGACTGGTCAGACTTAACGCTCCCCACCAGGTCCCTTCCCTGTCGGTTAACGGTACCGCCAGCACCAGCATACCAATCTCAAACTCCTGCTCGATAGTGGCATATCCCTGACGCCGCACTTGGGCAATCTTCTCCATCAACGACGCGACGTCGGTCACCGTATAGGGCGTGCGTTGTTCCCGGGTAATGCGCTGTAGAACCGCTTCACACTCTGCTTCCGGCAGCGAAGCCAGCCATAACCGCCCCCCGGCGGTACAAAAGATGGGCACCCGCTCCCCAAGCCGAACCGACGTGGAGTTAAATGGCGTATGACGGCTGCGGGCGATATAGACCAGTTCATCTTCATCCACCACCCCCACCGAGGCGTGCTCCTCGGTCCGGCTGGCGATGTATTCGACAATCGGCCGCACCATGCGGGGAAACTGCGCCGAATCGACGTAGGCCTGACCAAGCCGCAGCGTCTTCGGGGTAAGCCAGTAATAGCGCCCATCGGTTTGCAAATAGCGCTCATGCAGCAGCGTCAACAGAAAACGTCGTGCCGCGCTTTGCGTCAGGCCGCTCATTTTCGCCGCCTGAGCGACGGTGAGCTTTGGGCAGGTTTTAGAAAAAAGCTGGATGAGCGCCAACCCTTTTTGTAAACCGACGATCAGATCGCGAGGATGAATGGTGTTTTGCATATTCGCTCACATTTTTGCAACATCATTATCGATTTCCTGCGATTATCGCAGCGATCGTGCGATTAACAACCGACATGTCCGAATTCTGCGTTGTCGCTCCCAGCTTCCACTGAAATACTTTCACAACATTCATTTAACAAATGAGGTTTGCAATGGTCAGTGGAACTACCCAGGTTGTCGCCGTGATTGGTCATCCGATTGCCCAGGTGAAATCACCGGATAACTTCAACCGCTACTTTGCCGAACAGCACATGGACAGCGTCATGATCCCGGTGGATATCGCCCCGGACGCGGTGGCCGCCTACCTCAACGCCCTGCGCGGCTGGCAGAACATGAGCGGCGTGCTGGTGACGGTGCCGCATAAACAACGCGCCGCCGCGCTGGTCGACGAGCTTACGCCGCGCGCCCGCCGACTCAACGCCATCAATGTGATCCGCAAGCTGGCGGATGGCCGGTTACAGGGCGATATGCTGGACGGCGTCGGCTTTCAGCTCGCCGCCGAGGCACAGGGTTTTCAGCCGGCAGGTAAGCAGGCGCTGCTCTCCGGTTGCGGCGGCGTCGGCAGCGCCATCGCCTGGGGATTGTGCGAGGCGGGGCTCCGTCAGCTGGCTCTGCACGATCAAAACCCCGCCACCCGGCAACGCCTGCACGATCTTCTGGCTGAAGCCTTTCCGGCGGTGCGACTGAGCGCGCTGCCGGACACCCTGCACGGCGTCGATCTGCTGGTCAACGGCTCGCCGGCCGGCATGGCCGGATTTGATGCGCTGCCCCTGCCGCAGGCGCTGCTGGAGACCCTCGACAGCGCCACCCACGTGGCTGACGTTGTCACCGCCCCGGTGATGACGCCGTTGCTCACCTTCGCCGCCGCCCGCGGCTGCCGGGTACAGACCGGGCCGGAAATGGCGCTGGCGCAGATGACGCTGATGGGCCAGTTTATCGGCGCCATCCCGCCGGCGCAGGGAGCGGCGGCATGAAGAGCTGGGATGTGATCGTCATCGGCAGCGGCGCCGCTGGCTTTGCCGCCGCGGTCACCGCCAGCTGCAAAGGGCTGTCGGTGCTGATGCTGGAGAAAGCCGGTCAGTTCGGCGGCACCTCGGCCATCTCTGGCGGCGCCGTGTGGCTGCATGATACTGACCAGGCGCGCGCCGAGGGCAAAAGCGGTAGCGCCGAAGCGATCAAAACCTATCTGCGAACCATTATCGGCGAGGACCACTACCGCGAAGATATCGCCGAGGCGTTTGTCAGCGCCGGGCGAGAGGCCCTCGCCTTTCTGGAGCGCGAGGGGGCGGTGAAATATAGCCTGCGCCCACTCTCACCTGATTACTATCCGGATGAGCCCGGCGCCGTCGACGTCGGTCGGGCGCTGGAGGTGGTGGAGTATGACGGCCGTGAACTGGGTGACGCGTTTCGCGACCTGCGCTCGCCGCCGCCGGGGATGCTGCTGTTTGGCGGAATGATGGTCAACCGCGTCGACATTCAACATTTTCTCGATATGCGTCGCTCGCTGCGCTCCCTGGCCCATTGCACCCGACTGCTGCTGCGCTACGCCCGCGACCGGGTGACATACCCTCGCGGCACCCGCCTGGCGATGGGTAATGCGCTGATTGCCCGCATGGCGACCACGGCGCTGCGTAAAGGCATGAGCCTGCGGCTGAATGTCAATGTTCTGGCGCTGTGCGAAGCGCAAGGCGCGGTCACCGGGGTAGAGATCGAGTGTCAGGGGCAAAGAGAGACGCTGCACGCCCGGCGCGGGGTGGTGCTGGCCGCAGGCGGTTTTGCCGCTGGCGCGCTGGCGGCGCGCTATCGGCCTGACACCCGAGAGCACTTCACCATGTCGCCGCCGGCCAATGATGGCGCCGCGCTGCGTCTCGCGGCGGCGCTTAACGCTCGCGAGGGAGCCGATCGGGCATCCAACTTTTTCTGGGCGCCGGTATCGGTGCTGACCCGGTCCGACGGCAGCGAGGAGCGCTTCCCCCACCTGGTGACCGACCGGGCCAAGCCGGGCGTGATTGCCGTCAATCAGCGGGCGGTACGCTTCGTTAATGAGTCCAGCTCCTATCACCATTTTGCCAGCGCGATGCAGCGTGCCGCGGAGAATGCCCCCTGCTTTTTACTGTGCGACGCCCAGGCGATGAAGCGTTACGGCCTCGGGCTGGCGCGCCCGGCGCCGGTGAACAATGACGCCCTGATCGCCGCCGGCTATCTGCACAAAGCCGACACCCTGGCCACGCTGGCGCAGCAGCTTGGGCTGGATGCCCACACCCTGAGCGAGACGGTCGCCCGCTACAATCGTGACGCCGCGCAGGGCGTGGACCGTGAGTTTGCCAAAGGCGGCAACAGCTATAACCGGGCGATGGGCGATCCGGGCCATCACCCTGACGCCTGCAACGCTCCCCTGCTCAGCGCGCCGTTCTATGCCATCAAACTCTATACCGGCGATCTGGGGACTTCCCGGGGTCTGGTCACCACCGCCGATGCCCAGGTCGTCAACGCCGAAGGAAAGCCTATCGCGGGGCTGTACGCGGTGGGAAACGACATGGATTCGCTGATGGCCGGCACCTACCCGGGTCCCGGCATCACCCTTGGCCCGGGGCTGACGTTTGGCTACCTCGCCGCCTGCCATCTGGCGCAACCCGCCACCCACTAATCAGGAAAACATCATGATCTACGAAAAACGCACCTACACCATCAATCCGCTGAAAATGGCCGATTGGCTGGCGCTGTACCAAAGCGATGCCCTGGCGGTGCAAACTGACCATCTCGGCAAACTGATCGGCTTCTTTTTTACCGAGATCGGCGTGGTCAATCAGGTAGTGCACATCTGGGCTTACGAAAGCCTGGACGATCGCCTGGTACGCCGCGCGCGGATGGCCCAGGACGAGCGCTGGCAGACCTTCTCGCGGAAAAATCGCGAACTGGCCGCCGTGGAGCGCCTCGAGTCGGTGCTGATGCGCCCCACCGCTTTTTCACCATTGCAGTAAGGAGTCCATCATGAGCGGGCCTGTGAAGGTGGATATGCTGGTGGTCGGCTCCGGCGCGGCGGGACTCTCTGCCGCGGTCACCGCGGCAATGCACGGCGCCAGCGTCATGGTGGCGGAGAAGGCGTCAGTGCTCGGCGGAACCAGCGCCTGGTCCGGCGGCTGGCTGTGGATCCCCCGCAACCCGCTGGCGCGGGCGGAGGGCATCGACGAAGCGGCCGATGCTCCGCTGACCTATCTGCAGCATGAGATGGGGGGCGAAGCCGCCGACGAACGGCTGCAGACTTTCCTCCGTCACGGGCCGGAAATGGTGGATTTTTTTCATCAGCGGACGGCGGTGAAGTTTCTGTCGGGCAGCGCCATGCCGGACTTCCACGCGTCGCCGGGCGCGGCGAACGGTGGGCGGTCGGTGACCGCTCAGCCCTACGATGGCCGCCTGCTCGGCGACTGGCTCCACCGACTGCGCCCGCCGCTGGAGACCATCAGCCTGGCCGGGATGGGCATCGCCGGCGGCGCGGACATGGCGCATTTTTTTAACGCCACCCGCTCGCCGCGCTCCGCGCTGTATGCCGCCCGCCGCCTGCTGCGCCACGGCTGGCAGCGGCTGCGCGCCGGACGGGGGCAGCATCTGGTCAATGGCAATGCGCTGGTCGCTCGTCTGCTGCGATCCGCCCTCGACGCCGGAGTGCGCTTTCAACTCAATGCGCCTGCGGTTCGGCTGCTGCAGGGGCCGCGGGGAGTGTCCGGCGCGGTGCTGCGCAGCGATGACGGGGAGATGCACGTCGAAGCGGGCGCCGTGGTGCTGGCCTGCGGCGGTTTTCCCCACGATCGGCAGCGCCTGGCGCAGGTGGTGCCTCACGCGGCGGAGGGCTACGGCCATTTCTCCGCCGCGCCGCCTGACAATCAGGGCGAGGGGATCCGCCTTGGCGAATCCGTCGGCGGCCAGTTCGATACCCGCCTGCGCCACCCGCTGGCCTGGGCGCCGGTGTCCCGCGTCACCCTCGCCAGCGGCCAGCAGCTGATGTTTCCCCATCTGGTGGAGCGAGCCAAGCCCGGGGTGATCGCCGTCCTGCCTAACGGCAAACGCTTTGTTAACGAGGCCGACTCCTATCACGACTTTATCGCCGCCCTGCTGGCGGCGACGCCTGTGGGCGACACGCCGCAGGCCTGGCTGCTGGCCGATCGGCGCGCGCTGCGCCGCTATGGCCTGGGCCACGCCAGGCCCTTCCCGTTCACCCCTACCGCCTGGCTGCGTACCGGCTATCTGCTGCGAGGAAACACCCTGGCCGAGCTGGCGAAACGGTGCGCCATCGATACCGATGCGCTGGCGGAAACCGTTGAACGCTTTAATCACTTCGCCAGCACCGGTGAAGACGTCGATTTTCACCGCGGCGCATCGGCCTATAACCGCGCGCAGGGTGACCATCAGGTGACGCTCGGACCGCTGCGCGAAGGGCCGTTCTACGCGGTGCGCATTCTGCCCGGCTCGCTGGGCACCTTCAGCGGATTGCAAACCGACGAACACGCTCGGGTGCTGGACGGGCAGCAGCAGCCGATACCGGGCCTGTTCGCCATCGGCAACGACATGTCGAGCGTGATGCGCGGCTATTACCCCAGCGGAGGGATCACCCTCGGGCCGGCGATGACCTTCGGCTACCTGGTGGGCAAAAAACTGGCTGAAAACACAATAAAAACAGAGCAATAACAACCAGGGACGGCAATAACCCTGGCTAACTTCACCTGCAACTGAACCGGAGCCATTTATGAACATGCGTACCCTATCGCTCGCCGCGCTGAGCCTGCTCGATGTCTCTCCCCCCGAACAGGTGCGGATAGCGGCCAGAACCGGTTTTACCCACGTGGGTCTGCGGCTGCTGCCCGCCACCCCCGCCGACCCGGACTACGATATGCTGGGCGATACCCCCGCCGTCCGCGCGACCCTGGCCGCGCTGATGGAAACCGGCATCCGCGTCTCGGACGTGGAGATCGTCCGCCTGAGCCCGGGGTTTACCCTCGACGATCGGCTGCAGCGCTTTATGGAGACCGCCGCGCGGCTTGGCGCCGGGCAGGTGTTAGTCGCCGGGAATGACGACAACCTGCAGCGCAGCGCCGACAACCTGGCCACTCTCGCCGCGGCCGGCCGCCCGTTTGGCCTGACCATGAACCTTGAGCCAATGCCCTGGACCCAGCTGCGCACGATCGCCGATGCGCAGGCGCTGATCGCCGCCAGCGGGCGGGAGGATATTGGCATCCTGGTGGACGCCCTTCATTTCTGGCGCGCGGGAGAATCGCTCGCCGCCCTCTCCAGCCTGCCCGCGCATCATCTGAACTATATGCAGCTCTGCGATGGCGCGGCGCAGCGGCCGGAAAGCGAGCAGGAGCTCATCCGCCAGGCCCGCTCAGCGCGCAACGTGCCGGGGGAAGGCGGTTTGGATCTGCACGGTCTGATGTCGGCTCTGCCGGCGATGCTGCCGGTCTCCCTCGAGGTGCCGCTCGACGGCGAGCAGGGCGCCCTGCCGCCCCTCCAGCGGGCGCAATTACTGTTCACTGCCGCGCAGCCCTACCTGCGCTCCTGCGCATAAGGAATCCGCTATGACACAGACTCAACGCCTGGATGTCAGAGAGTTTATTAACCGTAACCCGCTGAGCCGCTTTCAAAAGCAGATTATTTTTCTCGGCTTTTGCGTTATCGCTCTCGATGGGTTTGATATCGCGATCATGGGCTTTATCGCCCCGACGCTGAAGCTGGAGTGGGGGGTAAGCAACCACCAGCTGGGCCTGGTGATCAGCGCCGCCCTGATCGGCCTCGCGCTGGGCGCTATTTTCTCTGGCCCGCTCGCCGACTGGCTGGGACGCAAAAAGATCATCATCAACAGCGTCTTCTTCTTCGGCTTCTGGACCATCGCCACCGCCTTCTCGCACAACATTGAGCAGATGATGTTCTTCCGCTTTATGACCGGCCTTGGACTGGGCGCCGCGATGCCGAACATCGGGACGCTGGTGTCGGAATACGCTCCGGAACGCCAGCGCTCATTTATTATTACCGTCATCTTCTGCGGCTTCACCTTCGGCGCGGCGGCCGGAGGATTCACCGCATCATGGCTGATCCCGCAGTTTGGCTGGCACTCGCTGATGGCGCTCGGCGGCATTCTGCCGCTGCTGTTTGCCCCCCTGCTTATCTGGCGGCTGCCGGAATCAGTTCGTTTTCTGGTGATCAAACAAGCGCCAGCGGCGCGCATTCGCGCCATCCTTAATCGTCTTTATCCCGGACAAATCAGCGACAACGTGACGTTTATCCTGCCAGCGCAGCCGGCGGCCGGCAACGCGATGCGCATTGTGCTCTCCCGCCAGTACGGCTTTGGCTCGTTGATGCTATGGCTGGTCTATTTTATGGGGCTGTTCCTGGTCTATATTCTCGGCAGCTGGCTGCCAACGCTGGTTAAGGAGGTCGGGCTTACCGTCAGCCAGGCGGCCGTGATGACGGCGATCTACCAGGCGGGAGGCACACTCGGCTCGCTGTTTGCCGGCTGGCTGATGGACCGCATCAATCCCCATCGCGCGCTGGGAATGATCTACGCCGTCGGCGGCCTGTTTACCATGGCGATGGGCTACGCCGCGGGCAGCTTTGCCTTGCTCTGTATGCTGGCGTTTATCAGCGGCGCCTGCCTGAACGGCGCCAATACGGGCATGAACGCCCTCTCCGCCCGTTACTACCCCACGCAGGCGCGGGCGACCGGCTCCAGCTGGATGCACGGCGTCGGGCGGATCGGCGCGATCCTCAGCGCCTTTGCCGGCGCTGAGATGATGGCGCTCAACCTGCCCTTCGAAAGCGTCTTTTTGATCCTCGGCATCCCGGCTGCCCTCACCGTCGCAGGCCTGGCGGCGAAGGGCATCTTCGCCGCAGGTAATCCTCCCGCCGCTTCGCCAGCCCCCGCGTCTGTGCGCGGAGCGTAATGCGGTATCCTTCCTCCGGTGCAATCTGCGGATTGCACCGCGCGCTGCGGCTAAAAAGAACATTTATTTCATCTTGCCGTGTAACGAAAAGTACTCCGCAACCGTCCGGCCTGCACCCATTGCCGCTGCTTCCCCTCTCCTCTTTTCAAGCCAGCATAAAATAAACTTCTGCTTATTAGATCCCCTTCGCATATATGAAAAATAAATTCCATACAACAATTGAAACAGAACAAACATTTCCTTAAGTTTAGGTCAGTTTATCCGGATGCGCGTTGCCGCAGGCGTCGGCATTGAGCGCCTCAGAGTGCGAATGATTTCAAAAAGGAGAGCACCATGTTAAACGGTCTGAAACCCTTATCCCGTTCCCTGCGTTGGGGCATGGTCGGCGGCGGGGGAACCAGCCAGATCGGCTACAGCCACCGCTGTGCGGCGCTGCGTGACAATGTTTACACCCTGCTGGCCGGCGCGCTTGACGTTGATGCCGAGCGCGGGCGCGCGTTTGGTGAACAGCTGGGCATCGCGCCGGAGCGCTGCTACGCCGACTACCAGACCCTGTTTCGTGAAGAAGCCCGCCGTCCTGACGGGATCGAGGTCGTCTCGGTCACCACCCCGAACAATACCCATTTCGCCATCACCAAAGCGGCGCTGGAAGCGGGCCTCCACGTCATCTGTGAAAAGCCCCTCTGCTTTACCGCCGAAGAGGCGCGCGAGCTGGTGGACCTGAGCAAAAAACAGAACAAAATCGTCGGCGTCACCTACGGCTACGCCGGCTATCAGATGATCCAGCAGGCGCGGCAGATGATTGCCGATGGGCTGCTCGGCGAGATCCGCATCGTCAATATGCAGTTCGCCCACGGCTTTCATAACCAGGCCGTCGAGCTGCAGGCAGAATCCACCCGCTGGCGCGTAACGCCGAAGTTCGCCGGGCCCAGCTATGTGCTGGGGGATCTGGCCACCCATCCCCTGTTTGTCGCCGAAACCATGGCGCCGCAGCTCAATATCAAACGGCTGATGTGCTCCCGCCAGAGCTTTGTCCCCTCCCGCGCGCCGCTGGAAGATAACGCCTTTGTCCTGATGGAGTATGACAACGGCGCGGTTGGCTCGATGTGGACCAGCGCGGTGAACAGCGGCGCCATGCACTCGCAAAAAGTGCGCATCGTCGGCGAAAAGGCGAGTATCGAATGGTGGGATGAGCATCCTAACCAGCTCAGCTATGAGGTGCAGGGCGAGCCGGCGCGCATTCTGGAACGCGGGATGCCCTACCTGAGCGCAAACGCGCTGGCGGACGATCGCATCGGCGGCGGCCACCCGGAAGGGCTGTTTGAAGCCTGGGCCAATCTCTATCGCCGCTATGCGCAGGCGATTGACGCCACGGACCGTGACGATCGCGCCTTCCTGCAAGACTTCTGGTATCCGGACGTCGAAGCCGGGCTGCACGGCGTCTACTGGGTCGAGCAGTGCGTCAAATCGGCTGATGCCGGCAGCCAGTGGGTTGACTTTACTTTACCTTAATTTTCCCCCTCGCCAGTGGAGTCCCCCTCCACTGGTTTATTGATTTTTACCAACTTGTCGCATCACGCAACAGCCCCGTAATATCTGTTAAACAAACATTTATTTACGCTTCTTACCCCCCGCCGCTACACTAGGCGCAGTTTTTATATTGAGGTGGTAATGAACGATAACAAAATGACGCCAGGGGAACTGCGCGCGACCTGGGGTTTGGGGACGGTATTCTCCCTGCGCATGCTTGGCATGTTTATGGTCCTGCCGGTTCTGACCACGTATGGCATGGCATTGCAGGGCGCCAGTGAAGCGCTGATTGGCCTGGCGATCGGCATCTACGGTCTGGCGCAGGCGGTGTTCCAGATCCCCTTCGGACTGTTATCTGACCGTATTGGCCGTAAGCCGTTGATCGTCGGCGGCCTGCTTATCTTCGTGCTCGGCAGCGTCATCGCCGCGCTCACCGACTCCATTTGGGGCATCATTCTTGGCCGCGCCCTGCAGGGTTCCGGCGCCATCGCCGCCGCGGTCATGGCCCTGCTCTCCGATCTCACCCGCGAACAGAACCGCACCAAAGCGATGGCGTTTATTGGCGTCAGCTTCGGCGTCACTTTCGCTATCGCCATGGTGCTGGGGCCGATTATTACCCATCAGCTGGGCCTGCACGCCCTGTTCTGGATGATCGCCATCCTGGCGACCGTCGGCATCCTGCTCACCCTGTGGGTGGTTCCCAACAGCCAGAATCATGTGCTTAACCGCGAATCCGGGATGGTGAAAGGCTGCTTTAGCAAGGTGCTGGCGGAGCCGCGCCTGCTGAAGCTCAACTTTGGCATCATGTGCCTGCACATCATGCTGATGTCCACGTTTGTCGCGCTGCCCGGACAGCTGGAGGCCGCCGGCTTCCCGGCCGCCGAGCACTGGAAGATTTACCTGGTCACCATGGTTATCTCCTTCATCTCGGTGGTGCCGTTTATTATCTACGCCGAAGTGAAGCGCAAGATGAAGCGCGTCTTTTTGCTCTGCGTGGCCATCCTGCTGATTGCGGAAATTGTCCTCTGGGGCGCCGGAGGCTACTTCTGGGAACTGGTAGCGGGCGTTCAGCTCTTCTTCCTGGCGTTTAACCTGCTGGAAGCGCTACTGCCGTCATTGATTAGCAAAGAGTCGCCGGCGGGCTATAAAGGCACCGCGATGGGCGTCTACTCCACCAGCCAGTTCCTCGGGGTGGCGATTGGCGGCGCCCTTGGCGGCTGGGTCGATGGTTTCTTTGATTCACAGACCGTGTTTCTGCTGGGCGCGCTGCTGGCGATGCTGTGGCTGCTGGTGGCCAGCACCATGAGCGAGCCGCCCTACGTCAGCAGTCTGCGGGTGGAGGTACCGGACGGCGTGGTGGTCGACAGCGCGCTGCAGGCGCGTCTGCTCAGCGCCAGCGGGGTTCATCAGGCGCTGGTGGTGCCCGAGGAGCGTTCGGTGTATATCAAAATCGACAGCAAGGTCACCAACCGCTTCGAGATAGAGCAGCTCATCAAAGGGGTATAAAAAAAGCGGGGAATTCCCCGCTTTTTGCTGTCAGTCTGCCGCCTTAGTCGCGGAAGTTTTTGAACTGGAACGGTTGTCCCAGATCGCCACCGCGCACCAGCGCCATCACCGACTGCAGATCGTCGCGGGACTTACCGGTCACGCGGATCTCTTCGCCCTGAATCTGGGCCTGCACTTTCAGCTTGCTGTCTTTGATCAGTTTAACGATCTTCTTCTGCACCGCGCTTTCAATGCCCTGTTTCAGCTTCGCTTCAACAAACCAGGTTTTACCGCTGTGTACGATATCTTCCGGCACGTCGAGGGAGGTGCCTTCAATGCCGCGCTTGAGCAGCTTGGCGCGCAGGATATCCAGCAGCTGATTCACCTGGAAGTCAGACTCGCTCAGCACTTTAATGGTCTTGTTGGCGTCGTTTAATTCAAACGTGGCTTCAACGCCACGAAAATCAAAACGCGACTCGACTTCGCGGCTCGCGTTGTCCACCGCGTTACGGGCTTCCTGAAGATCAACTTCAGAGACAATATCGAAAGATGGCATCTTTTCCTCTCCTTCCGTTTCTTTTGCGTTGCATAATACCTGCAACGCGGCATAACTCAACTTGTTATCCCGGAAGCTTAGCTGATTACGCAACGCTCGCGCTATTTTCCCCATGCTGCCCGACGACGCCAAAACCCCCTTTCCGTCCGACGATGCGAAAAGCGACGAGATATACTTTAGCCATCAGCGCCTGGGGTAGCGGCAGATGAGGAGGAACAATGAAAGTAACCGTACTGGGATGCGGTGCACTGGGACAACTATGGCTGACCGCGTTGTGCAAACAGGGACATGAAGTCCAGGGCTGGCTACGCGTACCGCAGCCATTCTGTAGCGTCAACGTCATTGAAACCGACGGCTCGGTGTTCAACGAGTCGCTGACGGCCAACGACCCCGATTTTCTTGCCAGCAGCGAGCTGCTGATTGTCACCTTAAAAGCCTGGCAGGTTTCAAACGCGGTGAAGCACCTGGCCGCGATCCTGCCGGTCACCACGCCGATTGTGCTGGTGCATAACGGCATGGGAACCGTCGAGGAGCTGCGCAGCGTGAAACAGCCGTTGCTGCTGGCCTCCACCACCCAGGCGGCGCGCCGCGACGGGAATGTCATCATCCACGTCGCCCAGGGCACCACGCATATCGGGCCGGCGAAAAGCTACGAAGAGGACTACAGCTACCTCGCTGAAGTGCTGCAGAGCGTGCTGCCGGATGTCGCCTGGCACAACAATATCTTCTCGGCCACCTGGCGCAAGCTGGCGGTTAACTGCGTGATTAACCCCCTGACCGCGCTAAAAGGATGTAAAAACGGCGATCTGCGCGACTATCCGCAGGAAGTTGCGGCCATTTGTCGCGAGGTGGCGGCAGTGATGGAGCGCGAAGGTATTCATACCTCGGCGGAAAACCTGCTATTTTATGTCGAACAGGTGATTGAAAGTACGGCAGAAAATATCTCATCCATGCTGCAGGACGTTCGCGCCCAGCGGCACACGGAGATCGACTATATCACCGGTTTTCTGCTCAACCGCGCCCGCGCCCACGGCGTTGCCGTACCGGAAAACGCCCGCTTATTTGAACTGGTCAAGCGTAAGGAGAATGAATATGAGCGCGTCGGCACTGATTTGCCTCGCCCCTGGTAGCGAAGAGACCGAAGCGGTCACCACCATCGACCTGCTGGTCCGCGGCGGAGTCAAAGTGACCACCGCCAGCGTCGCCAGCGACGGCAACCTGACCATCGTCTGCTCGCGCGGCGTCAAACTGCTGGCGGATGCCCCGCTGGTCGAGGTGGCCGATGGCGATTTCGATATCATCGTCCTCCCGGGCGGTATCAAGGGCGCAGAGTGCTTCCGCGACAGCCCGTTGCTGGTGGAAACCGTCCGACAGTTCCATCTCTCCGGGCGCATTGTGGCCGCCATCTGTGCCGCCCCGGCGACCGTGCTGGTGCCCCATCAGCTGTTCCCGATCGGCAACATGACCGGTTTTCCGGCGCTGAAGGATCATATCCCCGCCGATCAGTGGCAGGATAAAAGGGTGGTCTGGGATCCACGGGTGAATCTGTTAACCAGCCAGGCGCCGGGAACATCGATTGATTTCGCCCTGAAAATGATCGATCTGCTGGTGGGGCGCGAGAAAGCGTATGAGGTCGCCTCGCAGCTGGTGATGGCCGCCGGCATCTATAATTACTACGAAGCCTGATAGCCGGTCCGCGCCGCGGACTGGCACCCCCTTTTCCTGAGGAGTCGTAGCATGTCCCGAAGCGCAACCGATTCTCGCGATCTTGTTATCAGCCGCCTGCTCAGCGCGCCCGTCCCTGCCCTGTGGCGCGCGTGGGCCGACCCGGCATTACTCAAAACCTGGTGGTGCCCGAAGCCCTGGCAAACCGAGGTGCTGGCCTTTGATTTTCGCGCCGGCGGGGCCTTTCACACCGTGATGCACGGCCCTGACGGTGAACGCAGCGATAACCCCGGCTGTTTTCTTGAGGTTATCCCTCAACAAAAAATCGTCATGACCTCGATGCTGACGGCAGATTATCGTCCCGCCGTTTCCCCCTTCGCGATGACGGCCATCATCACCTTTGCCGATGAACAGGGCGGGTGTCGCTATACGGCCACGGTGCTGCATGCCGACGATGAAACCCGCGAGCAGCATGAGCAGATGGGATTTTTCGAGGGCTGGAATATTGTCATCGATCAGCTGAATGACCTGGCGCTGACCCTGCGCTAATACACGCCCCTGCCAATAGTAAAAAAGCCTTCCATCAGGGAAGGCCTTTTGCATCATAACAACCTGTTACGGGCGATAAACTTTTACGTTGCTGAAACCCTGCTCGCGCAGATAAAGCGCCTGCAGACGGCTCATCACCCCGCGTTCGCACCACAGCAGCCAGGTTTTGCTCTGATCGAGATCGCCAAATTTGGTGCTCAGCTTATAGAACGGCAGGGAAACGACCTCAACCCCCTCGACCTTCAGCGGGTTGTCTTCCTGCTCGTCGATGGAGCGAATGTCGAGGATCGCATCGTTGGCGCCAAAGCCGGTCACGGTTTCCACTTCCACCACCGTCTCTTCCGTCTGCTGGGCGATTTCGCGAATATCGATATTGCTCGCCTCTTCCACCACTTTATCGAGGATGCTGAAATCGAAGTGTTCTTCTTCCGCTTCAATCTTCGCCTTCACCGCCTTCACGGTCGGGCTTTTGGAGATCACGCCGCAGTACTCCGGCATGGTGCGGGCGAAATCTTCCGTGCCGATCTCGCGGGCCAGGTCGATGATGTGCTCTTTATCGTGCGAAATCAGCGGACGCAGGATCAGGGTATCGGAGACGTTGTCGATCAGGCGCAGGTTGGTGAGAGTCTGACTGGAGACCTGGCCCAGCGCTTCGCCGGTGACCAGCGCCTGCACGCCGTAGCGTTCCGCGACCTTTGACGCGGCGCGGACCATCATGCGCTTAAGCACCACGCCCATCTGACCGTCATCCACTTTTTCGAGGATTTCGCCGACCACCGGCTCAAAGTTAATCGCCACAAAGCGAACGCGGTGTGAGCTGCCGAAGCGGTTCCACAGATAATGCGCGACCTGGCGGACGCCAATCTCATGGGCGGCGCCGCCAAGGTTAAAGAAGCAGTAGTGCACACGGCAGCCGCGGCGCATCAGCATGTAGCTGGAGACGCCGGAGTCAAAGCCGCCGGAAATCAGCGACAGCACATCTTCCTGCGTGCCGATCGGGAAGCCGCCGATACCTTCATAGCGGCCTTTCACCAGCAGCAGGCGATCGTTTTCAATCTCAAGATTGACGGTGACGTCCGGGTCGGTCAGCTTCACGCGCGCCGTTTCAATATGCTGATTCAGGCCGCCGCCGACGTAGCGCTCCACCTCAATTGAGGTGAATTCATGTTTGCCGCGACGCTTCACCCGCACGCAGAAGGTTTTGCCTTCCAGCGCCTCGCGCCACAGCGGCAGCGTCTGCTCAAAAATATCGTGCAGCGAGGTGAACGGTACGTCTTCGACTTCCAGAATATGGTGGATGCCGGGAATACGGGTCAGCGCATCGCGAATAGCCGGGCGCTGATTTTCATCTTTCGCGCGAACTTCGATATGATCCCAATGACGAACGACGGCCAGCGTCTCGTCATAGTTTTTGAGAACGTTACGAATGTTCCCGGTTAAGATTTTAATGAAGCGCAACCGCACAGATTGGCTTTTGATGGTGATTTCCGGGAACAATTTAATGATAAACTTCATGGCGACAATAGTTCGTTGGCAAGCCCGACGGGGCTTTAAGCAAAAGTTGTAAAGCAGCGCACACCGGTGCCTGCATCCTGGGCGCGGAGTATATCACCATTGCGCGTTATTTGCTTACACGCGTGACTTCGTTACCATACCCGGTATTGCCGTCGCGACATAACAAGAGTCTACATTCACTATGCCAAAGAAAAATGAGGCCCCGGCCAGCTTTGAAACTGCGCTGGGCGAACTGGAGCAGATCGTTAACCGTCTGGAAAGCGGCGATTTGCCGTTAGAAGAAGCGCTCAGCGAATTTGAGCGCGGGGTCCAGCTGGCCCGCCAGGGGCAAAGCCAGCTACAGCAGGCCGAACAGCGCGTGCAGATCCTGCTGGCGGATAGTGAAGATTCCCCGACCACGCCTTTTACGCCGGACGCTGAATAAATGGATTTCCCGCAACAATTGCAGGCCTGTGTGGAACAGGCTAACGAGGCGCTGCGCCGTTTTATCGCGCCGCAGCCCTTTCAGAACACTCCGCTGGTGGAAGCGATGCATTATGGCGCACTCTTAGGCGGTAAACGCCTGCGTCCCTTCCTTGTCTACGCTACCGGCGAGATGTTCGGCGTGAGCCGCACCACGCTGGACGCCCCTGCCGCCGCGGTCGAATGCATTCATGCTTATTCCCTGATGCATGATGATTTGCCGGCGATGGATGATGACGATCTGCGTCGCGGACTGCCGACCTGCCATATTAAATTTGGCGAAGCCAACGCAATTCTTGCGGGAGATGCCCTGCAAACGCTGGCGTTTTCTATACTCAGTGATGCGCCGATGACGGACGTCCCTGACCGGGATCGTCTGGCGATGGTTTCCGAACTGGCGCAGGCCAGCGGCGTGGCGGGCATGTGCGGCGGCCAGGCGCTGGATCTGCAGGCGGAAGGACAGCAGGTGAATCTGCAGGCGCTGGAGCGTATCCACCGCCACAAAACGGGCGCGCTGATCCGCGCCGCCGTCCGCATGGGGGCGCTGAGCGCTGGCGAACGTGGGCGCGCCGCCCTTCCCGCGCTGGATCGCTATGCGGAAAATATCGGCCTGGCCTTCCAGGTCCAGGATGACATTCTCGACGTGGTAGGGGATACTGCGACCCTTGGCAAACGTCAGGGTGCCGACCAGCAATTGGGTAAAAGCACCTATCCCGCCCTCCTGGGCCTTGAGCAAGCCCGGAAGAAAGCGCACGACCTGATCGCTGATGCCCGCCGGTCGTTAGATGAACTGGCCGCACAATCTCTGGATACTTCGGCACTGGAAGCGCTCGCGAATTACATTATTCAGCGCGATAAATAAACAATAAATGAGTCTCTGATGAGTTTTGATATTGCCAAATACCCGACCCTGGCGCTGGTAGATTCCACCCAGGAGTTGCGCCTGTTGCCAAAAGAGAGCCTGCCGAAGCTGTGTGATGAGCTGCGGCGCTACCTGCTGGACAGCGTCAGCCGCTCCAGCGGTCACTTTGCCTCTGGCCTCGGCACCGTGGAACTGACCGTGGCGCTGCACTACGTCTATAACACGCCCTTCGATCGCCTGATCTGGGACGTCGGCCACCAGGCCTACCCACATAAAATTCTGACCGGCCGCCGCGACAAAATCGGCACCATTCGCCAGAAAGGCGGCCTGCACCCCTTCCCGTGGCGCGGTGAGAGCGAGTACGACGTACTGAGCGTCGGTCACTCCTCCACCTCCATTTCCGCTGGCATCGGGGTGGCTATCGCCGCCGCGAAAGAGGATAAGCAGCGGCGCGCGGTGTGCGTGATTGGCGACGGGGCGATCACCGCCGGCATGGCGTTTGAGGCGATGAACCACGCCGGAGATATCAAACCCGATCTGCTGGTGGTGCTGAATGACAATGAAATGTCGATCTCTGAGAACGTCGGCGCGCTGAACAATCATCTGGCGCAGCTGCTCTCCGGTAAGCTCTACTCCACCCTGCGCGAAGGCGGCAAAAAGGTCTTCTCCGGCGTACCGCCGATTAAAGAGCTGCTTAAGCGGACCGAAGAGCATATCAAAGGCATGGTGGTGCCAGGGACGCTGTTTGAAGAGCTGGGCTTTAACTATATCGGCCCGGTGGATGGCCACGATGTGCTCGGCCTGGTCAGCACGCTGAAGAACATGCGCGACCTGAAGGGCCCGCAGTTCCTGCATATTATGACCAAAAAAGGCCGCGGCTATGAGCCCGCCGAGAAAGACCCGATCACTTTCCACGCGGTGCCGAAGTTCGACCATACCAGCGGCGTGCTGCCCAAAAGCAGCGGCGGTCTCCCCTCCTACTCGAAAATCTTCGGCGACTGGCTGTGCGAAACGGCGGCCAAAGACAGCAAGCTGATGGCTATCACCCCGGCGATGCGCGAAGGATCAGGGATGGTGGAATTTTCGAAGAAATTCCCCGATCAGTACTTTGACGTCGCCATCGCCGAGCAGCATGCGGTCACTTTCGCCGCCGGACTGGCGATTGGCGACTACAAGCCCGTCGTCGCCATCTACTCCACGTTCCTGCAGCGAGCCTACGATCAGGTGATCCACGATGTGGCTATTCAGAAGCTGCCGGTGCTGTTTGCCATCGACCGCGCCGGGATTGTCGGCGCAGACGGCCAGACGCATCAGGGTGCGTTCGATCTCTCCTTCCTGCGCTGTATTCCGGATATGGTGGTGATGACGCCGAGCGATGAAAATGAATGCCGCCAGATGCTGCACACCGGCTACCACTACAGCGACGGACCCTGCGCGGTGCGCTATCCGCGCGGCAGCGGCACCGGCGCGACGCTGGAGCCGCTGGCATCGCTGCCGATCGGCAAAGGGGTCGTGAAGCGCCAGGGCGAGAAGGTCGCGATCCTTAACTTCGGCACCCTGCTGCCGGAAGCCGCGGCGGTGGCGGACAAACTCAACGCCACCCTGGTGGATATGCGCTTTGTGAAGCCGCTGGATACCGCGCTGATCCTGCAGCTGGCAGGCGAGCACGACGTTCTGGTGACGCTGGAAGAGAACGCCATTATGGGCGGCGCCGGCAGCGGCGTGAATGAAGTGCTGATGGCCCATCGCCGGGCGGTACCGGTACTCAATATTGGCCTGCCGGATGTCTTTATTCCGCAGGGCACTCAGGAAGAGATCCGCGCCGACCTCGGCCTTGATGCCGCCGGCATTGAAGCCAAAATCCTCGACTGGCTGGCATAATCGCCCCTCCCGCTCCTGCTATGCTTAAGGGATACCCTTGATGAATAGCAGGAGCGCACTATGCACTATATCCCCCTCGGCGATACTGCCTTACGTGTTTCCCGACTCTGCCTCGGCTGCATGACCTTCGGCGAGCCGGACCGCGGCAGGCACGCCTGGACGCTTCCGGAAGAGAGCAGTCGCCCGCTCATTCAGCACGCCATTGAAGGCGGCATCAACTTCTTCGATACCGCAAACAGCTACTCCGACGGCAGCAGCGAAGAGATCGTCGGCCGCGCCCTGCGCGACTTTGCCCGCCGCGATGAGGTGATTGTCGCCACCAAGGTCTATCACCAGGTCGGCGATCTGGCGGAAGGGCTTTCCCGGGCGCAGATCCTGCGCTCCATCGACGACAGCCTGCGCCGTCTCGGGATGGACTATGTCGACCTGCTGCAGATCCACCGCTGGGACTACAGCACCCCGATTGAAGAGACGCTCGAAGCGCTGGACGAGGTGGTGAAAGCCGGCAAAGCGCGCTATATCGGCGCCTCGTCCATGCATGCCCGGCAGTTTGCCCAGGCGCTGGCGCTTCAGCAGCAGAACGGCTGGGCGCGCTTCGTCACCATGCAGGATCACTACAACCTGATTTACCGGGAAGAAGAGAATGAGATGCTGCCCCTGTGCCAGCGTAACGGCGTGGCGGTGATCCCGTGGAGCCCGCTGGCGCGCGGCAGACTGACCCGCCCATGGGGTGAGACCACCGCCCGGCTGGTCTCGGATGAGTTCGGCAAATCGCTTTACAGCACCAGCGAAGAGAACGACGCGCAGATCGCCGGGAATCTCGCGGACGTGGCGGAAGAGCTCGACGCCAGTCGCGCGCAGGTCGCCCTCGCCTGGCTGTTAAGCAAGCCCGGCGTCGCCGCGCCGATTATCGGTCCGTCGCGCCAGGAGCAGCTCGATGACCTGCTGCAGGCGGTGGATTTGACGCTATCTTCGGAACAGATCGACAAACTGGAGGCGCCCTATCAGCCGCATCCGGTGGTGGGATTTAAGTGACGGGCGTGATTTCCCCGACAGCATGGCGCTGCCGGGGAGCAGCGGTCAAAGCAGACCGATCGGCCAGTGATGGCCAATAACATACAGCACGCCGGCGGAGATCACCCCGGCGACGATATCGTCCACCATGATCCCCATTCCACCGTGAATATTGCGGTCAAACCAGCGAATCGGCCACGGTTTCCACATATCGAAAATACGGAAAATGACGAAGCCGGCGGCCACCCACTGCCAGTCCAGGGTCGGCAGCGCCATCAGGGTGATCCACATCCCGACGAACTCGTCCCAGACGATGCTGCCGTGGTCATGGGTGCCCATATCTTTGGCCGTGCGATGGCACAGATAGACTCCGATACAGATGCTCATCATCACCACCAGCGAGTAGAGCTGCCAGGGGAGAAAAGTCATCAGATACCAGAACGGGATCGCCGCCAGCGAGCCCATCGTCCCCGGCACCACCGGGCTTAAGCCGCTGCCAAAGCCGGTCGCCAGCAGATGCCACGGATTACGCATACTCAGGCGGCTAAGCGCCTCGTCTCGACTACGCAAAGTGATCGTATCCCTTTAAATCAAGCATGACCGGCTTACCGTCACGGATAAACTGCAAACCTTCGCTCTCCGGCGCAATCTGTCCGATACAGGTAAAACGCGCGCCTAGATGGCCAAGGGCCACGTCCAACGCCCCGCGGTTCAGTTCCGGTACGGTAAAGCACAGTTCGTAATCTTCTCCACCTGCGAGCGCCCAGCGCAGCGCCTGCTCGGGCTCAACCTGGCGCAGCATGGCGTCAGAGTACGGCATGGCATCAAGATCGATGCGCGCGCCGCAGTCGCTGGCTTTGAGAATATGACCCAGATCGGAGATCAGGCCGTCGGAGAGATCGATGGCCGACGTCGCCAGGTCGCGCAGCGCCTGGCCCTGCAGCACGCGGGGCATCGGACGCAGGTGACGGGCCAGCAGGTAATCGGCATCCGTCGGCGCATCCACCGTCAGACGGTTCTGCAACAGCGCCAGGCCGGCGGCGCTGTCCCCTGGAGTGCCGGTGACATAGATCCAGTCTCCCGGCTTCGCGCCTGAACGTTTCATGGCGCGCCCTGGCGGCACAAAGCCGTGGATACCCAGGGTCATGGCGAGCGGGCCGCGGGTGGTGTCGCCGCCAATCAGCTGCATATCGTAGTAGTCAAGCTGGACAAACAGGCTGTCGCTGAAGGCTTCCAGCCAGGCTTCATCCACCTCCGGCAAGGTCAGCGCCAGGGTGAGCCACGCCGGCTCCGCGCCCATCGCCGCGAGGTCGCTCAGGTTTACCGCCAGCGCTTTATAGGCGAGGTCGGCCGGGTCGATATCGGGTAAGAAGTGATTGCCCGCCACCAGAGTGTCGGTGCTGATTGCCAGCGTTTTTTTCTCGGGAATATTCAGGAGAGCGCAGTCGTCGCCGATACCGGTTTCGACATCAAGACGAGCGCTTTTAACGCGATCAAAATAACGGGCAATCAGGGAGAATTCGCCACATGCCATACGTTATGCCTCAGCAAAATAATAAATAAGGCCGGGTTGCGAGGCGACCCTCGCAAAACCCGGCCTGCAGTTTACTTCTTGTGGGGACGAATTACCGGAGCCGCTTTGTCCAGCACGCCGTTGACGAACTTGTGGCTATCTTCAGCGCCGAAGGTTTTCGCCAGTTCGATAGCTTCATTGATGGCCACTTTATACGGTACGTCATCACGTTTGGATAGCTCAAACAGCGCGATACGCAGCACCGCTTTTTCCACCTGACCCAGCTCTTCCAGCTGACGGGACAGGTAGGGCTTCATCAGGCCGTCGAGGTACGCGCTGTTAGTCGCCACTCCGGACAGCAGTTCGCGGAAATACAGAACATCAACATCTTTTACGTCCTGTTCCGCCAGGAACTGGTATTCGACATCAGCGATGTCGTTGTGGGACAACTGCCAGGAGTAGAGCGCCTGAACGGCACACTCACGGGCGCGGCGACGAGCAGCAGGTTTCACGGAATTCCCCTTACAAAAATCAGGCCTTGATGGCTTTCAATACGTTAATCATTTCCAGCGCGGTCAGCGCAGCTTCTGCGCCTTTGTTACCGGCTTTGGTGCCAGCGCGCTCGATGGCTTGTTCAATACTTTCAGTGGTCAGAACACCAAAGGCTACCGGGATTTCGCTGTCCTGAGCGACGTGCGCCAGGCCATTGCTGGCACCGCCAGCCACATATTCAAAGTGGGCGGTACCGCCGCGAATCACCGTACCCAGCGCAATCACCGCGTCATATTTACCGGTTTTCGCCAGTGCGCCAGCCGCCAGCGGCAGCTCGTACGCGCCTGGAACCCAAACAACGGTGATGTTTTCATCTTTTACCTGACCAATGCGTTTCAGGGCGTCAATCGCACCTTCCAGCAGGCTGTCATTGATAAAGTTGTTGAAACGCGCAATGGTGATGGCGACGCGAGCGTCCGGGGTAGCAACGTTAGCTTCAATAATGTTCATACTCTTCCTTCGGGTTCATGTGCCCCGCAAGGGGGGCGGATTTTATCATATTATTCTGAGCGCTGCTTCCTAATAATCAGGAAAGCCTCACGCAGTGGTTAAATGCAGGCAGACATCCGGGCCAACCTGACGTATCTCATTGAATTTGAAATGGGGCGCCTGACTCAGTTCTTCAAGCCCCGGCAGCGCGCATAATCCACGCGCCGCATTGCCTAACAGTTTAGGCGCAATATAGACGATAAGCTCGTCGACCAGGCCCGCCTGCAGCAGCGCCCCGGCAAGCGTGGCCCCCGCCTCCACCCAGACGCTGTTGATCTGCTGTTTGCCGAGCAGCATCATCAGCAGCACCAGATCGAGATGGCCGTTATGTTCCGGAACCAGCAGCGTGCGCACGCTGTCCGGCCACTGGCGCTCATCGGCGCTCAGGCGGGCAAACAGCGTTTCCCCCGCCTGCTGCACAATACGATGCTCGGGCGTGACGCGGTTCTGGCTGTCGATAACGACGCGCAGCGGCTGGCGCAAATTCGCTTCGGGATACAGCGCCTGGGTATCGGCGCTCAGCTCCTGCCAGCGCACGGTCAGCGCCGGATCGTCCGCCAGCACGGTGGCGCTGCTGGTCAGGATAGCATGGCTCTGGGCGCGCAAACGCTGCACGTCGCGTCGCGCCTGCGGGGAGGTGATCCACTGGCTTTCGCCGCTGGCCATCGCCGTGCGGCCGTCCAGCGAGGCGCCCAGCTTGAGCTGGACCCAGGGAAAACCGGTGCGCATCCGCTTCAGGAAGCCCTTATTCAGCGCTTCCGCCTCGTTCATCATCAGCCCGTGGCTGACGTCAATACCGGCCTGCTGCAGACGGTACAGGCCGCGCCCCGCCACCTGCGGGTTCGGATCCTGCATCGCGGCGACCACGCGGCTGACGCCGGCGGCAATCAGGGCGTCGCAGCACGGCGGCGTACGACCGTGGTGGCTGCAGGGCTCGAGGGTGACGTAGGCGGTGGCGCCGCGCGCCTTTTCCCCGGCCATCCGCAAGGCGTGCACTTCGGCATGCGGCTCGCCGGCGCGATAGTGGAACCCTTCGCCGACGATCTCGCCGTCTTTGACAATGACGCAGCCAACGTTAGGGTTAGGATGGGTGGTAAAGCGACCGCGGGCGGCGAGCTTGAGCGCACGCGCCATGTACATTTCGTCCTGCATGGCTTAGTCCTGTAAGCGGGCGATCTCTTCGCCGAATTCTTTGATATCTTCGAAGCTGCGATAGACCGACGCGAAGCGAATATAGGCGACTTTATCCAGTTTTTTCAGCTGCTCCATCACCAGGTTGCCGATCATTTTGCTGGCCACTTCGCGCTCGCCGGTGCCGCGCAGATGGGTTTTGATATGGTTGACCGCCATTTCGACGTCATCGGCGCTGACCGGACGTTTCTCCAGCGCTTTCAGCATCCCACTGCGCAGCTTGTCTTCGTTGAAGGGTTCACGCACATCGTTACTCTTCACCACCCGCGGCATGACCAGCTCCGCCACTTCGAAGGTGGTAAAGCGCTCATTACAGACCAGACACTGCCGACGGCGACGCACGGAAGAGCCTTCCCCTACCAGACGAGAGTCGATCACTTTGGTATCCACGGCGAAACAGAAAGGGCAATGCATAGCGCGTCCTGACAGGTAGTTAAACTGAAGGGTAGTTTACCGCGAAGTGACCTGACTACAAAGAAAGAGCTTTTGAGACAAAGGATCTATGGGAGAGTCAGGCGGTTTGGCTACCATTAAGCATCCTCTGCAAACGGAATCCTGACCATGACAAGACGTTACCTGAAACTCGCCATCGCGGGCAGCCTGTTTACCCTGACCGCCTGCGCCCAGCAAAGCGAAATCCGCCAGATGCACCAGAGCGTGAGTACGCTGAGCCAGGAGATGACCCAGCTCAATCAGCAAACGATCAAAATTACCCAGCAAAACGCGCTGAACGCGAAATCCACCCGCGGCGTCTATCTGCTGCCGGAGGCGAAAACCCCGGCGCGGCTGGAGAGCCAGATCGGCACCCTGCGCATGTCGGTGGCGAGCATTACGCCGGATGGCGACGGGTCACGCCTGACCTTACGTATTCAGGGCGAATCCAACGATCCGCTGCCGGCCTTTACCGCCACCGTCGCCTCCGGACAGATCACCGGCACTACCCACAGCTACCAGGAAGTGAATGTTCAGGATCAATTGATCAGCGCCCCGGCCAGCATTCTCGCCCCCAGCGATGTCGATATCCCGCTGCGCCTGAACGTGACGCCGGACAAAGTCGGTTTTATTCGCGTCCACGATATCCAGCCAGCCGCCGCGCAGTAAGCCTTGCCGCCGGGCTTCCCCCTGCCCGGCGACGTCCCGTCCCTTTATTCTTATCCACTTACAACTTTTCGCAAGAGTTCATTAGAAATCGTTCTGCATCGCGATTTTCAGTAGCATTTTGTCAAGAAATGCATAGAATCGTGAACGCAATCGATTACGCATGTTCTGGTTATGTGAAACAACACGTATTTTTGTGAGCAATGATTCCTATAATAGACCCCCACAGAAACACGAAATATTTAGAAACGCTTCGGCACTTCTTTTAACGCCTTCAGGCTCAATTTAAACAGTGGCATTACTATGAAAAAAACATTACTGGCAGCGGGTGCGGTTGTGGCGCTCTCCACTTCTTTTACCGCGGGCGCGGCAGAAAACGACAAACCGCAGTATCTGTCTGACTGGTGGCACCAGAGTGTTAACGTGGTGGGCAGCTACCACACCCGTTTTGGACCGCAGATCCGTAACGATACCTACCTGGAATACGAAGCGTTCGCCAAAAAAGACTGGTTTGATTTCTACGGCTATATCGATGCCCCGGTATTCTTCGGCGGCAACAGCACGGCAAAAGGTATCTGGAACAACGGCTCCCCGCTGTTTATGGAGATCGAACCGCGCTTCTCTATCGATAAGCTGACCAACACCGACCTGAGCTTCGGGCCGTTCAAAGAGTGGTATTTCGCGAACAACTATATCTACGATATGGGCCGCAATGACTCCCAGGAGCAGAGCACCTGGTATATGGGTCTGGGTACCGATATCGACACCGGCCTGCCGATGAGCCTGTCGCTGAACGTCTACGCCAAATACCAGTGGCAGAACTACGGCGCGTCCAACGAAAACGAGTGGGACGGCTACCGCTTCAAAGTGAAATACTTTGTGCCGCTGACCGACCTGTGGGGCGGTTCGCTGAGCTACATCGGCTTCACCAACTTCGACTGGGGCTCTGACCTCGGCGATGACAACTTCTACGATCTGAACGGGAAGCACGCGCGCACCAGCAACTCCATCGCCTCCAGCCATATCCTGGCGCTGAACTATGCGCACTGGCACTACTCGGTGGTGGCCCGTTACTTCCATAACGGCGGCCAGTGGGCTGACGATGCCAAGCTGAACTTCGGCGATGGCGATTTCAGCGTCCGCTCAACCGGTTGGGGTGGTTACTTTGTGGTTGGTTACAACTTCTGATTGCTGAAACGGCAGGACAGCGCCCGGGCCTCCCGGGCGTTTTTATTTCTCCCACACGTCGCAGCGGACCTTGCGCAGAAAATCGCTTAACGAGCGGTCGGCGCACTCGCTGAATCGACGCTCGGTCGCCCTGACCGCCAGACAGCGGTCGAGGCGAAAGTTGCGATAATCATTGCGCAGCTCGCACCAGGCCACCAGCAGCCAGCGCTCCCCCCAGAAAAACAGCCCCAGCGGCAGCACGTCGCGCTCGGTCACCCGACCGGACTCATCCTGATAGCGCAGCGCCAGCACCTGCTTGCCGGAGACCGCCTGATGAATGACGTCAAAGAAGGTTTTGGCATAGCGATGGGCGCCGAGATCGGGGGCAAACAGGCGGGTCTGCTCCGCCTGGCGCCGGCGCGCCTCCGGCAGGATCGCCAGCATCTTCTCCTGGGCAGACTCCAGCGAGTACGACAGCGCCTCGCCGCCCCAGGTTTTCAGCAGCCGGATCGCGGCGATCAGCGCTTCGGATTCTTTGGTGGTCAGCATCAGCGGCGGCAGATCGTAGCCCGCCAGCAGGCGATAACCGCTCCCCGCCTCGCCCTCCACCGGCACGCCGGAGAGGGAGAGATCGCGAATATCGCGATACACGGTGCGCTCCGACACGCCCAGCCGCTCCGCCAGCAGCGCGGCGGTGGTGAGCCGCCTGCCGCGCAGGATCTGCACAATCTGAAATAAACGGTCGGCGCGTCGGGTCATGTCTCACTTCACAAAAAGTTCAGGTTAAGCCGGTTGGTGCAGGCCGACGCGGTTGCCCTCGCTGTCAGTAAACAGCGCGATGGTGCCAATATCATTCGGCAGCGTCAGCGGCCCGAAAACGCATGCCCCACCCGCCGAGGCAACGCGGTCGAGGGTGGCGGCAAGATGGTCTGTATGCAGGTAAATAATAGCGCCCTGCGCAGAGGGCGCGATACCCTCAAATTTGGCCAGCGCGCCGCCGGGGGCCGGATCCTGATGCGGGAACACCGCCAGCTCGGCGCAGTCCATGGTTTCGCGACGCAGCGTCACCTGCATCACCGGCTCATAAAACGCGACGGCGCGATCCATATCGGCGACCGGAATTTCAAACCAGTTAATCACGTTATTCATACTTCCTCCTGCTCGTTAGTGAGTTCAGAAGGAGTGTATGGGAGGGCTCCTGACAGCATGCTGTCAGCAGGTTTTGTCGCGGGCAAAAAAAATCCCGGCCGCCTGGCCGGGATTGCGTTATTTCAACTGAACTGTATTACGGCAGAATAGACGGCTGGTCCGCCCCTTCTTTTTCGACCTTCTGCTGCAGCAAATGCTCGCGCTTCATGCCCAGCTTCAACGCCAGCGCGGAGGCGACGTAGATAGAAGAAGCCGTACCGATGGAGACACCGATCAGCATGGTCAGCGAGAAGCCTTCCAGAATCGGGCCGCCGAACAGGAACAGCATCAGGATCACCATCAGGGTGGTCCCGGAGGTGATCAAGGTACGGTGCAGCGTCTGGGTCAACGACACGTTGAAGATCTCGTACGGCGTACCGCGGCGGATCTTACGGAAGTTTTCACGGATACGGTCCGATACCACGATACTGTCGTTCAGCGAGTAGCCGATAACCGACATCAACGAGGCCACAATGGTCAGGTCGATCTCGATATGGAATAGCGACAGCACCCCCATGGTGATCACCACGTCGTGCGCCAGGGCGATAACCACTCCCGCCGCCAGACGCCATTCGAAGCGGAAGCCGACGTAGATCAGGATACAGACCAGCGCGGCAATCAGCGCCAGGGCGCCGGTTTGCGCAAGGTCCGCGCCGACGCTCGGGCCGACAAACTCAATACGCTTCACCGCCGCGTTCTGACTGGTCGATTCGTTAATCACCGTCACGACCTTGCTGCCCAGCTCCTGGCTGACGTTGGCGTCATGCACCGGCGGCATACGTACCATGATGTCGCGGCTGCTGCCAAAGTTCTGCACCTGCGGCTCTTCAAAGCCCGCTTTCTGCAGGGAATCGCGCATCTGGTCCAAATCGACCGGCTTCTCAAGGGTAATTTCGATCACCGTACCGCCGGTGAAATCGAGACCCCAGTTAAAGCCGCGGACGCCGATGATGGCGATCGACACAATCAGCAGAAAGCCTGAAATGCCGAAGGCCCAGTAGTCCCAGCGCATAAAGTCCCAGACTTTACGGCCGTGGTTCAATTGTTCAACAGTATATTCCTGTGCCACAACGCACTCCTCAGATAGACAGCTTTTTAACGCGCTTGCCGCCGTACAGCAGGTTCACGATGGCACGGGTGCCGACGATAGCGGTAAACATTGAGGTCGCGATACCGATACCGGTGGTAATCGCAAACCCTTTAATGGCACCGGTACCGACCGCGTACAGGATGATCACTTTGATAAGCGTCGTCACGTTGGCGTCGAAGATCGAGCTGAACGCGCCGCGATAACCTTCGTCAATCGCCTGCTGAACGGTACGCCCGTTGCTCAGCTCTTCTTTGATACGCTCGTTGATCAGAACGTTAGCATCGACCGCCACCGCAAGGGTTAACACGATACCCGCGATGCCCGGCATGGTCAGCGTCGCCCCCGGGATCAGGGACATAATGCCGACAATCAGCACCAGGTTGGCAATCAGCGCCGAGGTCGCAATCAGACCGAACTTCTTATAGAAGAGGATCATGAACAGGATAGAGACCACCAGACCGGCCAGACAGGCTTCCAGACCCTGCTTGATGTTCTGCATGCCAAGGGTTGGGCCGATAGTCCGCTCTTCGACGATCTGAATCGGCGCAATCAACGCGCCGGCACGCAGCAGCAGCGACAGCTGGCGAGCTTCGTTCGGGTTGCTGATACCGGTAATACGGAAGCTGTTGCCCAAGCGCGACTGGATGTTGGCGATGTTAATCACCTCTTCCTCTTTCGCCAGGATAGCGCGACCGTTGGCGTCTTTCTTACCGCTGTCTTTATACTCCACGAACAGGGTCGCCATCGGCTTGCCGATGTTGTCCTTGGTGAAGTTGGACATGATGTTGCCGCCCGCGCTGTCCAGCGAGATGTTGACCTGCGGCTGGTTGTACTCATCCATGCTGGAGGTCGAGTCGGTGATATGGTCACCGGTCAGGATCACCCGCTTGTACAGCACCACCGGCTGGCCTTCACGCGTCTCTTTCACTTCCGAGTCGCCCGGCACGCGGCCTGAGGCGGCGGCGGACTGGTCCACGTTGGTATTGACCAGACGGAACTCGAGGGTCGCGGTCGCGCCAAGGATCTCCTTCGCCCGCGCGGTATCCTGGATACCCGGCAGCTCAACCACGATGCGGTCAGCGCCCTGACGCTGAACCAGCGGTTCGGCGACGCCCAGCTGGTTCACACGGTTACGCAGAATGTTAATGTTCTGCTGGACCGCATACTCACGAGCTTCTTTCAGGCGCTCATCGGTCATCACCGCTTTCAGGCTGTTGTCACCCTGAGAGGAGATCACCAGATCGCGATGGCGAGGGCTGAGATAAGAGATAGCCTGGTCGCGCGCCGCGCTGTCGCGGAAGACGATGCTCAGACCATAGTTGTCTTCCTTACGCACGGTCGCGTAAGGAATGCCTTTGTCGCGCAGCTCGCTGCGCAGGCTATCGATGTTCTGTTCCTGCAGTTTGCCTAACGCGGTGTCCATGTCGACTTCCATCAGGAAGTGCACGCCGCCGCGCAGATCAAGACCCAGCTTCATCGGCTCGGCATAGAGTGCCGCCAGCCAGCGTGGGGTTGCCGGAGCAAGGTTTAGCGCCACGACGTATTTGTCACCCAACACGGTAAGCAGCGCTTCACGCGCGCGCAGCTGGGTATCAGTGGTGTCGAAGCGCGCAAGAATAGCGCCCTCTTCCAGTGCCACAGACTTCGCGGTAATTTTTTCTTCTTGTAAAGTTTTCTGGACCTGGATCAGCGTTTGCTCACTGGCGGCGACGCCGCGCGCGCCAGTGATTTGAACAGCCGGATCCTCACCATACAGGTTGGGAAGCGCATAGATCAGGCCGACGACAATGACGACGACCAGCATGACATACTTCCACAAAGGATAACGGTTTAACACGGCAGTTCCCTTTGGGAAAAGTTAGATTACAGCGCCTTCATGGTGCCTTTCGGCAGAACGGCAGCAACGAAGTCACGTTTGATAACCACTTCAGTGGTATCGTTCAGCGCGATAGCAATGTAGCCAGTTTCCGCTACTTTGGTCACGCGACCGACCAGACCGCCGTTGGTCAGCACTTCATCACCTTTGGCGATGGAGTTCATCAGGTTCTTATGTTCCTTGGTGCGCTTCTGCTGTGGACGCAGGATCATGAAGTAAAAAATCAGACCGAACACCACCAGCATCAGAATCAGAGACATCGGGCTGCCCTGCGCCGGTGCACCCGTTGCCGCTACCGCATCAGAAATAAAAAAGCTCATTGAAATTCCCTCATTATTAAAATTAATCAACGTTCAAAGGAGGCACGGTGCGCCCCTGACGTTGGTAAAAATCGGTCACGAAGCTCTCTAATTTACCCTCTTCGATAGCCTTGCGTAAACCAGCCATTAAACGCTGATAGTAGCGCAGGTTATGAATGGTATTGAGACGCGCGCCCAATATTTCGTTGCAACGGTCAAGGTGATGCAAGTAAGCGCGTGAATAATTGCGACATGTATAGCAATCACACTCGGCGTCCAGCGGCGCGGTATCGCTTTTGTGCTTCGCGTTGCGGATTTTCACCACGCCGTCGGTGACGAACAGGTGGCCGTTACGCGCGTTGCGCGTCGGCATGACGCAGTCGAACATATCGATACCGCGACGTACCCCTTCCACCAGATCTTCCGGCTTCCCGACGCCCATCAGGTATCGTGGTTTATCGGCCGGGATCTGCGGGCAGACGTGCTCCAGAATACGGTGCATGTCTTCCTTCGGCTCGCCGACCGCCAAACCGCCGACAGCGTAGCCATCAAAGCCAATCTCTACCAGACCTTTCACCGAGATATCACGTAAATCTTCGTAAACGCTGCCCTGAATGATGCCGAACAGCGCATTTTTATTGCCAAGGCTATCGAAACGGTCGCGGCTGCGCTTCGCCCAGCGCAGAGACATCTCCATCGAGCGCTTGGCGTAATCCCAGTCCGCCGGGTACGGCGTACATTCGTCGAAGATCATCACGATGTCGGAACCGAGATCGTACTGAATCTCCATGGATTTTTCCGGATCGAGGAAAATCGGATCGCCGTTGATCGGGTTACGGAAGTGGACGCCCTGCTCGGTGATCTTACGGATATCGCCAAGGCTGAACACCTGGAAGCCGCCGGAGTCGGTCAGGATCGGTCCTTTCCACTGCATAAAATCGTGCAGATCGCCGTGCAGCTTCATGATCTCCTGACCCGGGCGCAGCCACAGGTGGAAGGTGTTGCCGAGAATAATCTGCGCGCCGGTGGCTTCCACCTCTTCCGGCGTCATCCCTTTGACGGTGCCGTAGGTGCCAACGGGCATAAAGGCCGGTGTTTCCACCACGCCGCGCTCAAACACCAGGCGACCGCGGCGGGCGCGACCGTCGGTGGTATCCAGTTCAAATTTCATGCTTGCTCCTGCGTCAGAAAAACAGTCCGACGTTTTGATACTCGCCACGGAATGATTCCGTGGCTAAAAATGCGTCATGGCGTGCCAAAAGCCGGCGGGCCGGCCTTTTCAGGGACGCTCAGAAATAGCCTGCGGATTGTACGTGATAAACATCGCATCCCCGTAGCTAAAAAAGCGATATTTCTGCTCCACCGCTACCTTATAGGCGTTCATGGTGTGCTGATAACCCGCAAACGCCGACACCAGCATAATCAGTGTGGATTCAGGGAGATGGAAGTTGGTCACCAGCGCATCGATCACCTGGTACTGATAACCCGGATAGATGAAAATCTGCGTATCGTCGAAGAACGGCGCGATCAGGGCGTCTTTCGCCGCCTGCGCCGCGCTCTCCAGCGAGCGTACCGAGGTGGTGCCCACCGCGATCACGCGATTGCCGCGCGCTTTCGCCGCCAGCACCGCATCAACCACCTCCTGCGGCACTTCCGCATATTCTGAGTGCATAGTGTGCTCTTCAATGCTGTCGACGCGCACCGGCTGGAAGGTACCCGCGCCCACGTGCAGGGTGACAAACGCCATCTCAACGCCTTTAGCGCGCAGTTTATCCAGCAGCGGTTCGTCGAAGTGCAGACCCGCGGTCGGGGCGGCTACCGCGCCCGGCCGGGTACCGTAGACGGTTTGATAGAGCTCGCGGTCAGCGTCTTCGTCCGGGCGATCAATGTAGGGCGGCAGCGGCATATGGCCGATCCCGTTTAGGATCTCCAGCACCGGGCGCTCGTCGTTAAATTCCACTTCAAACAGCGCGCCGTGACGCGCCAGCATAGTGGCCTGAATGCTCTCGTCGTCGCCCAGCAGCAGCTCGGCGCCCGGCTTCGGCGCTTTCGAGGCGCGAATATGGGCGAGGATGCGCTTATCATCCAGCATCCGCTCCACCAGCACTTCAATCTTGCCGCCGCTGGCCTTGCGGCCGAACAGACGCGCCGGGATCACCCGGGTGTTGTTAAACACCAGCAGATCGCCGGGATTGAGCTTATCGAGGATGTCGGTGAAGGTGCCATGCGTCAGCGCGCCCGTCGGCCCGTCCAGGGAGAGTAAGCGGCAGCTACTGCGCTCAGGCATCGGATAGTGGGCGATCAGGGATTCGGGTAGTTCAAAAGCAAAATCGGTAACGCGCATGACGATAACTCAGACTGAATAAAGAGGCGGGTAGTCTAGTGCCGGGGCGGTCTGCCTGCAACCTTTACCCCTCCGGATGAATGACATAATCTATATTCCAAATCATTCCGAATGCCGCCATGCGGCAGCCGAATGCATCACCGGTGGCAGAGGGCCGCGCGCGGCCAGACAGCACGCCATCCGGGCACCGGGGCTGCCGTTCAGGGCGACGCGCAGCGCTACACCGCTCACTCTGCCCGCCAGAAAGTATTTGAAGGATGTCGTCACTATGAATTTTCTCGCCCACCTGCACCTGGCCCATCTCGCCGACAGTTCGCTGCCCGGCAATCTGATGGCCGACTTTGTGCGCGGCAACCCGCAGGGCGACTATCCGGCGGAGATTGTTGACGGCATCTATATGCATCGGCGGATTGACGTGCTGACTGACAACCTGGCGGAAGTCAAAGAGGCGCGGGAGTGGTTTCGCCCGCAGACCCGCCGCGTCGCCCCGATCACCCTCGACGTCATGTGGGATCATTTCCTGTCGCAGCACTGGGCGCAGCTCTCCCCTGACCTGCCGCTGGAGGAGTTCGTGCGCTACGCCGAGCGGCAGATCGTCCCCATCCTGCCCGACTCGCCGCCCCGCTTCGTCAATCTCAACCAATATCTGTGGTCGGAGCGCTGGCTGGAGCGCTATCAGGAGATGGATTTTATTCAGCGCGTGCTTAACGGCATGGCCAGCCGCCGCCCGCGTCTCGAGGCGCTGCGCGACTCCTGGCAGGATCTGGATACCCACTATGACCGGCTGGAGGGGCAGTTCTGGCGCTTTTATCCGCAGATGATGCGTCAGGCGAAAAACAAACAGCTGTAATCGCTGCGACATTGATAGGTAAAAGCTGGCTGAACGATTGTCGGTGCCTCTTTGTGTTATTGGCGGACAGGCTCTATACTTGCCGGCGTTGCGTTTTAAATAACCTTAGTAATTACAGGAGAATCAAATGGTTCTGGTCACTCGTCAAGCGCCGGATTTTACTGCAGCCGCTGTGCTGGGTAATGGTGAGATCGTTGAGAAATTCAATTTCAAACAGCACACCAACGGTAAACCTACCGTTCTGTTCTTCTGGCCGATGGACTTCACCTTCGTTTGCCCGTCTGAGCTGATCGCGTTCGACAAACGTTACGAAGAATTCCAGAAACGCGGCGTGGAAGTGGTTGGCGTTTCCTTCGACTCCGAGTTCGTGCACAACGCATGGCGTAACACCCCGGTAGACCAGGGCGGTATCGGCCCGGTTAAATACGCGATGGTTGCTGACATCAAACGTGAAATCCAGAAAGCTTACGGTATCGAGCATCCGGACGAAGGCGTTGCTCTGCGTGGTTCCTTCCTGATCGACGCTAACGGCGTGGTTCGCCACCAGGTGGTTAACGACCTGCCGCTGGGCCGTAACATCGACGAAATGCTGCGCATGGTTGACGCGCTGCAGTTCCACGAAGAGCACGGCGAAGTTTGCCCGGCGCAGTGGGAAAAAGGAAAAGAAGGTATGGCTGCCTCTCCGGAAGGCGTTGCAAAATACCTGACCGAAAACGTCTCCAGCCTGTAATCGGCACACGTTTTTATAAAAGGCTCGCTCAGGCGGGCCTTTTTTGTTAGCGACGTCAAAATTTAGGAAAATGACCCGGCGATATTTGTGACCAGGAATACACTTCTGCCGAAAAATTTCGCTCTGCCTCTCATTTTTTCTCTGTCAAATTTCAGCACCAAATCTCAATCACTCCGTAACCAACTGAAAATCATATAAATTATTTATATGGTTTTCTGCCAGCACTTTGCCGTCGATGTGATCGCCATCAATATTTAAAACCGCGGATGTGATCTCATCCATCATTTTTATCAATGTATTTGGTCATGATTTTACTCAGGAACAGGAATACGTTCAGGAGAAGAGAATGGATATTATTTTTGACCCGACGTTAATCGCCCTGAAGCAGAATATTTCCCATGCGGAAGAGGCCATCGAACTGGCGGGTTCATTACTCGCCAGGCATCAGATTTGCAGCGCCGAATATGTCAACGAGATGCTGACGGTATACGAAGATTTTGGCGCCGCCATCGTGATAGATGACGGGATTGCCATGCCGCACGCCCGCCCGGAAAAAGGGGCATTGCAGACCGGATTTTCGCTTGTCACCACCGCCACGCCAGTGACCTTCGGCCACGATGAGTTCGATCCGGTTACCGTCGCCATCGCCATCGCCGGCGCCGATGCTGACAGTCATATCAAAATGATCCAACTGATAGCCTCGCTGATCGAGTCAGATATCGTGACCTTTCTTCAGCAGGAAACTGACGTGAATTCAGTCTTACATTTCATCCAAAAACAAATGGAGTAGTCATTATGTTAGTTATCAGAACGGTTTGTGGTAACGGTATTGGCAGTTCATTGATGGCTGCGAATAATGTGAAGAAGATTTGTGAAGAATTAGGTATCAAAGCGGACGTCGCCTCGGTCGATTTTGCTAACGCCGTCGGGGAAAAAGCCGACCTTTATGTCACGATCAAAGAACTGGCAAATCAATTTCCGGCCCACTGTCATGTCGCCATTATTCGCAGCTATGTCCATAAAGCAAAAATCGCCGAGGATATTACCGACGCGCTGATGAAAATTGCTGCGACTCACTCTTAATCAGCATAGAGGGAACGACCATGCAGGCTATTCTTAGTTTCTTAACGGAAATATTCAGTCAACCCGCTTTTTTAATGGGGCTTATCGCCTTCGTTGGCTTAGTGGCGCTGCGCTCCCCCGGCAACAAACTCCTTACCGGCACATTAAAGCCGATTTTAGGCTATTTGATGTTGAGCGCTGGCGCAGGCGTTATCGTTGCCAATCTCAACCCGTTGGGCGGCATTATCGAAGCGGGATTTAATATCCGCGGCGTTATTCCGAACAATGAAGCCATTGTCTCCGTCGCCCAGAAGATGCTGGGCGTGGAAACCATGAGTATTTTGCTGTTGGGCTTTATTTTCAATCTGATCATTGCCCGCTGCACAAAATATAAATATATCTTTCTCACCGGTCATCACTCATTCTTTCTCGCCTGCCTGTTCTCCGCCGTCCTGCAGGCGGCGGAGTTCCAGGGCTGGATGTTGATCCTGATCGGCGGATTCCTGCTGGGCTCATGGTCGGCCATCTCCCCCGCCATTGGCCAGCGTTACACCAGGCAGGTGACCGAGGACGGCGGGATCGCCATGGGCCATTTCGGCTCTCTGGGCTACTACCTCTCGGCGTGGATCGCCAGTCGGACCGGTAATCCGGCAAACTCCTTCGCCGATACCGAAATCTCAGAGAAATGGGGTTTTCTGCGCGATACCACCGTCACCACCGGTATCGTGATGTTTGTTATCTACTTTATCTGCAGCGCTGTCGCCGGGTCGGCGTACCTGAGCACCATCACCGACCAGAACATGCTGATCTTCTCCGTGCTGACCGGTCTGCAGTTCGCCGTTGGCGTAGCCATTGTCTACAACGGCGTGCGCTTGATCCTGGGCGATCTGGTGCCGGCATTCCAGGGCATCAGCCAGAAACTGATCCCGGACTCCATCCCGGCCGTTGACTGCGCGGTGTTCTTTACCTTTAGCCCCACCGCGGTGGTGGTGGGATTCATCAGCTCCTTTGTGGGCGGGCTGGTCGGGATGCTCATGCTCGGCGGTCTGGGCATGGCGCTGATTATTCCCGGCATGGTGCCGCACTTCTTCTGCGGCGGTACCTCCGGGGTCTTTGCCGACAAGCTGGGCGGTAAGCGCGGTTGTATCATCGCCGCCTTTATCGGCGGGATCTTCCTGGCCTTCCTGCCGGCGATGCTGCTGCCGGCGCTCGGCAACCTCGGGTTTGAAAACAGCACCTTCGCCGATTTCGACTTCGCGGTGTGGGGCATCATTATCGGTAACGCGTTTACCCAGTTTGGCCAGGTCACTATCTACCTGATTTGTCTGGCGCTGCTCGTCGCGCTGCTGGCGCCTTTCTGCTTCCGTCAGGTACGGGTGGTGGGCAACACGCTCAGCTATGAGGAGCTTATCGCCAAGCAGAAAAATGAATAAGCGAGGTCATTTTTCCCGGCGGGACGGTCAAGCTTCCCGCCGCTGACAAATAATCAGGAGTGGTTATGGCTATTTTGTCCATTGGATTTGCTTGTTTCGATCAGTTTTTCTTTCTCAATGAATGGCCCCAGGAGAATACTAAAAACTTTTGTCATGATTTTATCGAAAGCGGCGGCGGCCCGGCGGCCAATGCGGCCTGGCTGCTGGGATTATGGGGGGAGGAGGTCTATTACATCGGCCATCTGCATCAGGATCTTTACGGTCAGCGCATTATCGATGAGTTTGCCGAAGCGGGCGTGGATACCAGCCAGGTGGTTTTCTCCGATGACATGATCACCCCGCTGGCCTCGGTGCTCGTCAATCGCTTAACGGGTTCGCGGACGATTATTACCCGCAAGATGCAAACACCGCCTTCCCTGACCTACGATCAAAAGCTCAAACTGGACGATCTCGCCGAGCGACTGATTGCCGCCGAGGAGCCAGTCACTATTTTAATTGACGGCCATGAGGCGGAAATCAGTGAATATTTAATTAAGAAACTGCCCAACGCCAGAGTCGTGATGGACGGTGGGTCACTGCGTGCCAGCAATATTAAACTGGCGGCCTGGACCGACTATTTTGTGGTGAGCGAACATTTTGCCCGCGACTATATGAGCTATCGCTCGCTGAGCACCGAAGCAGAAATTAAAGCAGCGCTGATTGAGCTGAATAAAATTTGCCGCGGCGAGGCATTTATTACCCTTGGCGAAAAAGGCTGCGCTTTTTTAAAAAGCGGTATGCTGCAGATCGTTCCTTCCTGGCTGTGCAATGCCGTGGATACCACCGGAGCCGGGGATGTATTTCACGGCGCCTTCACCTATGGCGTCCACTATTCATGGCACATAGATAATATTATTTTATTTGCCAGCCTCACCGCCGCCATTTCTATTGAAAAAAAAGGGGTACGGGAATCTATGCCGGACCTGGCGGTCGTCCACCACTCGTTAAATAGCTACGAGAGAAACTTAAAGCAATATTTTGAAGAATAACTGTATTTAATAAATATCAAGAGGTGAATATGTTAGTGTCGATGAAGGACATGCTTCAGCATGCCCTGAGGGACGGCTACGCCGTCGGTCAGTTCAACATTAATAATCTGGAATGGGTTGGCGCCGTATTAAGCACCGCCCAGCAGTGCCGCTCACCGGTTATTTTGGGCGTGTCCGGCGGCACGGTTAAGCATATGCTCGGGTTAAAATGTATTCATGACATCGTGGTTAACGCCATGGAGTATTTACATATTGATGTTCCGGTGGCGCTGCATCTGGATCATGGCACCACCCGGGAGGCCTGCGAAGCGGCGATCGCCGCCGGCTTCAGTTCCATTATGTTTGATGGCTCGCATCTGCCGTTCAGGGAAAACCTGGCCATTACCCGCCACCTGGTGACGCTGGCGCACAGCAAAGGTATCTCCGTGGAGGCCGAACTGGGGACTATCGCCGGTAGCGAAGACGGCATTGTCAATTCCGAAGTCATCTATGCCGATCCGCAGGAGTGCTACACCCTGGTGACAGAAACCCAGGTGGACTGCCTCGCCGCCGCGCTGGGCTCCACCCATGGCCTGTATAAAGGCAAAGCCAGGCTGGGATTTAGCGAGATGAAAGCCATTGCCGAGCGGGTGAAGGTTCCGCTGGTACTGCATGGCGGCACCGGTATTGCCGATGAGGATATGCGCCGGGCGATTGCCTGCGGCACCGCCAAGATTAACGTTAATACCGAAAATATGTACGCCTGGTGCCAGCAGGTGAAGGCGATCTTCGCTGCCGACACCGGGCACGATGTGAACGATCCGCGGAAAGTGATCGCCCAGGGACTGCAGCCGGTACGCGAGATGATTGCCCGCCGCATGGCGCTATTTGGCTCACAGCAGCGCTATTGATGCGGGAAAGGTGGCTGAGACCTCCGCCCCTTAGCTACCGGGGCGGAGGCGTCAGGCCTCAGAAGGCAAAGCAGGAGCAGCCCAGCACGCCCCAGAAGGCCTGCTCGTCGGCAACCGGGATCGACGATTTCCGCGCGATATCATGCTGATGGCCGTGAACGCCGCAGCTCCCGCAGCACTGGTGCATCTGCACGATCGCGCCGATTTTCGCGGCGGTCGGCGGAGCGGAACGGTAATGGCCCGGGACCTTCGCCACCGGCGACCACTCCGGCAGCACCGGAATCGGCGGCGGCGCCAGCGGCGAGAAGTGACCGGCGGCATACACCACTTTGCCGTCAACCACCGTCAGCACCGACTCAATGCCTTTGATCTCCTCTTCCGCGACGCTGAAATAGTCCTTCGACAGCACCACCAGATCGGCAAGCTGACCGGCGGCCAGACGGCCCTTTTTCCCCTGCTCGCTGGAGAACCAGGCGCTGCCCGCCGTCCACAGCTCCAGCGCGACATCGCGCGGCAGCCGGTTGTTATCGTCATACATCGCCATCCCGCCGACGGTGCGCCCGGAGACCAGCCAGTACAGCGCGGTCCACGGGTTATAGCTGGCGACGCGGGTGGCATCGGTTCCCAACCCTACCGGTACGTCCAGCTCCAGCATTTTCGCCACCGGCGGCGTATGTTTCACCGCCTCTTTGCCGTAGCGATCGACAAAATATTCGCCCTGGAAGGCCATCCGGTGCTGCACCGCAATGCCGCCCCCCAGCGCCTTCACCCGCTCAATGTTGCGCTCGGTAATGGTCTCGGCATGGTCGAAGAACCAGTGCAGGCCATTAAACGGAATGTCGCGGTTCACCTTCTCAAACACGTCCAGCATCCGGCTGATGGACTCGTCGTAGGTGGCATGCAGGCGGAACGGCCAGCGATGTTCCACCAGGTGGCGCACCACCCGCTCCAGCTCATCCTCCATGCCTTGCGGCAGATCCGGCCGCGGCTGCAGGAAATCTTCAAAATCCGCCGCCGAAAACACCAGCATCTCGCCGGCGCCGTTGGCGCGATAGAAGTCGGTCCCCTGCCCCGGCTTCAGCATGTCGGTCCAGCGTTCGAAGTCCTCCAGCTCCTGCTTCGGCCGCTGGGTAAACAGGTTGTAGGCGATGCGCACGGTCATTTGCTCTTTCGCGTGCAGCTGTTCGATAATTTCGTAATCTTCAGGGTAGTTCTGGAAACCGCCCCCGGCGTCGATGGCGCTGGTCAGCCCCAGCCGGTTCAGCTCGCGCATAAACTGGCGGGTGGAGTTCACCTGCAGATCCAGCGGCAGCTTCGGCCCTTTGGCCAGGGTGGCGTAGAGGATCATGGCGTTTGGTTTGGCGATCAGCATCCCGGTCGGGTTGCCGTGGCTATCGCGGACGATCTCGCCGCCCGCCGGATCCGGCGTCTCTTTGGTATATCCCACAGCTTTCAGCGCCGCGCGGTTCAGCAGCGCGCGATCGTAGAGATGCAGCACAAACACCGGCGTATCGGGCGCCGCGTCGTTTAGCTCTTCCAGGGTCGGCATCCGTCGTTCGGCGAACTGGAATTCGCTCCAGCCGCCGACCACCCGCACCCACTGTGGGGAGGGTGTGCGATCCGCTTGCTCCTTGAGCATTCGCAGCGCATCGGCCAGCGAGGGCACCCCCTCCCAGCGGAGCTCAAGGTTGTAGTTCAACCCACCGCGGATCAGGTGCAGGTGAGAATCGTTGAGGCCCGGGATCACCGTATGCCCTTTGAGATCGACGATCTGCGTCCCCTCGGCGGCAAAGCTCATGATCCGATCGTGGCTTCCGGTGGCAACAATTTTTCCGTCGGCGATGGCCACGGCTTCCGCCAGCGGATTCGCGCGATCGAGGGTATGAATCTGGCCGTGGGTCAGAATCAGTGTGGCAGTTTGCGACATAACGCACTCCTTGGGGAGGCTGACTCAGTTTTTCTTCAACCAGCCAGCAAACAGGCGGGTCACGATGGGCATCCAGAACCAGACCACCAGCGCAACCACGCAGGCATCATTGATCAGGTGCAGCAGCAGGCTCCCCTTAAGCGACGGCAACAGCATGCCGGTCACCGCCGGCACCAGGTTGGTGCTGGGGAAAATCACCAGCAGGGTGATCAGAAACTGTTTCCAGCGCCGCGGCTGGCGCACATTCGCCACCGGCGGGGTAAACCAGAAGGCCGGCTCGGTCCGCACCTCCGTCCGATCGCCCTCCGTCAGCAGCGGGGCAATCTCCGCCACCAGCTGACGACGGGTTTCCGACTGCGTCCAGGCGTAGAGATGCTCCAGGGTGTCGAAGCGGATAATCACGCTCCACAGATTCTGCCCTGCGGCGGGCCGGATCACATTCGCCCCGAGATGGCCGGGAAATTCAGCCGCGATGGGCATGATTTTGCCGAGCCACTCTTCGTAGCGCTGGCCGTGTTGCGGATCGAGCAGATGGCTGATGACCAGGGTCACCGATTTTTGCTGCGCCATAAAGAGTTCCTTGCTTCAGGGGAATGGCAGGATTGCTCCTGCCATTAGCGATAAATGGCTCTGCACAACATCATTCATGCTGCGTCGGGGCGGACAAACGCAGCCAACAAAGAGGCAGCTTGAAGGATGAAGTGAGTTACGCTTTACGCTCTGGCGCGCCGTGCACCATGGTATAAGCGTAATCCACGCCCATCCCGTAGGCGCCGCTGTGTTCGCGCACCAGGTCCATGACCGCATCGTAAGTCGCTTTGCGCGACCAGTCGCGCTGGTACTCCAGCAACACCTGCTGCCAGGTCACCGGCACCGCACCCGCCTGCACCATCCGGTCAATAGAACGCTCATGGGCGTCGACAGAGGTACCGCCGGAGGTATCGGTGACCACATACACTTCGTAGCCCGCCTCCAGGGCCATCAGCGCCGGAAACGTCAGGCAAACTTCGGTCCACAGAGCGGAGATCACCAGCTTTTTACGGCCGGTCGCTTTCACCGCCGCAACGAAGGCATCGTCTTCCCAGGAGTTCATTGAAGTACGCTCAATCGGCTTGACGTCAGGATGCACGGCCAATAATTCCGGCCAGATATAACCGCTGAAGCTTTTGGTCTCTACGGAAGTGTAAATCACCGGTACATTAAAAATTTTGCCGGCTTTGGCCAGCGCCACGGTGTTATTTTTGAGGGTCTGGCGATCGATATTCGCCACGCCAAATGACATCTGTGGTTGATGATCAATAAAGATAAGGGCGGAATTAGTGGGATCGAGCAGTTCACGAATAGACATTAAATACCTTCTTAATCAATGAGTTAAAAAGATGACATGATGGTTAATGCGTCGTGTAGATCCTGACTGATAAAGCATGGTGAGTATAGCCAGTTATTTCTAACAAGTTATTAAAGTTTTTTTGTGATTTATATTTTGTCGGCGGTTAGTATTGACTCACGCCAGCTTTCATCAAATTTTTACGTCAAACTGTTCTGATTTATTCACTGGCATTGATTATTGCGCTTAGGTACAACAAGGGAAAATAAATTAATGGAAACCCCTGATGCGCGTAAACTTTGATGTTCTGATGATCCTTGATGCGCTGGACCGACACGGATCCTTCGCCACCGCCGCGGAGTCGCTGTATAAAACCCCCGCCGCGCTGAGCTATATGATCCAGAAGCTGGAGAACGATCTGGACATTGTCTTATTGGATCGCTCCGGTCACCGGGCGAAGTTTACCGATACCGGGCGATTGATGCTCGAGAAAGGACGCCAGCTGTTGAGCGCCGCCAGAGATCTGGAAAAGCAGGCCCAGCAGCTAAGCGCCGGCTGGGAGCGAGAGCTGGCGATCGCCCTCGACGCCTCGTTTCCCTTTTCAGCCCTGCTGCCGCTGATCGCCGAGTTCTACGCGCAAAACCCGCAGACGCGGCTGAACTTCAGTCATCACACCCTCGCCGGTTCGTGGGAAGAGCTGACCCACCATGGCGCGGATATTATCCTCGGCGCCATCAATGAGCCGCCTACCTCCGCCGAGTGGTCATGGCAAACCCTTGGCGCGCTGGATAACATTTTCGTGGTCGCCCCGACCCACCCGCTGGCCGGCGCGGAAGCGCCGCTCAGCAATAAGCAGCTCAGCCAGCACCGGGCGGTAGTGATCCGCGACAGCGCCCGCTATTGCCATCCGCTGAACAGCAACCTGCTTGATGAACAACCGCAAATCGGCGTCGATGATTTCGCCAGCAAAGTCGAACTGCTGTGCGCCGGGCTGGGCTGCGGCTTTCTGCCGCGTCATATCGCCCGCCCGTGGCTGGAAAAAGGCTGTCTGGTGGAGAAAAGCGTCGCCTGCTGGCGGGAAAAAGATATCACCTACATGGCCTGGCGCAGCGGGAATGACGGGCTGGCTCAGCGCTGGTGGCGGGAGGCGCTCCTCCGCGACGACCTGCTGAGCCAGCTCTATCGTTAACGGCCTGACCAGACGCAGGCGGAGATAGCCGGGAGGGTCAGCACCCCGTCATGGAAGACGCCAGCGCCTTCCTGCAGCGTCCAGGCCCCCACGTCCAGCAGCGGCGAATCCTCGATAACCACCTCGCAGGCTTCGCCGCGGTTAATCGCCACCAGCACCCGCTGCTGTTTATAGACGCGGACAAACACCACCACGTTATCCTCGGCGTAAATCACCAGGCACCCGCCGTAGCGCAGCGCCTGCTGGGCTTTACGCAGTTTCGCCATCCGCTGATACAGCGCCAGCAGCTGGGTATCCTGCAGCGCCGGATCCCACGGGAACGGTTTACGGCAGAACGGATCGTTATTGCCATCCACGCCCACCTCGTCGCCGTAGTAGATGCACGGTACCCCCGGCCAGCTGAACAGCCACACCACCGCCAGCGGCAGGCGCGCTACGTCTTTGCCAAGGAGAGATTTAAAACGCGCCGTATCATGGCTGTCGAGCTGATTGAACATCCGTAGCTGCTGCTGATGCGACAGCCCGGCGCGATAATTATCCATCCACGCCATACAGGTCTGGGCGTCTATCTTCTGCGGATCGTAAGAGATATCGGTATTGGCAAGGAATCCCCAGATCGGGAAGGTGAAGCCGCGGTAGTTCATTGCCGAATCTTCGGCATCCGCCTGCAGCCACTGGCGCGCGTCGCCAAAATGTTCGCCAAAGACAAAGGCTTCCGGCTGCGTTTGCTTCGCCGCCTGGGTGATGCCGGCGATATGCCGCAGGTTATTTCGCGCCCCGCCGCCTTCGCCGAGCATATGCACCACATCCAGACGCCAGCCGTCCATGCTCCACGGCGCCTTCAGCCAGTGGCGTACGATGCTGTCCTCGCCGGCATAGATCTCGTTGACCAGGCTGGTCGACCGATAGTCGAGCTTCGGCAGACTGGCATAACCCAGCCAGTTGTGCGCCTGCCCCTCCCCGGAGAAGGTAAACCAGTCGCGCCACGGGGAGTCCGGATGATGGCCGGCGCCGCCGCTGCCCTGCTGGTGACGGTCGAACCAGGGATGGGAATCGCCGGTATGGTTGAACACGCCGTCGAGGATCATGCGCATTCCCGCCCGCTGGGTGTTATGGCGCAAGCGGAGCAGCGCCGCGTCGCCGCCAAACTGCGGATCGACGCGCCGATAATCCTCTGTGTCATATTTATGCACGCTGGGGGCGGCGAAGACCGGGTTCAGATACAGGGCGGTCACGCCGAGCTGCTTCAGGTACGGCAGTTTTTCGCTGATGCCGTCGAGATCGCCGCCGTAGAAGGTCGAACCGCCCGCCTCGCCGGTAAGCGGTTCGTCCCACGCCTTGCGCACAATCTCCCGTCCCGCCGCGTGATGGTAATAGACCGCGTCCTGTTCGGCGTCACGCGCAGCGCTGCGGGCAAAGCGATCGGGGAAAATCTGATAGAAAACCTGATCGGCCACCCACTGCGGGCCGGCGTCCGGCAGGTCGACGGCGAACTGCTCCAGCCTGGCCGGCGGAAAACGGCTGAAGCCCTGCGGCGTAAACCAGCGCTGATGGTCGGCCCACAGCAGCTTAAAGCTGTAGCGGCGGCGCGGCTGACCGCTGGCGAGATGGATTTCACCGCGCCATGCCACCACCCCCGGCCTCGGCGCCTGGCGGAGGCGCTGCATCGGCAGCGACAGCTCTTCGTTATCTTCTTCCGCGCGCAGCGTGATCCGCTGCGGCAGCGACTCACCGCTTAACCACAGGGTAATAAACAGTCGGTCCTGTTGCACCTTGATAAAGGGTGCAACCGGAAGGTGCCATGCCTTCAACATCGTGAATCCTCATTGTGCAGAATGGGCACACCTTGCCATAGCCGTCAGGCGCAGAACTCATCGTCACAGGATTTTTTGGGGGAGGATAACGGGGGAGGACGCGGGTCGGCAAGCCGCCCCGGTCGCGCGATGCTGACCGGGGCGATGTCGATTACTGAGCCTGCGCCAGGCGGCGCTCGCGACGGGTCTTAAAGACCCAGCCCAGCAGCAGCAGCGCAATCCACGCCATACCGACATACAACGAAATGCGGGTGTCCGGATGATAGCCGATCAGGGCGATAATAAACGCCAGGAACACCAGGCCGACAACCGTGGTCGCCACCCCGCCGGGGACTTTGAATTTCAGGGCCTTGACCTCCTCCGGCGACAGACGGCGGCGGAAGGCAATCTGCGACAGCAGGATCATAATCCACACCCACACGGTGGCGAAAGTGGCCAGCGAGGCGATCACCAGGAAGACGTTTTCCGGCATGATGTAATTGAGGTATACCGCAAACAGCAGCGCAATGGTCATCACCATCACCGTCACCCACGGAATACCGCGACGCGAGGTTTTGGCGAACACCTTCGGCGCGCTCCCCTGCTCGGCCATGCCGTGCAGCATACGGCCCACGCCGAACACGTCGGAGTTAATCGCCGACAGCGAGGCCGTCAGGACCACGAAGTTAAGAATGCTGGCCGCGAAGGTAATGCCCAGATGCTGGAAGGTCAGGACAAAGGGGCTGCCGTCGGTACCCACCTGGTTCCACGGATAGATAGACATAATGACGAACAGCGTGCCGACATAGAACACCAGAATGCGCATCGGCACTGAGTTGATGGCGCGTGGAATGGATTTCTCCGGATCTTTCGCCTCGCCGGCGGTAATGCCGATGATTTCGATACCGCCGTAGGCGAACATCACCATCTGCAGCGACATCACCATTCCCAGCCAACCGTTGCTGAAGAAGCCGCCGTTGCTCCACAGGTTATGAATCCCCGTCGGCTGGCCGCCGTTGCCGATCCCCCAGATAATGATGCCGAACCCGGCGAGGATCATGATGATGATGGTGGCCACTTTGAAGAACGAGAACCAGAACTCCAGCTCGCCAAATACCTTGACGCTCATCAGGTTGACGGCGCAGATGATCAGCACCACGCTGAGCACCCAGATCCAGTGCGGCACCGTCGGGAACCAGACGCCCATGTAGATCCCGAAGGCGGTGACGTCGGCGATGGCGACAATCAGGATTTCAAAGCAGTAGGTCCAGCCGGTGATATACCCCGCCAGTCCGCCGAGGTTTTCCTGGGCATAGCGGGAGAATGAGCTGGCGGAAGGGTTATGCACCGACATCTCACCGAGCGCGCGCATAATGATATATGCCGCGACGCCGCCGATAATGTAGGCCAACAGTACGCTGGGTCCGGCCATTTTAATCGCGTCGGCTGAACCGTAAAAAAGCCCGGTGCCGATGGCGGAACCCAGGGCCATAAAGCGAATGTGCCGGGTGCTTAGCCCGCGCTTAAGCTTGTTACTACTTTCCATCGTGGTTTTTCAATGCCGTTTAACACAAAAAATAAAAAACCACGGAACCCGAAGTCCCGTGGTTAAACGCTTGTCCTCAACGCCGGTTAGTGCGCGCTGGAGGTCACCTGACGTCCGGCGGCACGGTCCCAGATCACCGCGAGAATTGCCATCACGGCGGTCGGCATCAGCCAGGCCAGGCCCTGCTCCGCCAGCGGCAGACGCGCGGTCCAGGCCGGCAGGATAGCGGCAAACGCCGATGACTTAATCCCGTCAATGATACCAAACATCAGACTGATAAACATGGCCGGCGCGATAACACGGGACGAATTATGCCACCAACTGCGGGTAAAGCTTAATACAACCAGTGCGATACACGGCGGGTAGATAGCGGTCAGCACCGGAATCGACACCTGAATCAGGTGGCTCAGACCGAGGTTGGAGACCGCCATCGAGAACAGGCCGAGGATAAAGACCAGCGTGCGATAGGAGAACGGCAGATACTGGGCAAAGAATTCGGCGCAGGCGCAGGTCAGGCCCACCGCCGTCACCAGGCAGGCGATGAAGATCAGCGCCGCCAGCAGGAAGCTGCCCGCCCCGCCGAAGGTATGCTGCACGTAGGCGTGGAGGATCGCCGCGCCGTTAGCGGACTGGTCCACGAGGGTGGCGCTATCAGAGCCCAGACGGAACAGCGCCAGATACAGCAAGGTCAGACCGACGCCTGCCATCAGGCCCGCCCAGACGGTGTAGCGGGTCAACAGACGCGCTTCGCTGACGCCGCGGGAGCGTGCGGCATTGACAATCACGATCCCGAACACCATCGCACCAAGGGTGTCCATGGTCAGGTAGCCGTTGACGAAGCCATTGGAGAATGGCGCGGTACGATACGCTTCCAGCGCGTCGCTGATCGGGCCTGCCGGCCAGACAATAGCGGCGACCGCCAGCACAATCAGGGCGATAATTTTCAGCGGCGCCAGGAAGTTGCCCACCGTATCCAGCAGTTTGCCCGGATAGAGCGAGACCAGGATCACCAGCGCGAAGTAGATAACGCTGTAGATCAGCAGCGGCAGCGGGCCGTCGCCGGTCAGCGGCGCAATCCCGACTTCAAAAGAGACGGTCGCGGTGCGCGGGGTCGCGAACAGCGGTCCCACCGCGAGATAACACACCACCGCCAGCAGGATACCAGCCACTTTACCAATCGGGGTGCTCAGGCTTTCAACGCCGCCGCCGACTTTCGCCAGCGCCACCACCGTCAGCACCGGCAGACCCACCGCGGTGATCAGGAAGCCGATCGCCGCCGTCCAGACGTGCTCGCCCGCCTGTAAGCCAACCATCGGCGGGAAAATAATGTTGCCTGCGCCAACGAACAACGCGAAGGTCATAAAGCCCAACGCTATGATGTCGCGAGATTTTAACTGATGGGTCATAAATTCATTACTGCCTGTGGATGTGGTGTTGTAAAAAAATGGAAAAATACCGCGCTACCCTCTCAGGGACAATACAGCGGCGATTGCCGGTAAACTCAGCGAGATATGCTCCCGAAGCGGCGTGGGAAAGAATTGTTTTTGGTATTACCACGCAAAAGCAGTCTGTCATCGACTGCGCAGGCGCAATTTAAACGCTTATAACGTTTTAAAGCAAGGCACGATCGCAAAAGCAGATGATTATGCTGGTTATCAGTTTAACACCAGAATCATTTACCATATTGATGGAAAACCCGTGGCTTATCATGCGAACAAAAAAGCAGCGCGCGTTCATTAAATAGGCGAGAGAAAAACGACTGCCAGGGAAAATGACCAGCCGAAGCTGGTCATTGGCAAGATAAGCTGACAGCGCGCCGCTCAGGCGTCGTTTCTGGCAATTAATCGTTCCGGGAGCAGGAAGCTGAAACGGGTTCCCTTGCCCACCGAGCTGTCGATCTCCAGCCGGCTGTCATGATGGTTGACCGCGTGTTTGACGATCGCCAGCCCCAGGCCGCTGCCCCCCGTTTGCCGGGAGCGAGCCTTATCCACCCGATAGAAGCGCTCGGTCAGACGGGGAATATGCTCCGGCGCAATGCCCGGCCCATTATCCTCGACGCTGAACAGCGCCCCCTGGGGCGTTCGCTGCCAGCTGACGCGAATTTCGGTGCCCGGCGGGGTGTGGTTCACCGCGTTATAGACCAGGTTAGAAATGGCGCTGCGCAGTTGTTCCTCGTTGCCCAGCACCTTGAGCTGCTCATCGACGGTAAAAATCAGCGTCTGCTTATCCTGGCTGAGGGTCTGCGCCTCGCGCTCCACGACCCGCAGCATCATCGGCACGTCGATGCGGTCATTCATCGCCAGCGCCGGCGCGGCTTCAATACGCGACAGCGTGAGCAACTGCTTCACCAGCCCCTCCATACGCTGGGTTTGCTCACGCATGGTGTGCAGGGCCTTTTCACGGGTCGCCCCTTCCAGCACCTGCTCCTGCATCATCTCCAGATAGCCCTGCAGCACCGTCAGCGGGGTGCGCAGCTCATGGCTGACGTTGGCGAAAAAGTTACGCCGCGCCCCTTCCAGCTGATGCATCTGCGTCACGTCGCGCGCCACCATCAGCCACTGTTTGTCGCTGTAGGGCATCACGCGAATTTCCAGATGACGGGCATTATTCAGCACCAGATTGAGCGGCTTTGAAAAATCACGCTGTTTCAGGTAGTTGGCGAATTCAGGATAGCGCAGAAGGTTAAGAATGTTTTGCCCACTGTCGTCCGGCCAGCGCAGGTTTAAAATCTGCTGCGCCAGGCCGTTACACCAGAAAATGGCCCCCTCTTCCGTGGTCAGGACCACCGCGTCCGGCAGGGATTCCGCCCCGCTGCGAAAGCGTTTGATCAGGCTTCCCAGCTCACGTCGACGCTTTTTATTACGCATCTGCATCTGGTGCAGACCATACAGCAGCGGCTCCCAGCTGCCGCGGCCGGGCGGAGGGGTCATGCTCCGGTCCACCCACAGCCACCACGACAGGCGCATCAAATTCCAGAAATGCCAAATCAACAAACCGGTCACTGCCGCCAGTAAAAACCACGGCAAATGACCCACAAACGCCCCCAGAATCAGGGCCGGAATACACGCTAAAAAGAGCTCCAGCGCCAGCCTTTTCCATGACAGCCGTTCCAGCACGGGTCACACTCCTGTCAAAATTCAGAAACGGGCGGAGAAACGATACCCCGTGCCGCGAACCGTTTGCACCATGCGATCATGGCCACTGTGTTCCAGCGCTTTACGCAGGCGGCGAATATGGACGTCTACCGTGCGGTCTTCCACATAGACGTTGGTTCCCCAGACGTGGTTCAGCAGCTGCTCGCGGCTGTACACCCGCTCCGGATGGGTCATAAAGAAGTGCAATAATTTAAATTCCGTTGGCCCCATGTCCAGCGGACTTTCGCCGGTCATCACCCGGTGCGATGAGGGATCGAGGCTCAGCCCCTGCATTTCAATCACCTCTTCCACCGCCATCGGCGAAATACGGCGCATCACCGCTTTGATTCGCGCCACCAGCTCCTTCGGTGAGAAAGGCTTGGTAATGTAGTCGTCCGCCCCGGTCTCCAGGCCGCGAACGCGATCCTCTTCTTCTCCGCGCGCGGTCAGCATCACCACCGGAATATCCCGGGTCATCGCCTCGCGCTTGAGCAGCTTAATAAACTGCAGCCCCGAACCGCCCGGCAGCATCCAGTCAAGGAGAATCAAATCAGGCCAGGGTTCATTGAGTTGATTCACCGCGCTGTCATAATCTTCCGCTTCGACAGGCTGAAAGCCATTTTGCTCCAGAACAAAGCAGACCATTTCGCGGATTGGAGCTTCATCTTCAACGACCAGAATTCTTCTCGCCATTATTTACCCTGTGTTTTTTAGCCATCAGTATAGAAGTGCGGCGTCATTATGCGTCACTTTTGTGACAGATTTATGAAAAAAATGACCGTCTGACGATCGGGTATTTTGAAGCATGACGCGGACTTACCCCTCTCCGACAAATGGTATACTGCCGCTCATGCTTTTTTCGCTAGGGAAGATTTATGCGCATCCTTCACACCTCCGACTGGCACCTGGGCCAGAATTTTTACAGCAAAAGCCGTGCGGCCGAACATGACGCCTTCCTGACCTGGCTGCTGGCCCGCGCGCAGGAGCATGAAGTCGACGCCATCATCGTGGCCGGCGATATTTTTGATACCGGATCGCCGCCAAGCTACGCTCGCGAACTGTATAACCGCTTTGTCGTCCAGCTGCAGCAGACCGGCTGTCGCCTGGTGGTGCTGGCGGGCAACCACGATTCGGTGGCGATGCTCAATGAATCCCGCGATATCCTCGCCTTTTTACACACCACCGTCGTGGCGAACGCCGGCTGCCCGCCCATTGAGCTGCCGCGGCGCGACGGCACCCCAGGCGCTATCTTCTGCCCGGTGCCGTTTTTACGCCCGCGCGAGCTGGTCACCAGCCAGGCCGGCCACTCCGGTCGGGAAAAACAGCAGCAGCTGCTGCACGCCATCAGCGACTATTATCAGGAGCAGTATCAGCAGGCCTGCGCCCTGCGCGGCGATCGGCCGCTGCCCGTGATTGCCAGCGGCCATCTGACCACCGTCGGCGCCAGCAAAAGCGATGCCGTTCGCGACATTTATATTGGCACGCTGGATGCCTTCCCGGCGCAGCACTTCCCCCCTGCCGACTACATTGCGCTGGGCCATATTCACCGGGCGCAGGTGGTTGGCGGCTGCGAGCACATCCGCTATAGCGGCTCGCCGCTGCCGCTGAGCTTTGATGAAACCGGCAAAGCGAAATCGGTGCATCTGGTGAGCTTTAGCGATGGGCGACTCAGCGCCGTGGAGACCCTTGAGGTGCCCGTCACCCAGCCGCTGGCGGTCATCAAAGGCGATCTGGCCGCCATCACCGCCCAGCTGGCGCAGTGGCGCGGCGTTGAACAGGACCCGCCGGTGTGGCTGGATATCGAAATCACCACCGAGGAGTACCTGCACGATATTCAGCGTCATATTCAGGCGCTGACGGAAGATCTGCCGGTGGAAGTCTTGCTGGTGCGCCGCAGCCGCGAGCAGCGCGAGAAAATACTGCTCAACGCCCAGCGGGAGACCCTCAGCGAACTGAAGGTGGAAGAGGTGTTCGAGCGCCGGCTGGCGCTGACCGAGATTGACGATGAGAAGCGCGCCCGGCTGCACGAGCTGTTCGCTCATACGCTGCATACGCTCACCGCGGAGGACGAAAACGCATGAAAATCCTCAGTCTGCGTCTGAAAAACCTCAACTCCCTGAAAGGGGAATGGAAGATAGACTTTACCGCCGAGCCGTTCGCCAGCAACGGCCTGTTCGCCATTACCGGCGCCACCGGCGCCGGGAAAACCACTCTGCTCGACGCCATTTGCCTCGCGCTCTATCACGAGACGCCGCGCCTGAATAAAGTCTCCCAGTCGCAAAATGACCTGATGACCCGCGATACCGCCGAGTGTCTGGCGGAGGTGGAGTTTGAAGTGAAAGGCATCGCCTACCGCGCCTTCTGGAGCCAGAACCGGGCGCGTAACCAGCCAGATGGCAACCTGCAGGCGCCCCGCGTCGAGCTGGCGCGCTGCGCCGACGGCAAAATCCTCGCCGATAAGGTCTCGGATAAGCTGGAGCAAACCGCGACGCTCACCGGCCTCGACTATGGCCGCTTCACCCGCTCGATGCTGCTCTCCCAGGGGCAATTTGCCGCCTTTCTGAACGCCAAGCCGAGCGATCGCGCGGAGCTGCTGGAGGAGCTGACCGGCACGGAAATCTACGGTCAGATTTCGGCGATGGTCTATGAGCAGCACAAAGCCGCTCGCCATACGCTGGAGAAGTTCGAAGCCCAGGCGGCGGGCATCGTCCTGCTGACGGAGGCCCAGCAGCAGGCGCTGCAGGAAAGTTTGCAGGTACTTACTGACGAAGAGAAAGCCCTGCTGGCGCAGCAGCAAAACCAGCAGCAGCAGCTTCAGTGGCTAACGCGTCGCGATGAGCTGGCGCAGCAGCAGCAGCAGGCGGTCAGCGGCCAGCAGCAGGCCCGTCAGGCGCTGGCCGACGCCGCGCCGGCGCTGGCCAGGCTTGAGCTGGCCCAGCCCGCCGCCCAGTTGCGCCCCTTATGGGAGCGGCAACAGGAGCACGCGGCAGGCCTGGCGCAAACCCGCCAGCGAATCAATGAAGTGAATGCTCGCTTACTTACCAGCACGGCGCTGCGCGCGCGCATTCGCCGTAGCGCCGTGCATGCCCAGCGGCAGCGTCAGGCTGAACTGGCCGACCTGGCGCAGTGGCTGGCGGCCCATGAGCGATTTCGCTTATGGGGCCAGGAGATCGCCGGCTGGCGGGCGCAATTTTCGCAGCTGACTCGGGATAAACAGCAGCTGACGGCCCAGACCACCCGCCTGGCCGCGCTGCGCCAGAAGCTGGCCGATCTGCCGGCCAGCCCTCTGTCGCTGACCGCCGATGACGTTGCGGCGGCGATGGCGCAGCAAACCCAGTCGCGACCGCTGCGCCAGCGGCTGCTCTCCCTTCATGAACAGCATCAGCTGCTGCGCAAGCGTCTGCGCCAGAACGCCGAAAGCGTACAGCAGGCGCAGGCGGAGCAGGCAAAACTCAACGCCACCCTGGCGCAGCGCCGGGAGCAGTACAAAGACAAAAACCAGCACTATCTCGACCTGAAGGCGCTCTGCCAGCGGGAAGAAACGATTAAAGATCTGGAGGGTTACCGCGCCCGGCTTGAGGCCGGTAAGCCCTGCCCGCTGTGCGGCTCCTGTGAACACCCGGCGATTGAACAATACGCCTCGCTGACGGTCACGGATAACCAGCGCCGCCGCGATGCGCTGGAAAAAGAGGTCGCCGCGCTGAAAGAAGAAGGTCTGCTGATCCTCGGGCAGGTCAACGCCCTGACGCAGCAGCTCCAGCGTGAAACCGAAGCGGCCGGGCGGCTCGCTGAGGAAGAGCAAGCGCTCACTAAAGCGTGGCAGGAAACCTGCGCCTCTCTTCAGGTCACGCGGGATATTGCGCAAGAGATAAACGACTGGATACAGGAGCAGGAGCGCTACGAGCAACAGCTCTACCAGCTCAGCCAGCGCCTGATGCTGCAGAGCCAGCTTAACGATCAGGAGGCGCTGGCGCGCCAGGCTCAGCAGCAGCTGACGGCCACGCGCCAGGGGCTGGAGAGCGCCCTGCAGACCCTGACGCTCAACCTGCCGGAAGAAGGGACAGAAGCCGCCTGGCTGAACGCTCGCGAAAGCGAATTTGCCCAGTGGCAGGCGCAACAGACCCGGCATGGCGCCATTCAGGAGCAGATTGCCGCCCTGCAGCCGCTGCTGGAGACGCTGCCAGCCAGCGACGAGGCAGAGGCTGAAGCTGAGCCGGTGGTTCCCGACAACTGGCGCGCTATCCATGAGGAGTGCCTGGCGTTGCACAGCCAGCTTGTCGCCCAGCAGCAGCTGGAGACCGAAGAGAAGGCGCGCCTGGACCAGTCGCAGGCGCAATTTACCGCCGCCCTGGCCGCCAGCCGCTTTAGCGATCGGCAGGCGTTTCTCGCCGCGCTGCTGGATGACGAGACCGTCCAGCGGCTGACGCGGTTAAAACAGACGCTGGAGCAGCAGCGCCAGCAGGCGACGGCGCTCTGCGAGCAGGCGACCCGTCAGCAGCAGGCGCACCTGGCGCTGCGTCCGCAAGGGACGGACGCGGACATCCCCGCCCTGCAAACCCAGCTGCAGGCCCTGGCGCAGCGGCTGCGGGACAACACCACCCGCCAGGGCGAGATCCGCCAGCAGCTCAGGCAGGACACAGAGAGCCGTCAACATCAGCAGGCGCTGGGGCGACAGATTGCAGAGGCGGCGCAGCGGGCGGATGACTGGGGCTATCTCAATTCGCTGATCGGCTCCAGCACCGGCGACCGGTTCCGCAAATTCGCCCAGGGGCTGACGCTGGATAATCTGGTCTGGCTGGCAAACCAGCAGCTTAACCGCCTGCACGGGCGCTATCTGCTGCAGCGCAAAGCCAGCGAAGCGCTGGAGCTGGAGGTTGTCGATACCTGGCAGGCCGACGCCGTGCGCGACACCCGCACCCTCTCCGGTGGCGAAAGTTTCCTCGTCAGCCTGGCGCTGGCCCTGGCGCTGTCAGATCTGGTGAGCCATAAGACGCGGATTGATTCCCTGTTTCTTGATGAAGGCTTCGGCACCCTCGACAGCGAAACGCTGGACACGGCGCTGGACGCGCTGGACGCGCTTAACGCCAGCGGCAAGATCATCGGGGTGATCAGCCACGTGGAGGCGATGAAAGATCGCATTCCGGTGCAGATCAAAGTGAAGAAGATCAATGGTCTGGGCTACAGTCGGCTGGACAGAGCGTTTGCGGTGGAGTGAGGTTTGAATCATTGCGATGTCCCCTCACCCTAACCCTCTTCCGGAGCGAGAGGGTCGGGGTGAAGGGGAGCGGTTCAGGTCCCCTGGAGCGGCCACAGCCATGCCGCGCCGCGTACTCCGCTGGAGTCGCCGTGCATCGCTTTGCGGATCGGCGTTTCACACTCGCCGCCGAAGACCCACTGTTTCACCAGGTCCGGCACCGTCTGATACAGCCGCTCGACGTTGCTCATCCCGCCGCCCAACACGATAACGTCCGGGTCGAGGAGATTCACCACGTGGGCCAGCGATTTCGCCAGCCGCTGCTCGTAGCGGCTCAGCGCCAGTTCGGCTTTTTCGTCACCTTCCCCCACCAGGCGCATAATCTCGCTGCCGGTTAACCCCTTGCCGCTCAGCCGCTGGTAGTCAGTGGCAAAGCCGGTGCCGGAGATAAAGGTTTCGATACATCCCTGTTTACCGCAGTAGCAAGGCACTTCCGCACGGTAGCGCAACTCATCGTCGTTCATCCACGGCAATGGGTTATGTCCCCACTCGCCGGCGTTACCATTGCCGCCGATATGCGCCCGCCCGTTGAGCGCCACGCCCGCGCCGCAGCCGGTGCCGATAATCACCGCGAACACCGTGTGCGCCCCCGCCGCCGCGCCGTCCACCGCTTCCGACACCGCCAGACAGTTGGCGTCGTTAGCCAGCCGCACTTCACGGTCGAGGCGCAGGCTGAGGTCCTTATCAAAGGGCTGGCCGTTGAGCCAGGTCGAGTTGGCGTTTTTCACCACCCCGGTATAGGGCGAAATCGTGCCCGGGATCCCCATCCCCACGGTGCCACGCTGTCCGGTCGCCTGCTCGGCCATCGCCACCAGGGTGGCGATAGTCTCGATGGTTTGCCGGTAATCCTCCCGCGGCGTGGGTAACCGATGGCGAAACAGCTGCTCTCCCTGGTCGCTCAGGGCTATCACTTCGGTTTTTGTGCCACCTAAATCAATACCAATACGCACGCTCAGCTCCTCACCCCGATTAACAATGCAAGCATAGCGACAATTCGCTATCATGCCCGCCTGATTTAACGACAAAGCCGTGGAAATTATCATGCTGTGGTTCAAAAATTTAATGGTTTACCGTCTCAGCCGCGATATCGAATTGCGCGCCGAGGAGATGGAAAAACAGCTGGCCGAGCTGACATTTACCCCTTGTGGCAGCCAGGATATGGCGAAAACCGGTTGGGTATCGCCGATGGGATCGCACAGCGACGCGCTGACGCATACGGCGAACGGCCAGATCATTATCTGCGCGCGTAAAGAAGAAAAGATCCTGCCGTCGCCGGTGATCAAGCAGGCGCTGGAGGCGAAGATCCAGAAGCTGGAAGCCGATCAGGGGCGCAAGCTGAAGAAAACTGAGAAAGATTCCCTGAAAGATGAAGTGCTGCACTCGCTGCTGCCGCGCGCCTTCAGCCGCTTCAGCCAGACGATGATGTGGATCGACACCGTCAACGGCCTGATCATGGTGGACTGCGCCAGCGCGAAGAAAGCGGAAGATACCCTGGCCCTGCTGCGTAAAACCCTCGGCTCGCTGCCGGTGGTGCCGCTGACCCTGGAGAATCCGATTGAGCTGACGCTGACCGAGTGGGTCCGCTCCGGCACCGTGGCGCAGGGCTTCCAGCTGCTGGACGAAGCCGAGCTGAAAGCGATGCTGGAAGATGGCGGCGTGATCCGCGCCAAGAAGCAGGATCTGGTGAGCGACGAAATCGCTGTGCATATTGAGGCCGGGAAGGTCGTCACCAAGCTGGCGCTGGACTGGCAGCAGCGTATTCAGTTTGTGATCTGCGACGACGCGTCAATTAAGCGCCTCAAGTTCTGCGATGAATTACGCGACCAAAACGAAGATATCGATCGGGAAGATTTCGCCCAGCGCTTTGACGCCGACTTTATCTTAATGACCGGCGAACTGGCTGCCCTGATCCAAAGCCTGGTGGAAGGGCTCGGCGGCGAAGCACAGCGCTAAGCGCCGCTTTCCTTCCTGCCTGGCAGGAAGGTAAAATACAACCCGGCGGCAAGCGCCGGGCGTTACGCTGGCTTACAGATAGCGGCACAGATAAGAGGTTGGCTCAGCCACCTGCAGATGGAATTCGCTGTTGCCTGGCACATTGAAGACTTCGCCGGCGGCGTAAACTTTCCACTCAGTCTCACCCGGCAGCAGGACATTCAGCGCCCCGCTGACCACCGTCATCTCTTCCGGCTGCGCCGTACCAAAGGTGTATTCCCCTTCCGCCATCACGCCAACGCTGGCGCGACCGGTACTGCTGCTGGTGAAGCCAATGGATTTCACTTTTCCGTCAAAGTATTCATTGCTTTGAAGCATAAACAAGCCCTTCTGATCGTCGTTGAAAGGCTCAATATAGGGGGCGCTCCTTGCCCCTGTCACGTGAAATTAACACATTAGACTAATAGTTCTGCCGCCAGTCGGGAAACCAGCACATTCGACAGCAAAACCGGGACATCAAGGGCTTTTTGTAACACATCGCGATGATGCTGATAGTAACCAAGACAGTCGAGGACCAGCACGTCGGCGCCCTGCTCCAGCAGCGCTTTACCGGCGGTTAACAGCTCGCTGTCGCTACCGGTAAACGGGTTGGCCAGCGCGTAGTACGGCGACTTCTCCAGTGAATGCCACTTTTGTCGCTGCATGGGCATGATCTCTTCCACCGGCACGATCACCCCGACCTGGTGCCCATCAACGATCGACGCCACCAGCGGCGGAATGATCCGCTGCGGCTCGAGGAGGATCGCGTGGTGGGTGGTAAAACCGGTCAGCTGTTCGGAGCTGAGCAGCAGGATCACATCAAAATGCTGTCGATCCAGCATGGCGATCACGCTGCGAACATCACGTTCAATTTTTTGTCGCGACACCATCACCAGCTGGTTATCGCTGAGCAGGGTCAAGAGACCCTGTTCGCCGTCACCCACGGCGTACTCTGCCATCACGTCATCACGCGTCATCTCGCCCAGCAGGCTGATGTGAGCGATCTGTTCTTCCCTGATATGTTCGGTCAGGAGCGGTAATACTCCCGCCAGCGGCACAACGCCGATGGTCAAAATTGCCATCGTTGCACTACTCATATCATGTACCTTTTCACTACCACTGCTTCAACACAGGCTTACCACACACAGCATTCGCCCCCCTGGTGAGTAAAAATCAACCGTCGAGAAGCGTAGCAGCTCCACGCCGCAGTAGAATGTAAAGATTGCCCGGCGGCGGCGGCGCGCCTGAAAAATCCGTGTGTTAGATATTCATTAGTACGACTGATAAATAAAAAGTGTGAGGTATGCCCGATATTGCCCGCAGAGCAGGCAATCCGGGCTCAGGGGTTACGACTTGTCAGGATCTTCGTAGCGCCGCTTGGCATCCACGGCTTCCTGCTCGGTAGGATGTTCGCTGATCAGCGAATTGGGTTCAGGATAGTCCGCGCGAAGTTGATACCAGGTGACCGTCTGACCCTGCGGGCCTTTCTCTACCGCAACCACGCGCGCTTCTCTCGGATATGGGGGCCTGTTTGGCATAGTTCTTCCTTCTTCTGGTATCAGAACTATCAAGTATAGGCGCCCCTCGCCGCCTTAATGTAAGTAAATTCTTAACTTACCGGGGTGGCCGCCGCGCCGCACAGCATGGTCATAATCTGTTCCACCACCCGATCCGGGGCGGCCGTAGCATCGACAATATGATGGGCAGCGTCACGGTATAACGCTTCACGCTGCGCCAGCACCTCGCCCACTTCCTCACGCACCGGTTTCCCGGTGAGCGTCGGCCGCTGTTCGGCTTTCGGGTAGGCTTCCAGACGGTCAATCAGCGCCGATACCGACGCCTGCAGATAGATCACCACGCCGTTCTCCCGCATAAACTGACGGTTACATTCCGCAAGGATGATGCCGCCGCCGGTGGCGATCACCGTATTCGGCAGGGTTACGGCCTTCAGCGACAGGGTCTCCAGCTCGCGAAAGCGCGCCCATCCTTCCGCCTGCACGATCTCCGCCACCGTCCGCTGCTCATGGGCCTGCAGCCGATGATCGGTATCGGAGAACTGAAAATGCCGCGCTCGCGCCAGCGCATGGCCGACGGTGGTTTTACCGCAGCCGCGTGGCCCGATGAGAAAGATTGGCTGTGTCATAACCGAAGACCCCCTGGTTCCGTCTGTCGCAAAAAAAGGAAAACGAAAGAACGTATTATCGCTGTCTGTTCCGCAACGCATACGTAAAGAAAACGTTACACAACTTCTTTACACCCCATCACCACAGTGAGACAAGGGGTTCTTGATGTAAACTTATCATTGCATGTACTGTTTAACCAGCTTTACTTTCTGCCGGGCGTTATTTTTTATCCGCTGCTGGCGTAAACGGTAACACATTTATGCATAGCTTTACGAAGCAACATATTTACAACATCGTGTTTCAGACGCACCCTGATGCCTATTCGACAGTGTGACAGAGGAATGTAACATGCAATCTGAAGAACAACGCCTTATTGATGGACTGTTTTCCCGGCTGAAAGAGGCTGAGGCGCACAGTGCATCGCGCGATGCCAGCGCCGAGGAGCGGATTGCCCAACACGTGAGCGCGCAGCCGGCGGCCCCCTACTATATGGCGCAAACCATTCTTATCCAGGAAGCCGCGATTAAACAGCTCAACGATCGCATCCAGGCGCTGGAGAGCCAGGTCAGCCAGCTGCAGGCGGCGAAGCCCAGCAGCGGCGGATTCCTCTCCGGCCTGTTTGGCGGCGGCTCGTCACGCGGTTCTGACCCGATCCCGGGCGCGGAGCAATACGGTCGCCCGCAGGCCAGCGCGCAGCCGCAGTATGCCCCACAGCAGCAGCAGAGCTATGCCCCGCAGGCTGCCGCACGCGGCGGCGGCTTTATGGCAGGCGCGCTGCAAACGGCCGCAGGCGTAGCGGGCGGCGTGGTGCTGGGCAATATGCTGACCAATATGTTCAGCGGCTCGCACCCGCAGGAGATTGTTAATATCATCGAAGAGAAGCCGCAGCCTGATGCGGCCGCGCAGGACGCCGCCGCAGGTGACGATCCGTTCCGTCAGGGAGACGATCAGTTCCTTGCCGACAACACCTGGAACGACGACTTCGACGCCGGCTTTGGCGATGATGATATCGGCAGCGATGACGACAGCTGGGTTTAACCCTGCTGACGTTTAACCGCCAGCAACCACTTCTCCAGCTCGGCGGCAAACTGTTGCCGATCGCGCTGCGATAAACTATCCGGGCCGCCGGTCTGAACGCCGCTGGCCCGTAATGTCTCCATAAAATCCCGCATCGTCAGCCGCTCGCGGATCGTCGCCTCGCTGTAGCGCTCTCCGCGCGGATTGAGCGCCGCCCCGCCCTTCGCCAGCACCTCCGCCGCCAGCGGAATATCGGCGGTGATCACTAAATCCCCCGCCGCGCACTGACGGACGATTTCGTTATCCGCCACGTCAAAACCCTGCTCAACCCGCAGGGTGCGGATGAAACGCGACGGCGGTACGCGCAGCGGCTGGTTCGCCACCAGCGTCAGCGGCGTCTGGGTCCGCTCTGCCGCGCGGAACAATATCTCTTTAATCACGTTCGGACACGCGTCTGCATCCACCCAAATGGCCATGCCAGCTCCTGTTACCTGCAATAAGTGCCGCCAATGTTACCTGCTTTTCTCCCCTATGAAAGCGCCAGGATGATAAGCTAATCAGATCGTAACGAAAAAAGCAGAGGGGAATGGTGATGGATAAGAAAATTGGCTTTATCGGCTGCGGCAATATGGGTAAGGCCATTCTGGGTGGACTGATCGCCAGCGGCCAGGTACAGCCGGGACAAATCTGGGTCTACACCCCGTCGCCGGACAAGGTTGCGGCTCTGCGCGACCAGTACGGCATCAACGCCGCCGATAGCGCCCAGGAAGTGGCGCAGATTGCCGATATCGTCTTCGGCGCGGTGAAGCCGGGGATCATGACCAAAGTGCTGGGCGATATCGCCTCCAGCCTGAATAAAGAGTCTCTGGTGGTCTCTATCGCCGCCGGCGTCACGCTTGATCAGCTGGCGCGCGCGCTCGGCCACGATCGCAAAATTATTCGCGCGATGCCCAATACGCCGTCGCTGGTTAACGCCGGCATGACCTCCGTTACGCCAAATGCGCTGGTGAGCAGCGAAGATGTAGCGGAAGTGCTGACCATTTTCCGCTGCTTTGGCCAGGCGGAGCAAATTGCCGAACCGATGATCCATCCGGTGGTCGGCGTTAGCGGCTCCGCGCCGGCCTATGTCTTTATGTTTATCGAAGCGATGGCCGATGCCGCCGTGCTCGGCGGAATGCCGCGCGCTCAGGCTTACAAATTCGCCGCTCAGGCGGTGATGGGCTCCGCCAAAATGGTGCTGGAGAGCGGTGAGCATCCGGGGGCGCTGAAAGATATGGTCTGCTCTCCTGGCGGGACCACCATCGAAGCCGTGCGCGTGCTGGAAGAGAAAGGCTTCCGCTCCGCGGTGATCGAAGCCATCACCCAGTGCATGGAAAAATCAGAGAAACTGAGCCGCTCCTGAAGCTGAGCAGGCGGGCTGCAAGCCCTGAGAGGTCAAAGAACAAGGGAGCGCGAGCGCTCCCTTTTTTTCAGGCTTTCTTCAGGCAGCTACTCATGAAGGTGTTGCGTTCATCGCCCTTCAGTGATTTTGCCGAAGCCGCTTTGTTGCAGTCGCTCATCTTCTGCTGCTGAGGCGTGAGGGTCTTTCCTTGCGGCGTGGTGGTCTCTTTTTTCAGGCACTGGCTCATAAAGGTTTTGCGCTCATCCCCCTTCAGCGCCTTGGCTGACGCTTGCTGATTGCAGTCCGTCATCTTTTGCTGCTGGGGAGTAGGCGTTTTTTCTGCCGCGCCAACCGCGCTGATAAAGATCAAGCCAAACAGTAGGGTCATCAGTAAGGTTATTTTCATCGCACCATCCTTCTGTGAGTGGAACGTTGTAAGTCTGGACGCAGATAGAAAAAAAACCAGCCGGTGACGCGAATTCGCCACCGGCAGCGACTTATTTGAGACTCAGGGCCGCTTTCATGGTCGAGAAGAGGTCGGTCTGGTCGGTCAGGCCGACGACGTTAGCCGCATGCGGACCGTAGGCCGCAATGCGCAGCTGGGTGCCGGTGTGCTCCATCGACTCTTCCTCGGAGTTACCGTAACTCATCACCATCACCGCGCCATCGTGCGTGTTCAGGGCCTGGGTCAGCCCCGGGGCTTTGCTATCCGCCGGGATAATCTGGCTGGCGTGCGCATGGTCGGCGGTGACGATCACCAGGGTATTGCCGTCTTTTTTGGCAAATTCCAGCGCCTTCTGCACCGCCTCGTCGAGGTCCACGGTTTCGCCGATCTGGCCGCACGGATTCGCCGCATGATCCTGCTTATCGATGGAGGCGCCTTCCACCTGCAGGAAGAAGCCTTTCTCGTTGCGGCTCAGCAGGTCAATCGCTTTCTCCGTCATCTGCGCCAGCGTCGGCACCGAGGCGTCGCGTTTCGGGTTTGGCGTACAGGTCACCGGCGGCTTATCGATATTACCGTGATAAGACGCCTTCGGCCCTTCCCAGCGTACCGGCATATTGCCGTCGGCGAAGAGTCCCAGCAGCGGTTTATCCTGGCTGGCTGCCGTCGCGGCGGCAAGAGAGGCCGCGTCGGTCACAATCTGGTAGCCGCGCGCTTCCGCCTGCTCGCGCAGGGTTTTGCCCTGCCACTCGCCCGCCGTCGCCGTTTCGGCAAAGGTCTTCGCGCCGCCGCCCAGGGTGACATCCGGCCGGGCGTTCAGCAGCTGTTCGGTAATGGAGCCTTTGCCCCCTTTCTCCAGCGCATTGCTGGGGCATTTTTCGCTGGTGACCGTGGGGCCGTAGCATTTACGCGATGTCACATGCGCCACCAGCGCCGCAGGGGTGGCGTCCTGCAGCTCGGCGGTAGAAACGTTGCCGGTGGCCAGGCCCGCCGCTTTCGCCAGCTCGAGGATGGTCTGATGCGCGTTCTCATGAATATCGACGCCCAGCGCGCCGTTATAGGTCTTCACGCCGGTGGTCCAGGCGGTGGCGGAGGCCGCCGAGTCGGTGACGTAGTCCGGTTTACCGGTTTTTTTATCCAGCGAATAGTGCGTGTACTGCCCGGTTAACGGCAGGGCGTCAATGCCTTTAAAGAAACCGCCCGCCCCTTCCGCATAATTTCGCGCAGCGGTAATTTCAGAATCACCCATGCCATCGCCAATCAGCAAAATAACGTTTTTGGCCGGCTTATTGATTATCGAGGCGCGCAGCGCTTCGGTTTGATCGCCCGTTAAACGACGCGCGCCGCCGGGAGTGGTGATATCTCCCTGGGCAGCGCGATTTTCCAGAACCGGCGCGGCAGTAGTTTCCGCATGAATAACCGGCGAGCCCAGCAGAGGCAGCAGGGCAATAAACAGGGCGCTTAATTTCACTTTTGTCATCTCCATGTAAAAAATACTTAAAAAAACAAAACGTGGGAGACTTTATAAAAGGGAGATGACAGAAAAATGACGGCATCCTTGTCGCGTCGCAAAGATTAGCTACGAGGATGCCGCAACAGCTTCTTTAGATATTGCTGCAGCAGGATGGCATCCTGGTCGTTGACCGGCGGACAGGGCGTCACCTGGTCTATCGCCTGCTCAATATCCTGAATCAATGCCTGCTGGGCATCATGCTCCATATGGCGCAATAATGCGGTGACCACGATCTCCAGCGCTTCAACCTGCACCGTCAGTTCCTTTGCTTCTTCTTCCTTTTGCGCCAGTTTAACCAGTAACTCAGCAATGAGATTCTTCATAGCACCAGTTCCTTATGCGAGGTCTGTTTTTCGATTGAGATGTCGTACCCGATGACGGACCTCAGAATTACTTAAAATAAGAATCGTCGCAACACCCAATATACAGCGAAACGTTTTACCACAACAAAATACCACTATAAATAGTATTGTTTAATCATGAGCGGCGCTGTTTATAACCAAAGTGCGTCGGAAATAATAAAACGGAATAGCGCTCACGCCATGGCGATAACAAAAAGTAATGATAAATCTACTGTCGGTGAAAAACGCTGACGGTATGGCGTTAAATACCGTCAGCCGAGGTTCAGGCCTTCGCCCGGCGGGTGCGGCGCAGCATCCATGCCAGCTGCCAGAGGTTGATGAAGACGATAATGGCGGTGGCAATAAATACCCAGCGGAAGCCGGCCATCGCCGATACGGAGGCGCCAATCAGCGGCCCGGCGACGTTGCCCAGATACATAAACGACTGGTTATAGCCAAAGATGCGCCCGGTGACGCTGTCGCTGCTGTATTTCAGCAGCAGGGTCTGCACCGCCGGAAGCATCGCGCCATCGGCAAAGCCGAGCAGAAAACGTAGCGTCCCCAGCTGCAGCGGGGTGGTGACAAAGGACATGGCGAAGAACATCACCACCGCGCAACAGAGCGTCGCCAGCAGGATCCGCGAGGTGCCGATGCGGTCACCAAGCTTACCCAGCCGTGGGGCAGAGATCAGCGCCGACACCCCGGGCACCGCGGCGATCATCCCGGCCAGAAAAGCGATATTGTTGCTGTCCGACGCCATAGACTTGATAAACAGCGCCAGGATCGGGCCAATTGAGCCGTTGCACAACTGGATCACCAGGGTGGTGAAAAAGAGGCTGATCACCAGCCCCGGATAGGGCAAGGAGGCAAAGACCTGTTTCCCGGTGAGACGATCGGTTTTGCTGACCGGCGGGCGGCCCCCCTCTTTGATCAGAAACAGGGTGACCAGAAAACTGATGGTCAGCAGGATCGCCGTAATAAAAAAGACCATCCGCAGCCCGACGTGGTCCGCCAGGAAACCGCCCAGCAGCGGGCCGCCGATCACCCCGCTGATTTGCGCCGTCGACAGGGTGCTCAGCGCCCAGCCGCTACGCTCGCGCGGCACCTGGGAGGCCACCAGCGCCATGGCGTTGGGGATATAACCGGAGGTTAAGCCCATGATCGCCCGCAGGATAAACAGCTGCCAGACATTGGTGGCGAAGGCCTGAAGTAAAATGGCGATCGCCATTCCCAGCGAGGCGCGCAGCAGCATCAGCTTGCGGCCTTTGCGGTCCGCGAGGCTCCCCCACATCGGCGAGACGATCGCCGAGACCAGGAAGGTGACGCTGAAGGTCAGTCCCGACCACATCGACAGCGCTTCATGCGAGGTGACGCCCAGCTGGGAGACGTAGAGGGGTAAAAAGGGGAGAATTTGACTGATCGCCAGGCCGGTAAAAAAGCACCCAAACCAGACGGAGATGAGATTAACCTTCCAGGATTCCATAACTACGCGTATTCATTAATGATTTGCCAATTATTACCTAGCTTAGCAATTTCATTCCACTGGTGTACTACCATAGATGCGCTGGCGGTGAGTTTGGTGTTTTATGAATGCGCATGAGAGGCTGACGAAGCATTTTCTGGTTATTCAGGCTGCTCACAGGGCTTTATGCTCAAAAGCAGAAGCCCTGCCCGCGCATGCCAAAGTGAAAATGGTTGGCGTGCGCCGCGTTGTACTCCGGCCCCAGCGCGTTGCCGAAGTAAGGGCAGCTGTTGCTCAACAGCGCCGCCAGCCAGGGGTGAGAGCGCTCGCTGCGCCAGCCCTGCAGGACGCTGATGCGTCTGCCGTCCGTCAGGCGGAAGCCGCTGACATCAAGGGCATCCGCCGTCGCGTGTTCACTGCGCCGCGCCTGTTCCCGATGGTAGATATTACGGCAGGCGAAGCTGCCGAGATGATCGATCTGGCGCAGATCGCTGGCCATCAGCTGACGGGTCAGCGGCTTCGCCTGCTGTTCGACGTACAGCGCGCTGCTGAGCGCCAGCGGGCAGCTGGCGAGGAAACTGCTGCTCAGCTGCACCGAGCCAAAATTAGCCACCCGCACCACGTTACGCAGCGGGCAGGCGCCCTCGCTGTCGGCCACCGGCTGGCTGGCGATGAGCCGCCGGCGGTTGGCCTCCGCCAGCAGAGAGGCGCACTGGTCGGCCGTCAGGCTGCGCAACTTGAACGACGTCAGCCAGCCCGGGGGATCGTCAAGGGCCAGCGGCGCCAGCGGATTCAGGTGTGGCGGCAGATAGCGATATCCCACCAGGCCCGCGCCGAGCAGCCCGGCCAGCACCAGCAGCGTCTTTCCTCTCACGCCCGCTCCCGTCAATTGATCAGGTAAATATTATGGCAGGCAGGCGGCGGTTTCACATGGTATGTTATGCCCTTTGATGTAATCTGGATGGAAGTTGAAATGGCAAAGATGAGGGTTGGGATCGTTTTTGGCGGTAAGTCGGCAGAGCATGAAGTGTCGCTGCAGTCAGCGAAGAATATCGTGGAAGCGATTGATAAATCACGCTTCGATGTGGTTCTGTTGGGGATTGATAAACAGGGGCTATGGCACATCAACGACGCCGGCAACTACCTGCTCAATGCTCAGGATCCTGCCCGCATCGCCCTGCGCCCTTCAACGGTGACTCTGGCGCAGATCCCGGGCCGTGAAGCGCAGCAGCTGATTAACGCCGAAAGCGGCCAGCCGCTGGCGGCCATCGATGTGATTTTCCCCATCGTCCACGGCACGCTGGGCGAAGACGGCTCCCTGCAGGGGATGCTGCGCATGGCCAATCTGCCTTTCGTCGGATCCGATGTGCTGGGCTCTGCGGCCTGTATGGACAAAGATGTGACCAAACGCCTGCTGCGCGACGCCGGGCTCGCCGTCGCCCCGTTTATCACCCTGACCCGCGCCAACCGCGCGCAGTTTAGCTTTGCCGATGTCGAAGCGAAGCTGGGCCTGCCGCTGTTCGTTAAGCCGGCCAACCAGGGATCGTCGGTTGGCGTCAGCAAAGTTAAAAACGAAGAGCAGTACCATCAGGCGGTGGCCCTGGCCTTTGAATTTGACCATAAAGTGGTGGTAGAGCAAGGCATTCAAGGCCGGGAAATTGAGTGTGCGGTGCTGGGTAACGACCACCCGCAGGCCAGTACCTGCGGCGAAATTGTCCTCAACAGCGAGTTTTACGCTTACGACACCAAATATATCGACGACCAGGGCGCGCAGGTGGTGGTCCCCGCCGCTATCGCCCCGGAGATCAACGACAAGATCCGCGCTATCGCGGTGCAGGCTTACCAGGCCCTGGGCTGCAGCGGCATGGCCCGCGTCGACGTCTTCCTCACCGCCGACAACGAGGTGGTGATCAACGAGATCAACACCCTGCCGGGCTTCACCAACATCAGCATGTATCCGAAGCTGTGGCAGGCCAGCGGCCTCGATTACACCAGTCTGATCACTCGCCTGATTGAGCTGGCGCTGGAGCGCCATGCCGCGGACCGGGCGCTGAAAACCTCCATGAACTAAAACGCGTTTACCCCGCCTGGCAGCGGCGGCCTCAGGCCTCTTCTGCCGGGCGGCGGCGGATCACAAAGCCCGCGATCCAGAAGCTTATCACCCAGGTGACCAGACCGACGGCGTAAGATTGCCAGCCCTGCGTCTCAAACCCCAGCAGCCCCACCACGCCATTTAGAATAAAAATTAACCCCAGCGCCACCGCGTAGTAGTGCCAGTCGCGGCGAATTTTATCAGTGAGCTTCATGCGGCCTCCAACAGCAAAAAACGCATCTTCGCATAGCCGCCCGCGGCGGTCTGTAGCGATATGGAGAATGTTGCTGGATTGCGACGCCGGTCTCCCTTTTCCCTTCCTGTGGCGCGGTTAACACAACGGCGAAAACAGGATTATTCCTGGAGGGCAATTACCAGCAATCTGATACTGGCGACGGCGTCGCACTGCCAGAATACCTGCCATAGAGCTGGAGAAAAAACCAGCAGTACAGAGGTGGGAGGGCCTATGGCTGAATTCAGTTTTTCAAAATCGCTTTTGGGAAATAAAAAAAGAGGGGCGCTGACCGGCAGCCATGTCGCTTACGGACTGTTCGTCCTGATCTGCTGCTGGGCCGGCGCGCAGATGCTCAGCATGCTGATCCACGCCCCGGGAGTCTTTGAGCGCCTGATGCAGGCCCAGGACGCCAGCCGTCCACAGGTCGACATCAGCCTCGCCGTTGGCACCCTCTTTGGCCTGATCCCTTTTCTGATCGGCTGCTCGTTCATCGGGCTGCTGGCGCTCATTGTGCGCTGGCGTCGGCGCCGTTAACGCCGCGCCATACAGCTTGCCCGCCGCTCATCGACCCGTTTCGCAAACCACGCCGTCGTCAGATTACGGGTGATTTTCGGACTCTCAAGCTGGATCCCCGGCAACATCTCCCGCGGCAGGGTTTTGCCCGCTTTTTTATCCGCGAGGCGGAAAACCTGTTGATAGAGGTCAGTCTTCTCAAACGCCAGGCTGTCGCCCTTTTTCAGCTGGCTATGGATCTCGCTGTCGCTCATCCCCAGCTGGCCCGCCAGGCGGCGCACCGCCAGCTCGGTGCTGCCCGGCTCATCGCTGTCATAGCGGATAAGGTCTCCGTCGAGCGCCAGTTTCACCCCGCTGGCTTTCACCACCGCGTTCTGGAAGGCGGCGTTACGGCTGGCATACCAGCCGGCGTTAAAGTCGGCAAAACGGTACAGCGGCACGCTGTAGCTGGCCGGGTAGTTCAGCAGATGATAGGTGCCAAACCACAGGCCGCCGCGCAGGCTGAAGACCTCCTGGCGCACCGTACCGTTCATTTTCCACGGGTAGCCGGAGGTGTGCTGCTCGGCAAAGGCGATGCTGACCTGCATTGGGCCGCCGGTGTGCACCGGGTTCAGGGAGCCGAACAGCTTCTGCCCCATCGGCACCATCCCGATAAAGTCATCAAAAATAGCGCTCAGCTGCTTTTCCGTCTTCACGTTGTCCAGACGGTCGCTGTAGCTTTTGCCGTTTGGCGAGGTGATCTTCAGCGTGGTATGGACCAGAAACAGCGGAATGTGCATTTTTTCCGCCCGGCGGTCGATCTCCTGCCAGGCGATTTTATTCAGCCCCGGCACCACCGGGTCGGACTGATAATTGGACTCCTGCTGCGCGACCGCCAGCACCGAGCAGACGTTCTCTTCCGTCGGCGCCAGCTTCTGGCTGTCAAAGGCGGTGGCGATGGCTTGCGCCCAGGCCTCCCGATCCTTCACGCTGGCGGGCATTTTCTGCCGCACCACCGACGCCACGTCAACGGGCTTCTCGCCCTCTTTCAACACCGGCGCCTGTTGGCTGGTACAGGCGCTTAGCACCACGGCCGCCAGCAGCGTCAATGAACCGGGTATAATGCGCGATAAACGTGCGGCCATCCTGCTTCCTTGTCTTGATTAACGTAATGTCGGGATCGCTTCCTGCAGCGGCTTGCCGTCCAGTTCGCGCTCAAAGCTGCGCAGACGTTTGTAGATGGACATCAGTTCCACCAGCGTCGTCCACGAGCTGATCAGGTACTGGAACGAACCGCGCACCTGGCCGAAAACGTTGGTAATTTGCGTCATCAGCCCGAGGGTAATCGTACCGGCAACGATCGACGGAAACAGCAGGAAAAGGCCGAAAACGTTATCCACCTGCAGATAGAGAATGCGGGCGATATTGAAATACATATAGTGGAAATAGAGACGGAAATAGTTGCGACGCACCGCGCTGAACAGCTCGCGCACCGTCGGCGGCGTGGCGCGGGTTTCATCGTCCTCGCCGTAGACCAGCTCTTTACGATAGGCCGCTTCCACGCGCTGGTTTTTAAACTCCAGACCCGGCAGCTTAATCCCCACCACCGCCAGCAGGCCGGTCCCCATCAGCGACCAGACGATCGCGGCAATCACCAGGCCATACGGCAAGTGACCGACGATGGGCAGGTCGGGAACGTGTTGCGAGAGCGTCACCAGCACAGGCAGGAAGGCGATCAGGGTCATCACCGCGTTGATAAAGCTCACGCCCATATCCTCCAGGGTGGAGGCAAAGCGCATGGTGTCTTCCTGCACACGCTGCGCGGCGCCTTCGATATGGCGCAGATGCTGCCAGTGGGCCATGTAGTGTTCGTTCATCGCCGTGCGCCAGCGGAAGACGTAGTGGCTGACGAAAAAGTTGTTCATCACGCCGATGATCACCGCGATGAGCGCGATGCCGAGAAAGATGCCGATCTCATGATAAAACTGGTTGATGCTGACCTTATGCGGGGTGGCCAGCGCGCTCTGGATCAGGTCATAGAACGGCGCATACCAGGCGTTGATCGCCACCCCCACTTCCACCAGAAACCAGGTGACGAAGATGATGAGCGACGTGCCGAGAATCGACCAGTACTGCCAGCGATGTGGGCAGTAGACAAACCAGAACAGCGCAAACACGCCGACGCAAAACAGATAGTAAGCGTAGAACACCAGATAGTTGAGCGACCAGAAGCGCGCCGCGCTGATCGCCACATCCTGCGATGCCCCGGTGACCCGCAGCAGCCAGTCGCCGCCGCCCGCCTGCCAAAAGATCACCGCCAGCAGCGACCAGATAAAGGCAGAAATAAAAAACGGCCCCGGTTTGGGGAAAAAAGATTTAAACATCATTGTCTCCTGCTAACTTCTTATCGTTCTGCTATTGCTGTATACGACGCATACGTCGGCCGCCGCGTGAAAGCGTTCTCGCGGGGCAGACGGATGATAAGACCGGATATCAACAGCTTAGTTCTGCTGCCAGGCGTGCAGAATTGTTTCTGTGGGTTTCACCTGTAAAGGATTGCCAGGAACGGTCAGCGTACGCCACACTTCATTGTAGTGGGCGATGAGCGTCGCGGCCTGCGCGGCGGGGCGGTTGGCGGTGGTGTGGGCATCCTCCGCGATAACAATACCGTATCCGCGGCTGGCGCCGTTTTTAATGGTGGTGTCGAGGCAGTAGTCGGTGGCGCAACCGCAGATGACAAACTGCTGAATGTCGTGTTCCCGCAGCACCTGCTCCAGCGAGGTGTGGTAGAAGGCGTCGCAGGCGGTTTTAGTGACATAGAGCGCGCCGGCCGGCTGCTCCAGCTCAGGGAGCAGGGCGAAGCCTTCGCTGCCGGCTTCGAGGCCGCCGGCCTCATCATGTTGAATAAAAATAACCTTATCCGCCGCGCGCACCAGACGATTAATTTGCGCGACGCAGCGCTCGCGCGCCAGACGCGGCGTGGCGAACACGCCGTTTTGCATATCCACGACCATCACTACCCGTTGAGCCGCCATTGTTTTCTCCCGCGAACCTTCAGCCAAACGGTCATCATACGCGCCGGCGAAAAAAGCCGATATCCGAAAGCGTAAAAAAGTCTTTTTTACGCACCGTTACCTTTTTCCTGCAGGAATGTCGTGAATCCCGCTTTGTTCTGCGCCACTTCGTAGTATAAATACCCTCTTCTCTTTTATTTATTTAATGGATGATTTCCGTTGAAACGTAGTTTGCTCATTTTTGCTGCGCTGTGCGCGGCGTCGTGGACCTCGGCGCAGGCCGCACAGCCCACCGTTGACCCGGTTTTCGCCTCGGATGTGGTCGATCGTTACGCCAATCATATCTACTACGGCAGCGGCGCCACCGGCATGGCGCTGGTGGTGATCGATGGCAATCAGCGTGTGTTTCGCAGCTTTGGCGAAACCCGCCCCGGGAATAATCAGCACCCGCAGCTCGACTCGGTGATCCGTATCGCCTCCCTCAGCAAACTGATGACCAGCGAGATGCTGGTGAAGCTGCTCGACCAGGGGGTGGTGAAACTCGACGATCCGCTGAGCAAATACGCCCCGCCGGGCGCCCGGGTGCCTGACTGGCAGGGAAAACCGATCACCCTGGTGAATCTCGCGACCCATACCAGCGCCCTGCCGCGCGAACAGCCTGGCGGCGCCGCCCATCGCCCGGTGTTTGTCTGGCCGACCCGCCAGCAGCGCTGGAGCTGGCTCTCTACCGCGACCCTGAAGACCGCGCCGGGCTCGCAGGCGGCCTACTCCAACCTGGCCTTCGATTTGCTGGCGGACGCGCTCTCCACCGCCGCCGGCAAACCTTATCCGCAGCTATTTGAAGAGCAGATCACCCGACCGCTGGGGATGAAGGACACCACCTTTACCCCGTCGCCGGACCAGTGCCAGCGGCTGATGATCCCGGAAAAAGGCGCCAGCCCGTGCAACAACACCCTGGCGGCGATCGGCAGCGGCGGAGTCTACTCGACGCCGGGGGATATGATGCGCTGGATGCAGCAGTTCCTGTCATCCGATTTCTATACCCGCGGCCAGCAGGCCGACCGGATGCAGACGCTGATTTATCAGCGTAACCAGCTGACCCGGGTGATCGGTATGGACGTGCCGGGCCGCGCCGACGCGCTGGGGCTTGGCTGGGTGTATATGAAGCCGAAGAATGGCCATCCGGGGATTATTCAGAAAACCGGCGGCGGCGGCGGGTTTATCACCTATATGGCGATGAATCCGCAGGCTAACGTCGGCGCTTTTGTGGTGGTGACCCGCTCGCCGTTAACCCGCTTCAACAATATGAGCGATGGCATCAACGACCTGGTCAGCGAGCTGAGCGGCGCGCAGCCCAACATGCAGACGGCCAGCCAGTAAGCCCGGGGGAGGTTTCGCCGATGCGACATAACGATCGTTTTGGCGAAACATCCCGCTGCCATTTCAGTTACACTACCGTCTTTCATTTCACAAAATCAGGCAAACCATGACAGATTTAATCACTCGCCCCCGCCGCCTGCGTCAATCCGCTGCGCTGCGCGCCCTGTTTGAAGAGACAACACTGAGTTTGAACGACCTGGTGTTGCCGATCTTTGTTGAAGAAGAAATTGATGATTACAAAGCGATCGAGGCTATGCCCGGCGTGATGCGTATTCCGGAAAAATATCTGGCGCGTGAGATCGAACGCATCGCCAATGCCGGCATTCGCTCGGTGATGACCTTTGGCATTTCTCATCACACCGACGCCACCGGCAGCGATACCTGGAATGAAAATGGTCTGGTGGCGCGTATGTCGCGGATCTGTAAGTCCACGGTGCCGGAGATGATCGTCATGTCCGATACCTGCTTCTGCGAATACACCTCCCACGGCCACTGTGGCGTGCTGTGCGACCACGGGGTGGACAACGACGCGACCCTGGAAAACCTCGGCAAACAGGCCGTTGTCGCCGCCGCCGCCGGCGCGGACTTCATCGCCCCTTCCGCCGCGATGGATGGTCAGGTGCAGGCGATTCGCCGCTCGCTGGACGCTGCCGGCTTCACCAATACGGCGATCATGTCCTACTCGACCAAGTTCGCGTCTTCCTTCTACGGCCCGTTCCGCGAAGCGGCCGGTACCGCGCTGAAGGGCGATCGTAAAACCTATCAGATGAGCCCGATGAACCGCCGGGAAGCCATTCGCGAGTCGCTGCTCGATGAAGCCCAGGGCGCCGACTGCCTGATGGTGAAACCGGCCGGCGCCTACCTGGATATTCTGCGCGATATCCGCGAGCGCAGCGATCTGCCGCTCGGCGCGTATCAGGTCAGCGGGGAGTACGCGATGATCAAATTCGCCGCCCAGGCGGGCGCTATCGATGAAGAGAAAGTGGTTCTGGAAAGCCTTGGCGCGATCAAACGCGCGGGCGCCGACCTGATCTTCAGCTATTTCGCCCTCGACCTGGCCGAGAAAAAAATCCTCCGTTAAGCCTCCCTCTCCCCGGTGGCGCTGCGCTTACCGGGGCGACCAAACCTCATCCCCGGTGCGCTGTATTTATCGCGACCACCACACCGTAGCCCGGATAAGGCGCTTGCGCCGCTATCCGGGGACAGGCGCTAACCAATATCTGTAGCTAAAACTTTGCGCGCCGCTTTCCACCTTCTGCGCCTTCTCCTTGGCGTACCGGATTTCGCCTTCTAACGTGTTAAACCACATCATAAATACCGAATTCCAGGAGATCCTGTGGTGGCTTATCGACGTTATTACATTAAGGGGGGAACCTGGTTCTTCACTGTTAACCTTAAAGACCGTAGAAGCATGCACCTAACTGAAAACATAGAATTATTGCGCTACTCTGTCGCCGTTGTTAAACAACATCGCCCCTTTATTATTGATGCCTGGGTGGTGTTGCCTGAACATCTGCATTGCATCTGGACACTACCTCATAATGATGACGATTTTTCTTCACGCTGGAGAGATATCAAAGGCTGTTTTACCAGAACGTTAAAACGACAACCCCTCTGGCAACCGCGCTTCTGGGAGCATGCCATACGCGATGAAGATGATTACCGCCGACACGTTGATTACATCCATATCAATCCACTTAAGCATGGCTGGGTCACCCGGGTGATCGATTGGCCATTTTCAACCTTTCATCGCGATGTCCAGCGCGGGCTATATCCCCCAAATTGGGCTGGCGATAGCTTTGATCTTAGCTGCGGTGAACGCCGATAGCCTCTCCCCGGTGGCGCTGACGCTTACCGGGGCTACAAATCGGCGCCAACCGTAGCCCGGATGAGGCGTTAGCCGCTATCCGGGAAACCTCCCCCGCTGCGAGCGAAACTTCACCCAACTGTAATCTGAACGACATCTCTACCTTCTACTGTCTGGGCAGGACGGAGGAGGAGCCACTATGTTTAGTCTCGACAACGTACTCGATGACCTGTGGCCTCAGGCGAGGCCCGCCCCCTGGCAAAAGAAACTGTTAAAAAAGCTATTTTATGAGGAAGAGTTTCAACAATTTGCCGACCGTCACCGCCACCTGAAGGGGCTTGATACGGTCGAACAGGTGCTGGAATACCTCAATATCCGCTGCGCTATCCCGGCGCACGATCTCGAACAAATCCCCGAATATGGCCCGCTGGTCATTATCGCCAACCACCCCACCGGCACCCTCGACGGCCTGGCGCTCCTGTATGCGGTATCCCGCGTGCGCCGCGATGTCAAAGTGGTCACCAACCGCATGCTCACCCATCTTGAGCCCCTGAGCTCGCTGTTTATCCCGGTGGATAATATTCATGGCCGCACCGCTAAAACGGCGCTGCAGCAGATGGACCAGCAGCTGCAGGCCGGCGGGGTGCTGATCTTCTTCCCGGCGGGGGAAGTCTCCCGCCTCACCCGTCGCGGCATCCGCGATAAAAAATGGCACTCGGGCTTTATTAAGCTGGCGGCAAAATATCGCGCCCCACTGCTGCCGGCGTGGATTAACGCCCACAACAGCGCCCTGTTTTACGCCAGCACCCTGGTCTCCGACAACCTGCCGCTGCTCCTGCTGATGCAACAGATGTTTCGCCGGCGCAACAGCAGCCTGCCGGTGCGTATCGGCCAGCAGATCCCCTGGTCGAGCTGGTTCGATGCCCAGTCCAGCGCTCGCGAACTTACCGGCCGCTGCTATCAGCACCTTGACCAGTTGCGCAAAGGGCTGCCGGGGCGGTTTAAAACCGAAAGCGCCATCGCCCGTCCGGAAGACCGGGCGCGGCTTAAACGCGAACTGCACAAGGCCGAATGCCTGGGCCGCACCGCCGACGGCAAAGTGATTTACCTCTGGCAGCGCAACGGCCAGGAGGAGGCGCCGCTGCTGCGCGAGCTGGGACGCCTGCGGGAAATCGCCTTCCGCGCGGTCGGGGAAGGCAGCGGCAAACGGCGGGATATCGACCGGTATGACGACGACTATCTGCATCTGATCCTGTGGGATGAAGAAGATTTGGAAATCGTCGGCGCTTACCGCTTTATGCCGACGGCTATACAGCTGGCAAAGCGCGGCCTGGAGGGGATCTACAGCTCCAGTCTCTTCCACTACGACGGGCGGATGGACGACATCCTGCAGCACGGCATTGAGCTGGGGCGCAGCTTTATCCAGCCGCGCTACTGGGGTCGACGCGGGCTGGACTATCTGTGGTCCGGCATCGGCGCTTATCTGGCGCGCTATCCACACTATCGCTATCTGTTTGGCCCGGTGTCGATTTCTGGCGGGCTGCCGCCCGCCGCTCGCGATCTGCTGGTGGCGTTCTACCGGCTGTGGTTCCCGGCGACGCATCCGCTGGCGGAGTCGCGTCGCCCTTATCCGGCCTCGCTGCCCGACGTGCTGGCGCAGTTTGGCGGGGAGGATTACAACGACGACCTGGCCCGGCTGAAGTCCCTGCTCGGCAATCTCGGCAGCGCGATCCCGCCGCTGTATAAGCAGTACTCGGAAGTGTGCGAGCCGGGCGGAGTGCAGTTTATCGATTTCGGCAGCGATCCGGATTTCAATAACTGCGTGGATGGTCTGGTGCTGGTGGATCTCACCTACCTGAAGGCGAATCGCTATCAGCGCTATATTGGCGCGCATCTGGGTGCGCAAAAATCGGCATAAACGCTTTTTCCCGGCTTGCGGCGCGTTGCGCCTTAGCCGGGCTACGGTTCACCGTTTCCGACGGTTCGGTCGCCCGGAAAAGCCGCGTCAGGCACCGCCTCCGGGAAGCAGCGGGCAATGCAGCATCCGCTTTTCTCCGCGGCTCGCGGCTAATACAAGCCTTACCCCGCCCGGTAATACGGCTTATCGCCAAGGATCGTCGCCCGGTGCATGATCCGCCGCTGCGGCAGATAGTCGGCGTTGGCGTAATGCTGGGTTACCCGGTTATCCCAGATAGCGACATCGTTCGGCTGCCAGCGCCAGCGCACCTGAAACTCCGGTTTGGTGATATGGGCAAACAGGAAGCTCAGCAGCGCCGCGCTCTCTTTCTCGGTCACGTCAACAATCCGCGTGGTAAAGCCTTCGTTAACGAACAGCGCCTGCTTGCCGGTCACCGGGTGGGTACGCACCACCGGGTGCAGCAGCGGCGGATGCTTCGCCACCGCCTCCTGCCAGCGCCGATGCTCGGCTTCCGTGTGGTTGTACTTATACTCCTGGAACGATTTACGGAAATCGTGTTCCGCATGCAGGCCACTCAGCAGCTGCCGGAAGGGCTCTGACAGCGCCTCCCAGGCGGCAATGCCGCTGGTCCACAGAGTGTCCCCGCCGGTCGTCGGCAACTCTTTCGCCGCCAGAATAGCGCCGGCGGGCGGCGTGTCGATAAAGGTGACATCGGTATGCCAGTTGTCATTATCCGGCGGATTATCGTTGTGGGTATCGAGGACGATAATCTCCTCGACGCCTGGGGCGTGAGGGTAGACCGGATGAATATGCAGGTCGCCAAACCGCAGCGCCAGGTCGCGCTGTTGCGCCGGGGTGATATTTTGCTCGCGCAGGAATACCACCTGATGACGCAGCACCGCGTGATACAGCTGCTCAAACTGGTTGTCGCTCAGCGGACGGGTTAAATCCGCCCCGGTCACCTGCGCGCCAATATACGGCCCCAGCGGGGTAATGCTCAGACGTTCACTCATTGTACTTCTCCATGCCAGGGCGTCAGGCGCCGCTGCAGCGCGCGCAGACCCAGTTCCAGTAAAAAGGCGATAATGGCAATCACCGCGATCCCCGCCAGCACCACATCGGTGGCGAGAAACTCGCCGGCGGACTGCACCATAAATCCTAACCCGCGGGTGGCGGCGATCAGCTCAGCGGCCACCAGCGTTGACCAACCGACGCCAAGACCAATGCGCAGCCCGGTGAGGATCTCCGGCAGCGCGCCGGGCAGGATCACCAGCCACAGCACCTGCGCCCGGCTGGCGCCCAGCGAACGGGCGGCGCGAATCCGCACCTGCTGCGCGCTTTTTACCCCCGCCAGCGCCGACATCGCTACCGGGGCGAAAATCGCCAGGTAGATCAGCAGGATCTTCGACGTTTCACCGATGCCAAACCAGATCACCATCAGCGGTAAGTAGGCCAGCGGCGGCACCGGACGATAAAGCTCGATCAGCGGATCGAGGATCCCGCGCACCGTTGAGTTGAGCCCCATAGCGATCCCGACCGGCACGCCGATCAGCACCGCCGCCAGCAGAGCGATAACGATCCGCGTCAGGCTCGCCGCCAGGTGCTGCCAGAGCGTCGCATCCATAAAGCCCTGCGGCCCGGCGATAGTGATAAGCTTCTGCAGCACCTGGCCCGGCGGCGGCAGAAATAGCGGGCTAATCAGCTGCAGCGCCGCGACCGCCCACCAGACGGCCAGCAACACCGCCAGGGTCGCCACGCTGAGGGTGAGCTGACGGGAGAGCGGCCAGCGCCACTTCAGCGTCAGTTGACGCGGTTTGTCGTTCAGTACCACGCTCATGAGAAAGCCTCCCGTTGGTCAAACACCCGGCTCAGAATGTATTCCCGCTGTTCAATAAACCGCGGGTCGGATTTGATGCTGCGGCAGGGTTCGCCCGCGACAAAGCGGCGGCTGAAATCCAGCGGCAACCGCTCCACCACCCGCCCCGGCCCCGGCGACAGCAGCACCAGCTCGGTCGCCATAAAGATGGCCTCTTCAATGTCATGGGTGATGAGCAGCACCTGTTTGCCGGTCTCATGCCAGAGCGTCAGCAGCAGCGTTTGCATCTGCTCGCGGGTAAAGGCGTCAAGCGCGCCGAAGGGCTCATCCAGCAGCAACAGCTGCGGATTCGCCGCCAGCGCCCGGGCGATGCCTACCCGCTGGCGTTGACCGCCGGACAGCTGCCAGATAAAGCGCTTTTCCGCCCCTTCGAGGCCGACCTTTTTCAGCATCTGCGCCGCCGCTTGCCGCCGCTGCGCTTTATCCACGCCCGCCAGCTGCAGCCCCAGCGCCACGTTATCCTGCACATTGCGCCATGGCAGCAGGCCTTCGTTCTGGAAGACCACGCCGCGCTCTGCGCCCGGCCCGGTCACCCGCTGACCTTCGAGGGTGATGCTGCCGTGCTGATAGGGCACGAATCCGGCAATCAGGTTCAGCAGGGTAGTTTTACCGCAGCCCGAAGGCCCCAGCACCACCAGCAGCTCCCCACTCTCCAGCGTCAGGTTGATATCCGCCAGCGCCGGTTTACCGCCGTAGTCGGCGGAAAGATGCGAGATTTGCAGCATCGCCGCCTCCTTTACTTCACGAAACGGTCAGTAACGTACTGACGATAATCGGTTCCCGCCGCGGGCACTTTGCCCTGCTCTTTCAGAAAGCGCGCGGTATCGACGATGGCCTGACTGACCGGCCCGTTCAGCGCCTGCGCCTGCTCAGCGGCGGTCAGGTAGGTGTTCCCCTTCACCAGCCCGGGGACATCGGCTTCCGGCACGCCGCTCAGGCGCGCCAGCTTGCTGATGTTGTCCGGCTGTTTCAGCCATGCCTCCGGGTTGGCGATGTAGGGCTGCTGGGCGTCGATGGCGCTTTTAGCAAACGCTTTGACGATCTCCGGATGCTGCTCGGCGAAGTCCTTACGGACCACCCAGACGTCGAGGGTCGGTGCACCCCACTCCCCGACCTGCGCGGAATCGGTCAGCACCTTGCCCTCTTTTTCCAGTTCGTTAACCGCTGGCGCCCAGACGTAAGCCCCGTCGATATCCCCGCGCTGCCATGCGGCGATAATCGCCGGCGGCTGCAGGTTAATAATCTGCACCTGGCCCGGCTTGATGCCCCAGTGTTTGAGCGCCGACAGCAGGCTGTAGTGGGTGGTGGAGATAAACGGCACGGCAATGCGTTTGCCGATCAGATCTTCCGGTTTGGTGATGCTTTTCTTCACCACCAGCGCTTCGGAGTTGCCGAGCTTTGAAGCGAGCAGGAACACTTCAATCGGCACCTGCTGGCTGGCGGCCACCGCCAGCGGGCTGGAGCCGATATTGCCGATCTGCACATCGCCGGAGGCCAGGGCGCGCACCACGCTGGCGCCGCTGTCAAATTTCCGCCAGTCGACGGTCGCCCCGCTGGTTTTGGCGAAGGTGTTGTCCGCCTGGGCGACTTTCGCCGGCTCAGCGGAGGTTTGATACGCCACGGTCACATTGACCGCCTGCGCCTGGAAGGCGGCGACGGCCAGCGCCGCCAGAAGAGTAATTCGCGATGTGAATGCCATAATGTCTGCTTCCCCTGAGTTGTTATAGGTGCAGTATTTCCGGCATCAGGATGGAGATGAAGTAATTAAAAATTCTGGCTAATAGCGAATCGTTTTTAGAACAAAAGCGGGAAAGGATAGTTGATTTTGCGCGGCGGATTGGCGGCAGAGGGTTGGCGCCGGGTGGCGGCTACGCCTTGCCCGGCCTACAGATCGCGCCATATGTAGGCCGGGTAAGCGCAACGCCACCCGGCACAAAACTCAGCGCTTCGCGTTAAGCTCAGCGATATCCTTCGGCGTGGTGCGGCAGCAGCCCCCGATCAGCCTCGCCCCGGCCGCCAGCCACTGCGGCAGATAATCCGTCAGGCTGGCGCAGGCTTCGCCATGATGGTGCCAGGTCTTGCTCACCGCATCATAATGTTCGCCGGAGTTAGGATAGACCACCAGCGGCAGCGCCGTCAGGCTGTGCAGATGCGCCAGCGCCGCGGGCGTATTTTCCAGCGCGATACAGTTGATGCCCACCGCCACCACCTGCGGGTTATCCGCCAGGGCGGCCATCACCTCGCGCAGCGGCGTGCCATCACTGAGATGTTCGGCATCGCGCAGCGTGAAGGAGTACCAGGCGCGGGCGCGGGGATACTCCTGCAGCAGGGCTGTCAGGGCCTGGATCTCGGCGAATGACGGCAGGGTTTCACAGGCCAGCAGGTCGGCGCCCGCATCCAGCAGCGCTTCGACGCGCGGGCGGTGGAAGGCCTGGAACTCTGCCACACTGCGCTGATAATCGCCGCGATACTCCGAGCCGTCGGCGAGAAAGGCGCCATACGGCCCCACCGAACCGGCGACCAGCAGCGTGCCGGCGTGTGGATTCTCGGCGAGGTACGCCTCGCGCGCTTTGCGCGCCAGCTCGACGCTTTTGCCGATCAGCGCCCGGGACTGCGCATCATCCAGGCCGCGCGCGGCAAAGCCGGCGGGAGTGGCCTGATAGCTGGCGGTGATCGCCACCTGCGCTCCGGCGCGAAAGTAGTCGAGATGCACATCGCGGATCAGCTGCGGGTTCTCCAGCAGCACTTTCGCCGACCACAGGCTGTCAGCCAGATCGCAGCCGCGGGCCTCCAGCTCGGTGGCCATGGCGCCGTCCAGCAGCACAAAAGGCTGGGCGGCAAGCAGGGCGGTAAACGGATTAGTCTGCGACATGTTGTGGCTCCTGAGTCATTTTCCGTGAACGAGTAAGATACCAGGCACCATAGCACAGGGCCACAAAGGGGATCCCGCACCACAGCGCAATTCTCTGGCTCGGGTCAAAAGCGAGGCCCACGCAGGCCACCAGGCACAGCACAAAGCCCAGAATCGGCACCACCGGATACCAGGGGGCGCGATACTGCAGATCGCTCAGCGCCTTACCCTGCTGCAGATGGCGGCGGCGGAACATAAAGTGCGAGGCGCAGATGCTCAACCACACCGCCACCACCGCAAAGCCGGAGATCGCCGACAGCGCCACAAACACCGTATCGGGCGCCACCACGCTGGAGAACAGCGCCAGCACGCCGCCCAGCATACTCACCGACAGCGCGGTCACCGGCACGCCCCGTTTATTGACTTTGGCAAAGCAGGCCGGCAGCGTCTTCTCGTTCGACAGCGACCACAGCATCCGCCCGGAAGCGTACAGGCCGGAGTTGGCCGCCGAGAGGATCGCCGTCAGGATCACGAAGTTGAAAATATCCGCCGCGTAAGGGATGCCCACCTTTTCAAACACCAGCACGAAGGGGCTTTTCTCCACCCCCGCCTGCTGCATTGGGATCAGCGCCGCCAGCACAAACACGGTGCCGATAAAGAAAATAATCAGCCGGGCGATGGTGGTGCGAATGGCGACCGGAATGACCTTATGCGGGTTTTCCGTCTCTCCGGCGGCAATGCCGATAAGCTCCGTCCCGGAGAAGGCGAAGTTCACCGCCACCATGGTCATCAGGATCGGCAGGCCGCCGTGCGGGAACCAGCCTTCGGCGGTGATATTGCGCAGGCCCGGCGCCGGGGAGCCATCCTGCATCGGAATGATGCCGAAAATGGCCGCGCCGCCGAGAATAATAAACGCGATGATGGTGATCACTTTCACCAGCGAGAACCAGAACTCGCCTTCGGCGAAGAAGCGGGTCGAAATGATGTTAAGACCGAAAATCACCGCGCAAAACACCACGCACCAGATCCAGACCGGCACCTGCGGGAACCAGTACTGCATACAGAAGCCGGCGGCGGTGAAGCTCGAACCCAGCGCCACCGTCCACGTCAGCCAGTAGAGCCACGCCACGGTATAGCCCGTCGCCGGGCCAAGGTAGCGCGCCGCGTAGACGTGGAAGGCGCCGGTCTCCGGCATCGCCACCGACAGTTCGCCGAGGCACTGCATCACCAGCCAGACCACCAGGGCGCCAATCAGATACGCCAGCAGCGTTCCGGCTGCGCCGGTGGTGGAGATGATATAGCCGGTATTAAAGAACAGGCCGGTGCCAATCACGCCGCCGAGCGACAGCATGATCAGATGGCGCGTTTTCATGGTGCGCTTCAGTTGCCCACCTTGTTGTTGTGTTGTGCTTTGCATTTTATTTTCTCACGCCAGCCCGCTTGCCCGGGCCATGATGCGTATAAACGTATAGACATCTAAACATCCAAAAGAAGAAGTGTTATACCGTGCCACCGCGGAAAAAGCAAAGCCGCTGCACCAGGTCGCGCGCCGACAGCGTGCAGCCTGCCCCATTTTTGCGCAGCGCCGATGAGCGCGCCACGGGCTGGCGCCTCATCGCGGCGGACAACGTTCTGGCACTCTCTTTGCAGCCTGTCGTTCAGAACCTTTCTATCTGGCGAGGCAACACGTATGACAGAGCACACCACCACCTTAAAAAGAACGCTCGGCAGTTTTCGTTTATGGGGGATCGCCGTCGGACTGGTGATATCCGGGGAGTACTTCGGCTGGAGCTACGGCTGGTCGCAGGCGGGCACGATGGGGTTTATGGTCGTCGCCCTGGCGGTCGCCGCCATGTACTGCGCCTTTATTTTCAGCTTTACCGAGCTGACCACCGCCATCCCGCACGCTGGCGGCCCTTTCGCCTACGCCTACCGCGCCTTCGGGCCCACCGGCGGCTTTATCGCCGGTTTTGCCACCCTGATTGAATTCGTCTTCGCCCCGCCGGCCATCGCCATGGCCATCGGCGCCTACCTCAACGTGCAGTTTCCGGCGCTGGATCCGAAATGGGTCGCCTGCGGCGCTTACGTGATCTTTATGACGCTCAATATCCTCGGCGTCGGCATCGCCGCCACCTTCGAGCTGATCGTCACCCTGCTGGCCATCTTCGAGCTGCTGGTGTTTATGGGCGTGGTCGCCCCCGGCTTCTCCTGGAGCCACTTCACCGCCAACGGCTGGGCGGGCGCGGAAAGCTTTAGCGGCCTGGCGCTGCCGGGGATGTTCGCCGCCATTCCGTTCGCTATCTGGTTTTTTCTCGCCATTGAGGGGGCTTCCATGGCCGCCGAAGAGGCCAAAGATCCGCAGCGCACCATTCCGCGCGCCCTGGGCGGCGGCATTCTGACGCTGACGGTGCTGGCGATCGGCGTGATGGTCTTCGCCGGCGGCGTCGGCGACTGGCGCGCGCTGTCCAATATCAACGACCCGCTGCCTCAGGCGATGAAGACGGTGGTGGGCAACGGCAGCGGCTGGCTGCATATGCTGGTGTGGCTGGGGCTGTTTGGCCTCGTCGCCTCCTTCCACGGCATCATTATGGGCTACTCGCGGCAGATCTACTCCCTCGCCCGCGCCGGCTATCTGCCCGCCGGGCTGGCCTCCCTCAACCGCCGCACCCGCACCCCGCATCTGGCAATCCTCGCCGGCGGCGTGGTGGGTATCGCCGCGATCTTCTCCGACTCGCTGATCACCATCAGCGGCATGCCGTTGACCGCCTGCATCGTCACCATGTCGGTATTTGGGGCTATTGTTATGTATATCACTTCCATGGCGGCGTTGTTCAAACTGCGCCGTAGCGAGCCGAAGCTGATCCGTCCGTTCCGCGCGCCGCTCTACCCGCTGGCGCCGGCCTTTGCCCTCGGCATGGCGGTGATCTGCCTGGTGGCGATGGTCTGGTATAACCTGCTGCTGGCGCTGATTTTCGCGGCGATGATGCTCGGCGGCTACCTGTGGTTCCGCAAAACCGCAGCGGCCCGTGAACGGGCGCCAGTGGATCCTCAACTGCGCACGGTCTCCTGAGGAGGCGGCATGTATAAAACCACGCTATCGGGCCAGGTATGGCGCTTTGATAGTCTGAAAACGCTGATGGCGAAAGCGTCGCCGGCCCGCTCCGGCGACGCCCTGGCGGGCGTTATCGCCCACTCGGCCGAAGAGCGGATGGCGGCGAAAATGACCCTCGCCGAGGTGCCGCTGACCGACATTCTCGACAACCCGCTTATCCCCTACGAGCAGGACGAAGTGACCCGCCTGATCCTCGACACCCATGATGCGCAGGGCTTTGCCGCCCTGCGTCACCTGACGGTCGGCGATTTCCGCGACTGGCTGCTGGACGATGCCACCGATACCGCCACGCTGCAGCGGGTCGCCCGCGCTATCACCCCGGAGATGGCGGCGGCGGTAAGCAAGCTGATGCGCAATCAGGATCTGATCCTCGCCGCCAGCAAGTGTCAGGTGGTGACGCGCTTCCGCAACACCATCGGCCTGCCCGGCCACCTCAGCGTGCGCCTGCAGCCCAATCATCCCACCGATGACCTGAAAGGCATCGCCGCCAGTATGCTCGACGGACTGCTGTACGGCGCCGGGGATGCGGTGATCGGCATCAACCCGGCCAGCGACAGCTTACCGGTGCTGGCGCAGCTGAACGTGATGCTGGACGATATTATCCAGCGCTTCGCCATTCCCACCCAGTCCTGCATTCTGACCCACGTCACCAATACGCTGCAGCTGATTGAGCGCGGCGCGCCGGTGGATCTGGTGTTTCAGTCGGTGGCGGGAACCGAAGCGGCCAACAGCGGCTTCGGCATCAACCTTGCCATGCTGCAGGAGGCCCGCGAGGCGGCCCTCAGCCTCGGTCGCGGCACCCTCGGCAACAATGTAATGTATTTTGAGACCGGCCAGGGGAGCTGCCTGTCGGCCAACGCCCACCACGGCGTCGACCAGCAGACCTGCGAGGCGCGGGCCTACGCCGTCGCCCGCCACTTTGAACCGCTGCTGGTCAATACGGTGGTCGGCTTTATCGGTCCGGAGTATCTCTACGACGGCAAGCAGATTATTCGCGCCGGGCTGGAGGATCACTTCTGCGGCAAGCTGATGGGCCTGCCGATCGGCTGCGACGTCTGCTATACCAACCACGCGGAAGCGGATCAGGATGATATGGACACCCTGCTGACCCTGCTGTGCGCCGCCGGGCTCACCTTCCTGATCGGCGTGCCAGGGGCGGACGATATCATGCTTAATTACCAGAGCACCTCGTTCCATGACGCGCTCTACGCCCGTCGTCTGCTGGGCTTAAAGCATGCCCCGGAGTTCGCCGACTGGCTGGCGAAGATGCAAATTATCGATCCGCACGGCGCGCTGCGGCTCACCGACGCCCGCCATCCGCTGCTGTCCGTTCTGCCGCAAGGAGCCCCCGTATGAACCGTCCCGACGCCTGGAACCCGCTGCGTGAATTTACCGATGCGCGGATCGCCCTGGGCCGCAGCGGCGCCAGCCTGCCGACCCGCGAAGTCCTTAACTTTGGTCTGGCCCACGCCAGAGCGCGGGACGCCATTCATCAGCCGTTCGCCAGCCAGCAGCTGGTGGCGCCGCTGGCGGCGCTCGGCCTCGACACCCTGACGGTGCACAGCGCCGCGCCGGACCGTCATACCTATCTGCGACGCCCGGATCTCGGGCGGCAGCTCGCCGACGAGAGTCGCGCCGACCTCGCCGCCAGCGGCGTCCGCCCCGCCGACCTGCTGCTGGTGATCGGCGACGGCCTCTCTTCCTGGGCGGTAGAGCGCCAGGCGGTGCCGTTGATCCGCGCCCTGCTGCCCTGGCTGCAGACGCTGGGGCTCGGCCTCGCGCCGGTGGTGCTGGCCCATCAGTCGCGGGTGGCGCTGGGGGATGATATTGGCGAAACCCTGAAAGCCCGCGCGGTGGCGATCCTGATTGGCGAACGACCGGGCCTCTCCTCGCCGGACAGCCTCGGCGTCTACCTCACCTGGCAGCCCCATCGGCAGCGGCTGGAGTCAGAGCGCAACTGTATCTCCAATATTCGCCCGGAAGGGCTGAGCCATGACGCCGCCGCCTTTAAACTGGCCTGGCTGCTGGAGCAGGCTTTTTTACGACGGCTTACCGGCGTGCGCCTGAAAGATGAAAGCGATAATCCGGCGCTGCATGGAAAAATAAAACCATTGCCCCCTTTAAAATAATAAGTCACGCGAGCCGAAGAATAGATTTTTAATATTACCTGGCGCACCTGAATATTATATTCGGGTGCGCTGAAATCGCCCGGCGGCGCTTCGCTGGCGCGAGCCTGTGGAAACCGTCCAACCGGTTTATATTGCTTTTTTTCCAGGCCGGATAAGGCGCCAGTCGCCACCTGGGAAAATACGTTCAGCGTATCAAAAGCCGTGTTGTCACCAGCCTTATGCCCTTGCCTGCAGGTAATAAGAATATTGCATGAGTAAAAACGAAACGGACGTTGTAAGGTAATTCAGCGCCTTAAAAATACCCGTCATACTTTAAGTTGCATGTGCGTTGGCTGCGTTCTCTCCCCCCAGTCACTGACTTCTGCAAGCGTCTGGGGACTCGCTCACATGCCGCCTTCATGCGACTCGAATTATTTAGGGTATATATCTCGTTATCTATTCAACATAACAGCCAATAATTCGCCAGATACGCTGGCGAATTATTCCTCAATGTTATGCAGTCATTGATGGTTAAAGATAAATAATCGACCGACGGAGAAATACCAATGAAATCGTTTTCCGGGAAAGCGTCTTTAATGGCCACGCTGGTAGCCGCGCTGGCCGGCGCGAGCAGCGCGCAGGCAGCGGAAATTAAAATCGGGGTGGTATTACCCCTGAGCGGCGCCCTCAGCGGCTATGGTCAGCCGTCGCAGAAAGGGCTGGACATTATTCAGACCATCACCCCGACGTTAAAAAATGGCGATACCATCAAGCTTATCGTTATCGATGATAAAAGCGACAAAGTCGAAGCGGCCAACGCCATGCAGCGGCTGGTCTCCAGCGATAAAGTGGATGCCGTGATCGGGGAAGTTACCTCCTCCAACACCCTGGCGATGACCAAGATCGCCGACGACAGCAAAACGCCGCTGGTCTCCTCCACCGCCACCAACGACCGCGTCACCCGCAACCATCCGTACGTCAGCCGGGTCTGCTTCTCGGACAGCTTCCAGGGGGTGGTCGGGGCCAATCTGGCCTCCCGCGATCTGAAAGCCAAAACCGCCGCCATCGTGTTTGACAGTAGCAACGATTACTCCGTCGGCCTGGCGAAAGCGTTCCGCACCCAATTCCTGAAAAACGGCGGCACCATTCCCATCGAGGTACAGGCCCCGGGCGGCAGCAAGGACTTTAAAGCCCAGCTGGCGAGCGTCAAGGCGAAGAATGTCGACATGATTTATATGCCGATCTACTACACCGAAGGGGCGCTGATTGCCGTCCAGTCAAAACAGCTGGGGCTCAACAAACCGGTGGTGGGCGGCGACGGTCTGGCCGCGGATCAGGTCTTCTTCGATGTGGGTAAAGACGCGGTCAACGGCTATATGACCACCGATTACTACTCGCCGAACGCCAAAGAGCAGACCCCGGCCGGGGAAACCTTCATCAAAGCCTGGGAAGCCAAATACCAGCAGCCGACCCATACCTGGGGCGCTATGGCGGCGGACGCCTATAACGTTATCGTCAACGCCATGAACCAGTGCAGCGATCCCCACGATCGGGTCTGCGTGAATGAAAAAATCCGCGCCACCAAAGATTTCCAGGGCGTGACCGGCACGCTGACGTTACAGAACGGCGACGCCATTCGCAGCGCGGTCATCAACGAAGTGAAAGATGGCAAGCTGGCGTTTCGTACCGTGGTTAACCCTTAAGTTGTGACGAGGCTACAAAATGGACGGCGCCATTTTTCTCCAGCAAGTGGTCAATGGAATGAGTCTTGGGGGCATGTACGCCCTGATTGCCATCGGTTATACGATGGTTTATGGCGTGCTAAGGCTGATCAACTTCGCCCATGCGGACGTGATGATGGTCGGCGCGTTTAGTACGCTGTTTTTATTTTCTTCGGTTGGGCTACCCTTCGGGGTAGCCGTTTTCCTGACTCTCGGGCTGTGCGGCCTGTTTGGCATGCTGATTGACCGGGTCGCCTATCGTCCGCTGCGCCAGGCCTCGAAAATTTCCATGCTGATCACCGCCATCGGCGTCAGCTTCTTCCTCGAAAACCTGTTTAACGTGCTGTTTGGCGGCAGCTCGCGCTTCTTCTCCGCCCCTGACTTTTTCAACCAGACCCGGGCCTTCGGCAGCGTCATCATTACCAACGTGGCGTGGATTGTGCCGCTGATCACCGTCCTGCTGCTGCTGGCGATCCTCTGGCTGCTGTACCGCACCCGCTATGGAATGGCGATCCGCGCGGTAGCCTTTGACGTCAACACCGTGCGTCTGATGGGCATTGACGCCAACCGGATCATCTCCCTGGTCTTCGCCCTCGGCAGCAGCCTCGCGGCGCTCGGCGGCGTGTTCTACTCCATCAGCTACCCGACGATCGATCCCCTGATGGGCGTGCTTATCGGCCTGAAGGCCTTCGCCGCCGCCGTGCTGGGCGGGATCGGCAGCGTCACCGGCGCGGTGCTGGGCGGCTTTATCCTCGGTTTTACCGAGGTGGTCGCGGTGGCGATCTTCCCCGAACTGGGCGGCTATAAAGACGCTTTCGCCTTCCTGTTCTTGATTCTGGTCCTCTTGTTCCGCCCGGTCGGCATTATGGGCGACGAACGTCTGGAAAGGAGCCGTTTCTGATGCTCAACGCGACGACCACCGCCGGGGCGCAGCTGCGCAACCTGGCCATTATTGTCATCTGTATCGCGCTGCTGGCCGGAATCAACGTGGTTTTCAATGACTACATTGTTCGCGTCATCAGCACCATTTTTATCTTTATGATCCTCGCGGTCAGCTACAACCTGATCAACGGCGTGACCGGCCAGCTGTCGCTGGAGCCGAACGGCTTCGTGGCGGTGGGCGCCTACGTCACCGCCCTGCTGATCCTCTCCAGCGACAGCAAGGTAGACATGTTTGAAATGGCCGCCCCCAGCCCGTGGATCCTCAGCCTGCACGCGGGCTTCCTCCCCGCCCTGCTGATAAGCGGCCTGTGCGCGGCGGCGCTGGCGGTGTGCCTCGCCGTGCCGGTCTTCCGGGTGCGCGGCGACTACCTGGCCATCGTCACCCTCGGCTTCGGGTTTATCATCAAGATCCTCGCCATTAACAACCCGCAAATCACCAACGGCGCCATCGGGCTGAACGATATTCCGCAGCAGCCGCATCTCCTGTTCTGGTGCGGCCTGTTCGCCCTGCTGGCTACCGGCATGATCCTCCAGCTGGTGTGGTCGAAGTATGGCCGGATGATGAAAGCCATTCGCGACGATGAAGATGCGGCGATCGCCATGGGGGTCAACACCTTCCGCATTAAAACCTGCGCCTTCGCCACCAGCGCCTTCTTCGAAGGGATCGGCGGCGGTCTGCTGGCTTCGCTGCTGACCACCATTTCCCCGGGGCTGTTCGACTTTATGCTCACCTTCCAGCTGCTGATTATTATCGTCCTCGGCGGGCTCGGCAGCACCACCGGCGCCCTGCTCGGCACCGTGCTGGTGGTCGGCAGCGGCGAGTGGCTGCGCTTTCTCGACCAGCCGCTGCAGTTCTTCGGTCATGATCTCGGCGCCTATCCGGGCCTGAGAATGGTGGTCTTCTCCCTGCTGCTGCTGATCATCATGCTTTTCGCCCGCGAAGGGCTGCTGGGGAAAAAAGAGATTTGGCAGATGGGAAGAAGGAACAGCAGCTATGGCGGAAAATAAAATCATCCTGCAGGTGCAGGACGTCACCATGCAGTTTGGCGGCCTGCGGGCCATCGACAACGTCAGCTTCCATGTTGACGAAGCGGAGATCTTTGGCCTTATCGGCCCGAACGGCGCGGGCAAAACGACCCTGTTTAACGTCATCACCGCCAACTATAAGCCCACCAGCGGCAGCGTCACCCTCGCGGGCGCCTCGCTGAAGGGGCTAAAGCCCAACCAGGTGGTCAACGCCGGGATCGCCCGCACCTTCCAGAATATCCGGCTGTTTAACTCGATGACGGTGCTGGAGAACGTGATGGTTGGACTCGACCGCGCCAGCCGCTACTCGCTGCTGGAGGCGGCCCTGCACATTGGCCGCTATTTTCCGGCCGAGCGGGCGGCGAAGGCCAAAGCGATGGCCATTCTGGAAGACATCGGCATCGCCCACTTCGCCCATATGCAGGCCACGAACCTGAGCTATGGCAACCAGCGCAAAGTGGAGATCGCCCGCGCGCTGGCCACCTCGCCGAAGCTGCTGCTGCTCGATGAGCCGGCCGCCGGGATGAACCCGAAGGAGACCGAGGATCTGGCGGAGCTGATCTTCCGCATGCGCCATGACTATCAGCTCAGCGTCCTGTTAATCGAGCACGATATGCCCTTCGTCAACCGTCTGTGCGAACGGGTGATGGTCCTGGAGTATGGTAAGCCATTGTTCAGCGGCCTGATGGCCGAGGCGATCCAGCATCCGGACGTCATTTCCGCTTATCTGGGAGAAGCCAATTATGCTTAACGCCAGAGAACTGAAGGTCTTTTACGGCGTGATCCAGGGGTTGAAAGGCGTCGATATCGATGTTTATGACCGGGAGATCGTCACCCTGATCGGCAGCAATGGCGCCGGTAAAACCTCTACCCTCAATGGGATCGTCAACCTGGTGCGCTCCAGCGGGCGCGTCAGCTTCCTCAACGACGATATCTCGCGCAGCCAGACCCACCAGATCGTACGTCGCGGGCTGGCGCTGGTGCCGGAGGGACGCCGGGTCTTTACCAACCTGACCATCGAAGAGAACCTGCGCATGGGCGCTTACAATAATCTCGCCGGCTACACCCGCCTGCGCGATCGTATGTACGCCCTCTTTCCACGGCTCAAGGAGCGGCGCCATCAGATGGCGGGCACCATGAGCGGCGGCGAGCAGCAGATGCTGGCCATCGCCCGGGCGCTGATGAGCGAGCCGGTGTTATTGATGCTGGATGAACCAAGCCTCGGGCTGGCGCCGAAAATTGTCGGCGAGCTGTTCGGCATCATTAAGCAACTGCGCGATGAGAATATGACGGTGCTGCTGGTGGAGCAGAATGCGACGGCCGCGCTGGCGATCGCCGATCGGGCGTATGTCCTGGAGAATGGCCGGATCACCTTGTCAGGCGCGGCGCGGGAGATGCTGACTAACCCGGAAATTAAGCGGATGTATCTGGGGGGATAAGGGTGGTTAAAACTGCCTGGGCTGCGGCGGCGCCTCCTGCGATGCCGCAACCTCAGGCAGTCTCTTGCTACACAAAGCACACCTCGTTCCAGTAGGCTTCTCGCGTCCTGCGTCGCTCAGTATGTCTTATCATGACGGAACCACCGGGTTTCCACGTTGCCAATGTCCACGCCGTAGAGGCTGGCCACCGGCAGGATCGCCTCCATGACGCGTTGAGTATCTTGCTGTCCGGCTTCACCGTTGGACAAAAAAGCCAGCCAGCCCGTTAACCGTTGCCACAATGCCACTTTCGTTTTCTCCTCTGTCGGGAAGCGAATCGCCTGGGTCTATTTCAACCACAGTTGGCCGGGCGCGGGAAATATTAATTCCGAATTTGCAATCCTGGCTGGCGCATATTACGCCCGGTCCTGTCACCCTCACCCTCTCTCCGGAGGGAAAGAGGACCGCCCGGCACTCGTGACTGTGCCGGTAAAACGCTACCAGCGCATAAAGAATACCCACAGGTTTGTTAAGTTCTTTTTCGTTATAGATAAGAATTTTTTCTTCTTTGCCGCCGACGGGGAATGTGTGGGAGCGTGATGTCCACAAAACAAAACAGGGATTCAGGGGAAAAAATATGCGCAACAAAACCACAAAAATCGCACTGGCGCTGGGTATGCTGCTGCTCGCCTCGCAGGCGCAGGCCGACCAGCTGGCTGACATCAAAGCCGCCGGCGTCGTGAAAGTCGCCACCTTTGACGCCAATCCGCCGTTCGGCTCCGTGGACGCCAAAACCCACCATATCGTCGGCTACGACGTCGACTTTGCCCAGGCGCTGGCGAAAGCGCTCGGCGTCAAACTCGAACTGGTGGCCACTAATCCGGCCAACCGTATTCCGCTGCTGCAGTCCGGCAAAGCCGACCTGATCGTCGCCGACATTACCATCACCCCGGAGCGGGCCCAGGTTATTGATTTCTCAACGCCGTATTTCGTCACCGGCCAGCAGTTCCTCGTGCCGGCCGGCTCTCCGGATAAGCTTGATGAGTACAGCAAAGCGCGCATCGGAGCGGTGAAAGGCACCACCGGCGAACAGGCGCTGCACCAGCGTTTCCCGCAGGCTCGCGTCCTCTCCTATGACGATATTCCGCTGGCCCTGACCGCCCTGCGCAACGGCAACGTGCAGGCCATCACCCAGGACAGCACCATCCTTGCCGGTCTGCTGGCGGAAGCGCCGGATAAAGCCAAGTTTAAAATTCTGCCCGACCTGCTCAGCAAAGAAGAGATTGGCGTGGGGGTGAAGAAAGGCGAACCGGCCCTGCTGAAGGCCGTCAACGATGAGCTGGTGAAGCTGGAGAAAACCGGCGAAGCCGCGAAAATTTACGATGTCTGGTTTGGCCCTGCCACTAAAACGCCGCAGCCGCGCGCCTTTACCATAGAAGCGAAATAATATGTTCTCGGGTTTATTCTCCCACTCCGCGGCTCCGGCCGCGGATTTTTCACGTCTGCAGCGCGCCAGCATTACCTTTCGTGAGGTGGCCAAGCGCTACGGCGATCATCAGGTGCTTAACGCCATCAACCTGCAGGTCGATCCCGGCGAAGTAGTGGCGATCCTCGGCCCTTCCGGATCGGGAAAATCGACGCTGATCCGCCTGATCAACCAGCTCGAATCCTTAAGCGGCGGCGAGATCCTGATCGACGGCAAACCCACCAGCCGGCTGAGCGGCAGCGCCTTGCGCCAGCTGCGCAGCCGTGTCGGCTTTGTCTTCCAGCAGTTCAACCTTTACGCCCACCTGACGGCGCAGGAGAACATCACGCTGGCGCTGGAGCGCGTCCACGGCTGGGGAAAAAGCGCGGCACAGGAGCGGGCGCTGGCGCTGCTGCGTCAGGTCGGGCTGGAGGAGAAAGCGCAGCAGATGCCGGCGCAGCTCTCCGGCGGCCAGCAGCAGCGGGTGGCGATCGCCCGCGCCCTGGCCTCCTCGCCGCAGATTATCCTGTTCGATGAGCCCACTTCGGCGCTCGACCCGGAGATGATCGGCGAAGTGCTGCAGGTGATGAAAAACCTCGCCCACAGCGGGATCACCATGCTGGTGGTGACCCACGAGATGCAGTTTGCCCGCGAAATTGCCGACCGGGTGGTGTTTATCGACGGCGGCGACATTCTCGAGGTCGCCCCGCCGGCTGAGTTTTTCGCCCATCCGCAGCATGCCCGCGCGCGGCGTTTTCTGCAGAAGGTGCTGGATCCGCTGCACCAGGAGAGCCTCGAGTGACGCCGATGCTTGACTGGCACGGCGTCCTGAGCGGACAGCCGTTGCAATGGATTATCTCTGGTTTTCTCACCACCGTCTGGGTCAGCGTCGCCGGGATCCTGCTCGCCACTGCGCTGGCGGTTCTGCTGCTGGCCCTGCGTCTCGGCGGCGGCCGCGCGGGGCGCGGGCTGGTGGCCGCGTGGGTCTCGCTGTTTCGCAACACCCCGCTGCTGGTCCAGCTGCTGTTCTGGTACTTTGCCGCCTGGAACCTGCTGCCGCTGGCGGTGAAGAACGTGGTGAACGACGAGCACGCCTGGTCCATTCTGCCGGGCAACGTCTGGTGGCTGACGCCGGAGTTCCTCTGCTCAATGTGGGGGCTGGGGGTCTTTACCTCCGCCTTTCTGGTGGAAGAGATCGCCTCCGGACTGCGCGCCGTCAGCCACGGGCAGCGGGAAGCCGCGCTGTCGCAGGGCTTTACGCCGTGGCAGGAGCTGCGCTTTATCCTTCTGCCGCAGGGGCTGGCCAACGCCTGGCAGCCGATTGTCGGCCAGTATCTCAACCTGATGAAACTCTCATCGCTGGCCAGCGGCATCGGCTTTGCGGAACTGACCTATCAGGTGCGGCAGATTGAGAGCTATAACGCGCACGCCCTGGAGGCTTTTGCCGTCGGCACCGCGCTGTACCTGGCGCTGGGGGTGGCGATGGGCGTGGCGCTAACGCGTCTCGGCCCGGGAAGAAAACTGCAACGGAGCGCCCAACATGAACGCTAATCTGGCGGTGATCGCCGATAACCTTGATTACCTGCTGTGGGGCCGGCTGGCGGAGGGCCAGCCCGGCGGCGTGGCCCTGACCCTACTGATGGCTATCGGCGCCACGCTGCTGGCGCTGCCGGGAGGCATTGCGCTGGCGGGCCTGGCCTGGCGCTACGGCGGGCTGACACGGCGTCTGCTGTTTCTGTGGGCGGAAATTATCCGCGGCATCCCGCTGATATTTGTCATCTTCTGGCTGTGGTATCTGCTGCCGATGCTGACCGGCGGCGATCTGCCCGGCGCGGTGACCGTGACCCTGGCGCTGGCATGGTTTACCGCCGCCTCGGTGATGCACTCGGTGCTGGCCGGGCTACAGTCGCTGCCGAAAGGTCAGTATGAGGCGGCGCTGACCCAGGGCTTCGCCCCCGGGCAAACGCTGCGCCTGGTGCTGCTCCCGCAGGCGCTGCGCAACGTTCAGCCGTCGCTGGTGGGGATCTTTATCGGCCTGCTGAAGGACACTTCGCTGGCGTTTATCGTCAACGTCCCGGAGCTGACCACCGTGGCCGGCCAGGTCAACAACCGGGTGCAGATCTATCCCCTGGCGATCTTCGTCTTCACCGGCGCGGTGTACTACCTGCTGTGCTGCGGTCTGAGCCTGCTGGCCAGCCGGCGCTTTACCCGCCGCGCGGCCGCCGGGTAAGGTTCACTCCGCGGGGCGGGGCTTCAGCGGGCAGGTATCGCTGATCTTAATAAATTTGTCGTTATAGACCAGATAGTGGTTCCCCGGCTGGCGCAGCGCCGGCTGGCGAACCACGTCCCCGGGACGCAGATACCACGCGTCCCCCTCCTCTTCGGTCGAATCGCATCCTGGCTTAATCAGCAGCTTAAACCAGGTATTGCCGGTGTTGCTCACCGTCCCGGCCACTTTATCGAAAGACCATTTAAACTGCACCTCGCGCGGGCGCACCACCAGAATGGTATCCATCACCACCACCGGCTCCATGCTGACCTCGCCGCCGGTCGGGCTGCGCCTCGTCAGGTTGCGGGTGGGGATTTCGCGAAACGAGACCCGATAATAGCGCTCGCGGTTGTCCCGCGGGCCATGATAGTAAAATTTGAAGTATTCGCTCTCCCCGGCCTGCAGCGCCAGCTGACGGGGGGCGAACAGCAGCTCGCCATCCACCGGCCGGGAGCGCACTTCGCTGCCGCCCGGGCGATCGATGGCGCTGACGGCGATGCGGTACAGCCGCGCGCTTTTATTGTTGTTGACCACCCGTTTGCTGGCGAAATCCGCTTCAGCCGGCAGGGAAAAGGTCAGGTTGCCGACCGAGATAGCCTGCGCCAGCGGAGCCACCAGCAGGCAGCCCACCGTCAGCAGGGCCTTAGTTAATGTTGCGCCACGTCGCCTGGACATGAATCTCTCCTGAAGCGCTGACTTCGCCAAACCAGCCGTTATCGTCTACCGTCCGCAGCGAAATGGCGTTATCCATCGGAATCGAGAATTTCACCGTGGTCTTATCCATCTGCCCCACTTCGCCGGAGATATCGGTCCACGGCGTGGTCAGCCACAGCGCATCGGTCATATCCCGCCAGCTGTCATCGCACCCGGCGTCGTAGGTCTGCGTCGCGCCGCTGCGGGTGATAAAAGAGAGCGTCGCCGGGAACGGCACTTTCGCCGTACCGTCATCGGAGCTAAAGAGACAGTAGGAGCGCCCGCCAATCACCTGCGCCGGTCCGGTCACTTTGATCAGCACTTCATCGGCGGCCGTTTTACCGCTGGTGGTGACGATGTAGCCGAAATCGAGCGCCGGTTCGCCGCTGCCGACATACCCCTCCCGCGACGGCGCCGAGGTATATTCGTCGGAGATAATGCTGATGCTGAAATCACGAGGCTTGATAATCAGCGTATTGGAGGTGGAAAACTCATACCAGCCTGACTCCGGCGAGGTGGTGTTCTGGAAGCGAAAGTTGAACAGATCCTTGGTATTGATATCGCTGATCCCGAGATTCACCATCTGCTTAAAAAAGTTGCTGGAGAAGAACACATAGATCGCGTCTGAGCTCTTCATCTCGTTGAAGGTGTAGTAATAGGCGGTATTGCTCACCGGCTTCCATGAGCTGCCGTTGAGGCTGAACTGCATATCGTACGCCCCGACGGCCGAGGCCAGCGACGAGTTGGCGATCGCCGGGAAAATATGGATCGAGGTGTTGCTTAACCCATTGGTCTGCAAGGTATAGTTGACCATCTTACAGCTTAATCCTGAGCGGCTGCCGATGGTCTGCGTCCGGCAGTCGGCGTTCCCTTCCCCGAGGGTCGGCACGCCATCGCTGTTGATAAACACCTCCGCCAGCGAGTGGGTGTTTATCAACCGCAGGCTCGCGGCTTTGGTGTGGGTGACGTTGCGCACATACCAGTTGCCGGAGGCCTGATCCTTACAGCGCGCGCCGCTGCTGGCGTCGTAGTTCACCGAGGTCTGGCAGGCATTGATGGTCATCGTGAAGCTGCCGCCGACCGGCATCTGCTGCAGATACTGATAGAAGGCGTCCGACATCATACCGTGCATCCACTTCGCGCCGCCGCTGGTCACCGTCGCGCCATAGAACCCGCTGGCGTCGGTGGTTTGCGGCAGGATCAGGCTGGTGGCCATATCGCACCCGGCGTACCAGTTGATGCAGCGCAGGCCGGTTAAGGGGTGCGAAACCGGCGAGTTTTCCAGCCACATATCAAACTTCCAGTTGGCATTGAGCCCGGTGTTGTAGCCGTTATCGATATAGCCGAGACTCTGCTGATAGATGGTCCCGGAGCCGGTGTATTTTAAGCCGGTCCAGCGGTTGGCGCCGGTCATGCGCGGATCCAGCGCCCCGCCGGGGGTGACGAAAAAGTTGTCGTCGGCGTTGTTTTCCACAAACACAAACTCGCGCGCCGGCGCATCCGACCAGGTGGTCTTCGACACCGCCGCCCTGAGCGCGGCCGCCGGCCAGAGCAGCGCGAGGATCGCCAGGGCGATTAAAGGGTTAACTTTCATTCTCTTCTCCTGTCTGCTGCGCCGCCGCCCACGACGAGAGGCCGCTGCAAACCACATCCCCCACCCAGACGGCGCCGCGCGCCTGGCTGAGCTCCAGCGCCACTTCGCAGGTTTTATTGCCGCCGTAGCTGAAATCGATCGTGGGGTATTTCTTATCCACATCCATGACGAACTCGCCGTTTTCATCGGTGCGGGTACGGCCGATATGGTTGTTAATCCGCGCATTCGCCAGCAGCGTGCCGTCTTCCGCCCGAATACGACCGGAGACGGTGACCATCTGCTTCACCTCAGGCTCAATCACCGCCACGTTGCCGGGATAGAGGGTCAGATGACTCTTACGCCCGCTGACGATGTCGTAACTGTCGAGCGAGTTTTTGCTGTTTTGCAGCTCCACCTCATAGCGGCCATAGGGAGAGAGCGGCAGATAGTTACGCTTGCCGCTGAGCGGGAAGATTCGCCCGTTGACCCTGGCGCTGATCTGACCGTCATCCTCCAGCCCGGTGTTGAAGATCACCCCGGCGTTACCGTCGGTTCGTCCGCTGGCGGCGATGTTTTTGCCCTGCCAGCCGACGCTGCCGCTGGCGGTGAGGTTGGTGTTGACGTAGCCGTCCGCCGCGCTGTTGACGTTCAGCGTGCCGCTGGCGTAGCGGGCGTCGAACTGGGCATACGCCCCGCCGCTGAGGGTTTTGTCATCCCCGGTATCGCCGGAGATGGCCCGCGACAGATTGGCGCCGATGGTGCGAATGGTGCCTTCATCAAACTGCTTGCGCGCTGAGAGGTTAGCCATGGTGTAGCCGTTCTGATGGGTCATCCCGGCGCTGAACCAGTTGCCCAGCGGCAGCGACAGATCGAGGGCGATATACTTCCCGGTGTTGGCGCTGCTGTCGCCATTGTTATAGCGCTGGATCCCTGCCCGCAGGCCGAGCGATCCAAAGGCGCCGCTGTAGACCGTCTGATAGTAATCCGCGGTGTAGTAATGACTGTTGTAGCGACGGTCATCGTTGTAGCTGACGCTGAACGTCCCCAGCTTCGACCACAGCGCGTTGAGGTTGAGGGTGCCGCCGATCGCCCGGTTGTCGGCATCGCTGCGCCGCAACTGATCGCCAATGCGGGTTCTCTCCTGGTTGACCCACACTGAACTAAAGCCCCCCGGCAGCGTGGCGCTGATGCTGCCGACGCTGCTCCACGAGCTGTCGCTGGCCAGCATATTTTGCAGGTTAACGTTGATCGACTCGCCCAGCGGCAGCGTCAGGCGGGTTTCTCCCACCGCCTGGTTGTCGTAGCCATAGCCCGTTGCCGCCCAGCTCAGGGTGCTGAGCGACCCGGAGGCCGAGAGGCCCGCCAGCCAGCTCTCTTTCGCCGGCCGGGTCTTTTTCCCGCTCTCCGACCAGCGATCCATATGAAAACTGCCGCCCCACACCTGCCACGCCAGCGGCGCGCCGGCGCCGCGTCCCCGGCTGAACAGCTTATTGACCCGCTGGGTGCGTTTGCTGACCACCCGCCCGTTGACGATCACCTCCACCTCCACGTCGTAAATACCGTACGGCAGGCCGCGGGTATCCACTTCATGGTTCCCCATGGCGAAGTTCTGGACGCTCAGCAACCGGCCGTCACGAGTGAGATGCACCTCGCCCGCCGCCGGCAGAAAGGCGATCACCGGCGTGGCGGACTGGCTGTTGTCGAAGACGGTGGAGCTGGCCTGGTTCCCCCAGGAAAGTCCGTAAATCTTGCCCGCCGAAATAGCGGTCATCGGCCCCAGGGACTGCAGGTTCCAGGTGTCAAGCATCCCGCCGGCAAAGCGGTGGCCGGCGAAATCGCGTTCATACATGGCCTTATATAATTCACTGTCCTGCTGACCGCTGCCGATCCCGTACAGCGAGCCGTCGAGCACCACATGATGCTCACGCAGCGCCGTGACGTTGTTCAGCGACAGATAGCTGGAGGTGTTGCTCCCGCCATTGCGCATCTGGTTGTTATAGACGCCGAGGTTATAGCTCAGATTGCTGCTAAGGGCGTTGACGCTCGACTGGCCGATGTCTTCGCTGCGCGAGCGCAGCACGGTGCCCAGCGCCTCGCGCTTGACCACCAGCTGCAGCAGCAGCTGGCGCAGGCTGAGATCCAGCTGCGCGCTGTCGGTCAGCGTGATGGTGAGCGCCTCGCTGAACGGGGCGTTGGCGAGGCCAGTCAGCTGCTGGCGGGTCTGTTCGCTGACGCTGGCGTTACCCTCATTGTCCTCCAGCCGGATCTGCCGAACGCGCAGCTGGCCGCCGTCCAGCCAGATAAAGGCGCTGCCGATCCGCTGATCGTCCCGGGTGTCCTGGCTGCCGGCAAGATGAATATAGAGAGGAACGCTCATGCCGTCCTGCAGCGCCTGGCTGAAGGCCTGCGGAATAATCACCCCGCCAATCTGCTGCGCCCCTGGGGCAGCCGCGCTGGCGTCGGGCTGAACGAACAAAAAAAACATGCCGAAGGCAAGCCGTGTTTTCAGTCCTGGGGAAATCCGTTGAAGAGGCATCGTCGTTATCCATCTGCACAGCTGTCTATTTCACGGGAACAAACTGCTCACCCTGCCAAAGCGCAACCCGTCCTTTTTTATCCGCCGTGTCCACGCGCGTAAAACGGCGTGATTTACCCGGCATCAGGTAGTAGTTCTCTTTACACTCCTTACCCTCGTCGGCCTTCAGGCAAGGGCCGTAGGCGAGGATCCGCAGCGTCGCGTTCCCGGTGTTGGTCAGGGAGCCGTTGGCGTACTGAAAGCGGTAGTTCACCTGCCGGGGCGCCACCACCAGGATGGTGCCGATGCGGGCGGAAGCGGTGGCCACCGCGCTGCGGGTGGCGTTATCGCGCTGGGCATCGCTGAGCGCCTGGTCGAACCAGACAATGCGGTAGTAGCGCTCTTTGTCATCCGCCGGGCCTTTGTAGAAGAAGCGGATCACATCGCTGGCCTGGGCGGGTAACAGCAGGCTGGCGGGAGTGAGCAGCACCTCATCCGGTTTATCCATCGGGATAACCTGTCCGTCATCCAGCGGGGAAGAGAGCCGTTCGAGATGGATATTGATCAGCCGGCCGCTGTCGGTGCTGTTCTTGATCGTTTTGCTCAGCGTGCTGCTGCCGCTGTTCATAAAAGATGAGATATCGCCGACATCCAGCGCCTGCGCCGGCGATACTCCGGCAAGCAGCAGCCCGAGGGCCAGAAGGTGCTTTTTCATAACAATTCCGTCCGTGAAAAAAGCAGGGGGAGCCCCCCCTGCTGGTGCATCAGAAGGATCAGCTGGTCCAGGTGGCGTCGAACTGGACGCTAACGTCGCCGCTCCAGATCCCTTCCGGCAGGGTGCTGTAATCGGTCACGGCGGTGGTGCCGTCAGTGGTGCCGCTGATGATAGAGAAGGTGAAACCATCCTGCGCGGTGGTGCGACCGCTGGCGTTGTAGCCATTAGCCAGCGCGCTGAGGTTGCCGCCCAGAATGTTGTTGGCGGTATCGATCATCACGGTATCACCGGTTTTTTCCACCGCTGCGCCGTTATAATCCACGCCCACGCTCAGCGTGGAGCCGGAGGTATCCAGCTGGGTTAAGGTGTTGGTGATAAGACGCGAGGTCAGCTTAAAGGCGGTCGCCGTTGCGTCACCCTCAATTGCCACGTCAAACAGACCTTTCTGTGAGTTAAAACCTTTCACGCCTTCGGCATACTGGAACGCCAGGCTGCCGAGCGGGGTGACGACCAGTTTGCTGGTGGTGTCTTTTTTGGCGGTCGCAGACCAGGTCGCTACAGCCTGAGCCGTTACGTCAGCAGCCTGCGCCACACCCATACCGGTAAACGCCGTTACCAGAGCTATTGCCAGAACCTTTTTTTTCATCGCTTTTTCTTCCTGAGTTGAATTAAGGACATGATGTCCCGGTGAACCATTCAAAAATTAACTTGCCTGGGTGTTACTGAACTAACTTATATATTTTGGAATACAGCTTGGCCTCAGCATTGCGCCGATGGGTATACACTGTCTTCACGCTACAATTTTCAATTCTGGCGATCGATTTCGGCTGCATGCCCTGGGCGGTCATGCGGATAATTTTCATTTCCCGGTCTGTAATTTTATCTTTCTTAATATCTTTACGGAGAAACCTGCCATTAATCACATAGGCCAGCTCTTTTCGAATATCGCGACTCAGGCCAACATATACCACGCCGCGAATATCGCTATTGTAATACCAGTAATTCGCTAAGGCCTCTGACTTTCTGGCCGCAATTAATACGACCTGTTTCCCCTTTACCGCGGATAGCCATTCGCTGTCGCGCCTGATAAATTCGTTTAACGAAGCCGTATTGAGATTGATAAACACGAAATCTCTTCTGATTTTCTCTAGCGACAGATAAATTAATTCGTCGATATCAACAATCAGTTCGGATAATCCTTTATAGAAGTAGGAGTCATGGGCAGACCAAATATACTTATCGGAACAGCTTTTATATTCCATATAGTTTTTAACCTCATAGTCCTTGAAGTAATCATTTTTACAACGTCACTGCTTGCCAGGCCTATAAAGTTAACTGGCGTATTCCATTCCTTTAATAAATCGCCATTAAATAAGACACGCATCACCTATCAATATTGGATAAGCGGGGTTAAACTATAATTATTTTCTGCTTGGCGTTGAATTTAAGTTTTTTCCTATAGAGTGTCAACATGCGGAAAGGCAATGAATTTCGCGCCCAGGTCAATATTTACAAAAACTGAAAATATCGTTTTTTTGAGGGAAGAAAAAAGACATTTATTTTCATAAGGTTATTGGCAATATTACTGTCGATTCTTAGCTGAATTTTATATTACCCAGGATCTTCACCCTATTATGTTAGGAATATTCTTAATGGAGGGCAGAATGAAGTTGTCGAATAAACCAAATTTATTAAAAAATAAAGAATATAAATCCAAAAAGAAGCAACAACCAGGATGATTCACCAACGCATAAGACTCATGAATAGATTAACCTGCCGCACAAAATAGTTATGTATATGTTAATACCTGGGGAATGTTGAATGCTAAACAAAGGCAGACGCATTATCTATTCGATATAACAGTTCTCATCAGCAAGATTAAGCGAAGATTGACGAGGGTTCCTGCCGTCAAGGGGCACCTGTCTCCGCGCCCCCGAAAGCATAGCCGCTTTTCGGCGCTTCGCCAGCGCGCCACGCGCGCGCGGGTGGACCGCTCACCGCCGCCCTTTCCCGCCTGTTCACGGTTTGTTCGCAATACCGTCATCGAAATTTCACATAAAGACCTATTAATAGTGGCCAGTTAATGACGAACCTGGACACTCTTATGAACAGCTCTCTTGCCGCGGTGGCCGAAACTGATTTCCAGCCGTTCACCGATCTCAATGCCGGCCGGCAGCGGAAGGTCTTAAGCGTGCGTAACCTGAGTAAAGCCTACGAGGCTCAGCACAAGGTGCTGGACAGCATCAGCTTTGATCTGCACGCCGGTGAAATGGTCGGGGTTATTGGTCGCTCCGGCGCCGGTAAATCGACGCTCCTGCATGTTCTCAATGGCACCCACAGCGCCAGCGGCGGCGAAATTCTTAGCTACCCGGAAGTCGGTACCCCGCACGATGTCTCCCGGCTGAAAGGCCGCGCGCTCAACGCCTGGCGCAGCCACTGCGGGATGATCTTTCAGGACTTCTGCCTGGTGCCGCGCCTCGACGTGCTCACCAACGTTCTGCTGGGCCGCCTCAGCCAGACTTCAACCCTGAAATCGCTGTTTAAAATTTTTCCAGCAGCCGACCGGGCGCGCGCCATTGCGCTGCTTGAATGGATGAACATGCTGCCGCACGCGCTGCAGCGGGCGGAGAACCTCTCCGGCGGGCAGATGCAGCGGGTGGCGATCTGCCGGGCGCTGATGCAAAACCCCGGGATCTTGCTGGCCGACGAGCCTGTCGCCTCGCTGGATCCGAAAAACACTCAGCGCATCATGGATGTGCTGCGCGAGATTAGCGAGCAGGGCATCAGCGTGATGGTCAACCTGCATTCGGTGGAGCTGGTCAGGACCTACTGCACCCGGGTTATCGGCGTCGCCAGCGGACAGCTTATTTTTGACGATCACCCCGCCCGGCTGACGCAGGATGTACTGCAGCAGCTGTACGGCGATGACGTTAGCCAATTGCATTAATTTCACTCACACGGGCAACATAATGAAAAAATATATGACTGGCGCAGTTCGTTTATCCGCAATGGTCGCGGGCATGATGATGGCATGGCAGGCAGCGGCGGCGCAGCCGAAAGAGCTGAATCTGGGCATTCTCGGCGGCCAGAACGCCACCCAGCAAATCGGCGATAACCAGTGCGTGAAGACCTTCCTCGATAAAGAGCTGAACGTGGATACCAAACTGCGTAACTCTTCCGACTATTCCGGGGTGATTCAGGGTCTGCTGGGGGGTAAAGTCGACGTGGTGCTGAGCATGTCCCCCTCCTCTTACGCCTCGGTTTATCTCAATAACCCGAAAGCGGTGGATATCGTCGGCATCGCCGTGGACGACAAAGATCAGTCTCGCGGCTATCACTCGGTGGTGATTGTCAAAGCCGACTCCCCGTATAAAACGCTGGACGATTTAAAAGGCAAAGCCTTTGGCTTCGCCGACCCGGATTCCACTTCCGGGTATCTGATCCCTAACCATGCGTTTAAAGAAAAATTTGGCGGCAACGCCGACAACAAATACAACAACACCTTCTCCAGCGTCACCTTCTCCGGTGGCCACGAGCAGGACATCCTCGGCGTGCTGAATGGCCAGTTCGCGGGGGCGGTGACCTGGGCCTCGATGGTTGGCGATTACAACACCGGCTACACCACCGGCGCGTTCAACCGCCTGATTCGCATGGATCATCCGGATCTGATGAAGCAGATCCGCATTATCTGGCAATCGCCGCTGATCCCGAACGGCCCGATCCTGGTGAGCAATGCGCTGCCGGCGGACTTTAAGGCGAAGGTCGTGGCGGCGGTGAAAAAACTGGATACCGAGGATCACGCCTGCTTTATCAAAGCGATGGGCGGTACGCAGCACATCGGCCCGGGCAGCGTGGCTGATTTCCAGCAGATTATCGATATGAAACGCGAGCTGGTGAGCGCGCGTTAATCCTGCCTCAACGCCGCCGGCTTGCCCCGAGGTGAGCGGCGGCGCTACGTTGAAGATCCCCGACGCATGAAGACGACCCACATCGAATTTGAACGCTATTACCAGCAGATACGCTCGCGGCAAAAACGCGATGCCGTCTGCTGGTCCCTGCTGTTGCTGGCGCTCTATTTTGCCGCCGGCAGCGCCGCGGAATTTAATCTGCTGACTATCTGGCACTCGCTGCCCCACTTCCTGGACTATATGGCAGAGACTATTCCGCCCCTGAGCGCCGGCAACCTGTTCGCCGACGTGCAGACCAAAGGGTCGCTGGCCTGGTGGGGCTATCGCCTGCCGATCCAGCTGCCGCTGATCTGGGAAACCCTGCAGCTGGCGCTGGCCTCAACCCTGGTGGCGGTCGCCATTGCCACGGTTTTCGCGTTTCTCGCCGCCAATAACGCCTGGTCCCCGGCGCCGGTGCGCTTTGCCATTCGCGTGCTGGTGGCGTTTTTGCGCACCATGCCCGAGCTAGCGTGGGCGGTGATCTTTGTGATGGCGTTCGGCATCGGCGCGATCCCGGGCTTTCTGGCGCTCATGCTGCATACCGTCGGCAGTCTGACCAAACTGTTCTACGAGGCGGTGGAAAGCGCGCAAAACAAACCGGTACGCGGCCTGGCGGCCTGCGGCGCATCGCCGCTGCAGAAAATTCGCTTCGCCCTGTGGCCGCAGGTGAAACCGCTGTTTCTCTCCTACGGCTTTATGCGGCTTGAAATCAACTTCCGCTCGTCGACCATTCTCGGGCTGGTGGGCGCGGGCGGCATCGGCCAGGAGCTGATGACCAACATCAAGCTCGACCGTTACGATCAGGTGAGCATCACCCTGTTGCTGATCATTCTGGTGGTGTCGGCGCTGGACATGCTGTCCGGTCGTCTGCGCCTGTGGGTACTGGAGGGTAAGAAATGAGCGTCTGGCACATGCAACCGGATATCGCCGCCAGCCGTCGGCAGCATAAACAGCTCTATCAGGTCCAGGGGCGCTACCTGCGCTACGTCGGGCTGGTGGCGCTGGCCTGCGTGCTCTATTACGTCTGGTTTTTTCTGCAGTTCGGCATCAGCGGCGAACAGCTGACCACCGGCCTGCAGCAGATTGGCCGCTATCTGGCGCGGATGTTCGTCTGGCACGACTTCTGGAACTGGCCGTTTGGCTATTACTTCACGCAAATCGGCATTACCCTGGCTATCGTCTTCGCCGGGACGCTCACCGCCACGGTGCTGGCGCTGCTGCTCTCCTTCTTCGCCGCCCGCAACATCATGCGCGGCATGGTGCTGGGGACCCTCGCCCTGCTGATGCGCCGCCTGTTTGATGTGCTGCGCGGGATCGACATGGCTATCTGGGGGCTGATTTTCGTGCGCGCGGTAGGCCTCGGGCCGCTGGCCGGGGTGCTGGCGATCATCATGCAGGACACCGGTCTGCTGGGACGGTTGTACGCGGAAGGACACGAAGCCGTGGACCGCTCCCCCGGGCGCGGGCTGACCGCCGTGGGCGCGAACGGCCTGCAAAAGCATCGTTTTGGTATTTTTACCCAGTCGTTCCCGACCTTCCTCGCGCTGAGCCTGTACCAGATTGAATCCAACACCCGCTCCGCGGCGGTGCTGGGCTTCGTCGGCGCCGGCGGTATCGGGCTTATCTATGCCGAGAATATGCGCCTGTGGAACTGGGATGTGGTGATGTTTATCACGCTGCTGCTGGTGGCGGTGGTGATGATCATGGACACCCTCTCCGCCTGGCTGCGCCGTCGCTATATCGGCGGCGCCGTAGTGCCGCTGTATCAGGAGGAACGCTAGCGCGCCTTTGTGCCGGGTGGCGGCTGCGCCTTACCCGGCCTACGTTCTTACGACCTGTCGTTAATTTATTCATCATTGTTGCTGAAACTGCCGGTGCTGACGGCCTCAAAATCGCTGAGACGTTCCCGGAAGGCCGGGGCAGCCCGCATGGATGCGGGCTGAGGGCCGTGTTTTGCACGGACGCTGCCTCGGCCCGACCCGAAGCCTGCAGGGATAAGTCGAAGGCACCACGCAGTGGCGATTTTGCTGGCCGGAGCCCGGGGGTACAGGGGGCGGCGGCGACTGGCCGCCCCCTGTGCGCTCCCTGCGCCATAAGGGACATAACGCAGAAGACGAACCGGGAGCGCAAACTACGCTGAAGCCACAGATAACATAAACAACCACACGGCAATGCTTCCCCTCTCCAGGAAACAGTCCGGCTGGCGTTCAGGCCCGTGCAAGCGCAGCGCCGCCGGGCGAGACGCCAGGCGCAGTACCCGTGATGTTGCCGGGTGGCGGCCGCGCCTTACCCGGCCTACAAGTTCCTCTCACAGGCTCACACCCCGTAGGCCCGTGCAAGCGCAGCGCCGCCGGGCAATGACCGCCGGCACGAAGCCGCCTTTATGCCGGATGGCGGCTCACGCCTTATCCGGCCTACAACGACTGAACCCGCAGAAACATTTATCCGCTCCGCTATTCCAGCCGCCAGCTCAGTCTGTAGGCCCGCGCAAGCGCAGCGCCGCCGGGCAACGACCGCCGGCACGAAGCCGCCTTTATGCCGGATGGCGACTCACGCCTTATCCGGCCTACAACGACTGAACCCGCAGAAACATTTATCCGCTCCGCTATTCCAGCCGCCAGCTCAGTCTGTAGGCCCGCGCAAGCGCAGCGCCGCCGGGC